>JABBOD010000013.1 GCA_019351995.1 Acidobacteriota bacterium
CCCGCACCACCGCCACGCCCAGCAGCAGCGCCAAGCTCACTCCGCCCGCGGCCCAACCTCACCCAAGAACATCGGTGGATTCAGGCTAAGCGCCTGTTTCGGTCGGCGAGGGTTCGGGCGCCCTCGTCACGTCACTCAGCGCCGGCCTCAAGATGCTGGTGCCAGGGGCACCGTGACACTGACAACTCCTCAGCGACCCGGCTCAGCTGCTCAGGACGTCTTGAACGGTCGGGCCTCAGGCGCTGGCAACGGTTCCGGATCGGGGTAGATCACCGACCTGCCCGGAAACCACTTCTCGTCCTCCGCCATCGAGAGTTCTCGGAGCTTTTCTTCGATGCCGAGTCCGGTGTAGCGAATGAAGGAGCCGAACCCACCCCCTGAGTCGTTGATCTTGGACAAGGTAAATCGCCCAGCGAGTTCCTCGGCCGTGGCCAGGTCCCATCGCTCGCCCAGAGTTATTCCCCTCCATCGCTGCGCCGTCTTGAATAGAGCGGCGGCGATTTGGGAAGCGCGGGCTTGCTCCACCCAGCAGCGCTCAAACTCCTGGATGTTCCAGGTCACGGACGGGGGGGCAGCGTGCGACCCTGCCTTGGACAGGGCGAACGTTGTCTCGTTCACGTTGTCGGTTCTGCTCCAGTGTCCGTGTATCAACTCATTCCGGAGTTCGTGCGCGTCCTCGATCATCTTGACCGCCCGAAGGCAAGCCCGTACTTCCTCCTCCGGTTGGTCCGCCACTTTCAGCATCGCCCGGATGTCACGGAGCTTGCTGCCGGTCATCTTCGGCACGACCGCCCAACCGAGGCCCTCACTCGCGCCAGCGAGGGCCTCGTATGCCGCGTGTAGTTGGGCCTCAGTTGCCGTGTCGCCACGGGAGACTCGTCCGATCCAGAAGGACGCCTGGTCCATATCCGCGAGTTCGGACCAATCAGCGACCATGGCGAACAGGATAAGCGCACACCGGCGGCAGCGATCCGATTTAGCTGACGACGACGACTCCGCGTTCGAGGCAATGCCAATCACGGCCGCTCGCCCGTGCCGAAAATCCAGCGTCTCCGAAGCGGCCATCGCGATCCGATGAGGCCAGCGCCGCCGCCGATGAACGCGACCCACCGATACCTTGATCGCATGGATCTGTCGAAGTGGCTCGGCTCGCTGGATTGGGGAAACGTTGCGGAGTGGGTGGCTGCAATCGCGACAGTCGGCGCACTCTTTTGGGCATTCTTAGTGTTCAGAGCGGATCGCATCAGAGCTTCACGCGCCGAGGCGGACCGGTTCAGTTCATTCATATCGAGTACGACCCGCGAAGGCCAAAAAACGACGGCCAAGTTTGAGTTCTTCAACGCCGGGGATACCCCGATTCCATTGGCCTACCTAATCGTTCGACAACTGGATGGTGGGTATCGCATCCCATTGAAGATCAGGAAGAGCTACGTGCTATTGCCGGGTGCTGGACTCGGTTTTCGACTCGACTTGGCTCAACATGTGCATGAAACGTTCTCATATGTCTACTTCCGCGACTCTCACAACCGCGATTGGCTCCGCGACATCGTCACTGGTAGATACGTTTCAACTCGTCGCGAGATGAGTGGCCCGTGGCTTCGGTACAAGGGGAGTGCGATCGCCAGGGTCAAGCAATATCGCCAGAACAGAAACAGCTCACCACCTAAGTTCCGGCAGCTTTAGTGACGCTACATTGACCCCATGCGAACTTGAATCCCCTGGCGTATCTGGAGACTGGCTCCTAGGTCTGACACCACCCGCGAGAACTCACCGGGGCGCGATCACCAAAAGCTGTTAGCGACTTCCGTCGGGAGCCTGTAACCACCTCCGCGACCCGCGCATTTTTTAAGCGGAGGACTACAACCTCCGCCGTAGGCAGTACGAAATTCTCTCTCCTGATACAACCACTGCGACAAAAAGCAACGGGGCGTGGGGGCGACCCTCTTGGAGACGCCCCCGGACGCCCTCACGACGTGAGGCGTTCGAGTGCTGCGCCACGGTCGGGTGACCGGTGTCACCACTGTCACCGACACCGGTACACACAGAGAGGCCGGAACGGCTTCCCTGCCACGACTTACACCCCAGGCCCAACCGTTGAATCGTGGACTCTCGTGGGCGGTCGTGAGCGGTCGTACACGGCCGTGAGCGGAGTTTGTCGTGGCGACCGCCGGGAGCTCTTCGCCGACGCCTGGGATCGCTATCCCCACTGGCCGCCAAGGTTCCCCTTGATCGCGACGAGCCATGCAAATCCTTGCTGAGCACGACTCAGAATTCCCCGGACCTGAGTCCTTGTCACGGGCCTCGGTCGCTGGTTCGATCGCAGTGTCACCAACCATGAAAGCCCCGGAATTCCGGGGCTATTTCGTTGCTCAATGGCGGGCGTGCCCACTTCGTGCCCGAACTGAACGATTCACGATGAACTTGAAACTTCCGGGGCTTCCTTCGTTGTGGCGCTATCGATGTAGTTCAAGAACGCCTTTCCCTCGTCGAGCAACCCAGATACCAGGAACGAGTCCGTAAGGGATTGAGAGGGTCCCACGCCCGGGGCGAGGTCCATGACGAGGCCCGCTTCCTGCAACTCGCTCAGGGCCCAACGGATGTTGAGACGCCAGCTCTCGTCGAACGCCATCATCACGAGCAGGTCCTCGAAGTTGAGCGGGCCTGATCCGGGGGTGGTGATATCTCGTTCGCGCATCCACTCAATTGGGTCCTGGAAGAACCGCAGAATGCGTATGTGCAGTTGGTTGAACCTCAGTAGATAGCCGACGAACCGCTCCCTATCGGCAGGAAGATCCAGGGACCAGTCGCCCGACTTGCCCAGCGCCACGGCCAGCGCATCGAGATAGACATCGTCGGCCGCTTCGCGCGCTGCCGGCAGAATTCGCCAAGTCGCCGCGACGAACCGATCAGTCTGGATCTCCTGGATCTTCGCGCCATGAGCCCGCAGCTCGGCAACGACAGCAGCCCAGAAGGCCTCGTCCTTGCGGCGGGCCGCCATGTCGAGCCCCGTTCCGATGATCTGCGCCATAGGCGTACCGATGAAGGGCACGAACCCGATCCCGCCAGTTAAGAGAGCCTGCAGAGCGACGTCTGAGGCCGCAGTGACGGGGACTGAGAGCTCGTCGTCGGGCATGCCCGAAGCGTAGTCCGCGGTCGCGGACACTTCTGCAGGATCGGGTCGTGGTGCGTGCTGTCCCAGCGGAGGCCTGCGATGATTCCGAGCCTCGCTGGAGCGTCTACCCGAACTGCGCGCTATTGACTTTCGCCTCCAGGTTGATCGTGGACGGCGCGTGGTCGTGAACTTCTGGATCAGCCGATCAGCTTCAGCCTTGTCCAGGTTCGGCTTTTTGATCGGCGGCACGACAAGGTTCTGTTCACAACCTCCCCCATTGGCAGTTGAGATTTCTCTTTACCTCGATCGGTTGCTCCCTCAGTTCAGCTGCCGCATGGTCAGACGTGACCGGTGTCACCGCTGTCACCAACACCCGAACCTCAGAGAGAGGACTGACTGGAGGTCGTGGACTCGCGTGGACTCGTGAGCGGTCGCGAGCGGGTTCCAGCAGACACACTCGGAGAGTGTCGTGTTACCGTTTGCCCAGTGATTGCGGGAAATTCGCCGGAATCGCTGACCGATCGGAAAGGGGCTTGGGTAGCTTCCCAAGCTGATAGCGCGGGTTCGATTCCCGTCATCCGCTCTGAGTTGTCAGTTCTCAAGTTAGAAGAGACTCGTCTCAACCTAGTTGCGACTCTTGCGCCTGTGAGTCGTCGCCGGAGCGCTTCAGATGGCTGGGGCGAACCGGCGGACTACTGCTGAAAAGTCCCGTTCGACAACGGCCAGCGAGTCGGTGGAGAACCCAGCTTCAACCGCGGCTTCCGCCCAACGAACCTCACCTTGTCCAGATCCCCGTCTACAAATCCAGCGGCACCGCCAGCGTCGCCACGCTCAGTACCGACCTTTCGCGGGCCTTGCGGACCCGAGCCCGACGACGCTTCGAGCAGCTATCGGATGCAGGGGGACTGATCGTCAGCCCATCCGGTCGTCGGTGGCCGTGTTGTTCGGGCGAGACTGCCTGCTTGGACTTTGCAAAGATGGTCACATGATCGAGGTGAACGGGGTTGGTGTCGTCTCGGGTGACGTGACGCTCCTTGCGCCTGTCTCGGTGACGGCGCAGCGGGGTGAGGCGCTGATCGTGTGCGGCCGGAACGGGACTGGCAAATCGACGCTGCTGCGCGTGCTGGCCGGAGTCCGGAAGCCGTCGACTGGGACCGCGCGGATCGGCGGTGAGGCTGTGGTCGAGCGCGACCGCGGGTTCCGGCGGCGGGTCGCCGCGATGATCGGCCTGCCGCCGATGGCTCCCGACCTCACCGTGCTCGATCACGTCACGCTCGTTGCGACGACGTGGTTGGACGATCCTGGCGCGGCGGCGCCACTCGCGCGCGGCGTACTCGCGGGGCTGGGGCTGGAGGCGCTGGACGAGCGGTTCCCGCACGAGCTGTCGTCGGGACAGACGCAGTTATTCGGCCTCGCCCTGGTGCTGGCGCGGCCTTTCGAGGTGCTGATCCTCGACGAGCCGGAACAGCGCTTGGACCCGGAGCACCTCAAGTCGGTGAGCCGAGTGCTGCGCGCTCGACGTGACGGCGGGGCCACGCTCGTGGTCGCCACGCACAGCCCGGTGCTTGAGGACGAACTCGCCGATCGGACCCTCCGGCTGGACGCGGCGGCATGAGCGGCCGATCGCGGGGAGCGGTCGGGATCTGGCGCGCGCGCAACGCCCGAACGCCAAGGGATCGCGCCTACTTGGTGTACGCGGTCCTCATGGTAGGCCTCGTCGCCATCGTCCCGGTCGCGCGAGCGGTGTGGTTGAGCGCGACCAGCGAGGCCGGGGTCGCGGTGTTCGCGTCACCCGCCGCGCCGGGGGTGGCGGCGCTGGTCGTCGCGGCGCTGTGGGCCGGTGCTCTGCTGCTGGGCCGTGACCGCGGGCCGGCGGTGCTTCCCCCGTTCCTGACCCACGCTCTGGCCACGAGCGACCTGCCGCGATCTGACCCTTTCCTGGCCCCGGTGCTGCGAGCCGGTGCGCTCGTGATCGCCGTGACGACGATCGCCTCGGTGCTGGTCGGCGGCAGCTTGTTGAGCCACGGGCTCACGGACTCGCTCGGCGTCGCGCTCTTCATTGCGGTCGGCGCGCTCGTCGGAGTCATCGCGACCGTCGCCTGGCTCGCCGGCCAAGCCTTCCCGCGCACCGCCATCCCTGTCGCGCTGGGCGTACTCGCGCTCGGAGCGGTTACAGCCGCCGTCCCTCTCATGCAGCCGTTCACGCCCTGGGGCTGGGTCGGGCTCAGCTATCCCGGTAACGGCTCGCCCCACGTCCTCGCCGTACTGACGGCCCTGACCGCGGCGCTCACCACCGCCGTGCCCACGCTGCTGAACCGGCTCGACCTCGCCGGGCTATCGGCGCAGGCCGCCCGATGGGAGTCGGCCACCACTCACGCGGCGGGCATGGACTTCGGCGCGGCAGCCACGGTCTACCAGGGCCGACCGCACATCGGTCGCCGCATCCGCGCGATCCGACCAGCGGGCCAGCTGCCGCTGACGTTCCTGATCCGCGACGCGATCGGCGCCACCCGCACACCGGGCCGGCTCATCGTCGGCGTGCTTGCGATCACCTCGGCCGGTGTGCTCATCGCGCTCGCGTTCGCCCCGGTGACTCCCGGCTGGCTGCTCGGGGCCGCCGCCGGACTCCTCGTATTCGCCGGCCTCGGCCCGCTTACCGACGGCATCCGACATGCGGCGAGCGTCACATCCGACTTCCCCCTCTACGGGATCAGCGACGAACGCCTGCTCGCCAACCATGCACTGTTCCCGCTGGTCACCGTCGCTGTCGTACTGCTCGTAGCGGTCATCCTGTGCTCGATCATCGCGGGCATCGGAGTCGCCGAACCGATCGTCAGCTCGCTCACCATCGGGCTGCTGGCACTCATCGCCCGCGTCAGCAACGCCCTGAAAGGCTCCCTACCGACCGCCCTTCTCACCCCGATCCCGACCCCGATGGGCGACCTCAGCGCAGCCGCGCGAATCACATGGGCATTGGATGCGGTCCTGCTCGCGGCGCTGGCCGGCACAGTGGGCACGCTCGCGTTCGAGTCGCCTATCCTGCTCATCGGCGTGACCGCCGCCCTCATTGGGGTCGGCATCAACCGCTGGCGCGACCGGGGATAGCTCCGCAGGCCGCTTCGGGCACCGCGGACCGACCACCGCGACCCGCGCAGGTGTCGGATGGGACCGGGAACTCATCGCCGGGCGTCACTGCGATGCGCACGACTTTGGAGCGCCAGCGTTTGCCAAGCTCTTTGGCGAGCCGCTCGCCGGGTTTACGTCATTCGCCGACGCGGGCTTTTGGTCTTTCAAGGGGCCAAAAAGTCCCACATAGGTTGAGACATCAAGCTGACTTAGGCCGGTCAAGAAGCCGAACATTCCAAGTCTCAACCACGGATTCTTGTCTCAACTACGTCGAGAGGCGACATGAGTTGTCAGTTCTCACGCTAGGTGAGACTCGTCTCAGCCTCGTTGCGACTCGGCACCTGCGAGATGTCGTCGGTGCGCTTCAGCGGTTGAGGCTCTGGCTTCTCAGGCCAAGTGAGACGGCAGGTCACCTCGGTTGAGAAGCACGCACGGGTCTTTTGGATTCCAAAGGTCATCACCATGATCGGGTGACTTGACAGACCTGCTAGTTAGACACACCATCTACTGATGGATGTTGATGGAGGCTTTCCTATTGCCCCCGCTCACGAGTGGCCGAGCGACTGGATGCGAGCGACACTGGGCATCCTTGCGCTGCGCGCACTGGAACCGGGGGCGTCCTATGGCTACGCGATCATCACCAAGCTGGAATCACAGGGCCTCGGAACGGTGAAAGGCGGCACTCTGTATCCGCTCCTCAGCCGCTACGAAGCAGCCGGACTCGTTGCCGCCGACTGGCGGCCCGGCGATGGCGGGCCTGGCCGCAAGTATTTCTCACTCACCGAACGCGGCCACGCCGAACTCGAACGTCTCCGCGTCGAATGGGAGCAGTTCACCACGCGCAGCAACGACTATCTGCGGACGGAAACACCTCAAGGAAAGGAGACCCCGTGACCGTGGGAGCGGACGACAAATGGATCGATGCCCTCATCATCGAGCTGCGCCTGCGACACGTTCCCGGCCCCCACATCGGCGACACCATCGCCAGCGTTCGGGAGCTGCTCGCGGATTCCGGGCAAAGCGCCGAGAACGCCTTCGGCTCGGCACGCGAATACGCGACGTCCTTAGAGTTTTCGACTGCGAGCACCCGCGGCCAGGCGCTGTCGGGCATCTGGCGTCCAATCCTGGGGTTGATCGCCTTCCTGGCCTTCCTGCCCGCGAGCACCGCCTGGTTCCAGCACAGACCGATGCTGTTCTCCGCCGCGGAGTCAGCGTTCCTCGCCCTGCCCGTGCTCCTCGCGCTCACCCTGCCTCTCTACATCGGGGCAGCCATTCGTCATCGGTGGCTATTTGTTCCCCTCGTCCTCGTCAGCGGCGCAGCAGGGGCACTGTCAGGCAAGGTCGCGCCAACCTCTGCCGCCGACGCCTGGCTCGTGACCTCCCCCCTCCCGTGGCTCGCCGGCACGGCGATCGTGATGCTCGCGCTTTCGATTCACGGGACGGTCCTGTCCGTCCGCAGCCGCGAAGTAGACGAAATCGTCGAACCACTGCCCGGCACCGGCGGACCAAGACCGCGGCGTGGGTGGCATCCAGCCCTCCTTGTCGTGAACTGGCTCTTCCCGATCCTCGCCGCACTCGTCTTCGCGCTGAGCTTGACATCCATTCGATAGGGCCCGGGCCCCACGCCGCGGCGCTGGACCATCCACCGAGATGATGCGGCCAATGCCGGTTCGACGCGACTCGTGCTGTGAGTTCGCGCACGTAGTGAGACGGTGATTAGCCGGACGCTCACCACTCTCGTCACGGTAGCGGGAGCGATCCTGCTGCTTCGGTCAGCCCTCCGAACCCGGTCGAGCAGCGTCGAAGATCCTCAACTCACCACGTAGCCCTGGCAGGGAGATGCCACTCACCTAAACCCCGCGACGTCGTACGGCGGGGAGGTTTTCGTTCCGCTGCGCGCAGAACGCGTGATCTGGATTGACACGACTGTTGACCGCAGGCCGGCCAAAAAGTCCGACGTGCCAAGTCTCAACTGCGCTCACCTGTCTCACCCAGCTTGAGAAGCGGCACGTGTCGTCGAACTGACACTCCGCCTGCGGTCACACCGCGATTCAGCGGCTTCGTATCGGGATGAAGAGGTCTTCGAGGGGCTTTCCGAAGAGCTGGGAGATGCGAAACGCCAGCGGCAGCGAGGGGTCGTACTTCCCGGTTTCGAGAGCGACGACGGTCTGACGTGACACCTCCAGCTGTTCCGCGAGTACTGCCTGGGTCCAGCCTCGCTGTTCGCGTTCGGAGCGGATCAGGTTCTCCATCAGGCTTTGGGTGCTCCCTTCAGGAGATTGGTGAACTGCCAGGCCAGTATCCCGATGATCGCCACGCTCCATCCGCCGTTGGGAACACTGAAGCCCGCAGCGCCGAGGGTGCCCAGTGTGATCGCGGCGAACGTCGAGGCGGTGAAGCCGACGGCCACGCCGGGGAAGAACAGCTTGCGCTGGTACTCGTCCATCTGGCGCACGCGAAGCACCATGACGATCACGCTCCACACCAGGAAGAGCAGCGGCAGCAGTGCCCAGACGACACGCCACGGGCTGTTCGCGTGGCCCCACTGGGACAGCGCGAAGCTCGCGAGCAGGTAACCGGCAGCCCCGACCCATATCCGCGCGCGGAAGCGGCGCTGGCGTCGGCGCTCGATCGGCGATTCCCTGTCGAAGTCAAGGTCACTTGTCATGCTTCGAGCGTAGGCGGACGCCAGCACTGCGTCAAGGACGCTTGTCATCCCCGGCGTCTCCGTCAAACATTCAGGACGAATCGCGCGACCCGGCCAGAATCGGCTCGGTGGCCGCCATCCGTCCTGAATGTTCGACGAGCCCCCGGCCGCGCGAAACGACCCGCGGTCCGGGGACTGCGGGTCGTTCCTGTGCTGCGGGGCCAGTTGTCGATCGGTCACCTGCGCGGCGCCCCGGTCAGAGCGCGGCGCTCGGCGGCGAACTGACGCGCGCGGCGATCCTCGATCTCCCCGCGCCGGGTGACGGTCAGGTGGTGATCCTCGGCGCGCGCGCCGTGCTGACGGCTCCAGATCACGAGGGCAAGCCCGAGACGGAGCGCCAGCCGATCCGCGAACGACGCGCGCGAGACGATCGGGCGAGTCGACGAGGCGCGCGTGCCTGGCGGTTGCGACACGGGGTGTTCGGGGCTCGGATGAGCCTCGAGGGTTGAGCTGTTCATGGTGATTCCTTCGTTCGTGCCGGCACCGTGCCTGTTGGCACCGAGCCGGCGCAGACGGATGCGCGCCCACGGGTTGTGGGAGGCATCCTTCAGAGGCGGCCGACCCGGGTGGGGTCAGCCGACGACGCCGCGAACGGGGCGCGTGTCGTCTGTCGGACGAGGGATCAGCGGCGAGACGAACGCGGAGCGGCGAACGTCATCCGGAGATCCGGGACTGCTTCGCCGGCGTCGGCACCTGGCTGCCGGAAGGGCAGCGGTTACGCGATCGGCGTCACGCGGACACCGGCGAAGCAGGCCGTGGGTGGGAATCCGCGGTATGCGGTCTTCGGCTGCGTGATGTTCATCATCAGAATCGGCCTCCCTTCGTGTCGGCGTGAGGCTTCACCGTAGCGAAGGCATGCCCGTGCGTTCAACCGGTCGACGGCCGCCGCAACCAAACCGTGACCTACGGTGTGGATGCCGCGGCGATCCCCGGAAGTGCGGTCACCTTGCTCATGAACCTGATGACGTTCTCATCGACGATGATGTCGCTGGGCCGAAGCGGACGTGTCAGGTACAGGCCTTCGAGCGCGGTGATCCGGCTGAGGGCCACATAGGTCTGGCCGGGCGCGAAGCTGCGCTCGCCGAGATCCACGATGGCACGCGAATAGCTCTTGCCCTGCGACTTGTGGATGGTGACCGCCCACGCCAGTCGCAGCGGAAACTGCGTGAACTCGGCCACGACATCCTTGTTCAGGGTCTTCGTGGCGGCGGCGTAGCTGTAGCGGTAGCGCTCCCAGGTGGCCGGGCGCACCTCGTGACGCTCGCCGTCGACATCGACCATGACGGTGTCGCTGATCTTCACCACCTCGCCGATGGTGCCGTTGACCCAGCGGCCGTCACCCCCGGTGTCATTGCGCAGGAACATCACCTGCGCTCCCACCTTCAGTTCCAGTTTCTCGTCGGCCGGGTACGATCGCCCGCCGAACTCGCCGCTCACCTCGGCGACGGCCGAGAGCGAACGACCCGGCAGCTTCGCCAGGGCTGCCGCGTTGATGCGGGTCACCGTCGCGTTGGTGGTTGCGAGGGTGATGGCGCCATCCGTCGGCGCGGGCCGCGCGCCCATGTC
Organism: Acidobacteriota bacterium; assembly: GCA_019351995.1. Classification (GTDB taxonomy): domain Bacteria; phylum Actinomycetota; class Actinomycetes; order Actinomycetales; family Microbacteriaceae; genus Lysinimonas. The sequence continues at coordinate 10,512 of JABBOD010000013.1, forward strand.
GTTGAGGCGCTGCGCCATGTCGGCGGTCACGACGCCGTGCCGCACCGCGGTGAGAAGCTTTTTGAACTCGAGCTCGTGCTGACGGTGAATGGTGGCCAGCTCATAGATCGTGAGCTCGGCCTCCTCCCAGACACGCGCGTCGAAGAACCACATCGAGCGGTAACGGTCAGCGAAATACGCACGCTCCTCGGGGTCGCCGGGTACCGGCGCCAGCTGGAACGGGTCGCCGAAGAGCACCAACTGGACGCCGCCGAAGGCCTCCTCCTTGCGGGAGCGGGCCTGGCGCAGGGAGCGGTCGATGGCATCCATCAGGTCGGCGTTGACCATGGAGACCTCGTCGATGACGAGGGTGTCGATCGCGTTGAGGAGCTTGCGGACCTCCGGGCCCTGATCGATGGCGTGGTCGGCGATCACCCCGATCGGCAGGCGGAACAGCGAGTGGATGGTCTGGCCACCGACGTTGAGCGCGGCGACGCCGGTCGGGGCGGCGATCACCAGGTTCTTGGAGGTGTTCCAGGAGAGGTGCTCAAGCAGGGTCGACTTTCCGGTACCCGCCCGGCCGGTGACGAAGATGTGGGCGCGGGTGTTCTCGATAGCACCGAACACGGCCTCCTGCTCGGGGGAGAGAGCGGGCCGGGGCATCCTGCCACTTTAACGGCTCAGCCCTTCAGGTCCCGGTCCGTCCACACTCCGTAGGATTCTGCACATGCGACGCACCCTCCTGCCGTGGATCGTCGCATTCGGCATCCTGCTGCTGGTCAGCGCCGGGACCGTAGTGGCGCTGAACACGACCACCTTCGGCGCGGGGGGGTTCGTCCGCGTGTACCTGGATGCGTTGGCGCGCGACGACGTCTCGGGCGCGTTATCGCTCCCGGGCGTGCGCCCCGCGGCCACGGGGGCGGCCGAGACCGTGCTGCTGCGCGACGGGACGCAGGCCGGGCTGAGCAACATCCGCGAGACCGGCGACGAGGAGCGCGGCGACACCCACCTGATCACCTTCGACTGGACCTCTCCGGGCGGGGCCGGATCGACGACTTTCCAGGTGCACCGCATCGGAACGCGGTTCGGACTGTTCCCGGTGTGGGGTTTTGTCACGAGTCCGATCGCGACCGTGTCGCTGACGGTCGCGCACGATCCGAGGTTCACCGTCAACGGGATCGCCGAGGTGTCCAGAATCCGCGCCAACACCGCCGTCGACTACGCGGTCCTGGTGCCGGGCTCGTACTCCTTCGGACACAGCAGCCACTATCTGACCGCGAAGCCGGATGTCGTGCTGGCCGACACGGTCAACCAGACCCTGCACGGCACCGTCGACACCGAGGCGAACACCACCTTCGTCTCGGAGGTCTCCTCGCTCATCGATGCTCGTCTGCGCGAGTGCGCCACCCAGACCGTGCTGTTCCCGACCGGGTGTCCGTTCGGCCAAGCGGTCGACAATCGGGTGTCATCAACCCCCGTGTGGTCAATCACCCACCCCCCGCCGATCTCGATCCTGCCGGGCACGACGTTCGGCACCTGGGCGATTCCTCCCACACCCGGCACCGCGCACCTGAAGGTGGCGGTGACCTCGCTCTACAACGGAACGAGCTCGGAGTTCGACCAGGACGTGCCGTTCCAGATCCACGGGGAGATCACGCTCGGCGCCGGAGACGCGATCTCGGTCACGCTGCACTGACCGGGTCGAGGCGGCGGCTGCGACGCCACTGGATGGCGACCGTGGCCGCCAAGGTCGCCGTCGGGAGCCCGCCGACGATCCAGACGATCACGCCGGACGACTGCTGGTCTTGAAGAGGCGGGAGCCCCCACTGGCGCCCCATCGCCCCGTACCAGTCGGAGAGAAAGAGCCCATGCGTGGAGGCCATCGACAGTCCGAAAAGGGCGAGAAGCACCATGGTCGCCACCAGCAGACCGAGTCGCAGGGGGGACGGCACCCGGTGATCGATCGGGCCCGCACCGACGAGCGCCGCCACGAAGATGCACCCCACGAACAGGAAGTGGAAGATCATCCACTCATGACCGACGTGGTCGACCGTCGCCCAGCGGAACAGCGGGGAGGAGGAGAACACCCAGAGCGACGCCGCCACCAGTCCGGTGGCGACCCAGGGGGTGGTGAGCACACTCGCGACGCGCGAGTGACCGACGGCCAGGATCCACTCCCGGACACCCCGGCTTCCGTCATCACGCGGGCGGATGGTGTCCAGGGCCAGCGTGAGCGGCGCGCCCAGGACGAGGAGCACAGGGATCGTCACCAGTAGCACCAGCTGCTGGAGCATGTTCACGCTGAACAGGTACGGCGCGTACAGGTTGGGGCCACCGTTCGTGGTCCATGCCAGGATGACGATCCCCGCCATCCACAGCGCCGTCCGAGACCGCGGCCACCCGCCGCCACGCCGTCGCACCCGACGAACCCCGGCGAGGTAGCAGATGGCGGCGACGACGCACAGGATCACCCAAAGCAGATCGGCGTTGGACGAGGTGACCATGCGCAGCGGCGTGAGCTCTGGCGGGAGAGGAGTCCCGGTCAGATATTCGGCGGGCGTCGTCCCGGCGAGCGGGGAGGCCGGGAGGGCATCGACCGGCGGAGACGACACGGCAAGCGCGGATGCCATCCCCTCCGCGACGCCCATCAACGCCAGCTCGGCGGTGGTCAAGATCCAGAACAGCCTGCGGGGGTTGGTGCTCGGGAGTCGATCGATGATCGTCCGGCGGGCCAGGACCCCGACGGCGCCGAGAGCGACCAGGGCGACGACCTTCACGAGGATCAGCACGCCGTAGGGGGTGAACAGGTTGGGGAGCGTTCCGACCCGGAGGGCCGCGCTCACCGTCCCCGACACGGCCACGACGACAAAGGCGATGAGCGCGATCGTGCCGTAGCGCGGGATGATCGCCATCATCCGGTCGGGGGTCAGCACCGGTCGCAGCATCACCAGCACGACCAGCCCGCCGAGCCAGATACCGGCGAAGAGCACATGCAACCAGGTGGCCGTGATGACGGCGTTGTAGCTCGAGGCGTCGGCCGGATGCCCCTGCTCGGCAAGAGGGATGAGTCCGATCGCAGCAAGCACGACGCCGACGCCGAGCGCCGTGACGTTCCGCACCGCGAAACAGAACACGGTTAGAGCGGCGCCGACGAGGGTGGTGGTGAGCCAGGCGCGGCCGAGGGGATCGGTGGTGAGGAACTGGCCAAGCGCCTGGCCGAACGCGTTGGTGAGGTTGGGGGCGGTGTTCGCCGCGTTCGAGAAGGCGAGGATGGCCGAGGCTCCGGCCGCGACCGTCCAGACCGCGGCGCTCGCGGCCGCGATGTCCAGAGCTCGCGAGAACTCCCGACGGTCGGAGCTCAGCGCGAAGACGGCGAGCACCAGCGCTCCGAGGGTGACGCCGAGCGACAGCTCGACGACGAGCCGGGTGACGGGGATTCCGTCGCGCACCACGGCGCCAGGATCGATCCCGGCGCGCGCCTGAGCTCCCCCGTCGACAAGCAGTCCCGCAAGAAGCGCCCCACTGGCGAGCAGCAGCAGGACCGCGAGTCCGCTGACTGCCGCGATGCGTTGCACCCGATGAGCCTAGGCGAGGGATCGACCGCGGGAGAACGACGAAGGGCACCGACCGTCTCCGGTCGATGCCCTCGCGCGTGGTGGGTGAAGCTGCGGCGCTGTCGTTACTTGGCGGCGGCCTTCAGCTTGCTGCCGGCCGACAGCTTGACGCCGTAGCCCGCCGGGATGTGGATCGTCTCGCCGGTGGCGGGGTTGCGGCCATCGCGCGCGGCACGGTGGGTGCGCTCAACCGCGAGCCAGCCCGGGATGCTGACCTTGGTGCCTTCGCCGACCGACTTCGCGAGCACGGCGAAGAGTGAGTCGACAACGCCGGAGACGGCGGCCTGGCTCTGGCCCGACTCGGCGGCAACCGCGGCCACGAGATCGTTCTTGTTGAGTGACTTGTCAGCCATGGGTGTCCTCCTCGGACCTAGTGCGTTTCGTGTGGCATGAGTGGCCCGGGACCTTAATCCCCTGAACCGTCCCCGAAACTAGCAGGAAACGCCGTCATTTCTGGCCAACTCGGCCCGGTGCGCCTTTTCCGGGGAAAACTCGCAGAATCCCCGAGCGCACGACAGAGGGGTGCCGGATCGCTCCAGCACCCCTCTGTGATGACTCGCTGAGTTAGCGGCTGGTCACCAGGACGACTTCGTGATGCCGGGGAGCTCGCCGCGGTGAGCCATATCACGGAAGCGGACGCGCGAGACGCCGAACTTCGTGAGCACACCACGCGGGCGGCCGTCAATGGCGTCGCGGCTGCGCAGACGCACCGGCGACGCGTTGCGCGGCAGCTTCTGCAGGCCGACTCGAGCGGCTTCGCGCGACTCGTCGGTGCCCGCCGGGTCGACGAGCGCCTTCTTCAGTTCCAGTCGCTTCGCGGCGTAGCGCTCCACGATCACGGCGCGCTGGTTGTTGCGCGCGATCTTGCTCTTCTTGGCCATGTTTAGCGCTCCTCGCGGAATTCGACGTGCTTGCGAACGACCGGGTCGTACTTCTTCAGAACGATGCGGTCGGGATCGTTGCGACGGTTCTTGCGGGTCACGTAGGTGTACCCGGTGCCGGCAGTGGAGCGGAGCTTGATGATCGGACGGATGTCCTGAGCCTTCTTGGCCATCAGATCTTCTCCCCACGCGCCAGGATGTCCTTGACGACGGACTCGATGCCGCGGACGTCGATCACCTTGATGCCCTTGGCGGACACATTCAGGGTGACGCTACGACGAAGCGACGGGACGTAGTAGGTCTTCTTCTGCACGTTCGGGTCGAAGCGACGCTTCGTCCGTCGGTGCGAGTGCGAGATGTTGTGTCCGAAGCCGGGGACGGCTCCAGTCACCTGGCACACAGCTGCCATGGTTGTTTTCCTTATCTAGCTACCGTGGAGCGATCGCTCCACCCAAGGTCACTTGTCGGCACGCCGATACCCGGATTTCGTGAGAGCTCCGAGCGGCGCACAAGAAGCGCTTTCGCGCAACTTCACAAGACTACGCGATCAGAGGGCTGTTGAGCAATCCGGGCAATAGCCGAAGACGTCGACCACGTGATGGGGCTGGGTGAATCCGTTGGCGGCGGCGACGTCTTTCGCCCACTGCTCGACGGGGTCCGCCGCGATCTCGACGGTGGTCCCGCAGGTGCGGCAGATCAAGTGATGGTGATGCGATCCGGGGGTACAGGCTCGGTAGAGGCTCTCCCCCTCCTGCTGGAGGGCATCCGCGTCTCCCTCGGTCGCGAGGTCGGCAAGCGTCCGATAGACGGTGGCGAGCCCCACGGCGGAGCCGGCGTCGCGCATGTGGGCGTGGAGGGTCTGCGCGCTGACGAAGCCCTCGGTGGTGCCGAGGGCTTCACGAACTGCTTCGCGCTGCCAGGTGTTGCGCTTCACGACCATGGAGCCCTCCTCACGCCTCCGCTCCCACGATACGGCGGCGATTGCTCGCTCGGCGAGCCCGCCGGCCGGAGGTGAGGCGCGCGACGACATAGATCAGAAAGGAGATCGTCGTGACGTACGGGCTGATCGGCACACTCGATCCCAGTGCCAACAGGATGCCGCCGACCAGCGAGACGACCGCGAACACGGTGCTCAGCACGGGCACCACGATCGGGTTGGACGAAATCCGCAGTGCCGCCGCCGCCGGGGTCACCAGCACCGAGAGGACGAGGAGGGCTCCCACCACCTGCACGCTCACCGCGACGGCCAGCCCGAGCAGCAGCATGAAGACGAGAGAAAGAGCCCGCACCGGCACGCCGCGGGCCGCGGCGACGTCCGCGTCCACGCTGGCGAAGCTCAGCGGTCGCCAGATGATGAACAGCCCGACGACGACGATCAGGGAGATCACCGCGAGCGAGTTGAGTCGCGGATCGTCGACCGCGACGATTTGGCCGGTCAGCAGGCCGAACTTGTTGGAGGTGCGTCCGGGATAGAGGGCGAGGCACAGGATGCCGAGGCCGAGGCCGAATGGCATCAACACCGCGGTGATCGAGTTGCGATCCCGCGCCCGCGAGCCGAGCAATCCGATCACCGCGGCCGCGATGATCGAGCCGATGAGCGAGCCTTCGACGACCCCCACTCCCAACAGCAACCCGGCGGCGGCGCCCGCGAACGACAGCTCGCTGATGCCGTGCACCGCGAACGCCAGATCCCGCGACATCACGAAGACACCGATCAACCCGCCGACCACACCCAGCAGCGCACCGGCCAGAATCGAGTTCTGCAGCAGCACGAGCAGTTGACCGTAGTCGGAGAAGTTGAAGAGTTGGCTCCACCAGTCGGGCGTCGCCGCGGTGGGCGCCATGACCGGCGACATGACCGCTGCCAGGATGGCGATCACGGCAGGTCTCCCGCGTGATCGTGCTCGTGCTCGTGGGCGTGCGATTGGTCAGGCGTCCCCACGATCACGACGCGCCCGCGAGCGCGGATGACATCGACGGGGGACTGGTACAACTCGCTCAGCACCTCCGAGCGCAGCACGTCGTCGGGGGTGCCGATTCGGAACCGACGCCCCGCCAGGTAGAGCACCCGGTCGACCATGTCGAGAATCGGGTTGATGTCGTGAGTGACGAACAGCACCCCGAAGCCGCGCGCCCGCCGGTTGTCATCGATCAGGCGGCTCACGACACCCTGCGCGCGCAGGTCGAGGGAGAGCAGCGGCTCGTCACAGAGCAGCAGCGCCGGGTCGCCGGCGAGCGCCTGCCCGATCCGCAGCCGTTGCTGCTCGCCGCCGGAGAGGCTCGAGATCGACGCGTTCGCGTAGTGCTGGGCGCCGACCGCCGCGAGCAGCTCGTCGATGTGCCGGCGGCGAGCGCGGGTGGGGAGCGCGACACCCCAGCGGTGCCCGTCGACGCCGAGGCCGACCAGATCGCGCCCCCGCAATGGCGTGCCCTCGTCGGCAAGACGCTGCTGCGGCACGTAGCCGATGCGGCGATCGCCGTGCCGGACGGGATCGCCCAGCAGAGTTGCGGATCCCGCGCTGAGCGGGTGCTGCCCCAGGACCGTCTTCAGCAGGCTCGTCTTGCCCGAACCGTTCGCCCCGAGCACGGCGACGAACTCGCCGGGCTCGACGTCGAGGTCGAGGCCCGTCCACAGCACGCGTCCACCGAGGGTGAGCTCGGCGTCGCGAAGAGACAGCACGGGTTCGGTCATCGCTTACTTCCCGAGCGCGTGGGTGATGGCTGCGAGCACGCCGGTCTGCCACGCGACATACCCAAGCCCGGACGGGAGGGTCTCGGAAACCGGCACGACCGGAATGCCGGCCTTCTTGGCGGCGGCGATGGCGGCATCCGTCTGCGCTCCGCTCGTCTGGACGTTGTAGACGAGCATCTTCGCCTCTCCCGATGAGAAGGTCGCCAGGGTTTGCGCGAGCACCGCGGCCGGTGCATCGGTGCCCTGTGCGATGGCATTGCTGAACGCGGTCGGAGTGACGATCTTCATGCCGAGCGCGTGCAACACGTAGTCAGGGACCGGCTCGGTGATGGCCACACCGACACCCTTCGTGGTCGCGGAGAGGTTCGCCTCGGAGTTCTCGAGGGTTCCCAGCTGAGCGCGCAATGTCGCCCCGCGGCTGGCGAAGAGGGCGGCATGCGAGGCGTCGGCCGCCGAGAATGCGGCGACGATCGCGTCCACGACCTTGCCGACGGTTGGGTAGTCGTAGAAGACGTGCTCGTTGAAGCCGGCGGCCGCGGTGTTGTAGCCGGACACCTTCACGGCGTTGATCAGGGTCACACTCTTGTTGCCGGACGCCGAGAGCATCGTGTCGACGAAGTCGTCGTAACCGCCGCCGTTCTCGATCACCACCTGGGCACGCGAGATGGCCAACTGCGTGCGAGCGTCGGCCTGATATTCGTGCGGATCCTTCGCGGGATCGTTGATGATCGACGTCACCGTGGCCTGTGCGCCCCCGATCGTCGTCGCCAGCGAGCCGTAGACGTCGGTGGACGCCACCACCTGGATGCCGGCAGGCGGGTCGTACGACGACCCGGAGCATCCGGCGAGAGTGAGCCCGGCGACCGCAACGGTCACGCCCAGCCAGAGCAGGCGGAGGCGGCGTGGGCGGATCGTGCGCATGCCATGATGTTAGACGCTATTGATAATCATTGTCAAAAGCAGTACGCGCACCGTGCGCATCAATCCAGGAGCAGGGCCGGCTCCTCGAGCACGCTGGCGATGTCCGCTGTGAAGCGGCTCGCCACGTCGCCGTCCACGACCCGGTGGTCGAAGCTGGCCCCCACCGTCGTGACATACGCGGCGCGCACCTCGCCATCCACAACCCACGGCTTCTGCTTGATGGCGCCGAGCGCCACGATGCCCACCTCGCCGGGGTTGAGGATCGGTGTGCCGGTATCCATCCCGTAGGAGCCGAGGTTGGTGATCGTCACGGTGCCTTTGGCCATATCGGCCGGCCGGGTCTTCCCATCGCGCGCCGTGATGGTCAGGCGCTCGAGCGCCTGCGCGAGTTCGAGCAAGCTGAGGTTCTGCGCGTCCTTGATGTTCGGCACGATCAGGCCGCGGGGTGTCGCGGCGGCGATACCCAGGTTGACGTAGTGGTGCACCACGATCTCTTTGTCCGTCCAGCTCGAGTTCACCGTGGGGTTGCGGCGCACCGCCCAGATCACCGCCTTCGCCATCACGAGCAAGGGACTGATGTGCACCCCGGCGAAGTCGGTCGAGTTCTTCAGTCGCTTCACGAACTCCATGGTGCGAGTGGCGTTGACGTCGCTGAACACGCTGACGTGAGGGGCGCTGAACGCGCTCTGCACCATCGCCGTGGCGATCGCCTTGCGAACGCCCTTGACCGGGATGCGCTCTTCGCGGTCCTCCGGCCATTCCGGGGTCTGGATGTTGCGGAAGACGCTCGCCTGAGAGGCCTGCCGGATCACATCGTCGCGGGTGATCTCACCGGCCAAACCCGTGGCTGTCACCGTCGCGAGGTCGACGTCGAGGTCCTTCGCCAGCTTGCGGATCGGCGGTTTGGCGATGATCGGCGCCGCGGATGCCGCGGGAACCGAGCTCGGCCGCGATGCGGCTCGCGCCGCGGACACCGCCTCCTCGGATGCACCCTCGGCCGTGAGGCTCCCGGCGCCGCCGGAGCGGCGCCGCCGCGTGACCGCGTGACCGCTCTTCGAGCCGTATCCCACCAGGACGGCACCCGATTCCTCCTCGGGCGTGGCGGACGGGGCCGACGGAGCGGGCGCAGCGGGCGTCGCCACCTCTCCCACCGCCTCCCCGGCCGATGGCGCCTGCAGCTCGATCGAACCCCCGGTCGAATCAACCCGGATGATCGGGGTCCCCACCTCGACGGTGTCGCCCTCGGCGGCCAACAGCTCGGTGACAGTCCCGGCGAACGGAGACGGCAGCTCGACCAAGGACTTCGCCGTCTCGATCTCGACCAGCACCTGGTTCACCGCCACGGTGTCGCCCGGCTGCACCTTCCACGAGACGATCTCGGCCTCGGTGAGGCCTTCCCCCACGTCGGGAAGCGGGAACTCGGAGTGCGTCATCGTGTGCTCCTTCTGGCCGGTCTCGTCGGCCGGATCAGTACGCAAGCGCGCGGTCGACGGCTTCCAGGATGCGGTCCGCATCCGGCAGGTAGATGCCCTCGAGCTTCGCGGGCGGGAACGGGGTGTCGAAGCCGCTGACGCGCAGCACGGGTGCTTCGAGTGAATAGAAAGCGCGCTCGGCGACCGTCGAGGCGATCTCGGACCCGACGCTCGCATGGCCGGGAGCCTCCTGCGCGACGACCAGGCGTCCGGTCTTCTGCACCGACGCGATGATCGGCGCGTAGTCGATCGGGGACAGCGAACGCAGGTCGATGACCTCGATGCTGGTTCCCTCGGCGGCCGCGATGTCCGCCGCCTGCAGCAAGACCGACACCATCGCGCCGTGCCCGACGAGCGTGACCTCGGTTCCCGTCCGAACGACGCGGCTGGCCTGGAACGCACCGGGCGGCGTCTCGCGATCGACCTCGCCCTTCTGCCAATACCGGCTCTTCGGCTCGAAGAACATGACGGGGTCGTTGCTCTGAATGGCCTGCTGGATCATCCAGTAGCCGTCCTGCGGCGTGGCCGGGCTGACGACGCGCAGCCCGGGCGTGTGCGCGAAATACGCCTCGGGACTCTCCTGATGATGCTCGACCGCACCGATGTGGCCCCCGTACGGCACGCGGATGACGATCGGGAACCGCGCAGACCCCTCGTGCCGGTATGTCAGCTTCGCGAGCTGCGAGGTGATCTGATCGAAGCCGGGGAAGATGAAGCCGTCGAACTGAATCTCACAGACCGGCCGGTAGCCGCGCATGGCCAGCCCGATCGCGGTGCCGACGATGGCGGACTCGGCCAGCGGGGTGTCGATCACGCGGTTGCGGCCGAACTCGCTGACGAGCCCCTCGGTGACCCGGAACACCCCGCCGAGGGTGGCGATGTCCTCGCCCATCAGCAGCACCTTCTGGTCGTCGGCGAGCGCCTTCTGCAACCCGAGGTTGATGGCCTTGGCCAGGGTCAACGTGTCGGTCATCGGCCCGCTCCTTCGCCGGCGTCATCCGCGAACGACGCCTCGTATGCGGCCAGCCAGTCCCGCTGCGCGTCGACGAGCGGATGCGCATCCGTGTAGACGTGCTCGAAGATCTTGGTCGTCGGCGGGTCCTGCAGCGTCATGGTGCGGGCACGCACCTCGGCCGCAAGATCCTCGGCCTCCTCGGCCACCTCGGAGAAGAAGTCGTCGCCGACGCCCTTGCCCCGTAAATACGCCTCGTATCGCGTAATCGGATCGCGCGCGCCCCAGTATGCGACCTCGTCATTCTCGCGGTACTTGCTCGGGTCATCGCTCGAGGTGTGCGCGCCCATCCGGTAGGTCAACGCCTCGATGTACCGCGGGCCCCGGCCACTGCGGGCATCGAGCAGACCCTGGGAAGTCACGGCGTAGCTGGCCAGCACGTCGTTGCCGTCGATCTGAACGCTCGGGATGCCGAAGCCCGTGCCGCGCAGATACAGCGGCGTGCGCGACTGGCGCTCGACCGGCACCGAGATGGCCCAGTGGTTGTTCTGCAGGAAGAACACCTGGGGGGTCTGGTAGCTGGCGGCGAAGATCATCGCCTCGCTCACATCCCCCTGGCTGCTGGCGCCGTCACCGTAGTACACCAGGACGGCGGCATCCGTGTCCTGGTCGCTCGCGCCGCTCGCGTTCCCGTTCAGTTTGTCGAGTGCGATCCCCATCGCATACCCGGTCGCGTGCAGCGACTGGGACCCGATCACCAGCGTGTAGAGGTGGAAGTTTCCGGTTTCGCTCGGCACCCAGCCCCCGTGGCTGAGGCCGCGGAGCATCTCGATGAGCCTCATCGGATCGAGTCCGCGAATCCGGCCAACCGCGTGCTCGCGGTACGCCGGAAAGATGTGGTCCTGGGGCGCGGCCGCATAGCCGGAGCCGACCTGGGCACCCTCTTGGCCGATGCTCGGGATCCATAGCGCGAGCTGGCCCTGGCGCTGCAGGTTGCCGGCTTCGGTGTCGAAGCGGCGCATCACCACCATCTGGCGGTGGAAGTCGAGGAGCCGCGATTCCGGCAGCTTCTCAATCCATGGCAGATACTCGGACGTCCGATCATCGGACACGAGCTGTCCGTCGGGCGTCAGCAATTGAATCGCGGCGTCCGAGGACATGACCACTACCCTAGCCCGCCACTTCCGATGTCTTCTCGGAGGGTCTCCACAACCTCCGCGGTCGCCGCTAGGACCTTCTCCACAGATTCGGCTTCGCCGACGGAGATGCGGATCCCCTCCGGCGCGAACACCCGCGCGACGATGCCGTGCTTCTCGAGGATCTCGGCCGCGGCCGCCGTCGCCTCTCCGGTCACGAGCCAGACGAAATTGCCCTGTGGTTCCGGGATGCGCCACCCCTGCGCCGCGAGCCCGTCACGCAGCGTCGTGCGACGCTCGACGAGCTCCGCGAGCTGCGCAGCGAAGGTCGCCTCGTGGTCGAGTGAGACGATCGCGGCCCGCTGAGCGGGCTCGGTGACCGAGAGGGCGATCATGGTGGCGCGGGCGGCATCCAGGATGTAGCTGGGCCCGACCGCGTAGCCGACGCGCAGGCCGGCGAGGCCGTATGCCTTCGAGAAGGTCCGGAGCACGACCAGATTCGGGTAGCGCTCCAGCAGGGGCAGTCCCTCGACGGCGTGTGCGTCGGTGACGAACTCGCGGTACGCCTCGTCGAGGATCACCAGCACGGTGTCGGGGACCCGGGCCATGAAGGCCTCGAACTCGACGGCGGTGACCACCGCGCTCGTCGGATTGTTGGGCGAGCAGACGATGACGACCCGGGTGCGGGGGGTGATGGCGGACGCCATCACGTCGAGATCGTGGCTGCCGTCCGCCCGGTTCTGCACGGTGACGCTGGTCGCGCCGGACACCGTGACGATCCCGGGATACGCCTCGAAGGAACGCCAGGCGTACAGCACCTCGTCGCCGGTCGACGCGGTCGCTTGGATGAGCTGGTGGAGAATCGAGACGGATCCCGCCCCCACGTGCACCTCGTCAACGGTGACGCCGGCGCGCTCGGCCAGCCGCACGCGCAGCGCAGTCGCCGCGCCATCCGGATAACGGTTCAGCTGCGAGCCCTCGATGGCTTCGATGACCTCGGGGAGCAGCGGAAACGGGCTCTCATTCGACGACAGCTTGAATGCATCGCGCGCCGCGGGCCGGCCCTGGCGGTACGGTGCCAGCGCGGCGATCTCAGGGCGGAGCGTCACGGGCATGTGGTCAAGCTTAGGCGCAGCTGCACCGCACCGGCCCTGGTCGCGCGGCCCCCCGCACTGCCACAATGGGGGCCATGGGACGTCTCTTCCTCCGCCTGATCATCAACGCCGTGGCCCTGTGGCTGACGACCCTGCTCCTCGCGCCGCACCTCCGGGTGACGCCGTTCGCCCCGAGCGGTGTTCTCGAGACCATCGTCACCTACCTGATCGTTGCGCTGATCTTCGGCATCGTGAACGGCGTCATCGGCAGCCTCGTGCGGATCGTCGCCCTGCCGCTGTACATCCTCACTCTCGGCCTTCTGGCGCTCGTGGTGAACGGATTGCTGCTGTTGCTTGTGGCCTGGATCAGCGGTCTCCTGGGCTTCGGGCTGTCGGTCGCCAACTTCGGCTGGGGGATCCTGGGGGCCTTGCTGCTCGGCATCCTGTCGTGGCTGATCGGGTTGGTGCTGCGGCCGTTCACCGGCAGCCGGCGGGGTTAGCGCGCCTCAGTCGTCACCTGCGTGAGCGTCGGTGCCGCCGCATCAGGGACACGTGCGGCGTGATAGCTCATCGACGTGATGGTCGAACCACCCCGTGACGCATAGTCGGCGGTGAAGGCGTCGAGCGCCGCGTTCTGCTCGCGGACCGCCGCCGAGCCGGCCGCGTCAATGACCGCGGCGGTCGCCTGGTACGCATCGCGTTGGTGCGCGGGTGCCGCGTGATAGGTCGGCAGCGGTTCGCCCGCCGAAAACGCGCGGCGTTCTACGTGCAGCAGGTGATGGTCGAGTTGCGGCCCAGCGAGCATCGGGATGAAGTCGTCGGTGTTGCGCACCGCCATCCCGTCGAGGCCCTCCGGCAACTCGATGTTGCCGGCCGGGGCGCCGAAGGTCTGGAGGCCCGCGGCATTCCAGTCGCCGGACGCGGCCAGCATGCTCGCGACGAGTCCGCCCTCGGAGAAGCCGACGAACTGGACCGGGCTGCTCGCCGTCACCCCCGCATCCCGCATGGCGAGCTCGCTCGCGCGATACGCACCGACGTCCAAGCCGCCGACTCCGCCGACGTTGCTCGTCAAATCCCATGGCTCGTGATCGGCCACCGGCGAGAAGGTCTCGGTCGGGCCCACGTAGACCACGAATCGGCTCGGCTGGTCGGGAGCGTCGTACTTCTCCACGCGCACCTGATTGACCTCCGGCACCCGCGCGAGGCGCTGGACCGCACCCGCGGCGGGGGCGCTGACTGGCGCTGTCCGTACCCGATCCACCGTGACCGGCGTCTCGCGAAACATCCCCAGCAACGGTCCGACGGCCAGCAATCCTCGCGAACTGCTGCGCACTCCCGTCACCCCCGCCGCCCCGAGCAGCACCGCGATCGGCAGCGGGGTGCCGAGAAAGGTGGAGGTGCCCTCGTCGAGGCCGTCGGTGAGCATCCTGACCACCCGTACCGGGCCCGGGCCCGTGATGGGCTCGGGGTGCTGGAGGAAGAAGGCTCGCCAGAGGGAAGCCCGCAGAGCACCGGGATCCGGCAGGGCGGATGCCAACCAGCCGGCGAGGCCGAGGCCCGCGACAGCCGGGAGTGCAGCGCGGGCCAGGACTCCGAACCCGGCCCCCCCGATCGACGCCAGCCGATCCATGCGCGCCAACGCGTCCGTTTCCGCGCTCGCGTACGCGGTGATCGCGTGGTGCAGCGAGCGGGTCAGCTGCTCCGTGGTACCGCGCGCCGTCCTGGCGGCGTGGAGGGCGGACTCGACGTGGGCGGCGCTCCGCCGCGCGCTTGACGCAGCGCCCCCCATCGTGCTCCCCGCCACGGTGCCGATCGCACCCCACGCCACGGTGTCGGTGACCTCCGCCAGCGCGCCCATCACGGAGATGAGTTGCTCCTGCAGGGAGGACAGCTGCTCCAGGTGGCACTGCATCCCGTCGGTGGTCACCACCGTTGTGCCCGCGAGGGTCACCAGAAGCGGGCCGCCCTGCTCGGGGCGTGGGGCGTGCTGGCCGGGCGGGAGGGGAGCCGGCGTGATAGCGGAACGCGGGTCGAGAACAAGCGGGTCGATCGGCTGTGGTGGCCTCGGTGGCCCGGCGCTCGCCCTCATCCGCCGAGCTCGATCATGGCCCGGCGCGTCTCGCGCTGCGCGGCCTCCACGGCGGCTTCCGCGCGGCGCAGCTCGTGCACCAACTGCGACTCCAGGCGTTCGCACGCCGCAGCGGCGGGTCCCCGCCAGTCCTCGGGGCGGAGACGAGGCGGGAACGTCGCGGCGGCGGAGAGCAGCCGCCCGACGGGGGCGAGTGCGGACTGCTGCCGCTCGAGCGCGGCGCGCAGGACGGGGGCATCCGGGATCAGCACGAACCCTCCTCTCGGCGGGCGGACGCCCGACAGCAGCCGAGTGTGCCCGGGTCGAGGCCGAGGTCACGCGATCCCCTCGGTTCCCGGGGAGCGAAGGTGACCATGAGGAGTGTGAAGGAACCTCCGAAAGCGGGAAGATGGACCATGACCGCGACGAGCTTCGCCGACAACGGTGTCGGCGCGGACCAACCACCGTTCCGGGTCTGCTTCGTCTGCACCGGCAACATCTGCCGCTCGCCCATGGCCGAGGCGATCTTTCGGGCGCTGATCGTCACGGGCGGCTACGCCGGCCGGGTGACGGTCGAGTCCGCCGCAACCGGCGACTGGCACGTCGGCGAACCCGCCGATCCGCGAACCGTCGCGGCTCTCAAGTCGCGCGGCTATGACGGCACCCGGCATCGGGCCCGACAGTTCGATCCGGAGTGGTTCGGGATGCTGGATCTGATCGTCGCGTTCGACCGCGGTCAGGAGCGCACACTGCGCGAGTGGGCGCAGAACGAGTCAGAACGCGCCAAGGTTCAGCTGCTGATGGCGTTCGAACCCGACGGATCAGGCACGATGGATGTGCCTGATCCGTACTATTCGGATGCCGCACTCTTCACAACCGTGCTGAAAACGATCGAACGCGCCAGCATTGCGCTCTTCCGCCAGCTCGAACCCGGAATCCAACAGGGAGTTTCATGAGTCCGCTTCCCCCGCAGCCGATCAGCCCGCTCGACGGGCGGTACCGCGCGGCCGTGCAGGGTCTCGGCGAGCACCTGTCAGAAGCCGGACTCAATCGGGCCCGCGTCCACGTGGAGGTCGAGTGGCTGCTCGCCCTGACCGACCGCGAGTTGTTCGGCTCTGCACCTCTCGACCCGGAGCAGGTGCGCGCGCTGCGCACCTTCGCCGCCGAGTTCGGGCAACCCGAGATCGACGAACTCGCCGCCCTCGAGGCGACAACGCGACATGACGTCAAGGCGGTCGAGTATCTGGTGCGCGGCCGCCTCTCCGCGCTCGGACTCAACGATGTCGCCGAGCTGACGCATTTCGCCTGTACCAGTGAAGACATCAACAACCTCAGCTACGCCCTCACGGTGCGCGCGGCGGTTCACGAGGTGTGGCTTCCGAGACTCCGGGATGTGATGGCGGCCTTGCGCCGGCTCGCGGTCGACGAGCGCGCCACCCCGATGCTGGCCCACACCCACGGACAGCCCGCCACCCCGACCACCGTCGGCAAGGAATTCGCCGTCTTCGTCGCGCGGGTCGAGCGCGTGCTCGCCCGGGTCGAGGCGGTGGAGATCTTCGGCAAGTTCAGCGGCGCGACCGGCACCTTCGGTGCCCATGTCGCCGCAGATCCTGACGCCGACTGGCCGACCATCTCCCGTGACTTCGTCACCTCACTCGGGCTGAGCTGGAATCCACTCACCACCCAGATCGAGTCGCACGACTGGCAGGCAGAGCTGTTCACCGCGATCAGCCACCTCAACCGCATCCTGCACAACCTGTGCACCGACCTCTGGGCCTACATCTCGATGGGCTACATCAGCCAGATCCCCCAGGCCGGGGCGACCGGCTCGTCGACGATGCCGCACAAGATCAACCCGATCCGTTTCGAGAACGCCGAGGCGAACCTCGAGTTGTCGTCAGCCCTGCTGGACTCACTCGCCTCCACGCTGGTGACGAGTCGGATGCAGCGCGATCTCACCGATTCGACGACCCAGCGCAATATCGGGGTCGCGCTCGGCCACTCCCTGTTGGCGCTGGACAACCTGGCCCGCGGCCTCAACGAGATCGCCATCGCTCACGACGCGCTGGCCACCGACCTCGACCGCAACTGGGAGGTGCTCGGCGAGGCGATTCAGACCGTGATCCGCGCCGAGGTGACCGCCGGTCGAAGTTCCATCGCCGATCCATACGCGCTGTTGAAGGAGCTCACCCGCGGCCATCGCACCGGGCCGGCAGAGCTGCGGGCCTTCGTGCAGGGGCTCGACATCGGCGCGGATGCCAAGGCGCGCCTCCTCGAACTCACACCCGCCCGCTATGTGGGGCTCGCCGCCGAACTGGTCGATTACCTGGCGGAGTAGAGGCCCCGCGACGGCGGTGCGCCCGGATCAGCGCCGCGTTCAGTGGCTCTGCGGAGTCTCGTCGTCGAGCGTGGGCAGGTCGGCATCCGGAGTCTGACCCAGCATGATCATCGCCAGGGAGATCAGGCTCACGATGAAGACGACGCCGAAGAAGATCGCCGCGAGGATCCACTCCCGAGTCGCGAACCCGACCACCAAACCGGTGAAGACGCCGAAGACGGCCGACAGGCCGATCAGCTCCACCGGTCGGGTCTGATCCTTGCGGGTGGGAGTCTGGCGACGGGTCGTCGCCTTGGGCTTCTTGCTCACGAGGTGACCGCCGATCTTGATGCTGCGGGGGCTCGCGAACTGCGCGCCGACACGGCCGCGATCCCGAGCAGGACGCCGACCATGATGGCCCAGGCGCCGAACATTCCGACCAGAACCACGGAGGCCGTCAGCTGACCCTTGATCTGCTCGATACCGCCAAGGGTCTGGGTGTAGTCGGGGGGGACGATGAGGAACGCGATCGCCAGAATGAGGGTGAGACCGCCGAGGATCATCCAGTCGCGCGCGATCGGGAGCCGACGGCGGGCGCGGATGCCGCTGACGAGTTCGAGCGCGCCCGTCACGATCGCCCACGCGCTCACGACGAAGACGAAATAGTGCACGCCGCCGGCAGGCAGAACCAGCGCGGCGATGCCGGCGAGCACCGTCACAACACTCTGCGTCAGAAAGAGACCGCGGGAGGCGCGATCGCTGCGCGAGCCCAGCGATCCCGCAAGCAGGACCGCTCCCGCGACGACCCCGAACAATCCGAAGGCGACGAGACCGAAGGTGGCGGAGTGAGCGGCTGTGAAGGTGATCGTGAACCCCACGGCGATGGCGACAACCGCACGCAGTGCCGGGACAACCCAAGCAGACACCGGCGACTCACTTTCTCGGACGAAGAACCGCGAGAAGTCTACGTCGACCCGCTGAGCGCTAAATGCGTGGCATATCGCTGAAGCGGGAGAACTGCCCGCTGAACGACACCGCGATGGTGTCTTGCCGTCCGTTGCGGTGTTTCGCCACAATCAGGTCGGCTTCTCCCGCGCGCGGGCTGTCACGCTCATAGGCATCTTCGCGGTGCAGCAGGATCACGATGTCGGCATCCTGCTCCAGCGAGCCCGACTCGCGGAGATCGGACAGTGCCGGCTTCTTGTCGGAGCGCTGCTCCGGACCACGGTTGAGCTGCGACAGCGCGATGACCGGCACGTTGAGTTCTTTCGACAGCAGCTTGAGCGCCCGCGAAAACTCGCTGACCTCCTGCTGGCGCGACTCGACCTTCTTGCCGGACGTCATCAGCTGGAGGTAGTCGATCACGACCATCTTCAACCCGACCTTCTGGCTGAGACGTCGGCACTTGGCTCGGATCTCCACGAGGGTCATGTTGGGGCTGTCGTCGATGTACAACGGCGCGTCGGCGATCTGCCCACGCACGTGCGCCAGCTTGTCCCAATCGCGCTGGTCCATCGCCCCCTTGCGAAGCGTGTGCATCGGAATGGATGCCTCCGCCGCGAGCAGACGCATGGCGATCTCGCTCCGCCCCATCTCGAGGGAGAAGAAGATCGTCGGCATGTGGTGCTTCACCGTGGCGGACCGGGCGAAGTCCAGGGCCAGGGTGGATTTTCCGAGGCCGGGTCGCGCGGCCACGATGATCAACTGGCCACCGTGCAGACCATTGGTGAGTTCGTCCAACTCCGCGAACCCGGTGGGCACACCGGCCATCTCCCCATCACGACCGCGGGCCTTCTCGATCTCGTCGACCGCCGTGTCGATGGCCTCCACCAGCGGCACATAATCCTCCGCCTCGACTCCGCCCGTCACGCCGTAGATCTCCGCCTGCGCGTTGTTGACCAGGTCGATGACTTCGCCCTCGCTGGCGTAGCCCATCTGCACGATGCGGGTGCCGGCCTCGACGAGGCGCCGCAGTACCGCCTTCTCGGCGACGATCGAGGCGTAGTAGCCGGCGTTCGCCGCGGTCGGCACCAGGCCGGTCAGGGTGTGCAGGTATTCCGCACCGCCGGCGCGTTGCAGCTGGGCGGTCTTGGTGAGCTCGTCGGTGACGGCGATCACGTCAGTGGGTTCGCCGTGGGAGTAGAGGTTCAGCACCGCCTCGAAGACGACTTCGTGCTTCGGGATGTAGAAGTCCACCCCGCGGACCGTCTCGACGACGTCGGCCACGGCATCCTTGCTCAACAGCATTCCGCCGATGGCACTCTGCTCCGCGAGGAGGTCGTGCGGAGGGGTTCTTTCGCCCTGCCACCCCTCGCCTGCCGTGCGCGATTCTCCGGCGAGACCCAGATGGGCGATGGACACGGGGAAACCTCCTGCGGTCAAACTAACTGCGTCGAGAGTGACAGCGACCCACGACACCCCGGGCCAATGTGGCGATCGAGGGTCCGTTCCCGTTGCGGTGCGGGGAGACGCTGCGCCAGGTTAGGGATGCCTCGCACGCGGAGCCAACACCCCCTGTGGACAACGGTGTTGGTAACTGGCGCGAAACGCCGCGCGCAATGTGAAGAAGGTGTGGATAGTTCTGTGCACAACCGGCGACTTTGATTTCAAATACCGACTCTGATCAGGATTTTCGACGCAAACGCTTTGTGTGTAGAAACATGTCTAGAGTGCCGCTTGAACGTTGACGAGATGCCGCCGTGGCTGTGGACGAAAGAGCGTCCCGGGCTTGACTTCCCGGGCTCACACCAGTAGCGGCGCCTTCTGCAGGAGGCGCCGCTACTGGGCTGAAACGGGTTGAGCGCCTACTTGGCGGCGACGACCTCGAGGGTGATCGCGGCCACGACGTCGCTGCGCAGACGGACCGTCGCCTCATGGGTTCCGGTGCCCTTGATGGGCGCTGCGAGCTCGATGGTGCGCTTGTCGATCGATCCGATGCCAGCCGCCTGGACGGCATCCGCGATGTCGTCCGTCTTGACCGAGCCGAACAGGCGACCCTCGCGGCCGGCCTTCACGGTCAGCTTGACGGTGGACGATTCGAGCTTGGCCTTGAGGGCCTGAGCGTCTTCGAGCGTGGCGAGCTCGCGAGCGACCCGAGCCGCCTTGATCTGCTCGATCTGCTTCTCGCCGCCCTTGCTCCACTGCACGGCGAAGCCCTGCGGCACGAGGAAGTTGCGCGCGTAGCCGTTCTTGACGTCGACGACGTCACCCGGTGAGCCAAGGCCGGTGACCTCGGAGGTGAGGATGAGCTTCATGGTCTACCGCCCCGATCCCGCGTAGGGGAGAAGCGCCATCTCGCGGGCGTTCTTGACCGCGCGCGCGATGAGACGCTGCTCCTGCACCGAGACGCCGGTGATGCGCCGGGCGCGGATCTTTCCCCGCTCGGAGATGAACTTGCGAAGCGTGGCGACATCTTTGTAATCGATGATGCCCACGCGGATCGACTTCGCGGGAGCGGCGTTCTTGCCGCCCTTCACGTTGGTGCGCTTGCGGCTGTCTCTTCCGCCGCTGCTACTGCTCTTACCTGCCATGATCTGTGTCCTTGAAAGTCAGCTGTTCTGAAGAATCAGAACGGGGTCTCGTCGTTGTAGTTGCCAGGGGTGTTCCACACGTCATCGCCGCCGGACGCCGGAGCGGAGGCCGCCCACGGCTCATCGGCGACGGCCTGCGGACGCGAGCCACCAGAGAAGGAGCCACCCGAGCGGTCAGAACCACCCGGTGCGCGGGTGACCTGGGCGGTGGCATAGCGCAGGCTCGGGCCGATCTCGTCGATCTCGAGCTCGATGCTGGTGCGCTTCTCCCCTTCCTTCGTCTCGTAGCTGCGCTGCTTCAGGCGACCGGTCGCAACGACGCGGCTCCCCTTCGTCAGCGAACCGGCCACATGCTCGGCGAACTCACGCCAGCACGACGCGCGCAGGAACAGCGCCTCGCCGTCCTTCCAGTCGTTCGCGGCACGGTCGAAGGTGCGAGGGGTCGACGCGATCGTGAAGTTCGCGACGGCCAGTCCGCCCTGCGTGTAGCGCAGTTCGGGATCCGCGGTGAGGTTGCCCACCACCGTGATGATCGTCTCGCCGGCCATGTGTTACTCCGCCGAGTCCGACGCCGCGGGCGCCTCATCCACTGCGGGTGACCCTGACGCTTCCGTATCCTTCGGCGCGACGGCCTTCGGAGCCTCGGCCTTCGGGGCCTCGGACTTGACCGGGGTCGCTGCGACCGGCTTGACCGGCGCCTTCGCGGCAGCGGCCGCCTTGCGGGCCGCTCGCTTCTCGTCGTCGGCACGAACCGAGATCGCCCGAGCTGCGGCCTCTTCGGCGCGCAGCACCTTGGTGCGGAGGACGGCCTCGCTGAGCTTCAGCTGGCGATCGAGCTCGACGGTGGCATCCGAGGTCGCGGTGAAGTTGACGACGGCGTAGATGCCCTCGGTCTTCTTCTGGATCTCGTATGCCAGGCGGCGGCGGCCCCAGATGTCGACATTGTCGATCGTGCCGCCATCGTTGCGGATCACGTTGAGGAACTTGTCCAAGCTGGGCGCGACGGTCCGCTCATCGATCTCCGGATCGAGGATGACCATCAACTCATACTGGTGCGTCACTAACCCACCTCCTCTGGTCTAGAACGGCTGCAGACGATCTGCAGCAGGAGGGTATTGACGTGCGCCACCGTGACGGATGTCCCGGGGGCAACCTGTCGACTATAGCTCAGCCGCGGCTGCTCCACCACCGCCGAAGGAGGTCCTCCGCCTCGTCGGCATCCCGCGGGCCGTGCTCCAGCCGCTCCTCCAGGAGGAAGCGATACGCCTCTCCGACCTCCCGTCCCGGCCTCAACCCGAGGATCCGCATGATCTGCTCGCCGTCCAGGTCGGGCCGGATGGCGGCGAGCTCCTCCTCTTCCTCGAGGGCGAGGATCCGCGCCTCCAGGTCGTCGTACGCAAACTCGAGTTGCTCGGCCTTTCGCCGGTTTCGGGTGGTGACGTCGGAGCGCGACAGGATGTGCAGCCACTCGAGCAGCGGGCCGGCGTCACGCACGTAGCGGCGCACGGCCGAGTCGGTCCAGGTGCCGCCCGCGTAGCCGAAGAATCGCAAGTGCAGACGGATCAGTTCCGCCACGCCCTTCACGGTGTCATTGTCGAAGCGCAGGGCGCGGAGCCGCTTGGCCGCCAGCTTCGCGCCCAGAACGTCATGGTGGTGGAAGGTGACGACGCCGCCCGGCTCGATCACCCGGGTTGCGGGCTTACCGATGTCGTGCAGCAGCACCGCGAGCCGCAACACGAGGCTGGGTGTGTGCCCCCTGCTCTTCTCCAACTCGAGCGCACGATCGAGCGCGGTCAGGCTGTGCTCATAGACGTCTTTGTGGCGAGCATGCTCATCGATCTCGAGCCGGAGGGAGGGGATCTCGGGCAACACCACCCCCGCTGCCCCACTGTCGACGAGGAGCCGGATGCCGGCAACAGGGTCCGTCGCGAGCATCAGCTTGGTGAGCTCGGCGCCGATCCGCTCCGCCGAGACGATCCCCAGGCGATCTGCCAGTCCCCGCGCGGCCGTCAGCGCGGTGGAATCCAGCACGAAGCCGAGCTGCGCCGCGAAGCGCGCGGCCCGCAGGATCCGAAGGGGGTCGTCCCCGAAGGAGATCTCCGGTGCACTCGGGGTGCGCAGCGTGAAGGCCAGGAGGTCGTCGACGCCGCCCGTCGGGTCGACGAGTCGCGGCTCGCGATGCTCCGCGTCGGGCAGACGCAGCGCCATCGCGTTGATGGTGAAGTCACGTCGGGTGAGATCGGCCTCGAGGCTCGCGCCGAAAAGGACCTCCGGCTTGCGGCTTGATGGGTCGTAGGCGTCGCTCCGGTAAGTCGTGATCTCGATGGTCTCGCCCCCGAAGCGGGTGCCGATCGTGCCGAACTCACGACCGATGTCCCAGACAGCGTCGGCGAGCGGTTCGACGATGGCGAGGATCTGGTCGGGGCGGGCGTCGGTGGTGAGGTCGAGGTCGGAGACCGGACGGCCGAGGAAGGCATCCCGCACCGGACCCCCGACAACCGACAACTCGTGGCCGGTGGACGCGAACCGCTCCGCCAACAGCACCAACGCGGGGGCGGCCGCGAGCCGATTGAGGCGCTGCACCGCATCCGCCACGCTTTCCATGGCACCCAGGATGACACGTCTAAACTCGTGGGCATGTCGGCTGAGCGGAACACGGACGTGCCGCCGTGCCCGGAGTTCCGCCGGTGACCACGCGCCGTTCGGTCGTCAGGACGGGGATCACGGTCGCGGTCTCACTCGCGGCAACCGTGGCGCTCGCACTCGCGCCGGTCCTGGGAGCGGCGGCGACGCCCGGAGCAGCCCCCGCGCGAGCTGCCGCGGCCGGCACGCCGCTCTCGCTGGCCGTTCTGGTCCCGCTGACGGTGCGTCCGACGTCCACCGGCTTGCTCGACTCCGCCACCCTGACCGCCGACACGGCGCCGCTCGGGGTGCTGAGCCGTCAGCTCGATGCGGTGTACGACACCCCCGCCGTGATCGGGATCGATCCCATGATCATCGCCTCGATCCAGGTGCTCGGCAGCAGCGCGCCGGCGTCGGCTATCGCGTGGTTGGAGCGTCTGCGAAGCGCAAGCAACGAGACCTTCGCGCTGGCGTATGCCGACGCTGATCTGGCATCCCTAGCCCAGGCGAATGCGCTTGACCTGGCCAACCCGCTGGGATTCGATTTCGCGATCGACCCCAGCCACTTCGGCCCAGCGAGCACTCCCAGCGCGACCCCTGCACCGACGGCGTCCGCGTCGAGCGCGGCGGTCCCGACCCCGAGTCCCACCGCGGCGACCGGCCCCCGGCCACTGCCGGTCAGCGCCGCCGACGTGCTCGCGTGGAGCTACACGCTGAGCAACATCGCCTGGCCGGCTGAGGACACGGTGGCGACGGGCGATCTCGCTCCGCTGTCGGTGGCCGGATATCGGGATGTGGTGCTGAGTTCGAGCAACGTCTCCGGCTCCAGCTCCGGATCCGTTGATCTGGACAAGATGAGAGGGATCGTCTCGGATGCGGGGATCAGCTCGCTCGTGCGGCAAGCCACCTCCGCGACGAACCCCGCGGTGGCACAGGAAGCCGTTGGACGCCTGAACAGCGCATTGTCCGGAATGGAGGCCGTCTCGCCCGGCCGCACGGTGGTGGCCACGCTCGACCGCCAGTGGTCGTCCACCGGCACGAACCTCGACGTGCTGTTCGCCGACCTGGCGGCGCAGGCCAGCGTGCTCCAGGTCGGGCTGTCCGCGGTGCTCGCGGGAGCGCATCCGGACGCCAAGGTCGTCGACGAGGCCGAAGACAGCTCCCGGAACAACGCCGTGCGTTCGCTGCTGAACGCGAACGCCGCCGAGACCGAGTTCGCGTCGGCTGCCGTCAACCCCACCCTGGTGCTCGAACCGCGTCAGCTGCAGCTGCTCTCGGTGCTCGCCGTGAGCTGGGTGCACGGCGGCAGCGATTGGGGCTCCACGGTGTCGGCCTTCCTGACCGCCTCGTCGACACTGCGCGCGGCCGTGCACATCGTGACCGGCAGCAACTTGTTCGTGGGAGCGGGCCGCACCAACATCCCCGTCACGGTCAGCAATGCGCTGACGGTTCCGGTGACGGTGTACGTCACGGTTTCCTCGCCGAGCTCGATCCTCCAGGTGCAGAAGCAGGGCATCGCGCTCACCGTCGAGCCCGGCTCCTCGAATAAGGCCGCCATTCCGGTGCAAGCGCTCACCAACGGCACCGTGACCACCACCGTGACCATCAGCAGCAAGACGGGTTTTCTGCTTGGCTCCGCCGACTCGGTCGAGGTGGATCTGCAGCCCGGCTGGGAGAGCGTCGGCACGACGGTGATTGTGGTGCTGTTGGTGCTGGTATTCGGCGGCGGCATCGCCCGTAACATCCTGAAGCGGCGCCGAAAGCAGCACGAGACCGTGGGAGCCCCCGCCGAGGTCGACGGTGAGTGACCCGGAGGTCCTTCCCTCCTCGACGCCTCCGCCGGCGTCCAAGCCCACGCAGCGCGGAAGCATCGGAAGGGCGAGCGCCGCCTTGGCTTCGGGAACGCTGGTCTCCCGAAGCCTCGGTTTCGTCAGCGCCGCCATGCTGGCCTGGGCGATCGGGCAACAGAATCAAGGGGCAAACGCCTTCGCAATCGCGAATCAACTGCCGAACAACGTCTACGCGATCATCGCCGGTGGCCTCCTGAGTGCCGTTCTCGTGCCCCAGATCGTGCGGGCCGCCCGTCACGACGACGACGGTCAGACCTTCGTCAACCGTCTCGTCACGCTCGGGATCGTCGTCTTCCTCGGCGTGACGCTGCTCGCCACCCTGGGTGCACCGCTGTTGGTCACGGTGTACACCGGGCAGGGCGGCACCGCGCTGCGGGGGGACGGTGTCGCGTTGGCGGTGAGCTTCGCGTACTGGTGCCTGCCGCAGATCTTCTTCTACGCGCTCTACAGCCTGCTCGGCGAGGTGCTCAACGCTCGTGGGGTGTTCGGCCCGTTCACCTGGGCGCCGGTGCTGAACAACGTGGTCGCGATCGCCGGTCTTGTCGTGTTCGCCGTGCTCTTCGGCGTGGATCCGGCCCACCGTGATCCGGCCAGCTGGGACTCCGCGAGGATCACCGTCCTCGCCGGCAGCGCGACACTGGGGGTGACGGCGCAGGCCGTCATTCTGATTGCCTTCTGGCGGCGAACCGGACTGCGCTACCGTCCCGACTTCCGATGGCGGGGCGTCGGCCTCGGTTCAACCGGCCGTGCCGCCGCGTGGACGTTCGGCATGATCCTGATCACCCAACTGGCCGGCATCGTGCAGAGCCAGGTCGCGGTCTCGGCGGGGGTGAACGACCCATCGGTGGCCGTGTTGCGCACCAGCTGGCTGATCTTCATGCTCCCGCACTCGATCGTCGCCGTGTCGATTGCCACTCCGTATTTCACGCGGATGTCCGGCCACGCCCGAGATGAACGCCTCGACCTCGTGCGAGACGATCTTTCCAGCTCGCTGCGCACGATCATTCTTCTGGTCGCCGGGGCCGGCGTCGCCCTGGCCGCTGCGGCTCTGCCCTTCGCCGCGTTCTTTGCGCACGACACCCGCGAAGTCGTGGGAATCGGGGGGGTGCTCCTCGCCTACCTGCTCGGGCTCGTGCCGTTCAGCACCCTTTTCCTGGTTCAACGCACCTTCTACGCGCTCGGCGACACGCGCACTCCGTTCTTCGCTCAGCTCCTCCAGTCCAGCCTCTTCGTGACCGGCGCGTTGATGGTGCTGCTGTTGCCGCACTCGGCCATCGCCGCCGGGATCGCGATCGTCACCTCGGTGGCCGGGAGCATCCAGACTCTCGTCATCATCGCGTTGCTGCGACGTCGACTCGGCCGCATCGACGGCCGCCGGATGCTGCGGCGTTTCGGGAGCTACGCTCTGGCGACCCTTCCGGCCGCCGTGGTCGGCTTACTCGTGTTGTTGGCCCTCGGTGGCCTCGCCCCGATCGGCCTCGGGACCACGGGGTTTGCGCTCTCGAACAAGGTGGCCGAACTCCTCTCGGTGGTCCTCGTCGGCGGGGTGACGGGGTTGGTCTATCTCGGGGTGCTGTGGGTCGCCCGGGTTCCGGAATTGCGCGAACTGGCAGGTCCGCTGCGGCGACTCCTGACCCGCTCCTGACGGGTGGCAGGGCCGAAGCCGGTTCGCCAACGCCCTGGCGCGGGAATGACGCGCCCGTAGACTCGGTTGCACTGTCCGTTGGCTCCGCGAAGCGAGCCGTAGAAGGAGTTCTGACGACATGCGTCACGTCATCATCGTGGGGTCCGGTCCGGCTGGGTACACCGCAGCCATCTACGCCGCGCGCGCCAACCTCAACCCGCTGGTCATCGCGAGTTCCGTCGAGTTCGGCGGCGAGCTGATGAAGACCACCGAGGTCGAGAACTTCCCCGGGTTCCCCGATGGAGTCATGGGCCCGGATCTCATGGACAAGATGCGGGAGCAGGCCGAGAAGTTCGGGGCGGAGATCGTCTACGACGATGTCACCGGGCTCGAATTGGACGGCGACGTCAAGCGCGTCACTCTGGGCAACGGGGACGTGCACGAGGCCCTCACCGTGATCTACGCGACCGGATCTGCCTACCGCAAGCTCGGTCTTGAGGACGAAAGTCGGCTCTCCGGGTACGGCGTCTCGTGGTGCGCCACCTGCGACGGCGCTTTCTTCCGTCAGAAGAAGGTGGCGGTCATCGGCGGTGGCGACTCGGCGCTCGAAGAGGCCACCTTCCTCACGCGCTTCGCCGACACCGTGTACCTGGTGCACCGCCGCGACAAGCTCCGCGCTTCGGCGGCGCTGCAGGATCGCGCATTCGCCGACCCGAAGATCCAGTTCCTGTGGAACAAGACGGTTGCCAACGTCTACGGCGACGAGAAGGTCACCGGAATCGGCCTGATCGACACCGAGACGGGCGAGGAGACGACGCTCGACGTGACGGGGATGTTCGTGGCGATCGGTGCGGATCCGCGCACCCATCTCGTCCATGACCAGTTGGACCTGACCGCGGAGGGAACGATCGCGGTCGACGGACGAAGCTCGCGCACCAATATCGCGGGCGTCTTCGCGGCCGGCGACGTGATCGACCCGACATACAAGCAGGCGGCCACCGCCGCCGGCTCGGGCGTGGTGGCCGCGCTCGATGCCGAGAAGTACCTCGCCGAGCGGGCGCCCGAACTGCTGGCGCTCGTCGAATCCCCCGCCGCACAAGCTGCCGCGGTCTAGTTCCACTCCATCTGGCAGTCAAGAAAGAAGGAATACGGATGTCCACTGCGAAAGACGTCACCGACGCCACGTTCCAGAGCGAGGTTCTGGACTCGGAGAAGACGATCATGGTCGACTTCTGGGCCGAATGGTGCGGCCCGTGTCGCGCGGTCGGACCGATCCTCGATCAGATCGCGGCCGAGCACTCCGACAAGCTCTCGATCGTCAAGCTGAACGTCGACGACAACCCGGAGACCGCCATGAAATACGGGATCACCTCGATCCCGGCGATGAAGGTGTACCGGGGTGGCGAGGTCGTCAAGACTGTCATCGGCGCGAAGCCGAAGCCCGCTCTCGAGGCAGATCTGGCCGAGTTCCTGGCCTGATCCCGCGCCAGGCCCCGTGAGAGGCCATTCAGACTCACCGGCCCCTTCCCCGTTCGCGGGGAGGGGGCCTTGTCAGTTCTGCAGATACCCTGGTGCGATATCCGACGAACGGACCAGCATGGACAAGAAACAGGGCAACAACCTCGACCCGTGGTACTCGCACTACGCGGCACGCACCGCGGGACTCAGCGCATCAGAGGTCCGAGCTCTCTTCGCGGTGGCCAGCCGACCCGAGGTGGTGTCGCTCGCGGGTGGCATGCCTTTCGTTTCCGCACTCCCGCAGGAGCTGATGCTCGATGCGGTCGAACGCACGATCCGCCATCAGGGCGCGGCAGCGCTGCAGTACGGATCCGGGCAAGGCTCGCCCAAGCTCCGGGAACAGATCCTGGATGTCATGGCGCTGGAGGGCATTCGTGCCTCCGTCGACGATGTGGTCGTGACGACCGGCTCGCAGCACGCCCTGGAACTCGTCTCGAAGCTCTTCCTCGACCCTGGTGACGTCGTGATCGCCGAGGGGCCGAGCTATGTGACGGCTCTCGTGGTGTTCCGCAGCTTCCAGGCGGATGTCGCGCACGTGCAGATGGACGAGCTCGGCCTCGTTCCGCAGTCCCTGCGCGAGACGATCGCAAGCCTGCGCGAACAGGGCAGGACGATCAAGTTCCTCTACACGATCCCCTCGTTCCAGAACCCCATGGGCGTCACGCTCAGCTGGGAGCGCCGCATGGAGGTCCTCGAGATCGCCCGTGCGAACGACATCCTGGTAGTCGAGGACAATCCATACGGTCTGCTCTACTTCGATCAGGCGCCTCCGCAGGCGATGCGTTCCGTTGACGATGACGGGGTGATCTACCTCGGCACCTTCTCGAAGACGCTCGCCCCGGGCCTGCGCGTCGGGTGGGCACTCGCTCCCCATGCCATCCGAGAAAAACTCATTTTAGCGAACGAGGCGGCGATTCTCTCTCCCAGTTCGTTCTCGCAGGCCGTCATCTCGGAATACCTCTCGACGGCCGATTGGAAGGCGCAGATCGACACCTTCCGCGGCGTCTACCGTGAGCGCAGAGACGCCATGCTGAGCGCACTTCAGGAGCAGCTGCCCACGCTGAGTTGGACGGTGCCGACCGGTGGGTTCTACGTCTGGTTGACCCTGCCGAGCCACCTGGACTCCAAGGCGATGCTGCCCCGGGCGGTCAAGGAACTCGTGGCCTACACGCCCGGCACGGCGTTCTACGGCGATGGCGGTGGCCGGAATGCCATGCGTTTGTCGTTCTGCTATCCGGCGCCCGACTTCATCCGGGAGGGCATTCGCCGCCTCGCCATCGTGATCACCGGTGAGCTGAGCCTGCTCGAACAGTTCGCGCAAACGGGACCCCTGGCTGTGCGACCACCACAGCGCCAGGGCGTCCTGCCCCCGAGCGTTGGCTGAGCAGATGACATCAGAACTCCGTCGCATCGTCGTGCTCTCCGGCGGCATCTCGCACGAACGCGACGTGTCGCTCCGGTCCGGTCGGCGTGTGGCCGACAGCCTCGCTGAGCACGGCCTCACCGTCGAGTTGCGGGATCCGGATGCCGGACTGCTCGCCTGGCTTCGCACCGAACGGCCCGACGTGGTTTGGCCCGCCTTGCACGGCGCGTCGGGCGAGGACGGCGCGTTGCGCGGGCTCCTCGAGTTTCTCGGCATCCCCTTCGTCGGCTCGCGTTCCGCCGCCGCCCGCCTGGCCTGGGACAAGCCGACCGCCAAGATCATCGTGTCACGGGCCGGCGTCGCCACCCCTCGCTCGATCACCCTGCCCCGAGACGCATTCCGAGAGCTCGGCGCGGACGCCGTGTTCGAGGCGATCTCCGACGAGTTGCCGGTGCCGCTGGTGGTCAAGCCCGCGCAGGGCGGGTCGGCGCAGGGGGTCACCATCGTCGAAGACCGTGCCAACCTCCCGCGCGCGATGGTCGACGCCTATACCTACGGGGATGTCGCCCTCATCGAGCAGCGAATCGCCGGGACCGAGATCGCCATCGGGATCATCGACACCGGCGACGGTCCGGTCGCGCTTCCGGCGGTCGAGATCGAACCGCTTTCGGGCGTGTACAGCTTCGAGGCGCGCTACAACGCGGGCGAGACGCGGTTCTACGTGCCGGCGCGTATCTCCGCCGACATCGCGGATGCCGCGGCTCAGGCGGCACTCACGGCGCATCGCTCGCTCGGCCTTCGCCACCTCTCGCGCGTTGACCTCATCGTGGACGGCGCGGGCACCCCGTGGTTCCTCGAGGCGAACGTGCTGCCCGGCCTGACGGAGACCTCTCTACTGCCGCAAGCCCTCGAGGCGGCGGGCCATGATCTCGGCTGGGTCTACCAGGCCCTTGCCGAGGCGGCTGTCCGAGACGCACGACGCAACTAGCGTCCTCCGTCGCACGAGCCGCTCAGCGGCCGAGGTCGCCGGGAACTCCGAGCTCCGACATGATCCGGTTCAGGTCTCCGACGGTGGCAAAGTCGATCGTGATCGTGCCCTTCGTGGAGCCGAGCGTGATCTTGACGCGCGTATCGAGTCGGTCGCCGAGACGGACGGCCAGGTCATCCAGGTGATGTTGGCGACTCCCCGCGGTCGGCTTGGCGACCTTGGGCTTGGTCGGTGACACGAGTCCCGCTGCGGCCTCGGCGGCTCGGACCGACAGATCCTCGTTGACGATCTTGTCCGCGAGGCGCTCCATGGCAGGAACCTCCCCGGCCGACAGGATCGCGCGCGCATGGCCGGCGGACAGCACCCCTGCGGCCACCCGGCGTTGGATGCCCTCCGGGAGGCGGAGCAGCCGGATCGTGTTCGCGATCTGCGAGCGTGACCGACCGATCCTCTCCGCGAGCTGTTCCTGCGTGATCCCGAAGTCGGCAAGCAGTTGTTGGTACGCGGAAGCTTCTTCGAGCGGGTTCAGCTCCGCGCGATGGAGGTTCTCGAGCAGCGCATCGCGCAGCATGACCTCATCGGCGGTGTTGCGCACCACGGCCGGAATGCTCTGCAGCCCCGCAGCCTTGCTCGCACGAAGGCGGCGCTCGCCCATGATCAGCTCGTACTGCGGCTCGCCGGCGCCGGCGCCGGCACGCGGTCGCACCACGATGGGCTGAAGCACGCCGAACTCGCGCACCGAGACGGTGAGCTCGTTCAGCTCGTCGTCACGGAAGTCGTTTCGCGGCTGCTGCGGGTTGGGGACGATGTCATCGGGCGACAGGTTCGCGAGCCGGGCGCCCGGCACCGCAACCAGGCCGTCGGCAGGGCCTTCCGGCTGTCCCTCGCCCTCGTGAGCAGGAAAGAACACGTCAACGGGTCGGCCACCCTCCTCCGCGGTGGGGATGAGGGCGCCGATCCCACGGCCGAGGCCTGTGCGTTTCGGGGTCGCCATCAGTTCTGCACCGCCACGTTCGTGCGAGGGCGCTCGCCGCGGCGGGCGATTTCGGATGCCGCCTCGCGATAGGACAGGGAGCCTGGCGAGTTGCCGTCGTAGCTGATCACGCTCTGACCATAGCTGGGCGCCTCCGAGATCCTCACCGATCGTGGAATCAGGGCGCGCAACGTCTCGGCCGGAAAGTGCTCTCGAACCTCGTCGACGACCTGATTGGCGAGGTTGGTGCGGGAGTCGTACATCGTCAGCAGAATCGTCGACACCGCCAGATCAGGGTTGAGGTGCCGCTCGATGAGCTTGATGTTGTTCAGGAGCTGGCTCAAGCCTTCCAGCGCGTAGTACTCGCACTGGATGGGAATGAGCACCTCACGCGCGGCAACGAAGGCATTGATGGTCAGCAGCCCCAGCGAGGGTGGGCAGTCGATGAACACGTAGTGGTAACTCTGTTCGCCGAGGAACTGCTGCAGCGCGCCGCGAAGGCGCTGCTCGCGGGCGACGAGCGAGACCAGTTCGATTTCGGCACCCGCCAGGTGGATCGTGGCCGGGATGCAGTCCAGGCCCTCGGACTCGGGACTGTGCTGGACGACCTCCGCCATCGAGACGTCGTTGATCAGGACGTCGTACACACTGGGTGTCTCGGCGCGGTGGTCCACCCCGAGCGCCGTGGATGCGTTGCCCTGCGGGTCGAGGTCGATTACCAGGACGCGTGCACCTGACCGGGCGAGCGCGGCGGCGAGGTTCACGGTCGAGGTGGTCTTCCCGACGCCTCCCTTCTGGTTCGCGACGGTGAAGATCCGGGTGCGGTCGGGGAGCGGCACGCTCTCTGCCGCGAGGGCACCGCGCCTGCGGGCCAACTCGGCGATCTCGCGGGCGAGCGGCGTCTGGTCGTAGCGGTTCTCGGTGCTCACTGGAGCGGGATCCCTCTCGAATGTTTCACGTGAAACATCGCTCGTGCGGTGACGGTGTCAGGTCAACCCACTGTAGCCCGAAAGACCCGCGTGCTCTCCGGGACAATCCCCTCGCCGAGCAGCAGAACCTCCTGGTCTTTCAGGCGTGCCGTGCGAATCTGCTTCGCCGCGGCGCTGACCTCATCACCGATCCGCGCACCCTTCATGAAGACCAGCTCGCCACCCACCCGGGCGAGAGGGGCGGTCAGTGGGATGAGCTTCGAGAGCGCGGCGACCGCGCGGGCCGTGACCTGGTCGAGCTGCCTGACGAGCGGAGCATCCTCCGCGCGAGACCGCTCGACGCGCACATTGTCGAGCCCCAAGCGCGACGCCTCGGAACGCAGCCAATCGACACGACGCTCCATCGGCTCTACCAGCACAAACTCCACGTCGGGGCGGGCGATCGCGAGCACGAGGCCCGGGAGCCCCGCGCCGCTGCCGATGTCCCCGACGAGCCCGGGTCGCAGGAGCGGGGCGAGCAATACGCAGTTCAGGATGTGCCGGGTCCACAATCGCTCCGCCTCGAGAGGGCCAATCAGACCCAACTCCTCACCGCGACCACCCAGAGCGTCGGCGAAATCCCGCGCGACATCGATCCGCGCCCCGAACAGCGAAGCCGCGCCGGCGGGCTCCGCCTCGATCACGGGAGCGAGTGTTTCACGTGAAACATGTCACCGCGTCGCGCGTGTGACGACCCACTTCTCCCCGCTCGCACCTTCCGCAACACCTAACCCCGGGTGATGACCGTGTGACGGTCGCGACCTTCGCCCTCGGACTCCGACGTCAACCCTCGCTCCGCCACGATGTCGTGCACGATCTTTCGCTCGTAACTGGACATCGGGGGCAGTGAGGCCGACGTCGCGCCTTCCTCGATCCGAGCAACCGCCCGATCGACCAGGGCGGCGAGCTCCGTCGCACGCTGATCGCGTGATCCGCCGATATCGAGGATCAGCCGGGAGAAGCGTCCGGTCCGGTTCTGCACCGCCAGACGCGTCAGCTCTTGGAGTGCAGCAACCGTATCCGGCTTGGACAGCACACGAAGATTCGCGCCCTCCGACGCCGTCACCGACAGATAGGCACGACCCGACTTCGCATCGATATCGATGTCGCCGTCGAGGTCCGTGATGTCGAGGAGCTCCTCGATGTAGTCCGCCGCGATGTCGCCCTCGATGACCAGGTCCTTTTCGGTCAATGGCTCACCATCGACGACCGCGACCGCGTTGACGTGCGGATCGTCCACCGCCGACTCGCTCGCCACGGTGTAGGTGTCCTCGGCGTGTGTCACGTCGCTCACTTCTTGCTCCCGGTCTTCTTTGCACGGTTCTTCGCCACCGGCTGCGTTCTTTGGGTCGTGATGGCCTTTTGCGGTGCGGCCGGTTCGTCACTCGCGTCGGCGAGGGCCAGCGCGTCTTCTGTCATCCTGTCGCGATTCTTCCGCGCGAGACGCGCTTCGCGAGCGAGCGCCGCCTCGCTGCCCGGCGTCGGGAGATTGCGGATCACCAGGTACTGCTGCACCAAGGTCCACCCGTTCGAGGTCAGCCAGTAGAACATCACGCCGATCGGGAACGCGACACCCGAAAAAATGAACACCACCGGCAGGATGTACAGCAGGATGCGCTGCTGCCGATACATGGGGCTTGCCTTCATCTCCGGTGTCTGATTCTTCGACTGCAGTTGCAGTTGTGTGAAGAACTGCGACCCGGTCATGAGGGCCACCATGAAGATCGCGATCGCGACGACGGTCCAGTTTCCTGCCGCCCAGGCCGTCTGGATGCTGAGGTTCAGTGGGGCCTTGAAGTCTCCGCTGAAGAGGTACGCCTTGCCGAACTCGCTCGACAGCGACTTCGTCAAGAGACCGACCCCGGCCTGGTCGTTGCGGGCCTCATTGAGCACCGAAAAGAGGCTGAAGAAGATCGGCATCTGAATCAGAAGCGGCAAACACGACGACAACGGGTTCGTGCCGGCTTGCTTGTAGAGCTCCATCGTCTCGCGCTGCATCGCCTCGCGTGAGAACTGATCCTTCTTGCCCTTGTACTTGTCCTGGATCTTCTTGAGCTGCGGCGCGACCTCCATCATCTTGCGCTGGCTCTTGATTTGCCGAACGAAGATCGGAATGAGCGCCGCACGCACGACAAGAACGAGACCGACAATCGACAGCACCCAGGTCAGACCGGCGCCGGACTGCATCCCCATGGCAGTGAGCAGGCTGTGCCATCCGACCAAAAGCGCCTCGATCACCCATTTGATGGGGTAGAGGACGGTACCGAGAATATCCACGAGTCAGGCCTTTCCATGGCTCGTCGGAATGACGAAACCGAAGTGAGTGAGCGAACGGGGCTCCCGGCGGACGGGAACGTCATCGATGCCGCCCTTGGCCCAGGGATGGCAGCGGGCGATGCGCCAGGTCCCCAGCGCAATCCCCTTCACGACACCGTGCTGTTGGATCGCCGCAAGCGCATACCCGGAGCAGCTGGGGTAATACCGGCAGACGTCACCGTACAGCGGCGAGATCACCGCCCGATACGCCCTCAGGATGACGACGCACACGTTGCGTGGCAGCAACAGAATGAAGGACACGGTTCGCATCGTCACGCCCCGCCCACACGATTGCGTCGGTTCAGAACGGTGAGATCCAGAGCAGCGTTCATATCGCCGGACAAGCCGGTCCAGCTTTGCTGTGCTGCGCCGGGTAGTGCCCGCACGACCACGTCGACCCCGTGTGCGCCGGCCTGAACAAGTTCGCGACCCAGTGCTCGGTAGCGTCGACGCACCAAATTCCGATCGACGGCATTGCCGACGGACTTGGCCACGATGATCCCGAACCGCACCGGCGCACCGGGTTCCCGTGGCAACTGGTAGTACACCGCAGAGGGTGTCACCGAACGTCGCCCACGCCTGACCACCGCGCGAAAGTCTTCGGCGCGGACCACCCGGTTCGCCCTGGCGAGCACCGAACGACTACGCGGAGAGCTCGGTGCGCCCCTTGCGGCGGCGGGCAGCGAGGATGGCGCGGCCGGCCCGCGTCCGCATCCGCAGGCGGAAACCGTGGACCTTGGCGCGGCGCCGGTTGTTCGGCTGAAAAGTGCGCTTGCTCATAGTGATATCTCCAAAACCCGGTTCGTCATGACCGGGAAGAACAGGGACCGCCCCAGGCAGTCGTCAACTGATTAAAAATAGGCGCTTAACGGGCCACGGTCAAACCACCGAGCACAACCGTCCATTCTCCACAGCGGCGTCCCGATCCGTTGGTCACGACGCGCCCGCGCGAACTAAGGTGATTCCGCGGCAGAACGAGCCGCGAGATCTCACCGACAGCAGCCGAAAGCGACCATGACAGAGACACCGGATCCCACCCGAGACCTGTGGGATTCCGTGCTGACTCTGCTCGGCACCGACGACCGGGTGACCCCGCAGCTGCAGGGATTCATCAACCTCGTCGAACCCAAGGGGGTTCTCGCCGGCACCCTCTACCTCGAGGTCCCGAACGAGCTGACCCGCGGGATGCTCGACCAGCGCATCCGCGTCCCCCTGCTGAACGCACTGAGCACCATCGACGAAGATCACGGCATCTCCAACTTTGCCATCGTCGTGAACCCCGAAATCCAGCATTCCGCGATGCACGTCGACTATGAATCCGTCCCGCGAGACGAGCCGCTTCGCGAGCAAGCGCCGGTTGGTCAGACCGTGGGAGCTGGTCTCACCGGCACCGACCAGAATCGACGATCGGATACTCGGCTCAATCCCAAGTACAACTTCGATAACTTCGTGATCGGTGGCTCAAACCGCTTCGCCCACGCCGCAGCGGTCGCGGTCGCGGAGGCACCCGCGAAGGCATACAACCCGCTTTTCATTTACGGAGATTCCGGTCTGGGCAAGACCCACCTGCTCCACGCCATCGGTCACTACGCGGAGCGCCTGTACCCCGGCATCCGGGTTCGCTATGTGAGCTCCGAGGAGTTCACCAACGATTTCATCAACTCGATCGCGAACAACCGGGCCGCTGCCTTTCAAGCCAGATACCGCGAAATCGACATTCTTCTCATTGATGACATCCAGTTCTTGCAGCGCGCGGTGGAGACGCAAGAAGCCTTCTTCCACACCTTCAATACGCTGCACGACCACAACAAGCAGGTCGTGATCACCAGCGACGTCGCTCCCAAACATCTCACCGGCTTCGAGGATCGGATGCGATCCCGCTTCGAGTGGGGCCTCATCACCGACGTGCAAGCGCCGGACCTCGAGACACGAATCGCGATTCTCCGCAAGAAGGCCCAGAGCGAGAAACTGCAGGTGCCAGA
Source organism: Acidobacteriota bacterium (assembly GCA_019351995.1). Taxonomy (GTDB): domain Bacteria; phylum Actinomycetota; class Actinomycetes; order Actinomycetales; family Microbacteriaceae; genus Lysinimonas. Next base: position 47,372 of record JABBOD010000013.1, read on the forward strand.
CGACATTCTCGAATACATGGCGACGAAGGTCTCGTCAAATATCCGCGAACTCGAGGGCACACTGATCCGGGTCACGGCGTTCGCCAGTTTGAACCGCACCGCCGTGGATCTCCAGCTCGTCCAGACCGTTCTCAAGGATCTGATCACCCTCGACGAAGACAACGTGATCGCGCCGGTCGACATCATCAATCACACCGCCGAGTACTTCAAGCTCTCCGTCGATGACCTGTACGGTTCCAGTCGCTCACAGGCAGTGGCCACCGCGCGCCAGATCGCCATGTACCTGTGCCGGGAGATGACCAGTCTCTCGCTGCCGAAAATCGGCCAGCTGTTCGGCAATCGCGACCACACGACGGTGATGTACGCCAACAAGAAGATCAGCGAACTCATGAAAGAGCGGCGATCGATCTACAACCAGGTCACCGAACTCACGAGCCGCATCAAACAGAATCAGCGCTACAACAAGCTCTGATTCTCCGCGCGCTGCCAGCAGATCACATCTCAGGGCTTGATTCGGCGCACACCGTTCGCGCCCGTTCGGTCCACCCCCTTTTGGGGGACTCGACAAACCCGGTTGATTTCGGTGATTACACAAGGTTGTGCACAACATGTGGATAAGTCCCTGATTCTCGCTCGCCTCCGTGTTGACAACATGATGAAAATTGTGGAACACGTCGCGGCCGCCGAGGCGTCATCCACCCGCGAGCCCGTCGTCATCCACGAGGCGCCCACATCTTCCACCGTTGTAGTTCCCCGCTGCCGACGGCCCGGCCGACAGTTGTCCACAGATCGCACAGCGGTTAAGAAGATGAACTCTCTCTCCCTCATCTCAGCTCGACCACAACCCCCTGTGCAGACTCGACCGCGGCGTGCGCGCCGAAGATGCCTCGGGACTACCTGTGCCAGGATCGGGGTGACAGTATTGACGCCCGCAGCAAGTTCCACCGACAAGGAGTCCCCGTGAAGTTCCACGTCAATAGGGACGTCTTCAGCGAGGCGGTGTCGTTCGCGGTCAAACTTCTGCCGCAGCGCACGACCCAACCCATCCTGAGTGGGGTCCTCCTGGATGCGTCCGACGGTGCGCTCATTCTCTCGTCATTCGACTACGAGGTATCGTCGCGTACCGAAATCTCCGCAGAGGTCGACGAACCCGGGACGGCGCTGGTCTCGGGCCGGCTTCTCGCTGACATCGCCAGCCGTCTTCCCAACGCCCCCGTGATGTTCTCCACCGATGACGGCAAGATCGCGGTGAGCTGCGGCTCGGCCAAGTTCACCCTGTTGAGCATGCCAGTTGAGGAATACCCAACTCTCCCGCACGTCGAGGACCGCACCGGCGTCCTCCCCGCCGAGGACTTCGCGGCCGCGGTGTCGCAAGTCGCGGTCGCAGCGTCCCGCGATGATGTCACTCCGGTGATCACCGGAGTTCAACTCGAAGTGGGCGACAACAGCCTGTCCCTGGTGGCCACCGATCGCTACCGCGTGGCGGTGCGCGAAATCGATTGGGATTCCGGATCGGGGTCTGCCCAGGGCACGACCGCACTGATCCCGGCGCGAACCCTCTCCGAGATCGGCAAGACCTTCGCGCACAGCGGAACCATCGCTGTCTCGATCGTTCACAGTGATGACCGGGAACTGATCGCCTTCAGCGCCGACAAGAAAACCGTCACCTCACTCCTCATCAAGGGCAACTTCCCTCCCGTGAAGCGCCTCTTTCCCGAGGTCGTCGACAACTACGCGGTCATCAATACGGCCGAGTTGATCGAGGCGACGCGGCGGGTGTCGCTGGTTCTCGAACGGGAGGCGGCCCTGCGTTTCAGCTTCTCAATCGACGGCCTGACCCTCGAGGCCGCTGGGTCCGAGCAGGCGCAGGCGTCCGAGACCATCGATGCACACCTCCACGGTGATGACACGGTGGTCTCACTGAAGCCGTCTTTCCTCCTCGATGGTCTGGGTGCTGTGCATTCGGAGTTCGTGCGGATCTCGTTCACCAAGACCGAAAACCCGAACAAGCCGGGTCCCGTGCTGATTACCAGCCAATCCTCCAAGGAACAGCCGGGCGCGGATAACTACAAGTACCTGCTGCAGCCCAACCTGCTGCTGCGCTGACACAGAACGAAGAGCGATATGGCCATGCACATCGGACTCATCGGGCTGGGCAAAATGGGCAGCAACATGCGTGATCGCCTGCGTGCCAACGGCCTCGATGTCACCGGCTATGACCCGAACCCGGCGGTGAGCGATGTCGCGACGCTTGCCGAGATGGTCGCGGCACTGCCCGCTCCGCGCGTGGTGTGGGTCATGGTTCCGTCCGGCCCCATCACCGACGGAGTCATGACCGAGCTCGCCGCCGCTCTCGACACCGGTGACCTGGTCATCGACGGCGGCAACTCGCGCTACACCGATGACGCGGTGCACTCGTCCCAGCTGGCGCAGCGGGGGATCCGGTTTGTGGACTGCGGCGTCTCGGGTGGTGTCTGGGGTCTCGCGAACGGCTACGGCCTGATGGCCGGAGGTGACACGGCAGACATCGAGTTGGCCATGCCGATCTTCGATGCCCTTCGTCCAGATGGTCCGCGCGCCGAGGGCTTCGTGCACGCCGGCTCCATCGGAGCGGGGCACTACGCGAAGATGGTGCACAACGGCATCGAGTACGCGCAGATGCAAGCACTCGCAGAGGGGTACGAACTTCTGGATGCCAGTAACGAGATCATCCACGACGTCACCGGCGTCTTCGAGGCCTGGCAGCGCGGCACCGTCGTGCGCAGTTGGTTGCTGGAGTTGCTCGTCAAGGCGCTCAAGGAGGACCCCGATTTCACACGAATCGAGGGATACGTCGACGATTCGGGAGAGGGCCGCTGGACGATCGTCGAAGCACTCAACCACGCGGTCCCCGTCCCGACGATCAGCGCATCGATCTTTGCGCGATTCGTGTCTCGGCAGAAGGATTCCCCGGCGATGAAGGCCGTCGCAGCCCTCCGTAACCAGTTCGGCGGTCATGCCGTGCGCAAGTCCTGAGTCATCTCGTCCTCCGAGGGTGATCGTCTCCCACCTCAGCCTCACCGACTTCCGGAACTATGTTTCCGCCGAGGTCGAGTTGCGCGCGGGGCCGAATCTCTTCGTGGGGAGCAACGGACAGGGAAAGACGAACCTGATCGAGTCCATCGGCTACCTGAGCACACTCGCATCACACCGGGTCTCCACCGATCACGCGCTGATTCGGCAGGGGTCGGAGTTGGCGATCGTTCGTGCGCGGCTCGAGCACGCCGACCGCACACTCCTTGTCGAAGTACAGGTCAATCGTGCGTCCGCGAATCGCGCCCAGGTGAATCGGGTTGCCGTGAAACCGCGCGAACTCCCGCGGTACATCACGAGCGTGCTGTTCGCCCCCGAGGATCTCGCCCTGGTGCGAGGCGAACCATCGGGGCGACGCCGGTTCGTCGATCAGCTTCTCGTACAGCTGTCGCCGAGGTTCTCGGGAGTCATCGCCGACTACGAGCGAGTGCTGAAGCAGCGGAACACCCTCCTGAAGAGCGCGCGGGGTGCCCGCGTTGCGGAGGGCCAATTGTCGACGCTCGGACTGTGGGATGAGCGCCTCGTGGCGTTCGGCACCGAGATCATCCAGGGGAGACAGGAACTCGTCGAACGTCTGCGCCCGCAGGTGGCGATGGCGTACGCGAGCATCGCCGGCATCCAGCATCGAGCCGACATGATCATGCAACTCACTACCCTGGGCGTTCAGCCGGACGATGATGACCTTCCATCCGCAGGGCAGAGCGCGAATCCGGGGAGTGCGAGCGCTGACGAGATCGCAGAATCCTTCCGGGCCGCGTTGAGCCGGGTTCGCCGCGCGGAACTGGAGCGCGGTCTCACCCTCGTCGGTCCACACCGCGATGATCTGCTCCTCGAGCTGAACGGGCTTCCGGCGCGGGGTTATGCCAGTCACGGCGAATCCTGGTCGTTCGCGCTGTCGCTCAAGCTTGCCTCGGCGGCCGTTCTCCGCGCGGAATCGGCAGTGGGCGACCCGATCGTGATCCTGGATGACGTCTTCGCCGAGCTCGACGAGGCCCGTCGCGCACAACTGGCATCGGCAATCGGTGACTATGAGCAAGTACTGATCACGGCGGCGGTCTTCGATGATGTGCCGGAGCCGCTGGCAGCCCACGTCGTCCACATCATGGCCGGCGAAATCGTGGAAGGCCCGACCGCCTCGAAAGCGGGGGAGGACGGGTTGTGAGCGAGCACCACGAGATGCCGGAGCACCTGTCGGTCTATCGACGGATCCGACGGACCTTCGGGGATCCGACCCTCCGATCCAGCGACGCGCGACGGAGACGCCGCAATGCCACGGATACCGAGACGGTTCCGTATGGACAGGGACGGGAACCGGCGGGTCTCGGGGATGTGCTGGGGAATCTGACCGCGACGATGGGGTGGGATTCCCCGATGGCGCGAGCGGAGCTCCTCGCCGACTGGCCCTCGATCGTCGGCGCCGAGACGGCAGCACACGCCGAACCGATCGGTATCGAGGACGCGACGCTCACGGTCCGTTGCGACTCCACCGCTTGGACCCAGCAGCTCACCAACATGCGCGTCATGGTCGTGACGCGGATCCTCGAACAGCACCCGGCCGCGGGTATCGACACAGTGCGGTTTATCGGACCGAACACCCCCTCCTGGAAACGCGGCCCCAGAGCAATCCCAGGGCGCGGTCCTCGCGATACCTACGGCTAACAAGGCAAATGAGGTCAAGCGCGCCGCGAAAACTCCCCAGACGGGCGTTCTCGCCCGACGGGAACACCGTGCTGCGGTAGAATCACACGGTGACGCCACTCACCCCCGCAGCAGATCCCAACGATTCGTACGGCGCCGGAGACATCCAGGTGCTCGAAGGCCTCGAGGCCGTTCGCAAGCGCCCAGGAATGTACATCGGTTCGACGGGGCCGCGCGGTTTGCACCACCTCGTTCAAGAGATCGTCGACAACTCGGTGGACGAGGCGCTCGCCGGATACTGCGACCACATCGAGGTCACGATCCTGGCCGATGGCGGCGTGCGTTGTGTCGACAACGGTCGCGGCATCCCGGTCGATATCCACCCGGTGGAGAAGAAGTCGACCGTCGAGGTCGTTCTGACGATCCTGCACGCCGGTGGCAAGTTCGGTGGCGGCGGCTACGCGGTGTCCGGCGGTCTGCACGGAGTCGGAAGCTCGGTGGTGAACGCGCTGTCGAAGACGCTCGACGTCGAGGTGCGCCGCCAGGGCAACATCTACACGCAGCAGTACCACAACGGCGTGCCCGTCGCCCCGCTCGCCAAGGGCGCGGTGACCAATCAGACCGGGACGACCATCACGTTCTGGCCGAACGAGCAGATCTTCGAGACGGTCGAGTGGGACTACGAGACGCTCCGTGCTCGTTTTCAGCAAATGGCCTTCCTCAACAAGGGACTGCGCATCTCGCTCACCGACGAGCGGGAAGTCAGCCGTCAGGATGACGGCACCCAGCGCACCGACGTGTTCTTCTACGAGCGTGGTCTCGTCGACTACGTGGAATACCTCAACGCGACGAAGAAGACCGACGTCATCCACGAGGAGATCATCTCGTTCGAGTCCGAAGACACCGAGCGCAAGATCGCCCTCGAGGTCGCGATGCAGTGGACAACGTCGTACTCCGAGAGCGTCCACACCTACGCGAACACGATCAACACGCACGAGGGCGGAACCCACGAAGAGGGATTCCGTGCCGCGTTGACCACGCTCGTCAACAAGTACGCGCGCGAGAAGGGTCTTCTCAAGGAAAAAGACGAGAACCTCACCGGCGACGACATCCGCGAGGGCCTGACGGCGGTCATCTCGATCAAGCTCGGCGAACCGCAGTTCGAAGGTCAGACCAAGACCAAGCTCGGCAACACCGAAGCCAAGTCGTTCGTGCAGAAGGTGACGGGCGACCAGCTGAATGACTGGTTCGACCGCAACCCGAACCAGGCTCGCGACATCATCCGCAAATCGGTGCAATCGGCGGCGGCTCGCATGGCGGCTCGCAAGGCGCGCGAGCAGACCCGACGCAAGGGACTCCTCGAGGGCGGCGGCATGCCCGGCAAACTCAAGGACTGCTCGAGCCGAGTCCCCGCCGACAGTGAGGTCTTCCTCGTCGAGGGCGACTCGGCCGGCGGGTCCGCGGTGCAGGGCCGCAACCCGGAGACGCAGGCGATCCTGCCGTTGCGAGGCAAGATCCTCAACGTCGAAAAGGCGCGACTGGATCGTGCGCTTGCGAACGCCGAAGTGCAGTCGATGATCACCGCGTTCGGCACCGGCATCGGCGAGGATTTCAACGGCGACAAGGCCAGGTATCACAAGATCGTGCTGATGGCGGATGCCGACGTCGACGGTCAGCACATCACGACCCTGCTGCTCACTCTGCTCTTCCGCTATATGCGACCGCTGATCGAGATGGGCTACGTCTACCTCGCGCAGCCACCGCTTTACCGGCTCAAGTGGACCAACTCGGATCACGAGTACGTCTACTCCGACCGCGAGCGGGATGCCCTGCTCACCGCTGGCCTCGCCAGTGGCAAGCGCATCGCCAAGGAGAACGGCGTCCAGCGCTACAAGGGTCTCGGTGAGATGAATCACCAGGAGCTGTGGGATACGACGATGAACCCCGAGACCCGAACGCTGCTCCAGGTGACGCTCGACGACGCGGCCGTCGCGGACGGCGTGTTCTCGACACTGATGGGCGACGATGTCGAATCGCGCAGGCAGTTCATCCAGCAGAACGCGAAAGACGTGCGGTTCCTCGACATCTGATTTCGCCCCCTCCTCGACACCGCGCGTCGCGCCACCCGACGAAAGTGATTCATGACTGACACCACCGGTACCGACCTCGATCCCGACCGGCACGACAAGATCACGCCGGTCGATCTCCAGATCGAGATGCAGCGGAGCTACCTCGACTACGCGATGAGCGTCATCGTCGGGCGCGCGCTGCCCGAGGTGCGCGACGGGCTGAAGCCCGTGCACCGCCGCGTCATTTACGCGATGTACGACGGCGGGTACCGGCCGGACCGCGCCTTCTCCAAGTGCACCCGCATCATCGGCGACGTCATGGGCCAGTTCCACCCGCACGGTGATAGCTCGGTCTACGACGCCCTCGTCCGGCTGGTGCAGCCGTGGTCGCTGCGGTACCCGCTGGCTCTCGGGCAGGGCAACTTCGGCTCGCCGGGCAACGACGGTGCCGCCGCGCACCGGTACACCGAGACGAAGATGGCTCCGCTCGCCATGGAGATGGTGCGCGATATCGACGAAGACACCGTCGATTTCGTGGACAACTACGACGGCCGCACCAAGGAGCCGACGGTCCTGCCTGCTCGCTTCCCGAACCTCCTGGTCAACGGCTCGGTGGGGATCGCGGTCGGCATGGCCACCAACATCCCGCCGCACAATTTGCGCGAGGTCTCCGAGGCCGCGCTGTGGGCGCTCGAGCACCCCGACGCGACCCGGGACGAGCTGCTCGACGCGATCATCGCGCGGGTGAAGGGTCCTGACTTCCCGACCGGCGCGCAGATCTTGGGAGTCAAGGGCATCCAGGATGCCTATCGGACCGGTCGCGGATCGATCACGATGCGCGCGGTCGTCAACGTCGAGGAGCTGCAGGGTCGCGTCTGCCTCGTCGTCACCGAACTGCCGTACCAGGTCAACCCCGACAACCTTGCCATCAAGATCGCCGACCTCGTCAAGGAGGGCAAGCTCGCGGGCATCGCCGACATCCGCGACGAGACGTCGGGTCGCACCGGCCAGCGTCTGGTGATCGTCCTCAAGCGCGACGCGGTCGCCAAGGTCGTTCTCAACAACCTCTACAAGCACACGCAGCTGCAGGAGAACTTCGGCGCCAACATGCTGGCGATCGTGGATGGCGTGCCCCGCACGCTCCCGATCGACGGCTTCATCTCGCGCTGGATCGATCACCAGATCGAGGTGATCGTTCGACGCACCACCTTCCGTCTGGCGAAGGCGGAGGCGGACGCGCACATCCAGCGCGGCTACGTGAAGGCGCTCGACGCGCTCGACGAGGTCATCGCGCTGATCCGCCGCTCACCCGACGTGGACCAGGCGCGCCAGGGCCTCATCGCCCTGCTCGATATCGACCTGGAGCAGGCGGATGCGATCCTCGCCCTGCAGCTTCGCCGGCTGGCCGCGCTCGAGCGTCAAAAAATCCAGGACCGCTTGGCCGAGCTCGAACTCGAGATCGCTGGGTACCAGGCGATCCTCGCCAGCCCCGAGCAGCAGCGCGGCATCGTCATCACCGAGCTGAGTGAGGTCGTCGCCAAGTACGGGGACGACCGTCGCACGGAGATCATGTACGGCTTCGGCGGCGACATGAGTGTCGAAGACCTGATTCCCGAAGAGGAGATGGTCGTCACCATCACTCGCGGCGGATATGTGAAGCGCACCCGGAGCGACAACTACCGCAGCCAGCACCGCGGCGGCCGCGGGGTCAAGGGTGCCCAACTGCGGGCGGATGACGTCGTCGAGCACTTCTTCGTCACGACCACGCACCACTGGCTGCTGTTCTTCACGAACACGGGTCGTGTCTACCGGGCGAAGGCGTACGAGCTGCAGGAGGCCGGACGCGACGCGAAGGGCCAGCACGTCGCGAACCTCCTCGCGCTGCAGCCGGGTGAAGAGATCGCGCAGGTGCTCGACATCCGGGACTACGAGGCGGCGACCTACCTGGTGCTCGCCACCCGTGGCGGTCTCGTGAAGAAGACCGCGCTCAGCGAATACGACACCAACCGCACCGGTGGCATCATCGCGATCAACCTCCGCGAGGGTGACGAGCTCGTCTCGGCGATGCTCGTCGAGAATGACAGCGAGGTGTTGCTGGTCTCGCGCCGCGGCATGTCGATCCGCTTCGAGGCGAATGACGAGACGATGCGCCCGATGGGTCGATCGACCGCGGGGGTCATCGGCATGCATTTCCGCGACGGGGACCAGCTGCTGTCCGCCTCCGTCGTGGCAGATGCCGGTTCGGTCTTCGTGGTGACGGAAGGCGGCTTTGCGAAGCGGACCTCCGTCGACCAGTACCGCCCCCAAGGACGCGGTGGTTTGGGCATCAAGGTGGCCAAGCTGAACGATGAGCGGGGTGACCTCGCGGGCGCGCTCATCGTCGAGGACGACGACGAGGTGCTCGTGGTTCTTGCCAGCGGCAAGGTGGTAAGGTCTGCCGTGGCCGAGGTCCCTGCCAAGGGACGCGACACCATGGGCGTGGTTTTTGCTCGGTTTGACGACGATGACAGGATCATCGCCCTCGCCAAGAACAGTGAACGGAACATCGACGCCGCCGAACCCGAAGACCCCGCGGCCGAGGCTCCGGCGCCTGTCTCAGACGGAGACCAGGCCGGAGCCCCCGACGGAGAGGTGGAGACCGAATGAGTAGCGTCGCCGAGAAGTTGCAGCGCAAGGACTCGCGCAGCACCTCGTCCAAGCAGGTTCGCCTGAAGCTCGTCTACGTCGACTTCTGGTCGGTCGTGAAGCTGTCGTTCCTGATCTGGTTCTCCCTGGGCATCGTGCTCATCGTCGCGACCCTGCTCATCTGGGTCGTGCTCTATTCGACGCACGTCTTCACGGCGCTCGACAAGAGTCTGCAGGACATTCTGGGGGACCCGAACTTCAAGATTTCGACTTCCTTCGGTCTGGGGCAGGTTGGGGCTTTCGCGCTGGTGACTGCCATCCTGAACGTCATCGTCGGCACCGTTCTCGCGGCGATCGCGTCTCTGCTCTACAACCTGAGCGTTCGCTTCACCGGCGGCGTGCTGGTGGGATTCCAGAACAGCTGACCGGATGAGGTAGTGTGTTCCCGGTCGCCGAGACGGCGGCCGGCGCTGGGGTCGCGCGAAGGCCAGAAATGGCCTTCGCTCATAGCTCCACCGCGCGGGGGTATAGCTCAGGCGGTTAGAGCGCTTCGCTGATAACGAAGAGGTCCCAGGTTCAAGTCCTGGTACCCCCACACGAACTCGAGTGAACCGGGCGTCGAGACGACGCCCGGCGCTGGGGTCGCGGCGAAGCCCAGAAATGGACTTCGCTCCAAGCTCCACCGCGGGGCCTTAGCTCAATTGGTAGAGCGCCTGCTTTGCAAGCAGGAGGTCAGGGGTTCGATTCCCCTAGGCTCCACACCTCGAGACGGACCACCGCACGGCGAATCCCCGCGACTGCGGCTCGGGTCACCAGTACGCCGCCGACGTAGCCGATCACCAGCACCGGATCCAGGGTGGCCAAGTTTGCCCGGGGCCCGACCGTGATGAGCACGACGAGGGCCGCCACAGCTCCGAAGAGCGGCCATTCACGCGCGGCCAGCCAGGCGATCTTCTCGGTGAACGACAGTGTCGGGACCAGCGTCATCCGCACGATCGTCACTCCGTGTCGAGGGATCACCGTCGCGATGGACATCCGATCAGGATCGACCACTGGCACACATCAGAACCGAGTCCTCACGAAATCCTGACGGCATGGGGCGGAACACTCACGGCCTGTCAATGAGAGAGTTGACCGCGTGACCCTCAAGACGTGGCTGCTGCAGGGACTTCGAACCGGGTCCGCTGCCCACGAGGGTTCCTACGCGGAGAAGCCCGCCCACAAGAACGCCTGGTGGCGGGTCATGACCCTCACCGGGGTCGACTACTTTTCCTCGCTCGGTTACCAGCCGGCCATTGCCGCTGTCGCGGCGGGGCTGCTCTCCCCCCTCGCCACCATCGTGCTCGTCCTGCTCACCGTCTTCGGCGCCCTCCCGGTCTACCGGCGCGTCGCCCGCGAGAGCTTCAAAGGCGAGGGCTCGATCGCGATGCTCGAGCGCCTGCTGCCGTGGTGGGGCGGAAAACTCTTCGTGCTGGTGCTGCTCGGGTTCGCGGCGACCGACTTCATGATCACCATCACCCTGTCGGCAGCGGATGCCGCGGCGCACGCCATCCAGAATCCGCTTGTTCCGAGCTCGTTTCACGGCACCAACATCGCGGTCACGCTCGTGCTCGTTGCCCTGCTCGCGATCGTCTTCCTGCGCGGGTTCCGCGAAGCCATCAACATCTCGTTCGTTCTGGTGGTCGTCTACCTTGTCTTGAACGCGGTCGTGGTCGCGGTGGGATTCGCCCACGTCGCCAACAACGCCGTCGTGATCACCGACTGGTGGGCCGCACTCACCCAGCAGCACGGGAATATCTTCGTGATGATCGGGATCGCCCTCATCGTGTTCCCGAAACTCGCTCTCGGCCTGTCCGGATTCGAAACCGGCGTCGCGGTGATGCCCCTGGTGCGGGGTGCCACCTCGGACACCCCGAGCAATCCGGCTGGCCGCATCCGCGGCACCCGGATGCTGCTGACGACCGCCGCGCTGATCATGAGCGGGTTCCTCATCACCTCGAGCCTGGTCACGACGCTCCTGATCCCCCAGAAGGAGTTTCAGAACGGGGGGCAAGCGAACGGGCGTGCCCTTGCGTACCTGGCGCACGAGTACCTGGGCCCAGTGTTCGGAACGATCTACGACATCAGCACGATCGCCATCCTCTGGTTCGCCGGCGCATCGGCGATGGCGGGCCTGCTCAACCTGGTGCCCCGTTTCCTGCCGCGCTACGGCATGGTTCCCCAGTGGGCGGCGGCGGTGCGCCCGCTCGTGCTCGTCTTCACGGCGATTGCGGTCATCATCACGCTCGCCTTCCGGGCCAACGTCGATGCGCAGGGCGGGGCGTACGCGACCGGCGTGCTCGTGCTCATCACCTCGGCGTCGGTGGCGGTGTTCCTGTCGGCGCTGCACAAGAAGCAGCGCCTGGCCACCGTCGGCTTCGCCGTGGTGTCAGCGGTCTTCGCCTATACGACCGTCGTCAACGTGATCGAACGCCCAGAGGGCGTCCGCATCGCGGGCCTGTTCATCCTCGGGATCCTGGTGGTGTCGATCGTTTCGCGGGTGCAGCGCTCCTTCCAATTGCGCGCCGTGTCCGTCACGCTGGATGCCGCTGCACTCGATTTCGTCAACTCGGAAGCCGAGGAGGCGGGCGCCATCCGCATCGTCGCCAACGAGCCGGACGACGGCTCGGAGCAGGAGTACCGACTGAAGGCAGCCCAGGAGCGTCGCGACGCCGGCATCCCGATGCGCGCTGCCGTCATTTTCCTGGAGGTGCACCGCGCCGACTCGTCCGACTTCGAGGAGGATCTGGAGGTCGTGGGCGTTGTTCACCACGGATTCCGCGTGCTCATGGTGCGCAGCGGCAACGTGCCGAACACGATTGCTGCCGTGCTGCTTGAGATTCGTGATCAGACCGGTGTGGTCCCTGATGTCTACTTCGAGTGGGATGAGGGCAGCCCGATCTCGAACATGTTGCGTTATCTCGTGACGGGAACCGGCGAGGTCGCCCCGGTCACACGCGAGGTGCTCCGCCGCGCCGAACACGACCGCGGGCGACGGCCCGACGTTCACGTCAGTTGAGCGGTCAGAATCTCCGCGAACTCAGTCGGTGCTCGCCGCATCGGTGACATCGGCTTCACCCGGGTCGCCGAGGTCCTCGATCCACAGGTCGTCATCCGAGCGAAGAGTCTGCCACGCGGCATAGGCGACTCCGATCACGGCGATCGCTCCCATCGCCACCAGAATGTAGGTGCCGGGGCCTGACTTCTTGGGTGGCTCCACGACACCGACCCGGCGGCCCGCACTCGTCGCCGCGGAACTGGCCTGCGCGAGCGCTGCCCGAAGGCGCGGGTCTTGGGCGACGTCGACCATGGCGAGGGCTGAGCCGATGGCGCCGGAGAGAGCTGGCAGCAGTTCGTCCGTGAAACGCTCGCTGGCTCGCGAGGCGGCGTTGCGGCTGACGGCGACACCGGATGCGACCGCCGGGCGAACGCGCGACTCGTAGGCGTCACGTGCGCGGGGCCCGACCTCTTCCCGCGCGTAGTTAGCCGCCTGCCGACGCGCGTCCTTCAGGACAGCACTCGCGTGCTCGAGAGCATTCCGCTGTTCCTCCCACAGCTCCTCGGCGGAGCGCTTGAGATTCTTCAGTTCCTTCTGACGCTTACGTGACAAAGCCATGTTGACCTCCGAGATGGGTCGTCCGCGAACATGCCCATCCTGCCATGTAGCTCGCGCTGGGGGGATGGATTCGCCTGGGCGCTGACTGAGAGCGCGGTCCATGTCGCCATGACACAATGGCCGCATGGCTCTCCACACTGCGGTCGCAACCGTTCACACCAACCACGGAGACATCCGTATCAACCTGTTCGGCAACCATGCCCCGATGACCGTCGAGAATTTCGTCGGCCTCGCCACCGGCGCCAAGGAATGGACGGATCCGAAGACGGGCCAGAAGACGACCGCTCCCCTGTACAACGGGGTGATCTTCCACCGCATCATCAAGGACTTCATGCTCCAGGGGGGCGACCCGCTCGGGCGCGGAACTGGCGGCCCCGGTTACAGCTTCAAGGACGAGATCCACCCCGAACTCACCTTCGCGGAGCCCTACGTTCTGGCCATGGCCAACGCCGGCCCGGGAACCAATGGTTCGCAGTTCTTCATCACCACCGTGCCCACCCCCTGGTTGCAGGCGAAGCACACCATCTTCGGCGAGGTCGCCGACGACGAGTCGAAGCGGGTCGTCGACGAGATCGAGGGCGTCCCGACGGATCGCGGCGACGCGCCGCTCGAGCCGGTCGTGATCTCGGGCATCGACGTCGCAGAGGTCTAAGTGCCTGGGCCCGCGAAGGCCGAGGGAGACCCGTCGGTCTGCTACCGGCATCCCGAGCGGAGCAGCTGGACCCTCTGCGAACGGTGCGGGCGAACCATTTGTCCCGAGTGCCAGATTCTGACGCCCGCGGGCGTCCGTTGCCCCGAGTGCGTGCGTGAGCTTGGCGGCTCGGTGCAGTGGACCCCGGTCGGCGGCTCGCGCGCGACCGCGGCGAAGGCCGCGAAGGCGCAGCGGTCCCGAAACGCCTCCCGGCGAGCGGCGGCACGACCCCACTGGCAGCAGGTGATCCTCAACTTCGTGCGCCCCGGCACCACCATCCCGATCGCCACCTGGACCATCGCGGTGGCGTCGCTCGTGCTCTGGATCTTCGGGTTCTTCAGCAACAACGTGCCGGTCACCTATCTCGCGGCAACCGTCTACCACGCCGAGTGGGTCTGGACATACGCGACCGCCTCGTTCGTCTACCCGTCGTTGGCCGCGGGCCAGGTCATCTTCGGATTCCTTCTCAACATCGTCTTCCTGCTGCTGATCGCGCCGGCAATCGAACGCAACCTGTCTCGGGAGCGATTCCTCGCCGTCTTCTTCGCGGGCGGCGCGGTCGGCAGCGCACTGATGGTGCTCGCTGGCTCCGGGAATTACGGGCTCTCGTCGGCACTGTTCGGGCTCTTTGGCGCCTATGTCGTGATGGTGTGGTCGTCGCCACCCATCCGGAATCAGATCCTGATCGTTCTCGCCATCAACCTGGTCTTCACCGTGGTGCTCTCTCCCGGCTTTCTTCCGGCGATCATCGGCGGACTCGCCGGTGGTGTCGGTGCCAGCCTCCTGTTCCGGCGCTCTGACGGAATGTCGCGGTCCAAGAACTCCACCCCGTACCTTCTGCTCTTCGGTGCCGTGGCCGTGCTCGTTGTTCTCGCCGCGGTGCGCGGCATGGTGACGGTGGGGCTGTGAGCACCCCCGCGCCCGAGACGGAGATCGACGCCGAGTACTGCTATCGGCATCCTGATCGGCAGAGCTTCATCCACTGTCAGCGGTGCGGTCGCACGATCTGCCCGCAGTGCCAGACCCAGGCGGCGGTCGGTGTCCACTGCCCGGAGTGCGTGCGCGAGGGTCGCGCAGAGGTGAACGCGAGCCAGGGCGGGGTCCTCGGCCGGCTTCGACCGCGGAGCAACTCGCCGATTGTCACGTACACCTTGATCGGCTTGTGCGTGGTGATCTACCTGGGGCAGTGGCTCACCGGGGGAGCGCTGACCAACGCGTGGGTGCTACGCCCCGATCTGATCGCGACGCAGCCCTGGCGGCTGATCACCTCGGCTTTCCTGCACTCGACGACCTTCATTCCGCACCTGCTGTTCAACATGTATGCCCTCTACATCTTCGGGCCGGCCCTTGAGCGGTTTCTCGGCCGGGCTCGCTATCTCGCCCTCTATCTGGTGGGGGCGCTCGGCGGCAGCATCGGGGTCGTGCTGTTGTACCAGTTGGCCGTCGCGAGCAACGGGGCGTCGGTGAAGTGGCTCGGCGGATTCCTCGCTCCCAACTCGGCGTTGGGTGCCTCCGGGGCGATCTTCGCGCTCATGGGCGCACTGCTGGTGCTGCGTCGGGCGATGGGGCTTCCGCTTCGTCAGATCCTGATCGTCGTGGTCATCAACATTGCGTTCGGCTTCATCGCTCCCGGAATCGCCTGGCAGGCCCACATCGGCGGGCTGGGGATCGGGGCGGCAGTCGCGGGCGTCTATCTGACGACTCGGCGGACCGAGCAGAAGTCGGTGCAGGTGCTGGGCGTTGCGGGGATCGCGGCGGGGATCGCGGTGGTGATCATCGCCTGCGTTGTCAGCTCGCCCGCGTATTACAGCTGACCATCGGCTCTGCGAGCCCGCCCGGCGAAGTGCACAGGCTCATCCACAGTGTGGATGAATCACAGCGGTGTAGTTCGTGTGACGAGATCGAGCAGGATGTCAGCGCCAGCGGGTCGTCATCAAGAAGCCGATGAACATGATCCCGAAGCCGATCAGGATGTTCCAGCTCCCCAAGGAGGGGACCGGCAGTTGCGTCTGGCTCAAATAGAAGACGATGATCCAGACCAGGCCGAGCAACATGAACCCGAACATCACCGGCTTGAACCACACCGGGTTGGGTGCCTGCGCGCCGCTGCGGGGTTCGACTGCTTGCGGCTTCGGACGTGCACTCGATCGGGCCATGCCGATGATTCTAATGGACAGAGGCGGGAGAGCCACCTGACGGGCCTGATGTGCCCGCTGTTCGGGAGCCTTGCCGCCTGTGACGATCTAGAATCATTCCCATGACGGAGCCGGAGCTGGTCGATCCCGTGGCGGTCGAGCCGGGGGCGTCCACGACCGGCGGCCGTCGCGCCGGATCACCACCGCGCCGGCTCTCGGTCGTCGGTGTTCTCGGCGAACTCTTGATCACCGCGGGCATGTTGGTGCTGCTCTTCATCGGCTGGCAGCAGTGGCTCAACAACGTGATCGTCGGGACCCAGCTCTACGGCCAGTCGGTGCAGCAGTCCCAGATATGGAACAAGGCAGCGGGTCCGCCGAAGTCGGAGAGCCCCGGTGCGCCTCCCGTGATCACCGCGACCATTCCGAATGCGCAGCGGTTCGCCACGCTGATCGTGCCGCGCTTCGGGAGCAGCTTCTACCGCCCGATCGCGCAGGGTATCGGCGTCGTCGACGTGCTGAACAAGGCGGAGGTCGGTCACTATCCGACGAGCCAGATGCCCGGAGCGGTCGGCAACTTCGCCGTCGCATCCCATCGCACCTCATACGGCGCCAACTTCGGCCACATCAACGACCTCCAGGTCGGCGATCACATCTTCGTCGAGACGGCGGACGGCTGGTACCAGTACTCTTTCCGCAACCTCCAGTACGTCAGGCCGACCGGGATCGGGGTGCTCGACCCGGTGCCGGAGCAGGCTGGTATCCAACCGACGGACCGCATGATCACGCTCACCAGTTGCAATCCGCTGTTCTCGGCGGCGGAGCGGATCATCGCCTATGGCAGCTTCGACAAGTTCTTTCCCCGTGCCGACGGTCCCCCCGCCGAGATCGCGGCGACCGTGAAGGGTCAGGCCTGATGTACGCGGCGCTTTGGCGAGTCTTGCCCGGACCGTGGTGGGTGCGAGTGGTCATCCTGCTCGTGCTTCTCGTGGTGATTCTGTTCGCGTTGGTTCAGTGGGTCTTCCCCTACGTGGACCAATTCGTGGCTCCGCAGGATGTCACGGTGACCAAGTGACCCGCGTCCTCGTCGTCGACAACTACGACAGCTTCGTCTACACCCTCAACGGCTACCTGCGGCAACTGGGGGCTGACACGGAGGTCATCCGCAACGACGACATCCCCGAGACGGATGTCGCGGCGCGGATTGCCGACTACGACGCCGTGCTGCTCTCACCCGGCCCCGGGACCCCCGCGGCCGCCGGAATCTCGATCCCCGTGGTGCACGCCGCCCTCGCCGCCGGATCTCCACTGCTCGGGGTCTGTCTGGGGCACCAGGCGATCGCGGAAGCCCTTGGCGCCACCGTCACGCACGCCGACGAACTGATGCACGGCAAGACCTCCCTCATTCGTCATGACGACAGTGCCTTCTACCACGGTGTTCCGCAGCCGTTCCGGGCGACGCGCTATCACTCGCTGGCCGTCGTCGACAGCACTGTTCCGGAGGAGCTCGTGGTGACCTCGCGCACCGAAGGCGGCGTGATCATGGGCCTGCGCCACCGCGAGGCGCCGCTCTTCGGGGTTCAGTTTCACCCGGAGTCGGTCCTCACCGAAGGCGGCTACCGCATGCTCGGCAACTGGCTTGCGACGGCCGGACTTCCCGAAGCGGCAACGCGCGCAACGGGGTTGAGTCCTCTGGTGAAGGCGTAGCCCGACGCCCTCGCGTCCGAGCTCCGGCTGCCACGGCGTTGCGGGCGGACGGGGTCAGCCAGCACAGTACGTCAGCGTCACCGACGACTTCTGCGGCACGGTCCCGGGCCCGGGAACCTGGGAAGTGACCTTGTTGCCGGTGCACGTCGACACGGCGTTGAGCTGGACGGTGAGGCCGACGGTCGAGGCGGAAAGAGTGTTGCTGGCGCTCTGAACCGGCTGACCGCGGACATCCGGAGCCTGTACGTTGCCGTTCGACACGATGAGGTTCACCGTCGAACCCCTGGTCACCTGCACGAGGCCGCCGGTGGGCGTCGTCGAACCCGGAACCTCCACGCCGATCACCTGGCCGGCGGGCACGGTCGCCGAAAAGTCGGTCGTTGTCGAGCCGTAGACCAGCCCCGCCGCCGCGAGCGCGGCCTTGGCATCCGCTTCTGACTTGTAGACCTGACCCGTCAGCGTCACCTGCGCCGGACCCGAGGAGACCGTCACCTGCATCACGAAGCCGGAACTCACGCGGGTCCCGGCCGGCGGGTTCACGGAGATGATCTGGTCGGCCGGGATCTTGTCGCTCGACGCGTCGAGCCGGGTGACCTTGAGCCCGGCATCCAGAAGCTTCTGGCCACCCGCCTTGAAGGTCTGCCCGGTGACATTGGGAACCTGGACGGCCGCGTTCACGCCGACCAACTGCTGAGGCGCCAGGCTGAAGACCCAGACGAGCGTGGCCACGAGGACCACCGCCATGATCAGGATGCCCCCCCAGATCCAGGCGACCGGTGGGCGGTTCTGGGTGCGGGGGGCGCGCTCGGTGTCGTCGGCGAGGCGGCGGAGCGTCGCCTCCGAGGCCCCCGTCGAGTTGGGGTTCACCCCGAACAGTGCCGCAGTGAAACCGTCGTCGCCACCCGGGAGGCGGTCTGGCACCTTGCCGGTGATGGCGACATCCAGATCGGCCTTGAAGTCCGTGGCGGTCTGGAAGCGGTCGGAGCGGTCTTTGGCCAGCGCGTGCATCACGACGGCGTTGAGGGCGGGCGAGACCGCGGGATTCAGCGTGCTCGGCGGGACCGGCATCTCGCTGATGTGCTGGTACGCCACAGCCACGGCCGTGTCGCCGCGGAAGGGGGCGACACCGGTGAGGAGCTCGTAGAGCACCACGCCGGTCGAGTAGAGGTCGGTGCGAGCGTCGACGCCCTCGCCGCGGGCCTGCTCGGGTGAGAAGTAGTGGGCGGTGCCGAGAATGGCGCTGGTCTGCGCGATGGTGGCCGAAGAATCGGAGATGGCGCGCGCGATCCCGAAGTCCATCACCTTCACCTGACCCGAGGAAGTGATCATCACGTTGCCCGGCTTGATGTCTCGGTGCACGACCCCCGCGCGATGCGAGTATTCGAGGGCGGTGAGAATTCCGTCGACGACGCGCACCGCCTCGTCGGGGTCGAGTGGGCCCTTGGCCACGATGTCTTTGAGGAGCTTGCCGTCGACATGCTCCATGACAATGAATGGCACCTGGATCTCGGCGCCGCTCGGGTCGGTGACGGTCTCCTCGCCCGCATCGAAGACGCGGACGATGGTCGGGTGCGCCATGCGCGCAGCCGCCTGTGCCTCCTGGCGGAATCGCGTGCGGAAGGCCGGATCGTTGGCGAGGGAGGGGCGAAGGAGCTTGACCGCGACCTTGCGGTTCAGGCGCGCATCCAGCCCGACATGGACGTCGGCCATGCCGCCATGTCCGAGCAGCTCGCCGATCTGGTAGCGGCCGGCGAGCAACCGAATGCCCGCTGTCGCCCCGTCCGTCACGGTCATGTCCATCCCCACGCTCGCGAGAAAAATCCGCTGTCAGTTTAGGTGGTGACATCTCGACAACAGCCGAGAGTGCCGCCAATGGGACCGGATCGTTAGTTGACGGTGATGGTCGCCGTGGGCGATGGGCCGGAGGTGAGGGCGCTGGTCCCCGTGCCACAGGTGGCGGTGTAGCTGACGGTGGCCGGAGTGCCCGCCGTGCCGAGCACGATGTTGGCCGAGGTGACGGTCGGACCGAAGGGGTTGCTGGAGCCGGCGGCGAAGGTGGCGTTCTTCAGCGTGATCGTGTAGCCGCTCAACGGGAAGCCGGTCGGGCAGTTCCCGTAGCTCGTCCAGGCTATTGCCACGGTGTCTCCCGCGTGACCGGCCGTTGGAGCGCTCGGCGGCGTCGAGGGTGCTGGGGGACCGACGTAGTTCTGGAAGACGTAGATCGTGATCGTCTTGTCCGGCGTCTGGTTGCCATAGGGGTTGATGCTCTGCACCGTGCCGTTCTGTGTCGGCGTGCTGGCGACGGGACCGGGCTGACGGTCGATCCCGAAGCCCTTCGCGATGAGTGCGGCGGCGACATCGTTGTACGGGTTACCCACGTAGTCCGCCGGGTTGAGGTAGATCACCGTCGAACTCGGTGTCGGTGTCGGTGTCGGGCTCGGTGTCTGGCTTGGGGTGGGGCTTCCCGAGGTCACGCTCGGCGTCGGAGTGGGGGCCCCCGTCGGACGGACCACGAGCACGATGATGATCGCGATCAATGCCACGGCCAGCACCGCCACGATGGCGATGAGCGGCCATGTCCACGCGCTCCGGTGGGGCGGTGTCTCCAGTTCGGCGGTGGGCGGGATGATCGCGGCCGCCCCGGCCGGCATCATCCGTGTCGCCTGCGTGCCGATCGGTGTCGTGAAGTTGGCGAAGGCCTCCGCGCCCGCGATTCCGGGCACCGCTGCTGCGGCACCCTGGATGTCGCCCCGCCGCAGCGCCTGCGCTGCTCGCGCGAGATGGGCGGCAGAACTCGGCCGGTCCTCCGGCCGTTTCGCAATGCAGGCGTACACCAGGTTGCGCACCGGCTCCGCGATCGTGATCGGGAGCTCGGGAGGCGCCTCGTTGATCTGCGCCATCGCGATCGCCACCTGCGATTCGCCGGTGAAGGGCCGACGGCCGGCGAGGGCCTCATATGCCACGATTCCGAGCGAGTAGATATCGGTGG
>JABBOD010000046.1 GCA_019351995.1 Acidobacteriota bacterium
AGCGCGAGCCATTGCCAGTTCGTGAACTGAAGAGCCGGGATCATCGACATCAACAGCACGGGCAACGCGAGTGATGCCGAGATGATGAGCCGACGGCGCAGCAACGAGGCCTCGGCGACCGGGGCGCCCGCCTCGCGAACAGCTTCGGGAGGCGGCGGCACCTCGGCCTGGTAACCTGCAGACTCCACGACCTGGATCAACTGTTGGGGATCGACGCCCTCGGGCGCATGGACGTGCGCCTTCTCAGTGGCGTAGTTCACGGTCGCCACGACACCTGGAACCCTGTTGAGCTTCCGCTCAATCCGAGTCGCACAGGACGCGCACGTCATGCCACCGATGTCGAGATCGACGTCGATCGAGTTGCTCACCGTGATGCGCCCGCCAAGGAGTAGCCGGCTTCCTCGACCGCGGCGCGGATAGCGTCGTTGTCGATCGGGGAACTGCTCGCGACCGACACGGTCGAGGATCCGCCGGGCTTCAGGTCGATGGAGACGGAGTCCACTCCCGAGAGGGCGGAGATCTCCTTCGTCACGCTCGCGACGCAGTGCGAGCAAGTCATCCCGTCAACCAGGAAATCGGTCGTTCCCACTGCGGTATCCGAGGCTTCCTGGTGGCTGCTGGCCTCTTCCTGGTGGTTATGCGTGCCGCAGTTGCAGCCGGCGTCCTTGTCGGAGAGTCCGAGGTCGTGGTGGTCGTTCATGATGGTTCCTTTCGGTTGTGATGATTAGGATCGAACGAGACGCGCGATGGCCTGACTGGCCTCACGCAGTTTGAGGCTTGCGACCTCTCCGCCCTGCTCCGTCGCCTCTGCCACGCAGTGGCTGAGGTGATCATCGAGGAGGGACAGCGCGACGGACTCCAAGGCCTTGGTGACCGCGGACACCTGGGTCAGCACATCGATGCAGTAGACATCGTTCTCGACCATCTGCTCGATACCGCGCACCTGCCCTTCCGCACGACGAAGGCGGTTCAAGAGCTGCTCCTTGTTGTCGACATACCCGACCGTCGCCTTGTCGTCCGCGTGCATCAGTGCCCTTCGACTTTCTTCTCAGAGATCGAGGCGGGAGACTCGGTCGCTTGTCGAAGATACCCCCACGGGGTATAACTCCATGGCCGCGGTCACCATTCCCAGCGGCCATAAGGTTTCCCCGATTATCATCGCGGGAGCGGACCAGATCCCTGGCAGTCTCTTGCTCGATCGACGGGATCCGGACCGGGACGATCTCACCCAAACGCAGCAACCGGGCCAGATGCAACGCGTCACGACTGTCGGTCTTCACCCGATCCCCCGCCGGACGCTGCAGCTTCGACGGGGCCGCGACCACACACTCGATCCCGGACGACGCGAACGCCCTGGCGAGCCCGAAGCCTGTTGGGCCAGCCTCATACGCGACCGCAGCTGGCTGCGGAAACCCGCGAGCCCAGTCCAGGACCTCGCCGATCTCATAACCGAAACGCCGCCGCGTCACCTCGCCCGTGTGCTCATCGATCGCGCACCCCACGATGCTGCGCGCGTGCACATCCAGGCCAATACTCATACGCTGAAGAACCACTGGGGCCTCCGTTCAACTGTCGGATAGGCCAGCCCCGACCGGCTGGCAACCCACGTCTACTTGAACGAAGGCCCCAGCCTCAAGAGCTGCAGGTCCTATCGTCTAGGCGACCGCGGACCTACGTTCTCCTCAACGCCGTCAAGGAGGCTCTTCAACGTGCGGGTTTGCAGGACTGGCTCTTTGCCGCTGCGGTAGTGGGAGTTCACTAGCTTGCACCTCCCTCTATGCGGACTGGGACGAAGGGTAAAATTGCCCGCGACCCACGACTAAACGTCGCCCTGCGCCCTCGCCGCCGGGCGATTGAACTTCTCCGCACTTGTCAACCTGTCGACGACGGATGTGCGTCGTGATACCTCAAGCCCTTCCGGAATACCCGCACACCCGTACGGGTTTAGTGCTGGTGGATGGTGACGACTCGATTCGCAGCCGCAGGTTTTGACGCGATGGGGTGTACCCGGCATTCGGGCTACTCCTTAGCCCAATGATCGCCGCCTTGGCGATGGCGCTGTCTTCACTGTCCGTCGTCAGCAACTCGAGCCGGCTGCGCCAGTTCACCCCCAAGCCCGCGGCCATCCCGGCCATGGCCTCGACCACCGACCCGGTGATCGAGATCGGTAACCAAAACGAAAACAAGGACACTCCAATGACACACGATCACGAGACCACATCCGACAACACGACCCTGGCCGCCGACCCCGTCTGCGGGATGAAAATCGACCCCAAGACAGCGGCCGCGACCCGCGAACACGACGGCACGACGTTCTACTTCTGTTCCACTGGCTGCGCAGCCCGCTTCGACGCTGACCCGCACAAGTACGGCCACCCTCACGCCCACTGAGTCGCGGAGATAGGAGCACCCACAATGCACGGCTCTGTAGGCAACAAGGTTGCCCTGCTGGCCCGGGTTCGCCGCGTCGAAGGACAGGTGCGCGGGTTGGCGCGGATGATCGAAGATGACACCTACTGCATCGATGTTCTAACGCAGGTGTCGGCCACGACCCGGGCCCTGGAAGCAGTAGCGCTAGGGCCGCTCGACGATCACCTCATGCATTGCGTTGCCGAGGCGACAGAGCAGGGCGGCCCGGTGGCTGAGGAGAAGCTCCGCGAAGCCAGCGCCGCGATCGCCCGCCTGGTGCGGTCCTGATCCGGTTGGTTGGAGTTGTTTCTCCGCCCTGCACCTCCGATTGGCGGCCCCATTCTGCCGCGATCTCAAGGTACGGTTAATGTAATGCCCATCCGCAACGGTCACGACGACAACTACACGTTGTTTCGTCGTGCCCGCTCGGCAACGTGGAAACGAGTCTTAGTCGGGCTCTTCGCGGTTCCAGCAGTCCTGATCGGGCTCTTCGCGATGCACGTTCTCGTGGCATCCGGAGATCCAGCAGGGCAACACGTCAGTATGTCTGTCACCTCCGCGACAGCTCAGGTGACCGACGCGACCCCTGCCAGCACCGCAGCGCGCGGCTGTGGCGAGTTCTGTGGCCCAAACCATGACATGGGTGCGATGACTTGCATGCTGGCGGTGCTGCTCACAGAGCTCACCCTCGCCGCTCTCGTCGCGTTCAGCGGGTGGGTTAGCGCAGGCGCTGCTCTGACCGCTCTGGGACGAGTGGTCGCGCGCCCCCAAGGCCTCGCTCCTCCGTTGCCACCCTCCCTCAGCCTTCTCTCTATCAGCCGTATTTGATTCAGCTCCGCCAAGCGGACGCGTCGCTGCCGTTCGGCATGTGACGAGCAATCAACTACGACAAGAAGAGAGAACACAATGAAATACCGCACCGTACTGGCGGCTGCCGGCCTCCTCAGCACCGCACTGGTTCTGGCTGGATGCTCAACGCAAGGCATGGACATGGGAAGTAGTTCCTCCGACACGTCTTCCAGCTCATCCGCCAGCTCCGCCTCTTCCCACAACGATTCCGACGTCGCCTTCGCGACCCAGATGATCCCGCACCACCAGCAGGCTGTCGAGATGGCGGACATCGTCCTCGCCAAGTCAGGGGTCGACTCCCGGGTCGTCGATCTCGCGAAGCAGATCAAGGCCGCACAAGATCCCGAAATCGTCACCATGACCACATGGCTGAAAACCTGGGGTCAGCGGTCCCCCGCGGCGATGGACGGAATGGCGATGAACGGCCTGATGTCGCAGGCTGATATGGATGCCCTGAAGAACGCATCCGGGCCAGATTCGTCGAAGCTGTTCCTACAACAGATGACGCAACATCACCAAGGCGCCATCGACATGGCGAACGAGGAGCTCTCGTCCGGCAGGGACGCAGCTGCCCTCACCCTGGCTAAGAAGATCGTGGTCGCGCAGACCGCTGAGATCGTCAAGATGAAAGGTCTGCTCGCCTCGATGTAGCAGTCCCGGGCAGACCGTTCAGCTCCTGGACGGCCTGCCCGTGGGGCTCGCTCTCGCGCGACAACTCTCATGATTAGCTATAGCAACCCGACCAGCAGACGGCGAGACGTGCGGCGCGCCGTGAAACGGGCCACCCGAGGGCACCGGATGCGAACCGGGATGACCACAGCGATCGGCTTCATCGCCGTCGCGCTGTTCATCGCTCCATTCGCGTTGCCAGCTTTCGCACAAAGCGGCAAGCAAACTCGCCCCATCAAAGCGCTGGCCTCGCAAACACTCACCGTTGGTGCCGATGAGGCTTCGAGTTCCGCCCGAGACGGCTATTCGATCACCCGGTCGGCTCCATCGGGTCTGCAACCATATGCCCAAACCGCTGACACCTTCACGAACAATCCCAACTCGCCGGTCCAGTGGCCATTTACCCACGGCGTGCCGATCAGCAGCGGCTTCGGCTACCGGATAGCTCCATGCTTCGGATGCTCGAGCTATCACGAAGGTATCGATATGACCCCCGGGATCGGGACTCCTATTCAGGCGATTGCGGACGGTGTTGTCTCGCGAACCGGCAACCCCGGCGGAGCTCTCGGTGTCTACGCAGTCGTCGACCACGTCATCAACGGGCAGAAGGTCAGCAGCCTGTACGCGCATATGCTCAACGGGTCCCTGGCCGTCAAGGTCGGCGACCGAGTCAAGGTCGGCGGGCTGGTCGGTCTGGTGGGTGACACCGGGATGAGCACAGGCCCGCACCTGCATTTGGGTATCTTCCTCGACGGAACGCGGGCTGTGGATCCGCTCGCATGGTTGCAAAAGGAAGTCACGCCATGATTGTCGCGAACATGACGGCCGCGGCGGTCGCTTCACGTGCGCTGAGTGGCAGCTTCGCGGTTGCCGCTTCCAGCCCGGCTCCCGCACAGCGGGTGCGCGAAGTTGTGCTTGACCGTTCCGCCGGTCACCTGCTCGTCGCCGCCCACTTGGGCCGCCACGAGATATCGGTGTGGGTCGCCCGCCCGACCCTCACTTGCCTCGAGGGAGGGCAACGCGACGTCGCTGCCCTCGCTTCCTTGGGCCAAACCCTCTGCAGCTGCGGTCGCCGTGCGGGAGATGCAGGGCCCCCCAGCGGCCTGGCGGTCAGCTCCAACCATGGGCAAGCGTGCACCACGCACGCGATTGTGCGGGTACCGGCAGCTGCGCAACCTTCTCGTGACTCAGGTCGTCAGCCAGGTGCAGATGTTTGCCCTGGACAGCGGCCACGTGATCCAGCGGAGCACCAACGGGGGGACCAGATGGTCTGCGGTAGCAGGGATCCGAGCCGATGCTCTCCAAACATCCACCGGCCGACTGGTCGCGGCCTCAAGCGCCGGGGTGCGGACAAGTGCATGCAACGGAGCTACCTGGTCGCAGCGGGCAGCCCGGCACTGCGCTTGCTGGCTCGAGATAATGCCGCGCACGGATCCCTGGTCGGTATCGGCGGAGCAGACAAAGTGTGGAAATACTGTGGCGGCACATGGTTTGCGCAGGGAACCGCCCCCGAGGGCCCTCACGCCCTCACCACCATCGAGTCAGACGGGAATCTGACGTTGATCGTTGCCGCTGAAAATGGCCTGCAGCGCTCCTCGAACTGGGGAGCTACGTGGATGGACGTGGCGACATGGTGAAACGGGGCTCCGCGCTTCTGGGACTGGCCCTAGCTATCGGGGTCGTCTTGAGCGGATGCGCCGTTGCACCGCCCGGGCTCGTTGTCACGGGCCGAGGTTCGACAACGTTCGACAACACGATCACCGAGATCAAGGCCGCGGATCGCGGCAAGCCGATCACGTTTGGAGGCACGCAAGTGGATGGATCCACCGCCGACTCCCGCAGCTGGCTTGGCTCCCCTGTGGTGGTGAACTTCTGGTACGCCGGATGTCCGCCGTGCCGCGCTGAAGCGCCTGACCTTGCGGCACTGTACGACCAGTTCTCCCCCACAGGCGTCAAGTTCGTGGGCATCAACGTCCGCGACCAGGCCGACACCGCCGCCGCGTTCGAAGCCACCTTCGGCATCAAATACCAGTCGATCCTGGACGTCGGGACGGGTGCGGTGCAGCTCGCGTTCGCCGGGCAGGTCGCCCCGAATGCGGTCCCCACCACCATCGTGCTCGACCGGCAAGGACGCGTCGCCGCGCGCATCATCGGCAAAATCCCTGCCAGCTCCATTCTCCGCACTCTGATCCAGGACACTGTCAACGAAAGCAGCACCCCATGATCCCGGCGTCGATCCCCAGTCCCACGATCAGCTACTTCAATCTCGGCCCTCTGCAGGTGCACTTCTACGCGCTCTGCATCCTCGCCGGCATCATCCTCGCGATACTGATCACCGGCAAACGGTTGGAACGTGCCGGCCACCCACGATCCGCCGCAATCGACATCGCCCTGTGGGGGGTGCCGTTCGGCATCGTCGGAGGGCGTTTGTACCACGTCGTCACGCATCCGGGCGACTACTTTTACCCCGGGGCTGACCTGTGGCGGACCCTCTACGTCTGGGAGGGCGGCATCGCGATCTTCGGGGCCGTCGTGTTCGGCACCCTCGGCCTGTGGATCGGCGCACGACGCGCTCACATCCCGTTGCTCGTTTTCCTCGACGCGCTCGCACCCGGAATGCTCGTGGCCCAAGCGGTCGGCCGACTGGGCAACTACTTCAACCAGGAACTGTACGGAACACCGACCAAACTGCCCTGGGGACTGCAGATCGATCCGCTCAGCCCCGCGTTCCCTCCTGGGCTGCCACCGGGGACTCTTTTCCACCCGTTGTTCCTTTACGAACTTCTCTGGAACCTCGGCGGCGCGCTCTTGATCATCATCATCGAACGCACGGCCCACCACGACCGCACCGAACTGAACGGCACCGGCGCGACGCTCGGAATGTACCTGGTGTGGTACGGCATTGGCCGTGCGTGGTTCGAATCCTTCCGCCTCGACCCCACCGAGTGGGCACCACTCGGAATCAAGATCAACCTCATCACCGCCCTCGTCGCAGCCGTGGTCGGCGTTGCCCTCCTCCTCCGGGCCCGCCGACTCGTTCGGACGGCAACCATCGCACCAAAGTACGAAACGGTAAGTGCCTCATGAGCGTGGACACATCTTCCTCCCGACCGGTCGACACAAGCCGCCCCGACGGGCACGTCGACGGCGGCGACGCGCCCCAAAATGGCCGCCTCGGTCCTTTGGGTTGGTTGAGGTGGGGGTGGCGTCAACTCACCTCGATGCGCACCGCGCTGATGCTGCTGCTGCTGCTGGCGCTGGGCGCCGTTCCCGGGTCTCTCTTCCCGCAACGCAGCGCTGACCCCAACGGCGTCACGCAGATGATTGCACGGGATCCCGGCGCGGGCCGGGTGTTGGAGTTTTTTCAACTCTTCAATGTGTACACGTCGCCCTGGTTTTCAGCCATCTATCTTCTTCTGTTCGTGTCGTTGATCGGGTGCGTCATCCCCCGCATCCGCCACCACGCCAAGGCGCTAACTGCCAAACCGCCCGTGACCCCGTCGAACCTCGCCCGACTTCCCGCCTACCAAGCCCGAGAGCTTCTTGGCCATGACGTACAGGACGTGCTTGGCGAACTTCACCGAGATCTCCGCCGACAGCGCTACCGGGTCGCGAGGTACACCGACCATCAGGGGCGTCCCTCGATTTCAGCTGAACGGGGCTACTTACGCGAAACAGGCAACCTGCTGTTTCACATAGCGCTCATCGGTGTTCTCCTCACCGTGGCGATCGGAGCTGGATTCAAATACACCGGGCAGCGGGTCGTCGTAGAAGGTCAAACGTTCGTCAACTCGCGACTTGCGTTCGACTCCTTCGACCCTGGACGTTTCGTCACCGACGCCAGCCTGCCCCCCTTCTCGCTCTCTCTCCAAAGCCTGAAGGTCAGCTACGTGCAGAACAACCGCAACGCCATCGGCATGGTCAGCGACTACACCGCCCACGTCACCGTCACCAACAAGGGCGGCGGGGTGTCCCGGTCAACAATCAAGGTCAACCAACCCCTCTCAGTCGACGGCAACGACATCTATCTCCTCGGCAACGGCTACGCCCCACAGATCACTGTCAAGAACCCCGCCGGGAAGGTAGTCTTCACCGACACGGTGCCGTTTCTACCGCAGGACGCCAACCTCACTAGCCTCGGCGTCATCAAGATTCCCGACGGCCTCGCGAAGCAGATCGGATTGCTCGGCTTCCTCTACCCCTCAGAAGTGAACTCCACATCGGGTGCTTCGTTCTCCAACTACCCGGCCCTGATCAACCCCGTCGTCAGCCTCAACGTCTACACCGGCGACCTCGGCCTCAACAGTGGCATCCCCACCTCTGCCTACGCCCTCGACACCTCGAAACTCACCCAGATCGCGGGACCTTCAACACCAGTCCACTCCCTGACACTGACTCCTGGCAAGAGTGTCGAGCTACCCAACGGCCTCGGAAGCGTCCAGCTAGGAGCGATCCCCCGCTTCGCATCTTTCGAAATCGCCCACGACCCCACCCAATACCCCATGTTTGGGTTCGCTGGCCTCGTCCTCGCCGCTCTCGCGGCCGCACTCTACGTCCCGCGACGACGGGTGTGGATACGTGCCGAGCCGAAACCGGGCGGGGTGGTGCGCCTCGAGTATGCGGCCCTGGCCCGTGGTGACGACCCACGCCTAGATGCCGCCCTCACCCAACTCAGCAACTTTGCCCACCAGAAAGGAACCTCATGACCCCCCTGCTGGACCAAATCTCGCTCATACTGGCCTACTCAGTGATCGCGGTGTATGTCTGCGCGTTCATCGGCTACACCCTCGACCTCGGTGCCCGCGCCTCAGCTGCTGTCCAGGCCGAGGCTCCCGCCCTGGTCGCGGCAGCCGGGGCGACGATGCTCGCCCCACCTCCGCAGCTCGAGACGTCCCCCCCGAGGGCTGGTCGCGGCGCACGCGCAGGCTTCGCCCTCGCGATCCTGGGGATGAGCCTGCATCTGGCGGCAGTAATCGTCCGCGGCGTCGCCGCGGGCAGAGTCCCGTGGGCGAACATGTTCGAGTTCTCCCTAACCGGCAGCCTCCTGATCATGATCGTCTTCGTGTTTGTCATTCGCAGAACGCGGCTGATGATCCTCGGCCCGATCGTCACGGGGCTGGTCGTCATCCTCCTGGGCATCGCCACCGTGGGCTTCTACGTCCCGGTGGTCCCGCTGCCGCCCGCCCTGCAGTCGGCATGGCTGGTGATCCATGTCCTCGTCGCCCTCCTCGCGACCGCGTTCTTCGGAATCGCGTTCGCCGTCAGCGGCAGCCAGATCCTCGCCGCCTGGCAAGAGAAGACTCATCGCCTGCGCGGGCGCGCCGCTCGAGTCGTTGCGGCCCTCCCCCCGGTGGAGAAGTTGGACCGGCTCGCGTACCGGCTCACCATCGTCGGCTTCACCCTCTGGACCTTCACCCTCATGGCCGGTGCCATCTGGGCCGGCCGAGCCTGGGGCCGCTACTGGGGATGGGACACCAAAGAGGTATGGACCTTCATCATCTGGGTCGTCTACGCCGCATACATCCACGCCAAAGCCACCCGCGGATGGACCGGAAACAGGTCCGCATGGCTGTCGGTCATCGGCTTCGCGGCCGTGATGTTCAACTTCGCAGTCGTGAACATCTTCTTCTCCGGATTGCACTCCTACTCCGGCTTGAAATAAAAGGACCACACCATGGATAAGCCCCGCGTCCCGCAAACGGACGGAGACCGAAAATGGCGCCGCCGACGCCTGTACCTCCGCACCGGACAAGCCATCATGATCGCCGGCGGGCTGATCCTGACCGTGCACTGGCTCACCCACATCGAAGTCTTCGGCGCCCAGCAACCGCCCCTCATCGTGGACTTCGTCGCCGGCTACCCCGCGGGCTTCCTCGTCTTCATCTTCGGCGCCATCATCGCAAGCCGCAAAGTCTCCTGAGGTCCTGCAGATGCAGAACGTGATCGCATCCGGGCAACTCTGGCTCGCCATCCCGCTGGCATTGCTCGCCGGGTTGGTCTCTTTCGCGTCCCCCTGCGTGCTGCCTTTAGTCCCCGGCTATCTTGGCTTCCTCGGCGGCACCGCCGATCCCACACGCCGAAGACTCGTCGCCGGCGTCGCGCTATTCGTGCTCGGATTCGGCATCCTATTCACCGCATACGGTGCCCTGTTCGGAAGCCTCGGCAGCTGGCTGCTGCGCTGGCAAGACCCCCTCATCCGCGGACTCGGCGTGCTCGTCATCTTCATGGGCCTGCTATTCGTCGGATCTTTCCGACGACTGCAACGATCACTGAAACTGTCCATCGAACCTCAAGCGAAACTGATCGGAGCCCCGGTGCTGGGCATCGTCTTCGGACTCGGATGGACCCCATGCCTGGGCCCCACATTGGCATCAATCTCCGCCCTCAGCCTGACCAGCGGATCCACGGCCCGGGGTGCGCTCCTGACCCTCACCTACGCCCTTGGCTTAGGAATCCCGTTCATGATTCTCGCCCTGGGTTTCGGCTGGGCGACCCGAGCGACCTCGTTCCTGCGGCGCCACATCCGAGCGATCAACCTCGCCGGAGGAATCACCATGATCGGCATCGGCGTCCTCATGGTCACCGGGATCTGGACCGTGATCCTCTACGCCCTCCAACCTCTCATCGGCGGCGCTGTCCTCCCGATCTAGCAAAAGGAGCGCACATGAAGCGCACCACATCCCGAGCCATTGGTCGCATCCGCAGTCGTCGTGCGAGCTCAGCAGCAGGATCTCTCCCGCGGCCAAAGTTCCACCACCGTGCCCGTGACACATCGGCAAGCCGGCCGCCAACCCATGCTGACTGTGACGTCCACCATCTCGCATCAGCACAATCCCGTCCCGGCAGCGGAGCCGTCCGGAGGCCTGCCTTCGATCGAGGTAGGGACGTCTTTTGCTGCAGCCTTTGACGTCAACCGCTGGCGGGACCCAGGTTGTCAAGGCAGCCAGCCGTATGCGGACGACCACAGCAGCAATCCCTTCATCTTCCGCGTCGTCACGGCCATGACCGCCCGTGTCTTGACCCTCTTGCAGCCACTCGCCGTTGTTGGGGTGCTCGTCACGCTCTCTGGCTGCTCCACCATTGTGGCCACCTCCCCCGCACCGCAGGCCAACAGCATCGCCTGCGCAAATGTGACGGTCCGCCTCCCCGACACAGTCGCCGGACTTTCTCGACGCGAAACCAACGCCCAAGCGACCGCCGCATGGGGAGACCCGGCCTCGGTTCTCCTGCACTGCGGCATCCGAGCCCCCGCCGCCTCGACACTGCCCTGCGTGACAATCGACTCCGTCTTCTGGCTTCAGGACAAGGGAACCGTTCACTCGGTCACCTACACGAGCTACGGTCGGGATCCCGCGATCACCATCACCATCGACCCAAGCAAAGTGAGCGCCGGAAACGCGCTCGGCGACCTGTCATCCAGCGTCGAGCTCACCCCAGTAAATGGTCACCAATGCCTCGGCGGCTCGAATGAGTCCGGCCCGACCTCGCCTTCGCCCGCAGGCACGCCTTAACCCGCAACCTAGACTCCTCGCCGCCACCGCTCCTCTGCTACCACCTCCCCAGCCATGCGTAAGAATCTGCGAACTAATGCAGACAGCGCGCGTTCTGGCCGCCTTCCGGATGGTCCCGTGCGTCGAACTCGCCGTCGAGGTGTTCCCGACGCTCGCGGATACCACACGGGTCCGCATCGTTCTGGCACTCCGCGAAGGCGAACTGAGCGTCAACCAACTCGCCGCGATCCTCGACGAGTCGCACGCCGCGGTGTCGCAACATCTCGCCAAGATGCGGTTCGGCCGTGCGGTTTCCACCCCCAAGGACGGCACACGGATTTTCTGCCGACTCGCGAACGAGCATGCGCGGCTGCTGGTTTTGGACGCGATCTTCCAGGTCGAGCACGCGCTCGAGAATGGAGTCCGCGACACCATCATGCGGATGCGCTGGCCGACGCGTGCGCAACCTCCGGCACGGGCACGGGCTCACCAACCGCTCGGATCACCGCGAGCACGTTCACGATCACGATCACGATCAATCGCACGAGCACTCGAGCGGCGGGCGCGGCGTACTCCACGGTCTGTCCGTGCCGCACACGCACGACGGGCCCGACTCTGACGATAGAGCCCGAACCTCGCGGTCGACATGCCCGAGTCCAGGCGGATCACCTCAAGGTCCTCGAAGAGCCCAAGCGACCCTCGGCGCTCTTCTTGCACACCCGGATCTCGACAGGCGGCGGTGCTCGTTGCGGTGGGTGCATGCGTGACAGTTGAGAGCGACAGCCCTGTACCCGTCGGCGTCCTCGGGCCGGCCGTAAGCCAGCGGACCCTTGGCACAGCGTGGCGTGACCGGCGCTCAACCGCCTACTTCCCGCTGTTCAAGCCTTCAAGGCGGCCAATGCGGCAAGCAGGTGAGCGTCAGCCTGGTTAGCAACGTTCTGGATCGCCGGAGAGTTGCTCAACTGGACCATGGTCTGAGGGTTGATGGCTTGGACCGTGGTCGCATTCGCTGAATGGTCTCGTCGGATGACGACGTTGCAAGGAAGCAATACGCCCATGTCAGGATCTGAGGTGAGTGCCTCTTGGGCGAGGACCGGGTTGCATGCGCCCAGAATAAGGAAGTCACCCAGAGCTTGCGCGCTTTCTCTGCCGAGCTTTGTTGCAAAGGTTGCGTGGACGTCGATTTCAGTGAGGATACCGAACCCCGCGTTCGCGAGTTCCTGCCGCACTTTGGTGACTGCTTCTTCGAAGGGCAGCGAGACGGTGATGGTATGTGCGTAGTTCATATGCTTCTCCTCAATTGTTTTTGCGATCAATATTGCGGGTGCCGCTAGTTTGCAGTGATAGTTCCCATCATTCCGCCGTCTTCGTGGTCGAGGATGTGGCAGTGGTAGACCGTCTCACCGGTGAAGTCCTCGAACGGGATCCGCACTCGAATACTGCTATGAGCGGGTACGTTCACGACGTCTTGCCAAAGGACCCGATCGACGGGAGCTCCGTTTTGCTCGACGATTTGCATGGGCCAAACGTGGAGGTGCACTGGGTGATCCATTGGGCTGGTGTTGGTCAGAGTCCACTCTTCGACGGCGCCGGCATGAACGGCCGTGTCGATCCTCGCAGGGTCGAATTCCTTGCCATCGATCGTGAACCTCATCATGTTGGTTCCGGAGCCCATTCCCATCCCTCCGGAGCCCATTCCCATCCCTCCGGAGCCCATTCCCATCGCGAAGATCAGCTCTCGTCGTCCATTAATGGGTGACGTTCTTAGGTCTCGTGGTGACGGCTGAGGCGGCACGGCTGCAAGCGGGGTGGCAGGAACGCCAACAACTGTAAAGGTGGCCAGGTTCTCTGGGGTGGAGGAGGCGACTGCTCCGCTCATCATTCCAATCGCTGTTCCTCGGTCAACAGGCAGGGACCGCAACGTCGCCGTCCCGTTCGCTGCGGTGACAAGAAGATCCGCGCGGTTTCCGGGTGCGAGGGTGACTTCCGTTACGTCCTGCGGCTGAGGGAATCGACCGGAGTCGATGCCTAAGAGTTGCAGCCGTTGACCATCGAGCCTGAGCTTGAGATAACGGGAAGCACATGCGTTGACTACTCGCCACCGCTCACGCTCTCCGGGTCGTGCTTTCAGCTGTGGTGAAGCTTGACCGTTGACGAGCATCTGGCTCCCTTCCCGACCAATCACGCGATCCATTGCGGACGCTGCAGGGATCGCCCCGGAGCCGTCCAGGGTGATGTCAGAGATGACAAGAACCCGTTCCCGGGCAACCGGAATCGGAATGGAGTCTTCGACGATGATCGCGCCATACAGGCCACCGAATACCTGGGTGGCGACCATGCCGTGATGGTGTGGGTGGTACCAATACACGCCCGGCGGATGATCGTTCGGCAGTACGTACTCGTAATCAAACGAAGATCCCGGATCGATTGATACGAAAATATTGTCGCTGTTGCCGCGCGGGGAAACGTGCAACCCATGAACATGAAGGTTGGTCGGGTCCAACAGCTGGTTCTCCAAGGAAACGTTCACCCGATCCCCGGGGCGCAGGATCAACGTGGGACCGGGAAGTCCGCCGTTGTAGGTAAGCGCGGTTGCGCTCCTCCCCGCGATCCGTGTGCGGCCTTCGGCGGCCGTCAACTTCACGTGCAGGGTTCCGTTGACGCTTCGCAAAGCTTTCGGCTCGATCAGATCTTCGGCCCTCGCGGGAACAAATTCGGCGTTTGCGCTCCAGAAAAGTCCGGCGCCGCCAGCTACAACACTGGCCGTTCCCAGGCCACCTAGGATCAGAACCTGCCGCCGAGTGATGTGCCCCATCAGGTTCCCTCACCGCCAACAACCAGTACCACAATCACGCACCGCGGCTCAAAGTACGCAACCGCTCTCGGTAGTCCTTCGAGTTCAGCTCGCTTCGGGCCTGGTGGCCGACTTGCGCCCCGACCGTGGTCGCCCCGCCTGGCGCCGCGGCCGAAGACTCGCACAGCCAGAATTGTCAGCAGCACGACTCCGAGGGCCACCATCAATCCGGCTGGCCAGGTTCCGTTGATGGACAACCCATTGATCATGATTCATCTTCCTGTCGGTCGTCCTTTTTGCTGCCGACTCTCTTGTCAACCTGGGCATGGTCGCGTACTCGTTGCGCTCTTCGGATGGATCAATTGCGGATACAACCGAGATCGAGCGGCAGCCCTCGGCTAGATAATACCCCTAGGGGTATGAGCGGCGGCTGGGAACAGCCCTGCCCTACGGTTCCGCCTTTTGTCATCCATCCGACCCCCGCCACCAAACCGCCCGCGGTACTTTGGCCGAGGCAGCGAACCCGCCTCAACGGCCTGGCCAGCAATACAGGTGAAATCACAGGTCCGCATCTTCACCTCGGGCTGAGCGACCCTCCCGGCGGCGGACGAGGCCACCCGGTGGCTGTTTTGCTTTGCTGCCCGATTGGAAGCCTCGCTGGGCGCAGCGGCGCAGGCCTCGCAAACGGTCTACCCATCCGGCTGGATCTGCTACATCCGAGTGGCATTCCCTCCCCAAATCGACATCAGTGACTTTCTGGAGTGGCGTTGCCGTGGCTGGACTGAGGCATGTGCGATGGTGATCGTCATGGGGGTGCTGTTTATCGGGTTATTAGGCGCGCTACATGGTTCATTGAACCTCACAGTGCGACATCCTCGTGGCGTCTTTGCAGCCCCGCCCTTGGCGTGGGCGTCGGCCTCGGGCAGGCGCCCGGTACCGGCCCGACGCTTGCGACCATGTCGGTGCTTGTCATGAACGAAACGTCGCGGTCCCGAGGAGTTTCCGCGGTGGGTTCGACTAGCTCGCCGGAGGTAGTCAGGTGACGCGAGCAAAGAGGGCATTCTTTAGGTCGCTCGCTGGCACGGTGGCGGTGCTCGGACTTGTGTCGTTCGCCGGAGCGGCAAACGCCTCAGTCGGGGCCGGCACGGTCGACTACCCCAGCTGGGCCGATGTCCAGGCTGCTCGTGCGAGCACGGCAAATGCTCAGCAAGCGGTTGCTCGGATTCAAGTACTGTTGTCCCAGATGCAGCAAACGCTCCTCACGGTCCAGACCGAGGAACAAGCTGCCGGCACCGCGTATCGAGACGCTCAACGTGCATACGACGAGCAAAGCTTCATCGCCAGCTCACTCGATGCGCAGGCGAAATCAGCCGAAGTGGAAGCAAAAGGTGCGCAGCAAACTGCCCAACGGTTCATCAGCGCCCTAGGCAGAGCCGGGAACGGCGACCTCACCACCTCGCTCATCACTCAACCCGGTCACGCCAATGACCTGCTCTACCGACTGTCGGCCCTTGGCCACTTGTCAGCACAATCCGAGGGTGTCTTCGCGAAAGCCCTTCGACTCAAGAACTCTGCTGCTGCTCTCGCCGCGCAGGCCATTCAAGCGCAGACAAAACGAGGGCAACTCAGTGCAGTTGCGGAAGATTCGTTCACGAAAGCGCAGCTCGCGTCCGACGCGGCCGCAGCTGCGCTGACAATCCAACAACAGCACCAACAACAGCTGCAAGCCCAGCTGGCCGTCCTGGTACAGCACAGGCAAGCCACAGAAGCCGACTACAACGCCGGCGTCGCCGCACGGAACGCAGCCACCGCTGTCGGCCAAGTCAACGGCCAAAACTGGGCCCGCCCCACAGGCGGCTACATCATCAGCGGTTTCGGGATGCGACTGGACCCGATCACTAAGGCGATTTGGGGATTCCACGGCGGAGTCGACATCACGGGCCGCGGGTGCGGTGCACCTATCTTCGCCGCGCACGCAGGCCGAGTCACCTACTCCGGACGGTACGGCGACCTTGGCAACTACATCCAGATTGATCATGGAGATGGCACCTCCACCGGATACGGGCACATCGTCGACGGCGGCCTGTTAGTTGCCCGCGGGCAGGACGTCACCTCGGGGCAACAGATCGCCAGAGTTGGGACCACCGGAGCATCCACTGGCTGCCACCTGCATTTCATCACCCGCATCAATGGACAGCTTGTTGATCCCGTTCCCTTTATGCGCGCTCGCGGCGTCAGCCTTGGCTAAAACCCCACAGTTCATCCGTTACCCGACCAACTACCGGGATCAACCGCAACTCATGCCAAGGTCATCGGCGACATCGGCACGGTGGCGACCCGATCTTACGAGCGCGACAGGACGCACCCGAAACTCTGCAGGAGAGGGCTTCGGCATGAAGAAAGCCTTTCAGCGAAGGCTCGACCACCACAGCACGACTGGCAACTATCCCGTGGGGCAGGTCAAGGAGTCGTCTCAACCTTCATCAGTCTCCGGGGTGGAGCGGTGACCTCGGCAACTGCCTCCAAATCGATCCCGGCGACGGCACGTCCGCCGGGTACGCACATATCGTTCAAGGCGGCCTTCTCGTCTCACCGGGAGAGGAGGTGGCATCGGGTCAACAGATCGCTCGGTCGGCACCACGGGCAGATCGACTGGCTGCCATCTGCACTTCATCGCCCGCATCAACGGGCAGCTAACCGGCCCGGTACCATTACTACGTGACCAAGGCGTAAGCCTGGGCTGATGCAAGGTCAAAGCGGTGGGGTGTCAATCGTGAATGACTCGCTTTTGCTCCAGCCCTCGACTCACGGGCGGGTATACCGAGGGCTAGATTCGAAATGCCCGCAGTCTGGTCAAAGACTCCGGCCGTGTGTGCTGGTTCCTCATCGGGTCGGCGCCCAAAGGAGATCATTGTGACTCTCAACTTGCGATGCATGGCATGCGACGCCACCCTGACCGGCGAGGACGAGGATGAGCTCCTGGGCAACGTGGGAGAACATGTCCAAGGGCACGGACACTCTCGGCCTGTGACGATCGACCACATTCGCTCCCGCCTGGAGCACGAGACGAAGCGTGCTCCAGGCGAAGACCCTGCCCCCGACGGTACCAGGGAGATCGAATGAACATCGTGGGTGCGATCGGCGATGCTCTCGCAACGGCTGGGTCGATGGGTTGGCAGATTCTGTGGCCGCTGGTGCTCGGATTCATCTTGTCGGGAGTGATTCAGGCGGTGGTCCGCAAGGAGCGGATCGTCGCCCTGATGCGGGATGATTCGCCGCGCTCGCTCACGATCGCCGCGATTCTGGGAGCCGCGTCGTCGTCCTGCTCGTACGCGGCCGTCGCTCTCGCTCGCGCGTTGATCCGCAAGGGCGCCAACTTCACCGCCGCGATGGCGTTCGAGATCGCCTCCACGAACCTGGTCCTCGAGCTCGGCTTGATTCTCGCGTTCGTGATGGGGTGGCAGTTCACCCTGGCGGAGTTCGTCGGCGGACCGTTCATCATCCTGTTCGTGGCCCTCGGATTCAGGCTGTGGATGCGCGGGAAGATCGTGGATGCCGCCCGCGAGCAGGCCGACAAGGGGCTGGCCGGGTCGATGGAGGGGCATGCGGCGATGGACATGTCCGTCGCCGCCGATGGCAGCTTCTGGAAGCGACTGTTCTCACGCTCCGGCATCACCTCGGTGTCGCAATACTTCGTGATGGATTGGGCGGCGGTACTCCGCGACATACTCCTGGGGCTGCTCATCGCGGGTGCGTTTGCCGCGTGGGTGCCGAAGCAATGGCTGCAGGCCATCTTCTTCGCCCACGATCCGACCCTGGCGTTCATCCTGGGCCCCCTGATCGGACCCCTGATCGCGGTCGTCAGCTTCGTCTGCTCGGTCGGGAACGTGCCATTGGCCGCGGTGCTGTGGAACGGCGGCATCAGCTTCGGCGGAGTGGTCAGCTTCATCTTCGCCGATCTGATCATCATCCCGATCATCCTGATCTACCGGAAGTACTACGGCACCAGGGCGGCGCTGCGCATCACCGCGATCTTCTACGGGGCCATGGCGCTCGCCGGATATGTCGTCGAGCTGATCTTCACCCCGCTGCACCTGGTCCCGACCGACCGGCACCTCTCCATCGTCGACGCCGGGATCAGCTGGAACTACACGACCTGGCTCAACATCATCTTCATCATCATCGGGCTGGCGCTGTTGCTGGTGTTCTTCCGCAGCGGCTCGGGCAGCATGCTCAAGATGATGGGCGGTTCCCCTGACTCGTCACATCATGAAGCACATGACCACGTAGCACATGACCAGGCCAGGCCCGACCACCGTGCAGGGGAGGAGGACTCGACAGGCGACTCCTCGGATCGTCACGTACATTGAGCATCATGCGAGATCGGGTGGGACTGCCGTGCGTGTCTCCCGCCCGCTCGCGTCTCGTCGGCGCCTCCTTGTCCCGATTGTCGCGGTCCCTGCAATCCTTGCCGGGTTGCTCGCGATGCACTTCCTCGCGGGGGTTGACGAGGTCAACTCATCGGCCATGGCGATGTCGACCGGTTCTGAGATGTCGGCCGTGGCACCGATGGCCGCATCTTCTGACCCAGAGTGCAGTTCCGCATGTGTCACCTCTTCCGGCATGACCATGTCGATGGTCTGCACTCTCGCTCTCCTCGTGAGCGTCATCATCCTGACCGTCCTGATGTCGTCCACCCGCCGTGACCCCGAAATCCTTCAACGGTTTCTCTCGCTGTGGCGAGCCCGAATCGCATCCCTACCACCCCCGCTCCCCCCTTCACTTCACGTTCTCTCGATCAGTCGGATCTGATTCGTCGCCCTGGCTCGCCCAGCCGCGCTTTGGCGCGTTCCTCCGCGCCCGAATCATCCAATCCGCACCACCGATCGAAAGAGAAACGTCATGAAACTCCGCACCATCGCGCTCGCCTCGAGCGCCCTC
>JABBOD010000014.1 GCA_019351995.1 Acidobacteriota bacterium
CGAAGCGATAGCCGAGTCTCTTGAGCGCGACGCTCAACGCGGTCGACTCGATGGTTGTCGCCGGAATCTCGGCGAGGGAGTTCACGGCATGGAGTCGCGGAGCGGGCGCGAAGCTCCAGATCAATTCATCGAGTCTTCCCGGATGCTGGCTGACAAGCTGCTGCGTCACTCGCGCGTTCGAGATCGTCGCCTCGATCTTCAGGCGGTTGCGGATGATGCCCGGGTCGACCATCAGCCGTTCGACGTCGCCCTCGTCGAACGCGGCGACGGCGTCGATGTCAAAATCGGCGAATGCGGCGCGGAAACTCGCGCGGCGTCGCAGGATCGTGATCCACGACAGCCCAGCCTGGAAGCCCTCGAGGCTCAGCTTCTCGAACAGTGACCGGTCACCATGGAGTGGCCTGCCCCATTCCTCGTCGTGGTAGCGCTGGTATTCGGCGTCACGCCCCGCCCAACCGCAGCGCGTGCGACCGTCGTCTCCGAGCAAGCTGGACGGCGTCACGCGAAGGACTCGGCCGCCGACTCCGCCTCGTGCTCGAACAGCGTGAGGCCGTCTCCCTCGTCGAGCTCACGGGGAGCCCGATGCCAGATCCCCTCGTGCTCGAGCAGCCACGACTTGGTCGGAATGCCCGCTCCGCCGCTATAACCCGTGATGCGGCCGTCGCTGCCGAGCACCCGGTGGCATGGCACGATGATCGGGATGGGATTGGCCCCGACTGCTCCACCAACGGCACGGCCCGCTGTCGGACGACCGGTCGCCATGCCGA
Organism: Acidobacteriota bacterium; assembly: GCA_019351995.1. Lineage (GTDB taxonomy): Bacteria > Actinomycetota > Actinomycetes > Actinomycetales > Microbacteriaceae > Lysinimonas. Next base: position 768 of record JABBOD010000014.1, read on the forward strand.
GTTCGCCGTAGGAGATGACCTCGCCGAAGTCGAGCGCGACCAGCTGCTCCCAGACAGCGAGCTGGAAAGCGGTGCCCGCCAGCGAGAGCGGCAGGTCGAACTCCTGTCGATGACCGGAGAAGTAGTCACCCAGTTGCTCGACCGCTCGATCAAGCACCGGGTCGCTCTGCTCAGGCATGGCATCACCGGGAAGCGCGCCGTCTTTCTCGATCGCGAGGGAGACGATGGCCTCTCCGTTGCCGACCACTTCGATGCGCCCGATCGGGCTGTGCATGCGGCGCCGGTGAACGGTGACCGGATCGGGGAGAGCGGGTGTGTCGGTCGGGTGCATGGTTTGAGAGTAGCCCGCTCCTGTCGCGGCGACTCGCGGGAATCGGACACGGAGGAGAACTCTCGTTTGGCAGGGATGGGAGGGACGGAACCCTAGGCTGACATCATGGAATACCGCGTCATCGGACTGTCGGACCTCACCGTTTCCGTGGTGGGGCTTGGCTGCAACAACCTGGGGAGACCCGACACCGCGAGCTTCGAACAGAAGGGCGCGAACGAGGTCGTCAACGCCGCAATCGAGGCCGGGGTGACCTTCTTCGACACGGCGGACATCTACGGCGCCGAATATGGCCTCAGCGAGTCCCGGCTGGGCGCAGCGATTGCGGGCAAACGTGACCGCGTCATCATCGCGACCAAGTTCGGGCACGCTCAGTTCCCGAGCCCGATCGATGGTCGCAAGGGATCGCGCGACTACATCCGCGCCGCCGTTGAAGGCTCGTTGCGCCGGCTCAACACCGACTACATCGACCTGTACCAGCAGCACACCCCTGACGACGACACGCCGATCGAGCAGACCATCGAAGCGCTCGACGAGCTCGTGCGCGAGGGCAAGGTTCGGGCGATCGGCAACTCGAACTTCAGTGCCGAGCAACTCACCGAGGCGGATGACGCGGCGGCGCGTCTGGGTGCCAGCGCCTTCGTCTCCGCCCAAAACGAGTACAACCTGCTCGCCCGCGACGTGGAACTCGAGGTGCTGCCCGCGGTCGCGGCGGCCCGGATGGGGTTCCTGCCGTTCTTTCCGCTGGCCAACGGCTTGTTCACGGGCAAGTTCACCCGCACCGAGCGGCCGGCCGAATCGCGCATCGCGCGCATCCGTCCGCACGTCGCGGAAAACGCTCCCTGGAGTGCGATGGATGCCTATCGCGCCTTCGGAGAGGCGCGCGGCATCTCCATGGTGACGGCGACTTTCGGCTGGCTGCTGTCGCGGCAATCGATGACGAGCGTGATCGCGGGCGCGACGAAGCCCGAGCAGATCACGCAAAACGCCTCGGCGGGCAGCGGCTGGAGGCCGACACCCGCCGAGGCGCAGGAGATCGAGGAGTTCTTTCCCCTCGTGCAGCGCCGAGACTAGGCTGCCGTCTCCGGGGCCAGGACGAGCTGGAGCTCCATGGTGATGGTCACGTCGTCGCCGAGCGTGAAGCCGCCGGCCTCGAGGGCTGCGTTCCAGTTCACGCCGAACTCGGTGCGGTTGATCTTGGTCGACGCGCTGGCGCCCGCCTTCACCTGGCCGTAGCCGTCGGTGGCGATCCCGCCGAACTCGCCCGTCAGGGTGACCGACTGGGTGACGCCGCGCAGGGTGAGATCGCCCGTCAGGGTGAAGTCGTCGCCGTCGATGGTGATGTCCGTCGAGGCGAAGGTCATGTGCGGGTGCTCCTCGACGAGGAAGAAGTCGCTGGTGCGCAGGTGATTGTCGCGCGCCTCCATGGCGGTGTTCACCGACGACACGTCGACCGTCGCGGTGACGCTGATCTTGCTGGGGTCTTCGGGGGTGACCACGGTCACCTCGAAGCTGTCGAAGGTGCCGCGAACCTTGCTGATCGCGAGGTGACGCACCGAGAAGGAGAGCGTCGAATGAGTGGGGTCGAGGCTCCAGGTGCCGACGCGGTAATCGGAACGGGAGGCGAGATTTGTTGTCATGTCACCAATCAAGCACATGGGACCCGTGTGCATTCCCCATTTCGGTGACAAGTCAATGAAATTCTCACGAAGTTCGGAGTCACCGGTTCTGCGTCACGATCGCCACGTTGAGTGTTGTCGCGTACAGCACCCACGCCCAGTAGGGGATCAGGAGCACCGCGGCACCTTTTCGCACCCGCCAGAACCGCAGCATCGTGACCAGAACGCCCACGTCGATTGCCACGATGATGGCGAGTGCGATCCACAGTGCCGAGATGCCGAGCGCCGGATACAGGCCGAAGAACGCGGGTGTCCAGATGGCGTTCAGCACGAGTTGCACGATGTAGGCGGTGAGCGCCGCGCGCACCTGCGAACGGAGCTCTGGATGGATGCGCTCCCGCCAGATCAGCCAGGCCGAGACCGACATCAGTGAATACAGCACCGTCCAGACCGGACCAAAGACGGTGTTCGGCGGATTCCAGAAGGCTTTGCTGGCTCCGGCGTACCAGCCGTTCACGTTGTCGACGGTTGAGAATCCGCCGATCGCGGCAACCCCGAAGGCGATCGCCAGGAAGGCGATCAGCGCGCCCGCGGAGCGCGCGCGACCGACGGTCGTCTCCGGTGGGGGAGTGGTGGAGGTCATGAACTGCTCCCTGCTCATTCTCCACGGTAAAGCCGCCACCGCGAGCGTGGGGGATTGTCAGCGGACCCTCAGTGGCCGACGAGCGGTCCCATCACCCGAGCCGAGAGTGAACGACGACCGGTCATGCGTTCCTCGGCGTCCGCGAGGGCCATCGCGGCCATTCCCCCGTTGGCGCCGAGGAAACGCAGCGGCTCCGGCTCCCAGTTGGGGGAGCGGTGGTTCACCCATGGCAGTCGGGTGAGTTCGGTGTCGGCGCCGGTCAACAGGTCTGCGAGGGTGCGTCCCGCCAGGTTCGTGGTGCTCAGTCCGTCGCCGACGTAACCACCTGCGCTCGCGATCCGCGTCATCGGGTCGTAGCTCGCGCTCGAGTGCCAGTCGCGGGGGACCCCGAGCGGTCCGCCCCAGCGGTGTGTGACGGCGGCGTCAGCGATCGACGGGAACAGCTCGCGCAGAGCCGTCTGCAGGTGCGTGAACACGCGTGGCGAATGGTCGTACTCGGCTCGGATGGCGCTCGACCAGTGATACCGAGCGCCGCGCCCGCCGAACGCGAAACGGTTGTCGGCGGTCCGTTGCCCGTAGATCAGAAGGTGACGGAAGTCGCAGAAGGTCTGCCCGTGCGCCAGCCCGATCTCATCCCAGAACGCCTCGGGAAGAGGCTCGGTCGCGATCATCAGCGAATACAGCGGCAGGATGCGTCGGTGCGTCTGCGCCACCGTCGCACCGTACCCTTCGGTCGCCACGACGATCCGATCGGCGGTGACGGTACCCCGAGCGGTGGTCACCGTTCCCGGTCTCCACTCGAGCACCTCGGTCTGCTCGGCGATCACGGCTCCGCGAGCTTCGACGACGCGTGCGAGCCCGCGCACCAGCTTGGCCGGGTGGACGCGTGCGCACGCCGGATCAAAAGCGGCGCCGAGCGCTCCCGCGGCCCGGACCCGGTCGGCTCCCCACGATTCGAGAGCATCGACCCCGAACTTCTCCGCTTCGGCGACTTCCGCGCGAGCAGCAGCCCACTGCACCTCGGAGCGGGCGTATGCGACGGTTCCGCCCTTGACATAGTCGGCGTCGATCCCGGCGTCGGACGCGGCGCGCCCCACCTCGTCGACCGTGGCGACCATCGCTCGCCGCATGGCGATGGCGGCGTCACGCCCGTGCGCGCGAGCGAGCGACACCGTTGACCTCGGAAACAGCGCAGAGCACCACCCGCCGTTGCGTCCCGAGGCGCCGAATCCCGCGATCTCCTTCTCGAGGATCACGATGCGCAGGCCGGGCTCGCGCTGCTGCAGGTACCAGGCCGTCCAGAGTCCGGTCAGGCCGCCGCCGATGATCGCCACGTCGGCATCCGTGTCACCGGGCAGCGGGGCACGAGGGACAAGCGCCCCTGGCCCGAGCGAGTCATGCCAATACGACAGGCTGTCGTAGCTCATGGCCGCGCCCGGGTCGGGCGTCGGCGCTGGCGTCGCGGCGACGGCCAGAAATGGCCGTCGCTCTGAGCTCCAGCGCGCGTTAGAGCCGAGTCCACGCCTCGGTCAGCACGCTCCGGAGGATTCCCTCGATCTCATCGAACTCCTTCGGCCCGATCGTCAGCGGGGGGGCGAGCTGCACGACGGGGTCGCCACGGTCATCGGCGCGGCAGTAGAGGCCCGCGTCGAACAGCGCCTTCGACATGAATCCCCGCAGGAGCCGCTCCGACTCGGCGTCGTCGAAGGTCTCGCGGGTCGCCTTGTCTTTCACGAGCTCGATCCCGAAGAAGTACCCGTCACCGCGCACGTCCCCGACGATCGGCAGGTCGAGCAGTTTCTCGAGGGTCGCGCGGAAGATCGGCGAGTTCTCGCGCACGTGCTCGTTGAGCTTCTCCTCCTCGAAAATGTCGAGGTTCGCCAGCGCCACCGCCGCCGAGACGGGATGTCCGCCGAAGGTGTAGCCGTGGTAGAAGCTCGTGGTGCCGTGCCGGAACGGCTCGTAGATGCGGTCGCTGATGATCGTGGCCCCGATCGGGGAGTAGCCGGAGGTCATCCCCTTCGCGCAGGTGATCATGTCCGGCTGGATGCCGTATGTGGTCGACGCGAACCAGTTGCCGATCCGGCCGAATCCGGTGATGACCTCGTCGGCAACGAGGAGCACGTCGTACTGGTCGCAGATCTCGCGCACGCGCTGGAAGTAGCCGGGCGGGGGCGGGAAGCATCCTCCCGAGTTCTGCACGGGCTCCAGGAAGACCGCGGCGACCGTCTCGGGGCCTTCGAACTGGATCATCTCCTCGATGCGGTTCGCCGCCCACAGCCCGAACTGCTCGATCGTGCCGTCGAAGCCCATCTCTTTGGCGCGGTAGTAGTTGGTGTTCGGCACCCGGAAACCGCCAGGGGTGACCGGCTCGAACATCTCTTTCATGCCCGGGATGCCGGTGATCGCCAGCGCGCCCTGCGGGGTGCCGTGGTAGGCGACCGCCCGCGAGATCACCTTGTGCTTGGTGGGGCGACCCTGGAGTTTCCAGTAGTACTTGGCGAGTTTGAACGCGGTTTCGACCGCCTCGCCGCCGCCGGTGGAGAAGAAGACCCGGTTGAGGTCCCCCGGCGCGTAGTGGGCGAGCCGATCGGCCAGCTCAATCGCATTGGGATGCGCATACGACCAGATGGGGAAGAAGGCCAGTTCCTCGGCCTGCTTGGCCGCCACCTGCGCGAGCCGCTTACGGCCGTGACCGGCGTTGACCACGAACAGGCCGGACAGCCCGTCGAAGTACTTGTTGCCCATCGAATCCCAGATGTGGTGACCCTTGCCCTTGACGATGATCGGCGCCCCGTGCTGCTCGAGCACGGACTGACGCGAAAAATGCATCCAGAGGTGGTCCTTGGCCTTCTGCTCCAGGTCGGAGTGATCGAAGGTGGTAACGGTCTGTTCTGTTGTTGTCATGGTGTTCCTTACCTGGTTCCCCAGTTGTAGAACTGCTTGTGCAGTCGGAGATAGACGAAGGTCTCGGTGGACTGCACGCCCTCGATCCCTCGGATTCGATGGTTGAGCAGCTCGATCAGGTCATCGTCGTCCTCGCAGACGACCTCGGCGAGGATGTCGAAGCTCCCCGCGGTGAGAACGACGTAGTCGACAGCGGGCAGTTCGCCCAGCAGCCGTGCAACGCGGGTGGTGTCGCCGGTGACGCGGATGCCGATCATCGCCTGACGATAGAAACCCAGTTGCATCGGGTCGGTGACGGCGACGACCTGCATGACTCCAGACTCCTGAAGCTTCTGCACCCGTTGACGGACGGCCGCCTCGCTGAGGCCCACCGCTTTGCCGATCTCGGCGTAGGAGCGACGTCCATCGGTCTGCAACTGCTCGATGATGGCCTTCGAGACATCATCGAGGACGAGGGGCTTGGGGCGGGCCGACATGTCTCGATTCTGTCAGCCGGAATCACCTCTCACAAGCGATTCCGTACCGTTGCGGTCATTTAAGTATCGAAATCAGTAGTCATTGCTCTGGTTTCCGTGCGGGTGGCCGCCGTAGGGTAATGGCATGGCTGAACGGATGCTCCGCAACTTCATCAATGGCGAGTACGTCGACGCGAAGGGCGACGATTCCTTCGACGTGATAGATCCGGCGACCGAGTCGAGTTATGCCCTGTCGCCGATCTCGGGCGCGGCGGACGTCGATGCGGCATTCACCGCTGCGGCGACGGCGTTCGAGACCTGGGGCGAGACCACTCCCGGCGAACGCCAGCTCGCCCTGTTCCGCATCGCGGACGCGATGGAGCAGCGCGCCGAGGAGTTCGCCGACCTGGAATCGCAAGACACCGGCAAGCCGCGTGCCAGCCTCGTGACCGACGAGATCATGCTGTCTGTCGACCAGATCCGTTTCTTCGCCGGCGCGGCCCGTGTCCTCGAGGGCCGCAGCGCCGGCGAATACATGGCGGACCACACCAGCATGATCCGCCGCGAACCCATCGGCGTCGTCGGCCAGGTGACCCCCTGGAACTACCCGCTCAACATGGCGGTCTGGAAGTTCGCCCCGGCGATCGCCGCGGGGAACACGACCGTGCTGAAGCCCTCGGATACCACGCCGCAGTCCACCCTGCTGCTCGCCGAGATCGCGGCGGAGTTCCTCCCCGCAGGCGTGCTCAACGTGATCACCGGCGATCGGACGACCGGCGCTGCCATGGTCGATCACAGGATCCCGCAGATGATCTCGATCACGGGATCCGTGCGCGCGGGCATGGAGGTCGCCAAGGCCGCATCGCACGATCTCAAACGGGTGCACCTGGAACTCGGCGGCAAGGCCCCGGTGATCGTCTTCGATGACGCCGACATCCCCAAGGCGGTCGAGGGGATCGCGCTCGCCGGGTACTTCAATGCCGGTCAGGACTGCACCGCGGCCACGCGCCTTCTCGTGCAGGAGGGTGTCTACGACGAGTTCGTCGCGGCCATGACCGCCTACGTGAACGACAACGTCGCCACCGGCGACCCGCGTGCCGACGACACCTTCTACGGACCGCTGAACAACGTGAACCAGTTCGATCGGGTCATGGGCGTCATCGACGCGCTGCCGTCGAACGCGGAGATCCAGACCGGCGGAGTGCGCAAAGACGGTGCGGGCTACTTCATCCTGCCGACCGTGGTCACCGGCCTGAAGCAGACGGATGACGCGATTCAGACCGAGATCTTCGGTCCGGTCGTCACGATCCAGAAGTTCACGGATGAAGCGACGGCCCTGGCATGGGCCAATGACGTTCAGTACGGTCTCGCGTCGAGCGTGTGGACGAAGGACCACGGGCGCGCGATGCGATTCGCGAAGCACCTCGACTTCGGCTGCGTCTGGATCAACACCCACATCCCGCTGGTCGCCGAGATGCCGCACGGTGGCTTCAAGCACTCCGGCTACGGCAAGGACCTCTCGATGTACGGTTTCGAGGACTACACCCGCATCAAGCATGTGATGTCCTACATCGGCGAATAGCCGGTTCGGCTCATCTCAGCCGGGCACGACGTGGCGCGCAACTTCGAGTAATTCTCGCCATCCCCGGAGGGGGGGTCAGTGCGGGGCGGCAGACGGAGGACAATATCGTTTCGTGAGTCCCGATCTCGATGACACTGTCGCGCGCCCGCCGCGAGCGCGCCACCGTGTCGTCGAACTCGGCCCCGATCTCGATGACACGGTGACCGTCCAGCGTCCGGTCACCGCTCCGATTCCGATGGCCCCCGCCGCGGTGGCCGTGCCCACGCCGGTGCCGGTGCCAGTTGCCGTGCCCGTTTCGGTCGGGCCGGCTGACCCGCCGCAGTTGGTCGAACCGCATCGCAACGTGACGACGACGGAGGGATCCGATATCTCCGAACTGGCCGGCAACGTCTGGTCACAGCCGCTTCCGGAGAAGCCGCGTCCGTTCCGGATCAGTCTCGATGACGGAACAATCGTGCCCCTCGACCAGCCGGTGTACCTGGGCCGCCGGCCGAGTGTGCCGCGGATCCACCCGGGAGGGGTGCCGCTGCTCGTGACGTTGAGTTCGCCGCTGCGCGAGGTCTCCTCAACCCATCTCGTGCTCACGACCGTCGGCGGGGCCGTGGTGGCCAGTGACGTGAAGTCCACGAATGGTTCAATCGTGCGTGCTCCCGGCGCCGCGCCGCATACGCTACTGGGGGGGGAGTCCGTTGTCGTCACCCCCGGCACCATCATCGAGCTGGGGGATGGCAACTCGATCGAAGTTCTCGGTCAGGACGACTCGACCCCCGGCTGAGATGCCCGCATCACGTTCCGCTTCATCCCCCGCACTTATGAGGACCCGCACATGACCAGCATCGGCGACGATGGCACCGAGGTGCACGTTCCACTGGCCGGTCACGACGAGGATCTCGTGCTGAGTTGGGCGGCTCGTACGGACGTCGGGCACCGACGCGCCTCCAACGAAGACAGCGTGCTGGTCGGTCTGCCGATCTTCGCCGTCGCCGATGGGATGGGTGGTCATGCGGCTGGCGACCGTGCGAGCCACGCCATCGCCCACCGGCTCGCGCAGGAGACGGGCCCGTTTGCAGAGATCTCGTCATTGGAGCGGGCGTTCGTCGATGCCGGCGCCGAGATCGACGCGCTGGCGGAGGGGATCCCGCTCGGGGTCGGGACCACCGTGACCGGGGCGGCCCTGGTGTTCGACCAGCCGGATCCCTCATTCCTGGTTTTCAACATCGGCGACAGCCGGGTCTATCGCTTCGAACGCAACGAGCTCACCCAGATCACGATCGATCACTCCGTTGTTCAGGAGTTGGTGGATGCCGGAGCGATCGCCGAGGAAGACGCCGACGAGCACCCGGAGAGCAACGTGATCACCCGGGCCCTTGGATTCCACGACGAGCCACTTCCCGACCTCTGGCGGATTCCGGTCCGGGAGGGGATGCGCCTGCTGATCTGTTCAGACGGTCTCACCAAGGAACTCGGCAAGGAGCGGCTGCGGCTCCACCTGGCGGCCGGGATGCCGGCCGGGGAGACCGCGAGTTCCCTGGTGGACGCGGCGCTTGCGGCCGGGGGCCGTGACAACGTCACGGTGGTGATCGTGGACGTGATCGCGGCTCCGGCAGCGGTGAAAGACGACGCGGGCGGCGCCCAGTCGACCCTCGAGCATCAGCCTGCGACGCCCACTCTGGGGGGCTCGCCGAGCGACCCCCCTTCGGGGGTGAAACCCGGATCCAGCTAGGAGGCCCGGCTTAGAATGGAGGGTCCTACCGAGCTGAGGAGGTAGTCGTGGCCAGACGGCTCCCGTCGCAGCCTCCGGTGCTGCCGGGCTTCTCCTACGTGCACGTGCTCGGTTCTGGCGGATTCGCGGACGTCTTCCTCTACGAACAGAACATGCCTCGTCGCCAGGTTGCCGTCAAGGTCATGCTCAGTGAGGTCGTCAACGACCAGGTACGGCAGATGTTCCAGGCCGAAGCCAACCTGATGGCGCAACTCAGCGCCCATCCCGCGATTCTCACCGTCTACCAGGCGAGCGTGTCGAGCGACGGTCGGCCGTTCCTCGTGATGGAGCTCTGCTCCGCGGCCCTCAGTGAGCGCTACCGCCGCGAGAGCATCCCGGTCCCCGAGGTCCTGCGGATCGCCGTCAAGATCGGCAGCGCGATCGAGACCGCCCACCGTGCGGGTGTTCTGCACCGGGACATCAAACCGTCCAATATCCTGCTGACGGCGTACGGGCATCCGGTGCTCTCGGACTTCGGCATCGCCTCGACGCTGACCGCCTCGCGGGAAGACGACGCGGTCGGGCTCTCCATCCCGTGGTCGGCGCCGGAGGTGTTGCTCGACGAGACCCCTGGCAGCATCGGCTCCGAAGTGTGGGCCTTCGCCGCCACGGTGTACTCGCTTCTGGCCGGGCGGTCTCCCTTCGAGGTGCCGGGCGGTTCGAACACCTCGAGCGACCTCATGGGTCGGATCGCCAGGGCCAAGCCGCAGGCCATAGGCCGTGCCGACGTCCCGGCCAGCTTGGAGAACCTGCTTCGCCGCTCGATGTCGCGTCGACCCGAGCTGCGGCCGGGAAGTGTGCTCGAGGTGGTTCGTGAGCTGCAACTCATCGAGACCGAGCTCGGGGTCCCACAGACCGCGATCGAGGTCGCGATGGACGACTGGGCACTCGGCACCGTCTCCGACCTGGAAGAGCGAACCCGCTTGCGCCCGCTGGCCGGCGCAGCAGGGACGAAACCCGTTCGTCGTCGTCGCCGCGTGTCAGGAGCACACCCCGACTACCACCCCGTCGGCACCCTCCGCGAAGCCAGCGTGCCCGGCGCGCCCCGCTCCAACAGCCGCGCTTCGACTCCGCCGCGGAACCCGCGAGCGCTGACCTGGTTCATCGTGATCGCCGCGGTGGTCATCATCGCGCTCGGCAGCACCGCCCTCGTCGTGTTGATCCGCGCCAACTCCGGCAGCGGCATCCCGTCCGTCGCGGACATCTCGGCGACCCGGACGGGAAGCACGGTGCATTTCAGCTGGAAAGATCCGGGCCTCGCCACGGGCGATCGGTACCAGATCCAGGTCATCGGTGGCACCTCGAGCATTCAGCTCAATCCGCGATTCGTCGTGGATGGCACGGTCGGCGAGACGGTGTGCATCACCGTCTCGGTCAACCGGGACGGCAAGACGGGCAACCCCAGTCCCAACAAATGCGTTGACGTGACCGGTGGGTGAGTCCGCATGATCGGGAAGTGGTTCGCTGCTCATCGCTCGCTCGTCGCGACCGCGACGAGCGGCACGGTGATCGCCATCGTGGTGGCGACCATCGCGGTGGTCTCGTCGGGTTTCACCGCGCAGAAACTCGATCTGGGTGACGGCAGCGTATGGGTTGCCAATAGCGGCTCGCAGGTGGTGGGGCGGGCGAATCCCGCTGTTCTGGAGCTCAACTCCGTGGTGCGAAGCCCCGGGTCCGAACTGTCCATCGTGCAGTCGGGCACCGAGGTTCTGCTCATCGACCACACCGATGCGACGGTGTCGATCGTCGACCCGGCGACCTCGACGACCGGCGCGAGCATCGCTCTCCCGCCGAACCAACCGGAGGTTTTTCTCGCCGGATCGCGAGTGGTGATCTACGAGGCGGGCACCGGGGAGCTGTGGCTCCAGCAACAGAGCACTCTGCAGAGCTTCGACGCGACCACTCCCGCCACCCTGAGCCTGGGCATGGGGACCGTTATCAGCGTTTCTCCCGACGGGACTCTTGTCGCATACTCGCCTCAGCTGGGCCAGGTCTACCGATTCGACGCCAGCACCTCGGATCAGGTGACTCAGAGCTGGCCCGTGAACCTGGGGGCTGCCTCCGACGCGGTGCAGGTCACCTCGGTGGGCGACCAGTGGGCCGTTCTGGATTCCACGTCCCGCAAGTTCGCGGTCGACGGCCACGTGACCGACGTCTCACGGCTGTTGTCGGCTGACGGCACCGCCAAGCTCCAGCTGCCAGGCGACGCGGCGTCCCGCGTGCTGTTGGCCACCGGGACAGCGCTCTACGGCATCCCTGTCGACGGGACGGCGCCATCCACCATCCTCGACGGGCTCTCGGGCTCGGCTGCAGCGCCGGCGGTCCGTGACGGCTGCCAGTACGCGGCATGGACCTCCGGGTCCGCCTGGCGACAGTGCGCGGGAGATCCGGCGGCCGGAACCCGTCTGAACCTGAAGTCGATGCCAGGCGGAGCCCAGCTGAGTTTCGCGAGCAACGTGAAGCATCTCGTGCTCAATGACGCCCGAGGCGGCGGGACCTGGGCGGTGCAGGCCGCTGGCGAGCTGATCGACAACTGGGCGGCGCTGATCCCGAAGGACACCAACCAGCAGGCGCAGCAGAACGCGCAGGATGTGCCGCCCACGATCGATCCCGTGCAGAAGCCCCCGGTCGCCGTCGACGACAACTTCGGCGCCCGTCCGGGCAAGACGACCGTTCTTCCCGTCCTCCTGAACGACTATTCGCCCAACGGCGACGTGCTGGCGATCACGGCGTTCGACACGATCGATCCAACGGTCGGACGTCTCGACCTGGTCAGTCGCAACCAGGAACTGCAGATCACCCTCCCGTCGACGGCATCCGGTGTCATCACCTTCGGCTACACGATCAGCGACGGTCGAGGCGGCACCGCGAGCGCGACCGTCCGAGTGACGGTGCACCCGTGGCAAGAGAACTCACCCCCTCAGCAGGTGCGGGTGACCAAGACGACCGTCGCCGAGGGTGGGCGTGTCTCGACGCAGGTGATCAGCGACTGGATCGACCCGGACGGAGATCCCTTCTACCTGGTCTCGGCGACGACCAGCGGCACCGACAAGCTGAGCTACCAACCCAACGGCGTCGTCGTGTTCACGGACTCGGGCGACGGCGGCTTGCAGAAGAATGTCACCCTCACCATGAGCGACGGTCGGGCCGAAGGCAATGGCAACCTCGCCATCACCGTGAAACCGGTCGGCCAGGTGCCGATCGTCGTCGAACCCTGGATCGCTTTGGCGACGGCCGGAGAGCAGGTCACGCTCAGCCCGATGTCTCATCTGCGCGGCGGGAACGCCACCGTGCGTCTCAACGCGGTGCCCGCGAAGGCCGGCATCACCATCGTGCCGAGCTTCGACGCCGGGACCTTCACCTTCCAAAGTGACGTGGTGGGCACGCACTATGTGGATTTCACGGTCACCGATGGCACCCAGAACGTGACGGGCACGGTCCGGGTGGATGTCCAGCCTCCACCCAGTGCGGGGACACGTCCGGTCACGGTGCCGCAGACCGTCTTCGTGACGACGCTCGGGACCGCCACGATCGATCCCACCGCCACCGACATCGATCCGGCGGGCGGGGTGCTCGTGGTCACCGGACTGTCCAATGTGCCGATCGGGTCCGGGGTGGAGGCCGAAGTTCTCGACCAGCGCTCCGTGCGCGTCACCCTCAGTAAGCCACTCGAGGGCGCAAGCGTCGTCTTCAACTATCGGATCAGCAACGGGCTCGCGGATGCCGTCGGCACCATCACGGTGGTGGAGATCCCCCGTCCCGCTCGGCTTCAACCGCCGGTCGCGGTCGACGACTCCGTCACGGTGCGCGTCGGCGCTGTCATCGACATTCCGGTGCTGAACAACGACTCGCAGCCCGATGGCGAGCCGATCACCCTGCTGCCCAAGCTGGCGAAACCGCTGCCGAACGGGGCCGGCCTGCTCTTCGTCTCCGGCAACAAGCTGAGGTATTTGGCGCCGCAGACGGCCGGCAACTACTCCGCCACGTACTCGATCGCCGGGCCGGACGGTCAGACGGCGCAGGCGGCAGTGGACATCTCGGTGCGGGAAGTCGATCTGGCCACCAACAACCCGCCCGTCCCGAAGCAGGTGACGGCGAGAGTGCTCGCGGGGGAGACCGTCAACATCCCGATCCCGCTCGCGGGGATCGATCCTGACGGTGACTCCGTGCAGCTGATCGGAGTGGCCACCAACCCGGAGAAGGGTTCGATCCTCTCGGTCGCGAACGGCGTGATCACCTACCAGTCGGGGAACTACTCCTCGGGAACGGATTCGTTCACCTACACCGTGGTTGACGGCCTCGGGGCACGAGCCACCGGCACCGTCCGCGTCGGCATCAGTCCGCGGCTCGACGGTGCTCGCAACCCGGTGGCGAATGCCGACTCGGTCGAGGTGCGTCCCGGGCGGACCGTCTCGGTGCAGGTTCTGGCGAACGACTCCGATCCTGACGGCAGCCCGCTGACCGTCATCACGGCAACGCCGAACACGCCGAACACCACCGCGAAGATCGTCAACAAGACCCTTGTCGACATCACACCGCCCAGGGCACCCGGACTGTACTCGGTGATCTACACGATCCAAAACCAATACGGCGGCACCAGTTCCAATTTCGTCACCGTCAAGGTGGACCCGAACGCACCTCTCTCCTATCCGATCGTCAATGACACGACGCTTTCGGTGACCGACGTGCTCGGCCGCACCACGGTCGACGTCGCGGAGCTCAACAATGTCTTCTTCGCCGACGGCAGTGTGCAGGACTTGGGAGTGTCGCTCCTGCAGGGGTACAGCGGAAGCGCTGAGGTGCTCCCCAACAAGAAGATCCGTGTCCAGATCCTCAATAAGAGCCAGATCATCCCGTTCTCGGTGTCCAACCCCGACAGTGACGCGATCCGGTCGTACGGCTTCATCCGAGTGCCGGGCTACGACGACGCGCTGCCGCAGGTCAATCTCAAAGCGCCTCTGCTGAGGGTGAAGAGCGAGCAGCCGCTGACCATCGATCTCAACCAGTACGTCGTCGCGCTCGGCAGCGCCAGCGTGCACATCACGGACTCGGCCTCCGTCAAGGCCACGCACGCCAATGGCAATTCCCTCGTCGTGAACGACCACACTCTGGTCTACACCTCGGCCAATCGCTATTTCGGACCCGCGTCGATCACCTTCGAGGTGACCGACGGCAGGTCGGCGACCGATCCGAACGGCCGCACGGCGATCCTGACGCTGGCGATCGACGTGCAGCCGAGGGATAACCAGCCACCGGTGTTCATCGGCGGTGTCGTGGACTTCGAGCAGGGGCAATCCAAAGAGCTCGACCTCGTGCGGTTGACCAATTACCCATACCCGGATGTCAACGAACTCAAGTACACGGTGCTCGCCCCCGACCCGACCGGCTTCACGTTCGCCGTCAACGGCCAGCGCCTGGAGATCACCGCGAACGACACCGCCGTGACCGGCAGCACGACGTCCATCTCGCTGGGCGTTCGTGACGCGGTGAACACCGGACAGGCCGGCGTCATTCAACTGCTGGTCGTGCCATCGACACGGCCGCTCGCACAACCGGTTCCGGACTCCGCGGTCGCCCGGCGGGGCCAGACCACCAACCTCGACGTCCTGAGCAACGATCAGGCCAACAACCCCTTCCCTCGGACCCCACTGCGCGTGGTGAGCATCCGCGGGATCGATGGAGCGTCACTTCCCGCGGGTGTGACCATCACCCCGAGCGCCGACAACTCGCGGGTGACCGTGCAGGTCGCGGCGGGGGCAGTCCCCGGCAACGTCGACTTCCAGTACGAGGTCGCCGACGCCACCAACGACCCGAACCGGTACGTCTGGGGCAACGCGACCATCTCGATCCAGGACGTCCCCGATCCCGTCACCGGCCTGCGTGCCACCGAGTTCGGGGACCACTACCTCAAGTTCTCCTGGCTTCCCGGCCAGTTCAACAACTCGCCGATCACCGAATACGACCTGACGCTGAGCAACGCGTCGAGCGGTTCCGTCATCTCGACGACCGTCTGCACCACGACGTCGGGATGTCAGGTCACGACGCCCGGCAACGGCCCGAGCAACGCGGTCCGCGCCTCGGTCGTCGCCGTCAACGCGATCGGACCGTCGACGCCGACGTCGAACCCCGACCCGATTTGGTCTGACATCATCCCGCCGCCGCCGACCGGTCTCAGCTCCCGTCCGCTCGACGGCGGTCTGCGCGTGGGCTGGACGAAGCCGGCCGACACCGGTGGAAGCTCGATCGAGCAGTACGTCGTCGTCGTGGGCGGCGTCAGCCAGGTGGTCACCGTCAGCCCGTCCGACCCGGTCGGCACGCCGTACTACGCGAACATCACCGGGGGGTCCATCGCGAATGGCACCGCGGTGGCGTTCTCGGTCAGCGCTCGCAACAGCGCGCCGAACACCTTGGCCCGCTGGAACGAGACGGATGGGACGGGCACGCCGGCAGGAGCTCCTCTGGTGGCCGGAAGCCCGGCGGCGACCGGGTCGGTGACCGACGGCTCGACCGCCAGTGTGAGTTGGGGTGGCGCCTTCGCCGGCAACGGGGCGACCATCACCGACTACTACGTGGCGATCTTTACCGGCTCGGCTCCGAGCTGCACCGTCTCCGGTGTCGACAGCGGCAGTCCGGTGCTGACGCCCCCGAGCGGCAACGTTCAGCACGTGGTCGGAGCGATGAGCAGCGCCGTCTTCTCGGGCTTGTCGGCCAACCAGCCGTATTCGATCATCGTGTTCGCGTACAACGGCCAGGGGTGCACCCCGTCGGCGAGTGTGCAGGTCACCCCGCGCGCGCAGCCCGGGACGGTGACCTCGATCGAGATCTCCCCTCCCACTCCCAGTGGCTCGGGCACCTGGGACTACAGCATCGGCGGTCTGGCATTTGCGGCAGGGTCCGCGTCGACCAGTTACACCGGGTACCGGTATCGCTATGTCGCGGGAGCAGAGGGATCGATTCACGACTACGTGAAGATCGGCTCGGTGCTTGCGACCTCGGACGGCTCGCAGTACGGCCACCTGGATGCCATCCAGGTGCAGGCGTGCAACGACTACGGCGGCGGCACCGTGCTCTGCAGCGCCGACTGGTCAGGAACGATCTCGTTGGGGACCCCGGTCAACAACAGCGTGCCCGGCGGTCTGACCGCGAAGCTGGACGCCCCGCAGCCGGCAGTGAGCAGCTCGGGCGTGTGGTCGTGGGGTTCCTCGCCGACCGGTGCGTACGAGGCGATGGACTTCTCCTGCGACGGGGGTGCCACCTGGACGCCGCTCGCTTTCGGTGCTCCCGGGAGCTGCCATGCCGTCGGCCCGCTGGCCGGGCCGCCTGCCAACCTTCAGATCCGCATCCAGGCCGACGGGGTTCAGGGCGGTTTTGTGCGAACGTACCTGTGGACGGACTACCAGCAATGAGGCGCAACAGCCGATCCCGATTCCCGCGACACCGCGTCACCCGCGCGGCCCGACCCGAGAGGAACACCCCGCGATGAGCATGACCCCGGAACAGGCATCCGCCTTCCAGGAGACCTTCGGGCGACTTGTCAGCAATGTCGAGCAGGTGCTGCTCGGCAAGACCTTCGTCGTTCGCCTCGGCTTTGTCGCGTTGTTCAGCGAGGGCCACCTGCTGCTCGAGGACTTTCCCGGAACGGGAAAGACCTCTTTGGCTCGCGCGATCGGGCAGAGTGTCTCGGGCACCAGCAACCGCATCCAGTTCACCCCGGACCTGCTCCCCGGTGACATCACGGGCGTCAGCGTCTACGACCAGCGCACGGGCGAGTTCGATTTCCACAGCGGTCCGGTTTTCGCCAACATCGTCCTGGCGGACGAGATCAACCGCGCAAGTCCCAAGACTCAGGCCGCACTGCTTGAGGTGATGGAGGAAGGGCAGGTCACCGTTGACGGCGAGACGCATCCGGTGGATGCGCCCTTCATGGTGATCGCGACACAGAACCCGATCGAGCAAGCAGGCACCTACCGCCTCCCCGAGGCGCAGCTCGACCGCTTCCTGCTGAAGGCCTCCATCGGCTATCCGGATCACGCCTCGACCATGCGCATCCTCGAGGGCGCGGGTGTGAAGGCGCACAACACAACGGTCCCGGCCATCGTGACCGCGGATGCTGTGCTCGAGATGGCACAGCTGGCGCGCACGGTCCACGTCGACCCCAGCGTCAACGACTACGTCTCCCGCTTGGTCGAGTCCACCCGTAGCGCCACCGAGGTACGACTCGGCGTCAGCGTTCGCGGCGCCTTGGCGTTGGTGCGGGCCGCGAAGACCTTGGCCGCCGCGTCCGGTCGCCACTATGTGATCCCGGATGACGTGAAGTCGTTGGCCGACTCCGTGCTGTCCCACCGGCTCGTGCTCGACCCCGAGGCCGAGTTCGATGGCGTCACCCCGTCGAGTGTCATCGCCCAGCTGCTGCTCGAGACGGTGCCGCCGAGCGATCGGCAAGCCGTGTGAGCACCCCGCGCGGGAACCGTCAGCGTGCCACGTCGTCACCGGCGAACGTGTCCGCGCATCTCGACGCGCCCGCACACCCCGGAAGGGTCGGGCTCTCGAACACCCGCACCCGGATCGTCGGCGCCCGGGAGGGCATCCTGGCGGATGCCGTCATCAACCTCGTGCGTGTCGGGGCGGCGCTCGGCGCCATGACGTCCCGACTCACCGCGAGGATCGCGTCGGTGGTCACGCCGCTTGGCTGGGTGATCCTGGGCGTCATCCCGCTCGGTTTCGCGGCCGGCTACCTTCTCGGCTGGATGGAGCTGGTCGTGGTGGCATGGGCGGGTGTCATGCTCGCACTCTTCGCGCTGCTCTACCTCGTCGGTCGTTCGCCGTTCCATGTGCGGCTCGACCTCGCGCACCGTCGTGTCGTCGTCGGTGAGCCGGCGCGCGGTGCCGTCACCGTCGACAACCCGAGCGCACGCCGCACCTTCGGGACGAAGGTCGAGATCCCCGTCGGGCTCGGGCTCGCCGAACTCGCCATCCCGAGCCTGCGGAAGGGAGCAGAGTTCACGCAGGACTTCGCCATTCCCACACTCCGCCGCGGAGTCATCCGGGTCGGCCCGGTGCGCACCGTACGCGCCGACCCGATCGGGCTCGTTCGGCGCGAGCTGGTCTGGACCGACATGGTCGACCTCATCGTCCATCCGCGCACGATCGGCGTGCCGTCGACCAGTACCGGTCTCATCCGCGACCTCGAGGGAGCGCCGACGCGCGACCTGACATCCAGCGACGTCGCCTTCCACGCGTTGCGCGAGTATCAGACGGGCGATGAGCGGCGATACATCCACTGGAAGTCGACGGCGAAGACCGGTGTCTACATGGTGCGTCAGTTCGAGGAGACCCGGCGAAGCCATCTCATGGTCGCCCTCAGCCTCTCGAACGCGGACTACGAGAGCGACGAGCAGTTCGAACTCGCGGTCAGTGCCGCCGGCAGTCTCGGCGTGCGCGCCATCCGCGACGGCCGCACCGTGTCCGTCGTGGCCAGTTCGATCACTCCGGAGTTCGCGAAGCGCAAGAACTTCGCGCTTCGTTCCCTCGCCACTCACCTCCCGTCCCGACTGCTCGACGAGCTCGCCGTCGTCGAAACATCGCCGAATGCTCTGCGCATCCGTGACGTCGCCAGGGTCGCGGCTGATGAGATCGTCGGCATCTCCGTCGCCTTCCTCATCTGCGGCGGGACACCGACGCCGTCGGAGTTGCGCGCCGCCTCCAGCTCCTTCCCGCTCGACGTCGCCTGCGTCGCGATCGTCTGCGATCCGGATGCCGTCCCCGGGTTCCGACGGGTTGCCGGCCTCAGCGTGTTGACCATCGGCTATCTCGACGACCTGCGGATCGCGCTCGCCCGATCGGCATCTCTCGCATGAGTTCGATGGATGACCTCACGGCACCGACCCCGCCCATGACGGCCTCGGCGTCCCGCACGACCTCCGCCTCACGCGTCGTGAGGCGCGCCCCGAAGCCCGGACGGCGGCAGCGATCCGACGGGTTCGTGATCCTCACGGTGCTCCTGTACTGGATCACGATCGGCCTGGCGTCGGGCTCGCTCTGGCCCATCTATCAGACGGGTCAGTACGTCGTGCTGGTGATTGTTGCCGTGCTCCTGGGCACCGTCATCGCGGCCGCGGGAGCCTTCTTCCGTTGGCCGTCGTGGGTCATGGTCGTGGCGGGCTTCCTGGCCTTCCTCGCGTCCGGTGTCCCGTTGGCGGTCCCCGACAAGACGAGCGCTGGTGTCCTGCCCACCCTGGCCGGGCTCGCAGACCTGCTGGCCGGAGTCGCCCTGGGCTGGAAACAACTCCTCACCATCACGCTTCCCGTCGGGGCGTACCAGGCGTTGCTCGTTCCCGCACTCGTGCTGGTGCTCGGGGCCACCATCGCGGGGCTGAGCATCGCCCTGCGCGCCAAGTGGGGCGAGCTCGGCGTCATCCCGCCGGTCGTCATTCTGCTGGTCGGGATTGCGTTCGGTCCCGATCGAGACCTCAATCCCATCTGGCTGACGCTCGCGATCCTCGGTGCGATTTTGATTACCCTGATCTGGCGACGGTGGCGGCGACGCCGAGAAGCGATCAGTGAGTTGGCGCGCTCGACACCGGATGCCGATGGCAAGCCACTCGCGACGGCCAGCTACGGCGGTCCGGTCCTTCGAGGCCTTCTGGCGGGGGGCATCATCCTCGCGATCTCCGGAGGAGCCGCGCTGGGTGCGACCACCGCGCTCCCGCCCACCAGCGACCGCACGGTGTTGCGCACCTCCGTCGTCCAGCCGTTCGACCCGCGAGACTATGCCAGCCCTCTTGCGGGCTTCCGTCGCTATCTTTTGGCGGATAAGAGCAGCCAGCCTCAGATCCAGGTCACCGGCCTGCCGACGGGCGCCCGCATCCGGATCGCCACCCTCGACAGCTACGACGGTGTGGTCTATTCGGTGGGAAGCTCGGCGGTGGACAGCGGCTCTGGGACCTTCGTCCGCATCCCGTCGACCGTCGACCAGTCACGCGTGCATGGCAAACAGATCTCGCTGACCGTGACGATCGACGGCTATTCTGGCGTCTGGCTGCCGACCGTCGGAGACCTCGAGTCCGTGACCTTCCTCGGTGGCAATGCCGCCCAATTGGGGAACAACTTCTACTTCAACAGCACCAGCGGGACCGGGGCCGTGCTCGGGGGAGTCCGCTCGGGGGAGAGCTACGCGATCACCGCCGTGCTGCCGACGGAACCCGATGCGACCCAGCTCATGCACGTGACGCCCGGCTCGGCAACGGTTCCGCACATCGGCGTGCTGCCCGACGGCCTGGCCCAACACCTCGACGGCTACGTCGCGGGTCAGACGACGACGGGTGGGCGTCTTGTCGCCATGATCGATGGCCTCAAGCGGGAGGGGTACATCAGCCACGGCATCGATCCTTCGCAGCCGCCCAGTCGTTCAGGGCACGCGGCCGATCGCATCTCGCAGCTGTTCACCGACCCTCGGATGATCGGCGATGCCGAGCAGTACTCCGTCGCAGCCGCGTTGATGGCCCGTCAGCTCGGCTTCCCGGCGCGGGTTGTCTTCGGCTTCGCCCCTCAGGGTTCGGCCTCGAGGCTCGACGTGACCGGGGCCGACGTGTCCGCCTGGATCGAGGTCGATACGGCGCAGTACGGGTGGGTCACGATCGACCCGAATCCCCCGACGAGGCCGATCCCCGCCGAGCAGCAGCACGATCCGAACAAGGTGGCGCGACCAGAGACCATTGTCCCGCCGCCGTCCAATCAGGCTCAGCCTCAGCAGACGCAGACCGCCCCGGATGTCAGTCAGAATCAGTCGAACGCCATTGACCCGGTGCTGCTCGCCGTGTTGCAGGTACTCAAGGTGACCGGAATCGTCGCGCTCGTCCTTCTCATCCTGTCTGCCCCGTTTCTGCTGATCGTCGCCGCCAAGCTCCGCCGCCGGCGTCTCCGTCGACGCGCGGGTTCCCCCCTGCAGCGCATCCGCGGCGGCTGGGACGAGTTCGAGGATTCCGTCATGGACCACGGGCTGCAACCCCCGCCCTCCGCCACCCGTTCCGAGGTCGCCGGCGTTGTCGGAACGCTGCCGTCTCGGGTGCTCGCCGCGGTCGCTGACCGTGCCGTATTCGCCCCCGATGAGGTCGATCCCGCCGACGCCGACCGGGTCTGGGATGCCGTCGCAGATCTTCGGGCGTCGCTTGATGCGCCGCTCACCCGCCGCCGGCGCGCGTTGGCCATGATCTCGCTCCGCTCGCTCGGTGGTTATAGTGGGCGGGGCCTGTTCCGGCGGGCCGGTCGCAAGGGGGATCGATCATGAGCTGTCGATACTGCGGCACCGAGTTGCCAGATGACGCGCTGTTTTGCGGAGAGTGTGGTCGGGCGGTGACGGTCGGGCAGGAGCGTGGCGTCGCCACTGCGGTGCCGGGTCCAGCGGACAACGACCCGGTGAACGACTTCGACGGCGAGGATTGGGACGAGGAATTGCCCGCCCCAGCATCCACCGGGTTCTCGATTGCCGACCTGGCATTCAGTTCGCCGGAGGCCGCCCCGGAGCCGGGTCACGTCGAGGGTCACGATCATGTGCTGCCCGATGGAACGGCGCTCGACGAGCAGGACGTGCTTGCCCGCTGCCCGCAGTGCGGCGAGCCGATGACCGATGGCGATGTGTTTTGCGGCGAGTGCGGGTTCGTCGTGCGGACCGTGGCTCCTCCCGCCGGGAGTGGCTCGGGTGCCGCGAGCGATGACGGGTCCGTTGCCGACGTCGCGCCGAGCGTGATCGTCAACTCCGATGAGACCTCCGAGGTGGAGCCGTACGTGTTCGGGGCGCTCGATGCGCTGGCGGGGGTGTCCTCTCAGCCCGCGGATCCGAGCAGCGACGACGGGGTTCGCGAGATGGCCGCCCACCTCGCCGACGCCGTCCCGGTGGTCGACGCAGATCCCGACATCGATGAGGGACCGCCTCGCTTCTCCCTGCCCATCGCTCAACCGGTCGTGTCGACCCGTGCCCGTCCGATCCCCGATCCCTTCCCGTGGGGGAGCGCTGTGAAAGCTGGCGAAGACATCGAGGCGACGCGGTTGATGGCTGAGCCCCCCTCCGCAAGTCGATTCGTGCTGCAGTTCAGCACCGGCGAGAGCGTGACGGTGCTCGGCTCGGGACTGGTCGGGCGCAACCCCTCCATGCAGCCGGGAGAATACGTCGACCAGCTCGTTCCGATTTTCGATGCGGGCAAGTCGGTTTCGAAGACTCACCTGGAGTACGGGCAGGAGAGCGGCCGTTTCTGGGTCGGTGACCGGTATTCCACGAATGGCACGACGATCCGTCAGCCGGACAGTGAGCCCCGTCGTGCGGAGCCCGGCCGTCGCTACTTCATCGCACGGGGCACCAGGGTCGACATCGGCGAGCAGTTCTTCGTCGTCAGCTGAGCAACGATTCCTCACAGGCTCCCACGGCGTCGCTCATCCACCGCCGACGCCATCCGATCATCCGAGCCGGTCGGTCTGCGCTGCACTGAGCTGTGTTGAGCTCGCCACCGATCGAACGTCTTCCTCTTCCACTCGTGCCGACCCCGCCCGCGCGCCCCGGATTCCCGTGGGTGGCGACCGCGGCTCCCGTGGCGCTCTCACTCGGGATCTGGGCGGTCACGGGTTCGGTCTACTCGTTGCTGTTCGCGGCCCTCGGCCCGGTTGTCGCAATCGGCAGCACGTTCGACGCGCGACGTCAGCGGCGCGCCAGCGTGCGCCGGGAACTCGTCGCCACTCGCGAGGCGCTCCAACGGACGCGGGAACGAATCGACGAGGTCCACCGGGGGGAACGACAGCGACGCGAGCATCTGGCACCCCCGGCTGACCTGGCCGTGGAATCGAGGCGGGTTGCCGTGAACTGGGCCGGGGCACCCGCGCACGATGGATCGCATCCGGTGCGGATCGGTCGTGCGGATCTCGACCCGATCGTCGAACTGACCGGGGAGCATTCGGTGGGGTCGGAGACGGACGGCGCGTTCGCGGAGCTGCGGGACCTCGCCTCCTCGGTGCGCGCCGCGCCGTGGCTCGGGGATGCGCGCGACGGAATCGGGGTGGTGGGTCCGACGCCGGCCGCCCGTTCGGTTGCGCGTTCGCTCGTCGTACAGCTCCTTGCGCAGCTGTCGCCGGCGTCGACGACCCTGGACGCCCCCGATGATGAGTGGTGGGCTGCCGAGCTGCCGCATACCGTGCGGTTCGGCGGGAACTGCTATCGACTTCGTTCGGGGCGCGGCGAACCACTCGTGATCGCGTGGGGCGCGACGATGCAGGATCTGCCGCCCTCCGTGCACAGCGTCATCGCGATCTCTCACTCCGGCGAGAGCACCATCGGTGCCCATGAGCGCGGTGAGGTGCCCGACGCCGTCGGGACCGTCCGCGCGTCCCAGTTGGCCAGGATTTTGGCGGAGATCGCGGACGAGCTCGGGATTGCCATCGCCGCGGGTGCCCTGCCGGAGTCGGTGTCACTGGCGGATTTGCTGCGGGACGTCGGGGCACCGCGCGCCCGCGACGAGGGACTCCGAGCACCGATCGGCTGCGGCGCCGACGGAGTGGTCGAGCTCGATCTCGTACGGGACGGCCCGCATGCCGTGATCGCGGGGACGACAGGGACCGGGAAGAGCGAGTTGCTGGTGAGCTGGGTGCTGTCGATGGCGGCGCGGCACGCGCCGAGCGTCGCGACCTTCCTGCTCGTCGACTTCAAGGGCGGAGCTGCCTTCGCGCCGCTGGCCGGACTGCCGCACCTGGTCGGCATCGTGACGGATCTCGATGCGCGGCGCAGCCGGCGAGCCATTGAGAGTCTGCGGGCGGAACTGCGTCGGCGGGAGTTGCTGCTTGCCGAGAATGGGGTCCGATCGATCGACGAACTCGACGGCCAGCTGGCGCGGCTGGTGATTGTGGTCGATGAGTTCGCGGCCGTCGTGTCGGGTCAGCCGGAACTTCACGACGTCTTCTCCGACCTCGCTGCTCGTGGCCGATCGCTCGGTCTGCATCTGATTCTCTGCACGCAGCGTCCATCCGGCGTGATCCGCGACGGCGTGCTGGCGAACGTGACGCTGCGCATTTCGCTGCGTGTCACCGATCGTGCGGACAGTGTGGCGATGATCGGCAGCGCGGCGGCCTTCGAACTGCCACCGTCGGCACGCGGTCGTGCGCTCGTCGCTGATGGGGCCGGGGTCCCGCGAGAAGTGCAGTTGGCTCTCGCCGATGAGACGGTCGCTGCACGGGTCGAATCAGCGGGGGGAGCTCGGCCTGCCGCCGTCTGGTGCGATCCTCTGCCGGAACGTGTCCCTCTCGATGCGATCGAAAAACCGGCAATCGGGATCCCGTTCGGTCGCTTCGATCTGCCGGACGAACAGAGCCAGCCGACCGCGAGCTACGACCCCGAAGCAGACGGTCATCTCCTTGTCCTCGGTGCGTCCCGCGCGGGTCGGACCACCGCGCTCGCAACGCTCGCGGTCGATCGCCGGTGTCGCGTGCTGCCCTCGGACCCCGCGGAGGCGTGGAGCGTTCTCACGGAACTCGCCGGACGACCCGCCCCCAGCGAGCGACTCGTCGTGGTGATCGACGATCTCGACATGCTGATCGACCGGTTCGACGAGGAGGTACGGCACGATTTCGTCGACATTCTTGCCCGTCTCGCCCGTGAGTCGCGGGCGCTCGGACTGATCGTCAGCGCGCAACGGGTCACCGGCGCGCTGCAACGTCTCGTCGGCCTGTTCCCCTCCCGTTTGCTGCTTCGCCAGGTGAGCCGAGATGAGCATGTGCTGTCCGGCGGTGATGGCGGGAGCTTCGACCCGGCGCTGACGCCGGGTGCCGGAACGTGGCGTGGCCGGAACGGCAAGGTGGTCACGGTTCAGGTCGCGATCGGAGACGGTCCGCTCCCGGAGCCGACGCTCGCCGAGCTGCCGCGGGTCCGGCTGCAAGCGGGAGTCTCGACCGCCATCGTGGCAGGGCGTCCGCGCGAACTGCTGCACGTGCTGAGTCCGACCGCCGGTGGCCTCCACATCGTCACGGTCGGTGACCAGCCGGCCTCCGACATCGAGGAACGGATGCCGCCGCGGACGTCGCGCGGTGAGCCCCGTGTGCTCATCGGGGATCCGGAGGCCTGGCAAGCCGACTGGGCGCTGTTGGCGAGCGTTCGGCGCGAGCTGCCCCTGGTGTTTTACGGCTGCACACCGGGCGAGGTGCGCGTCATGGCGCGAACCCGCGACACGCCGCCGCCGCTCGGGGACCGCGTGGGGGAGTGCTGGCTCGTCGACGGAGGCATCGCCCGTCGCGCGATTCTCGAGTTCTGAGGACCGCCGCGCTCGAGAAGAGGTTCAGGCGAGTGCTGCGGCGAGGTCCCCCGCGGTCAGCCCCTGCGCGCTGGCCACCGCCGCGTTCACGACCTGACCACCGTGCACGTTCAGGCCCAGCGCGAGCGCCGCGTCCGCCTGCAGCGCGTCCTTCCACCCGCGGTTCGCGATCGAGCGGACGTACGGCAGCGTCGCGTTCGTCAGGGCATAGGTCGAGGTGTGCGCCACGGCGCCCGGCATGTTCGCCACGCAGTAGAACAGGGAGTTGTGCACGGTGTATGTCGGATCGGCGTGGGTTGTCGCGTGGCTGTCCTCGAAGCAACCGCCCTGGTCGATTGCGATGTCCACGAGCACACTGCCCGGCTTCATCCTCGCGACCAGCGCGTTGGTGACGAGCTTGGGGGCTTTCGCGCCGGGCACGAGGACCGAACCGATCACGAGGTCGGCATCCAGCACTGCCTTCTCGATCTCGAAGCTGTTCGACGCGATCGTCTGGATCCGCCCGGCGTAGTCGGCGTCCAACTCGCGCAAACGCTGGATGTTCGTGTCCAACACCGTGACGCGCGCGCCGAGTCCGACGCTCACACTGATCGCATTGGTTCCCGCCACCCCGCCGCCGAGCACGACGACGTGTGCAGGATGCGTGCCGGGCACTCCGGGAACCAGCAGACCGGGGCCGCCGTTCGGCCGCAGCATGGCGTTGGCTCCCACAATGGGTGCCAAGCGACCGGCGACCTCGCTCATCGGGGCCAACAGGGGAAGTGCCCGGGAGGGGAGCTGCACAGTCTCGTAGGCAATCGCCGTGATCCCGCTGGAAACCAGGTGCGCCGTGAGTTCGGCTTCCGCCGCCAGGTGCAGGTAGGTGAACAGCACGAGGTCGTCCCGGAAATGCCGGTATTCGCTCGCGATCGGCTCCTTGACCTTGAGCAGCAGTTCCGCGCTGCCCCATGTCTCGTCGGCGGTGGCCGCGATGGTGGCACCGGCAGCCCGATAGTCATCATCCGTGATCGATGATCCGAGCCCGGCGCCCGCCTGCACGGTGACCTGGTGCCCGTTCGCCGACAGGTCGTGCACTCCCGCCGGAGTGATCGCCACACGGAACTCGTTGTTCTTGATTTCGCTCGGAACGCCAACCTTCATGGCATCAGCGTATCGGCGTTGAACCATGGATTCCGCACAAATTTTGTGCAAACTCCGCTGATTTCGTGAAATCTATGTTTCGAAATTGACGCTTTCCGCCTTGGAGGGTATCCCCAGGGGGCCCCGTGTGTCAGGATCGGGCAACGGCACCGCCGCCGCGTATTCGCTTCCAGCACTGAAGGAGCCCTCCATGCCCCGATCCCTGCCCGAAGATCCCCTGATCCGCTCGCTCGTCATCCATGCACGCCGCGCCCAGATGACGCGACGTGGTGTGCTGGCGGGGGCGACAGCCGGTGCGAGTGCGCTGGCACTGGCCGCCTGCGCTCCGACGGGGGTGACGAAGCTGACGCCCGGAACCGACGTGTCCAGCACCGACAAGTCCATGGTCTGGGCCAACTGGCCCGCCTATATGGATACCGTCGACGCCACCGGCGCCCACCCCACCTTGGATGCCTTCACGAAGTCGACCGGGATCAAGGTGGACTATCGCGAGGACGTGGACGACAACAACTCGTACTACGCGAAGGTCAAAGATCAGTTGGCGCTCGGCAAGGACATCGGCGCCGACACCGTCTGCCTCACCGACTGGATGGTGAGTCGCTGGATCCGCTTCGGGTACACGCAGACTCTCGACCACTCCAAGATCCCGAACATCAAGAACCTCAACCCCAGTCTGCTCAACATCGACTACGACAAGGGGCGGCACCAGTCCCTGCCATGGCAGGGCGGCTTCGCGGGCATCTGCTGGAACAAGCAGGAGTTCCCGAACGGGTTCACCAGTGTGAGCGAGATGTTCAAGGAGCCGAAGCTGAAGGGTCGCGTCGGTGTGCTCAGCGAAATGCGCGACACGATCGGCCTGATCATGCTCGAGCAGGGAGTGGACATCGCGGGCAACTTCACGGACAGCCAGTTCCAGGCGGCGCTCGCCGTGCTCAAGCAGAACATCGATGACGGCGTGATTCGCAACGTCAAGGGGAACTCGTACCTCGATGACCTGAAGAATGGCGACACTCTCGCCGCGATCTGCTGGTCCGGCGACATCACGCTGATCAATGGAAGCAATGGCGACAAGTGGACCTTCGCCATTCCGGATGCCGGTGGCACTCTCTGGAACGACAACTTCCTGGTGCCGATTGGCGCCACGCACAAGGCAAACGCCGAGGCGATCATGAACTGGTACTACGACCCTCAGATCGCCGCGCAGGTCGCCGCCTACGTGAACTACATCACACCGGTCGTGGGTGCCAAGGAGGCTGCGGTGGCCATCGACCCCGCATTGGCCGACAACAACCTGATCTTCCCCGATGCGGCGACGCTGAAGAAGGCGTTTGTGTTCCGCACGCTGACTCCCGCCCAGGAGCAGTCGTACGGTTCCGCTTTCCAAAGCGTTCTCCTCGGCGCCTAGGGTCGGCCGGCGACAGCGACATGGCGGGCGCATTCGACGACTCCGGCGCCGACCTCGAACTGGTCGGCATCACCAAGCGGTTCCCGGGCTTCACCGCCATCGAGAACCTCAACCTGACGATTCCGGCCGGGTCCTTCTTCGCGTTGCTCGGCCCATCGGGCTGTGGGAAGACGACAACGCTCCGGTTGGTGGCCGGGCTGGAGACCCCGACGGCTGGCCGCATCCTGATCGGCGGCAAGGACGTCACGGACTCTCCGCCGCACCAGCGGCCCGTCAATACGGTGTTCCAGAGCTATGCGCTGTTTCCGCACATGACGGTGCTGCGCAATGTTGCTTTCGGCCTGTCTCGCCGCGGCATCCAGGACGCTCTCGGTCGTGCGCACGAGGCGCTCCGTCTCGTCGAGCTCGACCACCTCGCCGGCCGCCGGCCGTCTCAACTCTCCGGCGGTCAGCAGCAGCGGGTGGCCCTGGCGCGGGCGATCGTCAACCGACCCGCGCTCCTGCTCCTCGATGAGCCGCTCGGTGCACTCGACCTCAAGCTGCGACGCCAGATGCAACTGGAACTGAAGACGATCCAGGATGAGGTGGGCCTGACCTTCCTGCACGTCACCCACGATCAGGAGGAAGCCATGACCATGGCGGACACGGTCGCGGTGATGAACAAGGGCCGGATCGAGCAGATGGGCGCCCCCGAGGAGCTCTACGAGTTGCCGAAAACCAGCTTCGTTGCCAACTTCCTCGGCCAATCCAACCTCTTCACCGGTCAGGTGGTCAGTTCGAGTGCCCTCTCGATCGTGGTCAGCGCGGCGGGCACCACGCTCGAGGTTCCGCGTGAGCGCGCGGAACGTCACGCGGGGACGGTGACCATCGGCGTTCGGCCCGAGAAGCTGACGCTCCTCGTCGAGAAGCCCGCTCCGGCCGCCGGGACCAACGTGCTCGGCCCCGGCATCGTCAGCGATGTGTCGTTCAGCGGCGTCAGCACGCAGTACCTGGTCGAGGTGCCGGGCGCCGGCACGATTACGGTCTTCGCACAGAACATGGTCTTCGGTCCGGTGGTCAACCGCGGCTCCGAGGTGTGGGTCAGCTGGGCCGTCGGACACGGGTTCGGACTCGGTGACGATCAGGAGGCCGAGCTGCGTTTCACGCCTGACGACGACACCCAGTCCATCGCGACTCAACGTCGGGCGGCCCTCGAGGCCGAGTTGGAGGCGTAAGGGTGGCGTTCGGGTCGTTCGGCGGCGACGTGGTCGCGGTGGAACAGCCGCGCCGCTCCAGCCGCGCGGCGCTCTGGCTGTTGCTGCCCGGCGTCGTCTATCTCGCGGCCACCTACCTCGCGCCGCTCGTCTCGCTCGTGATCACGAGCTTGAAGACGCCCGACCTGGTCAACTTCGATATCGGTCGCTACCTCTACGCCTTCGACGTGCAGAACTACGTGCACGTGTTCACGCAGTACGGGGCCATCATCGCGCGTTCGTTCGGCTACTCGGCCATGGCGACCGTCTTCGCGCTGTTGATCAGCTATCCGCTCGCCTACTTCATCGGCGTCACTCTGCGGAAGTATCCGCTGTGGCAGGCGCTCGCGCTCATTCTGGTGATCGCCCCCTTCTTCATGAGCTTTCTACTGCGAACGCTCGCGTGGAAGGCGATCTTCGCGGACGAGGGACCCGTCATCCACTTCCTGCAGAGTCTCAGCATCCTGGGCCCGAATGCGCATCTGAACGGCACACCGACGATGGTGATCTTCGGGTTGACGTACAACTACATCCCGTTCATGGCGCTCCCGATCTACACCTCACTCGAGCGTCTCGACCTGCGGCTGCTGGAGGCGGGGTCGGATCTGTACGCGAATCCGATCTCGACCTTCTTCCGAGTGACGGTGCCGCTTTCGCTTCCCGGCGTTGTCTCTGGCACCCTCCTGGTGTTCATTCCGGCCACCGGCGACTACATCAACGCCAGTCCGCAGTTTCTCGGCAGCACGCAGACGGCGATGGTCGGGAACGTGATCTCGGATACCTACTTCAACCTGCTCGACTATCCGTCGTCGGCCGCGCTGTCGATCATCCTGATGGTGCTCATCTTGATCCCGGTGTCGGTCTACCTCGCCCTCACCAAGACAGAGGACCTGCTGTGACGATGCAGGAGGCGGCTGTGCTCGGCCGGGTGGAGGAGTCCCGCTCCGCTGGGCGGCCGCGTGGCCCGCGACGCAACTGGGGCGTCGTCGTCTACTCGATCCTGATCTTGGCGATCTTGCTGATTCCGATCGTGTACACGATCGTGTTCTCGTTCAACATCCCCGCGCGCACGAACTCCACCTGGCGCGGGTTCTCCGTCGACAACTGGATCAACATCTTCGCGGACCCGCGCGTCGTGGCGGCGTTCGGCACCAGCATCCTGGTCGGCGTGACCGCGACGCTGGTCGCGGCGGCTCTCGGCACCGCGATCGCGATCGCCCTCGTGCGCTTCCGGTTCCGGTTTCGCACCGGGCTCACCGTGCTCCTCTTTCTTCCCATGGCGACCCCGGAGGTCGTCCTGGGCTCCGGCCTGGGCTCTCAACTGCTCAACCTGGGGATCGACACGGGCTTGCCGACCATCATCGTCGCGCACATCATGTTCTGCATCAGCTTCGTGGTGATCACCGTTCGTGCGCGTGTCGCGAGCCTCGACCCGGCGATCGAGGAAGCCGGCCGTGACCTGTACGCCAGTCCCGCTCAGGTCTGGTGGCGGATCACCTTCCCGATGCTGCTCCCCGGCATCGTGGCGGCCGGGCTCCTGAGCTTCGCGCTCAGTTTCGATGACTTCATCATCACGGCCTTCGTGTCCGGCAGCGCAGAGACCTTCCCGAAGTACATCTACACGGCGGCGGTTCGCGCGATCCCGGCGCAGGCCAACGTCTTCGCGTCGATCATCTTCCTCCTGGCCATCATCCTGGTGGTCGTTCAGCAGGTGAACGCGGGCGCCCGTCGGCGCCGATATGCCCGCGAGGGCTGAACGGAGCGGTGATGTATCAGGATCGCGCCAGGCTCGCCGCGCGCTGGGATGAGGAAGTGGCAACCTTCCGCGCGGCTCGACCGGAGTCCGAGGCCGCCTGGCGCGAGGCGAGTGCCCACCTTCCTGACGGTGTGCCGATGCTCTGGATGGCGAAGTGGCCGGGGCCATGGCCGGTGTACGTCGACAGCGCCGCCGGCGCTCATTTCCGCTGCGTCGACGGCATCGACCATGTCGACCTGTGTCTCGGAGATACCGGAGCGATGGTCGGGCATGCGCCCGCAGCATCCGTGGCCGCGATCTCAGCGCAGCTGGCGCGCGGGTCGACGTTCATGCTACCGACCCGTGACGCCGCGGTCGCTGCCGAGATCCTGGCCGACCGGTTCGGCCTTCCGAGCTGGCAGTTCACGCTCTCGGCGACCGACGCGAACCGTCACGTGCTCCGGTACGCGCGCCAGGCGACCGGCCGGCCCAAGGTCCTGGTCATGGACTACTGCTACCACGGCACCGTCGACGAGACCTACGCCACCCTGGATGCCGATGGGCGCGTGGTGGCCCGTCGTGGCAACATCGGAGCCCCGGTCCCGCTCGACGAGACGACGGTCGTCGTGCCGTTCAACGATGTGCCGGCACTCGAGGCGGCGCTGGCGGTGGGAGATGTCGCGGCCGTGCTGATCGAGCCGGCGTTGACCAACATCGGGATCGTGCTCCCGGATGCCGGTTGGCACGAGGCGCTGCGCGCGGCCTGCGATCGCACCGGCACGATTCTGGTGATCGACGAGACGCACACCCTGTGCGCCGGCCCCGGAGGAATGACCGCGCGAGACGGGCTGAAGCCGGACATCGTGGTCGTCGGCAAGACGATCGGGGGCGGCATCCCGGCTGCGGCATGGGGGATGCGGGCAGAACTCGTCGACCGGGTGCGCGCGTCGCTCGACTGGGACGGCGAAGGTCGCGAAGACATCGACGTCGGGGGAGTCGGCGGGACGCTCGCGGGGAACGCGGTGTCCATGGCTGGAATCCGCGCGACGCTTTCAGAAGTGCTGACCCCGGAGGTGTACCCCGGGATGATCGCACGGGCGAGCGAGTGGACAGCTGGGGTACAGGCGGCGATCGACGAGTTCGACGTGCCGTGGCAGGTGACTCAGCTCGGCGCACGCGCCGAGTACAGCTTCCGCGAGACCGCACCTCGCGACGGCAGAGCAGCCGCGGATGCCGATGATTTCAGGCTTCAGCAGTACTTGCACCTGCACGCGCTCAATCGTGGCATCCTGATCACGCCCTTCCACAACATGGCACTGATGTCGCCCGCGACCAGTTCCGCGGATGTCGCGCGGCACACCGTGGCCTTTCGTCAGGCCGTGGAGTCACTTTTCGGGTGACAGCCGAACGGGGGACAGCCAACGCGAACTGTGTACCCCGTCAGTGGGCTTTTGTACCCCCAAGCCGGTACTCGACAGATCGGTCCACCCCGCGCATGATCGGGCTATGGGAACGCTCGTGGCTGATCAAGGAATCATGACACTCGTCGCGGTGGCGGTCATCGCCGTCTGCGTGAGCCTCGCACTCTTCGTGCTGTACACCGTGATCTGGCACGCGGTGCGTCGGGGGCTCCGCGAGTTCACCCATCCGAGCGCCGTCTCCCCGTTCCAGTCGTTCCTTCATGCGCCACTGCACGCGCCGCGACTGACGCGCCGCGGCGATACCAGGGTTCCCGACTATCCGCCGAGCGACTGGGTCTAAGCCGTCTTCTCGCCCGCGAGACTGGCGAACGCGTCGTCAAGCACCGACATCGCGTCCACCAATTGTGCGTCGGTGATCGCGAGGCTCGGCAGGAAGCGCAGCACGTTGCCGTAGGTACCCGCGGTGAGAATCAGCACGCCGTGCTGCGCGGCGAAGGCGGTGAGTTTACCGGGAAGATCCCCCAGCGGCGCTCCGGTTTCGGGGTCATTCAGCTCGACCGCGATCATCGCGCCGATCCCACGGACCTCGGCGATGATCGGGTATTTCGCCTGGAGGGCCACCAGCGAAGCTTTCAGCACTCCCTCGATCCGGTGGGCCTCCGCGAGGAGTCCGTCCTTCTCGATCCGGTCGAAGACGGCGATCGCGGCGGCACACGCCACCGGGTTGCCCCCGAAGGTGCCGCCGAGGCCACCGGGCTGTGAGGCATCCATGATCTCGGCGCGTCCCGTGACACCGGCGAGGGGCAGACCACCCGCGATTCCCTTGGCACTCAGAACGAGATCGGGCACGAGGCCGAAGTGCTCGCTGGCGAAGTAGCGGCCGGTTCGCGCCATCCCGCTCTGGATCTCATCGGCGATGAACACGATGCCGTTGGCGGTGCACCACTCCTGAAGCACCGGAAGGTAGCCATCGGCGGGGACGACGAACCCGCCCTCGCCCTGGATCGGCTCGACGACGAGACAGGCCAGATCGGATGCCCCCACCGTCTTCTCGAGGTAGTCGATGGTGCGCGCGGCGGCCTGAGCCCCCGTGAGACCGTCGTGCAGCGGGTAGGAGTTCGGCGCGCGGTACACGTCACCCGCGAACGGCCCGTAGCCGAGCGAATACGGCATCGCTTTGAAGTTCATGGCCATCGTGAGGTTGGTGCGGCCGTGATACGCGTGCTCGAGCACGGCAACGCCCCCCCGTCCGGTGTACTTGCGCGCGATCTTGACGCCGTTCTCCACGGCCTCCGCGCCCGAGTTCACCAGAACGGTCTTCTTGGCGAAGTCGCCGGGGGTGTGCGCGGCCAGCAGTTCGGCGACGCGCACGTACTCCTCGTACGGCGTGATGGTGAAGAGGGTGTGTACGACCTCGCCGAGCTGCTGCTGGGCGGCGGCCACCACGTGATTGTCGGTGTGGCCGATCGTGGTGACGCCGATTCCGGCGCCCAGGTCGATGAACGCGTTGTCGTCGACATCGACCAGGATCGCGCCGTGCGCTCGGGCGATGAACACCGGGAGGGCGCTCGAGACACCGGCACTGACGGCTGCCTGGCGCCGGGCCTGCAGCGCGACCGACTTCGGTCCGGGGATCGCCGTGACGACCCGGCGTTCGGTGGGAACCGGGGCTAGCGTGGTGTCGAGCAAGAGGTCCGTCATGATACGAGTCTAATCGGCCCTCCAAAGAAGGGAATCAGTTGAACCTCGACCATTCCTTCACTGTTTCCGTCGAATGGCGGGGCAATCTCGGAACCGGCACCTCAAGCTACAAGGCGTTCTCGCGCGACCACGTCGTGCGCGTCGACGGGATGCACGGCAAGCACGAGATCGAGGGGTCGGCTGCCCGTGCGTTCCACGGCGACGCCGAGCGCTGGAACCCCGAAGAGCAGCTGATCGCGGCCCTCGCCCAGTGCCACATGCTCAGCTATCTGCACGTCGCGACGCAATCGGGCGTCGTCGTCGAGTCATACACCGATTTCGCGACCGGCACACTCCACGTCCAAGCCGACGGCAGTGGCGCCCTGGTCGAGGTGGCGCTCCACCCCGTCGTCACCATCTCCGCGGGGGATGCGGCCACCGCCCAGTCGCTGCACGCCGAGGCGCACCGCGTGTGCTTCATCGCGAACTCGGTGAACTTCCCGGTGCGTCACGAGCCGCAGGTGCTGGTGGTCGACGACGAACTCAGCTGATTCCGCCGGGAGCGAATCGGGCCGCGTTCCCGGTCCTGCGACTCGGCTCCGCGAGTACCTTGTGTCCATGCTCAGGCACGTCATCGTCGCTGCACTGCGCCGCGTCCGGTTTGACACCCGCTGCACGCTGCGGGAGGCCGGCATTCAGGAGTCGGCGAAGATCGGGTTGGCGGTCGCGTGACCACCGTCTGCCGAACCGCTGAATGAGTGAGCATCCGCAGGCCGCCGACGGCAGGCGGGTCAGCAACTTCGAGTTGCTGTTCGACCTCGTCTTCGTGTTCGCCTTCACCCAGGTCACCGGGGTGATGCTCGCCGGACACTCGGCGGCCTCGGTGCTGCAGGCGCTCGTCGCGCTCGCCCTGGTCTGGGGTTCGTGGACCTCATACGCCTGGCTCGCGAACCATCTGCGCAGCGACGGTGGGGTGCTGCGCGGCGGCCTGACGGTCGCCATGATCCTCATGTTCGTGCTGGCGCTGGCGATTCCGGGAGCGTTCCACCCGGTGGGCGGAGATCCCACCTCGGCGATCGTGCTGGTCGTGTGCTTCGTGCTGGTACGACTCGTGCACAACGTGATCTACGTGCTCCGGGTCGGAGACGACAGGGCTTTGCGCAGGCAAGTGCTGATCACGAACGGGATCTCGATCCCGGTGACGCTGGCGATCCTGCTCCTCGGGGCGCTCCTCGGCGGCGAATGGCAGCCGTGGATCTGGCTCGCCGCCGCGATCACCGATGCGGCGATCGTCGCCGTGACCTCGATCGGCGGCGCGTGGCGCGTCCACTCCCCGGCGCACTGGGCCGAGCGGTTCGGGCTCGTGGTGATGCTCGCGCTGGGCGAGTCGGTCGTGTCGATCGGGGTGGGTGTCGCCTCCGAACCGCTCCACGCACAGGTGATCGTCGGTGCGGTGCTGTCGGTGGCGGGCGCGATCACGCTCTGGTGGCTCTATTTCCACCGCATCTTCGCCGGCGCGGAGCACGCCCTGGCAGCTCGCGGCGGGGTCGAGCGGGCCGACGATGCGACGGTGGGCTACACCTACCTGCACTTCGCGGTCGTCGCGGGGATCATCCTGACGGCGACCGGCATCGAGACCACGATGCACAAGATCAGCTCGTTCGAACCGCTCGGATGGTTCGGTGCCGCGGCACTCGTCGGCGGCGTTTCGCTCTACCAGGCGTCGACGGTCTTCTTCTGGCGGCGGATGACGCGCACCTGGCTGGTCGTGCGCCTCGCGGTGTCGACCGCGCTCCTGCCCGGCATCGTCGTCGCCGCACTCATCCCTCCGCTTGCGGCGCTGGGAATCGCCGTGCTTCTCGGCGTCACACTCAACCTGGTGGAGCGCCGGGTCTGGCCGCGCCGGGACGTCGAACCCGCCTAGAGCGTCGCCAGCGCCTCTTCGATGACGGTCGCGGCGTCGTCGATGAGCTCCTCGCTGATGACGACGCTCGGCATGATGCGCAGCACCGAGTCCCAGCTTCCGGCGTCGAGCGCGATGACCCCGTGGGTCGTGGCGTGCTTCAGCACCGCGGTGAGCGCCTCGGGATACGGGTCCTTCGTGCCAGGATGCACCAGCTCGACGCCGAACATGGCGCCCTTGCCGCGCACCTCGCCGACGACCGGGAACGTCTCGGTCCAGCCACCGATTCTGGCCACGAGTGCGCGCTCCACGCGCTGCGCCTCGGCGAGAAGTCCGTCGCGCTCGATCAGCTCGAACACCGCAAGGGCCGCCGCGGTGGAAACGGGATTGCCTCCGAAGGTGCCACCGATGCCGCCCGGCTGAACGGCATCCATGATCTCGGCCTTGCCGGTGACGGCCGCGAGTGGCATACCGCCGGCGATGCCCTTGGCGCTCGTGATGAGGTCCGGGACGACGCCGTGGTGCTCGATGGCGAACCAGGTCCCGGTGCGGCCCATGCCGGACTGGATCTCGTCGGCGACGAAGACGATGCCGTTCTGTTCGCAGAAGGTCTTGATGGCCTGGAAGTAGCCCGGCGCCGGGATGACGATACCCCCGTCGCCCTGGATCGGCTCGACGAAGAAGGCCGCGACCTCCGATGCGCCGATGTGGGTGGTGATGTAGTCGATCGTCTTGGCGGCCGCCTCCTCGCCGGACAGGCCGTCACGGTACGGATAGCTGACCGGCACCGAGAACAGGTCGCCGGGGAACGGGCCCATGCCCGCGCGTTCCGGCCACGGGCGGTACGTCATCGCCATGGTGAGGTTCGTGCGTCCGTGAAAGGCGTGGTCGAGGCTGAGAATCACGCGCCGGCCCGTGTACTTGCGGGCGATCTTGACCGCGTTCTCGACCGCTTCCGCGCCCGAGTTGACGAGGATCGAGTGCTTCTCGAAGTCGCCGGGTGTGATCTGGGCGAGCTTCTCGGCAACCCGCACGTAGTTCTCGTACGGGGTGACCGTGAACAAGGTGTGGGTGAGTTTGGCGACCTGTTCGGTGACCGCTGCCACGACATCCGGATGTGCGTGGCCGATGGTCGTGACGCCGATGCCGCACCCCAGATCGATGAGCTGGTTGCCGTCGACATCGACCAGGATCGCGCCAGCACCGTGATCCATGTAGATGTTGGCGAGCGTTCCGGCACCGCGCGAGACGCTGTGCACGCGCCGTTCCTGCAGGGCGACGGATTTCGGTCCGGGAAGTTCTGTCACGAGCTTGCGCTCCTGCGGCACGCTGAAGGTCATGCGGCCAGCCTACGTGCGGCCACGCCGCACACCCGTTGCCAAGGTGAAGTGGGAGAAGATGGAATCGACACCCCCCCGCCTTCGAGGAGTTCGCCGTGCCCGCAGTCCGTTCCCGCCTCACCCTTCGCGTCGCCACGGTTGCCGCCGTCACCGTATTGGCGATCGCACTGGCGGGATGCACCTCCAACGCGGCCACCAGCACGGCCACGCCGACGTCGACCCCCTCCAGTGTCAGCGCGGCGTGTGTGTCGAGCGGCCCGGCCTCCGATTCGGTCAAGGTCACCGGTGCCTTCGATGCGTCGCCGAACGTCTCCCTGAACGCGCCGCTGAAGGTCTCGTCGACCCAGCGCACCGTCGTGATCGCCGGCAAGGGTGAGAAGGCGAAGCCCGGCAGCATCGTGAACGTGAGCTTCACCCTGTACAACGGCACGACCGGTAAGACCGTCACGTCGACGGGCTACGGCGCGGGGCGTTCCTCTGCGATCACCGTCGATGCCAGCCAGGTCATCAGCGGATTGGCGAAGACGCTCAACTGCGCGCAGGCCGGCTCGCGTGTTGTCGGCGTCATCCCCGCCTCCGAAGCGTTCGGAACCACCGGCTCCAGCTCGCTGGGCATCGCGGCGAATCAGGTCATCGTGATCGTCGCCGACGTCGTGGGCTTGGTTGCGGCGAAGGCCACCGGCACGGCCCAGACCCCGCCCGCGGGACTCCCGACCGTCAAGGTCGCCGCCGATGGCACACCGACGCTGACGATCCCGAGCGGATACACCGCACCGGCGACGACCCAGATCGCCACGCTCATCAAGGGTGCGGGCGCCGTCGTCGGAGCAAATGACACCGTGACCATCCAGTACCAGGGCACCAACCTGCGCACCGGCAAGATCTTCGACCAGACCTGGGGCAAGAGTCCATACAGCGGAGCTGTCAGCGGCTTCGTGCCCGGCTTCACGAAGGCGATCGTCGGGCAGACGGTCGGATCTCAGGTGCTGGCGGTCATCGCGCCGGCCGACGGCTACGGTCCGTCCGGTGGGCAGTCGGGTGCCGGGATCAACAAGGACGACACCATCATCTTCGTCGTCGACATCCTGGCGGCCCAGGCACCGGCGGCGGGCTAGTCGTCTCGTCTCGTCTCGTCTCGTTCCGTCGCCCCGCGCCTGGTCGCCCCTGCTGGGAGGCGCCGCCGCTAGCCTGAAGTCATGCGCCGCGTCATCGTCCTCGGGTCAACGGGCTCCATCGGGGTGCAGGCCCTCGACGTCATCGCCGCCCACCCGGACCGCTTCGAACTCGTGGGACTGGCCGCGGGTCGCAACCGCGAGGCATTGGC
Organism: Acidobacteriota bacterium; assembly: GCA_019351995.1. Lineage (GTDB taxonomy): Bacteria > Actinomycetota > Actinomycetes > Actinomycetales > Microbacteriaceae > Lysinimonas. The sequence continues at coordinate 39,527 of JABBOD010000014.1, forward strand.
ACGGCAGGCGCGCGCGACCGGGGTCACCCGCACCGCGCTCGGCGTCGACGAGGCGGTCGCCCTGGTCCGCCAGGTCGAAGCGGATGTCGTTCTCAACGCCATCACCGGGTCCGTCGGCCTCGCTCCGACCCTTGCCGTGATCGACAGCGGGGCAACCCTCGCCCTCGCCAACAAGGAGTCGCTCATTGTCGGCGGCGAGCTGGTCACGTCGGCGGCGAAGCCCGGGCAGATCGTGCCCGTCGATTCGGAGCACTCGGCCATCGCGCAGGCGCTGCGATCCGGGGAGCACGGTGAGGTGCGTCGACTGGTGCTCACGGCATCCGGGGGGCCATTCCGCGGATTCACGCGCGACCAACTGGCGGATGTCACCCCCGAGCAGGCGCTCGCGCATCCGACCTGGGACATGGGCCTCGTGGTGACCACGAACTCGGCCACCCTCGTCAACAAGGGGCTCGAGATCATCGAGGCTCACCATCTGTTCGGGATCCCGTACGACCGCATCGAGGCGGTCGTGCATCCGCAGTCGATCGTGCACTCGATGGTGGAGTTCACGGATGGTTCCACCATCGCCCAAGCGTCGCCCCCCGACATGAGGCTGCCGATTTCGCTCGCCCTGGACTGGCCGCACCGCGTGCCGGGTGTTGGAGTCCCGCTCGACTGGAGCCACGCCCAGAGCTGGACCTTCGAGCCGCTCGACGACGACGCCTTCCCCGCGGTGAACCTTGCCAAGAGTGTGGGTGCCGCGGGGAGAACATTCCCGGCGGTCTTCAACGCGGCGAACGAGCAGGCGGTGCAGGCGTTCCACGCCCGGCGTATCCCGTACCTGAGCATCCTGGCTGTCGTCCAGCGCGTCGTTGATCAGTACCGGGAGCACGAGCAACAACCGCTGACGCTCGAGGGCGTTCTCGAGGCCGAGCGCTGGGCTCGGGATGCCGCCGACCGCGCGCTCGCCGGTTCGCTCGCCGAGTAGTTTCCTGCGGTCGGAGCTCGAGCCATGACGCGGGGGACCCCTGCGCGCGGGGGTCTGACGTGTTGCACGGGGGTCCTCGGTGGCCACGACTCGGAGGCGGACACACAGCCGGCCCCCCGTTCGCGGTCGGCGCGTTCCAAGACTTCCTGACGTAGCCTGACCTGCGTGCAAACCGTGCTGCTGTACATCCTCGGCGTGGTGGTCGTCGTCGTCGGCATCGCCGTTTCGATCGGTCTTCACGAGATCGGCCACCTCATCCCGGCGAAGCGCTTCGGCGTCAAGGTCGGCCAGTGGATGATCGGCTTCGGCCCCACCATCTGGTCGCGCAAGTTCGGTGAGACGGAATACGGCGTCAAAGCGATTCCGCTCGGCGGCTACATCTCGATGGCCGGGATGTTCCCGCCCGGGAAGGTGAAGGACGGCGCGGTGGCCCGTGCAGGGCACCTGCGCGACGAGCTGGAGTTGGAGTTCGTTGAGGGCGATCTGCACGATCCGGATGAGGATGCCGCGCTGCAGCGCACCGGGTCCACGGTGGACGCCGTCCGCGCCGGGTCGCGGGCGAAGATGGACTCGACGGGCTTCTTCAGCGTGCTGGTGCAGGACGCGCGTGATTCGTCAGCGCAGGCCATCACCCCCGGCGACGAGGACCGCGTCTTCTACAAGCTCGCGTTCTGGAAGCGGATCATCATCATGCTTGGTGGCCCCACCGTCAACCTGATCCTCGCTGTCGTCTTCTACGGGATCGTGATCTGCCTGGTGGGAACTCCCGGCTTCTCGACGACGGTGAGCGAAGTCAGCCAGTGCATGGTGCAGACCACGAGCTCGAGTGCGGCGAACAAGACGTGCGCCTCGTCGGATCCGGCAACGCCCGCCGCCGAAGGCGGTCTCCAGGCCGGTGACACCGTTGTCAGCATCGACGGTGTCGCGGTCTCCAGCTACGCGCAGGAGACCAAGATCATCCGCGACAACGCCGGCACGACGTTGACCTTCGTGGTCGAACGGAATGGCGCGCAGAAGACCCTGTCGATCACTCCGGTCAAGAACACGACACGGGATGCCTCGGGCAAGATCGTCAACGCCGGCTTCATCGGAATCACGACCCAGCAGCAGTTGGTGAGGCTCCCGGTCACCGCGGTGCTGCCAGCGGTCGGGGCCAACATCACCCACGTCGCCGGCATCATCGTCGACCTTCCGCACCGCCTGGTGCAGGTGGCGCAGGCCGCGTTCGGCGGCCAGAAGCGCGACCCGAACGGCCCGATCAGCGTGGTCGGGGTCGGCCGGTACGCCGGAGCGATCGCAAGCTCGCCGGCGCCCGTCGCCGATCGTGTCAGCGCGATGCTGCAGATCCTCGGCTCCCTCAACGTGGCGTTGTTCGTGTTCAACCTGATCCCGTTGCTGCCACTGGACGGTGGCCACGTGATCGGTGCGCTCTGGGAGGCGGTGCGCCGTCGTGTCGCGAAGTGGTTCAAGCGACCGGACCCTGGCCCGGTCGACATGGCCAAGCTGATCCCCTTGACGCTCGCTGTGTCCGGCATCCTCGGCCTGATGTCGGTGTTGCTCATCTACGCGGACATCGTCAACCCGGTCATCTCCTGAGCGGGATCGGCAAGGTCATCCTCACGTTGCCCCAGCGGCTCGTGCAGACGGCGCAGGTGGCCTTCGGCGGGGGCAAACGGGACCCGAACGGCCCGATCGGCGTGGTCGGTATCGGGCGCCTGGCGGGTGAAATCACCACCATCGGTTCGATCCCCTTCGTCGACCGCATGGAAACACTGATCGGGATGGTGGCGGGACTGAACGTCGCTCTCTTCGTCTTCAACCTGATTCCGTTGCTCCCGCTCGACGGCGGTCATGTGATCGGCGCCGTCTGGGAGGCGCTGCGGCGCAGGCTGGCGAAATGGTTCAAGCGACCCGATCCGGGTCCCGTCGACATGGCGAAGCTGGTGCCGCTCACCCTGGTGATCGTGGCGATCCTGGGCGCATCGAGCCTGCTCCTGCTCTACGCAGACATCGTCAACCCGGTGACTTTCCAGTAACTTTCCTTGATTCCCCGCACTTTTTCTCGCTCGGGAGACCGTCTTGCCTCGACAGGGCTTGACGCGCTGCGCGCGCGCGCCGTACGGTGAACTGAAACCTGAACCAGGTCTCATATCCCTTCACCTCCTTCTATGGCAGCAGGAAAGGCAATTCCATGCGGGTGACGAAGAAATTCCTCGTTCCGGCGGTAATCGCGGCCGTCGGCCTCGCGTTGGCGGGCTGTGCGCCCTCGACGCCCACAGCCACGACCTCGACTGGCGCGGCCGTCCCGGTCGCGATCATCTACTCACAGACCGGTCCGCTTGCCGCGTACGGTCAGGAGTATCGCAACGGCTTCGAAGCCGGTCTCGACTACGCGACCGGGGGAACGGGCAAGGTCAACGGCCGGGCGCTCGACATCACGTACTCCGACGATGCCGGGAACCCAGACACCGCAGTGAGTCTGGCCAAGAACGCCATCGGCAACGGCACTCAGATCGTCGCAGGGACGGTTTCCTCTGGCATCGCGGTCGCTCTCGCCCAGCAGGCGGCGCAGAACAAGATTCTCTACATCTCCGGGCCCGCCGCGGTGGACGCGGTGACGGGCGTCAACAAGTACACCTTCCGCTCGGGGCGCCAGACTTACCAGGACGTCGCCACCGCCGGCACCTTCGTCGGCGATCTGACCGGAAAGAAGGTGCTCGTCTTCGCGCAGGACTCCGCCTTCGGTAAGGGCAATGCCGCCGCGGTGCAGGCAGTGCTCGGCGCCAAGGGCGCGACCGTGTCCAGTGTGCTCGTTCCCGAGAGCGCCACGGAGTTCACGCCCTTCGCCCAACAGATCCTCGCAGCGAAGCCGGACCTGGTCTTCGTCGCTTGGGCGGGAGCGAGCTCCGGAACCATGTGGCAGGCACTCAGCCAGCAGGGCGTCTTCACCGCCGTTCCGGTCGTGACCGGTCTCGGCGACGCGGCGACCTTCGGAGCGTACGGAGCCGCCAGCGGCAAGATCAGCTTTCTCTCGCACTATTTTGCGGGGGCGAGCAGCAACAAGGTCAACAAGGCGATGGAGTCCTACCTGAGCAAGAAAGGCCAGACGGCTGACCTGTTCTCGCCGGATGGATTCGTGGCGGCCCAGATGATTGTGCGGGCGGTCAGCAAGGGCGGTGGTGACAATGTCGACAAGATGATCGCGTCACTCGAGGGCTGGACCTTCGACGCACCCAAGGGGACTCAGACCATCCGGGCCTCCGACCACGCGATGATTCAGCCGATGTTTCAGGCGAAGCTGGTCGCCGACGGCAGCAACTGGAAGCCCGAACTGGTCAAGGTGGTCAGCGCCGCGACGGTCACTCCGCCTGCGGCAGGCTGAGGCCGGTTCCGCTGCCCGATGGCTAACCATTCCGTGCTCGCGGTCGAGCACCTCTCCCTGCAACTCGGCGGCGCGCGCATCACGGCTGACGTGACGCTCGCCGTCGAGCAGGGGGAGATGCTCGGAGTGATCGGCCCCAATGGCGCCGGTAAGACGACCTTGTTCAATCTCATTTCGGGGGTGATCCGCCCCACCGGCGGCCGCATCCTTCTGGATGGCAAGGACATCACCGACGTGCCGGTCGATGCGCGAGCACGGGCAGGGATCGGGCGGAGCTTCCAGACTTCGAATCTGTTCGGCGGGCTGAGCGTGTTCGAAAACGTTCGGCTGGCCGCGCAGGCCTCGCTTGGTGGCTCGCTCAGCCTGGTGCGCGCTCCTCGCCCAGGCGACCGAGCGAGCCGGCTCGCCGGCGATCAACTCGGTGAACTCGGTCTTGAACGTCACGCCGACACGTTGGCAGGGAGCCTCTCGCACGGTGACAAGCGAAAGTTGGAGATCGCCATGATGTTGGCCGCCGATCCTCGGGTGATCCTGCTTGACGAGCCGATGGCAGGGGTGGGATCCGGCGACGTCCCGGAACTGATGGAGGTGATCCGTCGCGTGCATGAGCAGGGGCGAACGGTTTTGATGGTGGAGCACCACATGGACGTCGTCCTTGGACTGGTCGATCGGGTCGCGGTGATGCACCACGGTCAGCTCCTGGCCTGTGACCTACCCGACGTCGTGATGGCGAACCCCGACGTGCAGAGCGCCTACCTCGGGGAGCCGGTGTGACCGGCGAGGTCGTGCTCCGAGTGAGTGGGCTGAGCGCACGGATCGGCCATCAGCAGGTCGTCGAAGACGTCAGCTTCGACGTCCCGGCTGGCGAGGTGACCGCGATCCTGGGCCGCAACGGCGCCGGTAAGACCAGCACCATCAAGGGAATACTCGGGCTGATCGGGCGCTCCGGCATTGTCGAACTCGAGGGGGAGCGGATTGACACGCTGGCCACCGACCGGATCGTGCGACGAGGAGTCGGTTACGTCCCGGAGGACCGGGAGGTCTTTGCGTCCCTGACCGTCGCCGAGAACCTGCGCCTCGCCGAACGTGATGCCTCGCCGCGACGGGAACTCGTCGCCGAGCTGTTCCCCGAACTGATTACCCGGGGCGCGCAACGCGCAGGAACCCTCTCCGGCGGGCAGCAGCAGATGCTGTCACTGTCACGGGCGCTGCTCAACGACAACCGCATCCTGCTGATCGACGAACCGACGAAAGGGCTCTCGCCCAAGCTGGTTGCCGAAGTGGTCGCGGCGCTCGAGGTCGTGGCCCGTGTTGTGCCGATTCTGCTGGTCGAGCAGAATCTGAACGCCGCGCGTCGACTGGCGGCGCGGCTCGTCGTGATCGAGGACGGTCGCAGCGTGTTGAGTGGACCTGCCTCCGAGTTCTTCGAGGACGAGGAGCGACTGATCAGGATGCTCGGTGTTCACGGAAGCGGCGTCGGCGGAGTGGGCACGGCATGAGCACCGTGGCCCTCCTCCTCATCACCGGTCTCGGCCTCGGAGCGCTCTACTTCCTGGTCGCCTCTGGCTTGTCGCTCATCTACGGATTGATGGGTGTGTTGAACTTCGCGCACGGCTCGTTCTTGACGATCTCGGCGTTCCTCGCCTGGGAGGTGGCGCGTCGCATCGGTGCCGACAGCTGGGGATCGCTCGGCCTCGCGCTGCTGGTCGGAGCGGTCGTCGGAGGAATCGTGGCGGCGGGAACCGAATTGCTGCTGATCCGGCGGCTCTATGAGCGCCACATCGAGCAAGTGCTGGTCACTGTCGGTCTTGCTTTGGCGAGCGTTGCGCTGTTTCAGGGAATCTGGGGCACGGATCCGCAGTACGTCACCGGCCCCGCCTGGCTCGCGCAGACCACCGATGTCTTGGGCGCGAGGATTCCCAACAACCGTTTCCTCCTGATCGCGGTCGCCGCGGCCGTGCTCCTGACATTGCTGCTGTTCCTGCGCTACACGCGTTTTGGTCTGGTGATTCGCGCCGGTGTCGAGAATCGATCGATGGTCACCGCTCTCGGTATTGACGTGCGCCGCGCATTCACCTTGGTGTTCACGATCGGTGGCGCGGCGGCGGGGATCGGAGGGGTGCTGGCCTCGCACTACTTCGGCTATGTCTCGCCCGAGATGGGGGCATCACTGCTGATCTTCGCTTTCATCGTCACCGTGATCGGTGGGCTCGGCTCTCTGGCCGGGGCGGCTCTCGCGGCGGTATTCGTCGCGGTGATTCAACAGTTCGCCAATTTCTACCTCGGCGGGACCGGAGACATCATGGTGGTACTCCTGCTCGCCGTCGTGCTCCTGGTACGCCCGCGAGGCCTCCTCGGGAGGCGCGGGTGAACGCCGTTCTGGTGTCGATGCGCCGCCCAGGCGCACGGTGGCTGCTCTCTGCGCTGTTGGTCGTCGGCTTAGCGGCGCTTCCGCTGTTGAACATCGTTGTCCCCGGGGTTCTGCCGGGACCCAGCTACACACCGGGGACTCTTCAGCTACTGGCGTTGAGCCTGATCTTCGCGGCGCTTGCCCTCAGCTATCACGTGCTGTTCGGTGCCGCGGGGTTGCTGTCCTTCGGGCACGCACTGTATTTCGCGATCGGGGCGTATGGGCTCGGCATCCTGCTGAAGCGCACCGAGTTGCCGCTGCTGCTTGCGGTGGCCGTGGTGCTCGCTGGCACCCTGGTGGTCGCGACAGTGCTGGGAGCGATCAGTCTGAGGGTGAGCGGGATCTCCTTCGCCATGGTGACCCTCGCCTTCGCCCAGGCCGGTTCGGTACTGATCCAGCGCAACTCGGGGATCACGGGTGGGGAAGATGGACTCTCCCTGTCCACCCAGCAATTGCCGGACTTCTTCGTGGGGGTGCTCAACACCCGAAACCTGTACTGGCTTGCGCTCGCGCTGCTTGTCGTGGTCTTTCTCGCCGTGCGCTGGTTTGAGCGCTCGCGGGCCGGCCACGTCGCCGCCGCCGCCCGGGAGAATGAGCTCAGAGTTCGGGTCATCGGATTGCGACCATTCTCGGTCAAGCTGGTGGCCGTGGTCATCGCCGGGGTGCTGGCCGCGGCGATCGGAATGGTCTACCTGTTGTTGCAGAGCGGGGTGGTCCCGGGTGTCGCGTCGAGCAATTTCACCCTCACCCTCCTGGTGATCGTCGTGTTGGGCGGTGTCGGATCACGCTGGGGTGCGGTCATCGGCGGGGTGGTGTACACCTTGCTGGATCAGCGGCTCTCTGCGCTCGCCGGATCCGACGCCATCGCGGGTCTTCCTGCCGTATTACGGGTGCCGCTGTCTGAGCCGCTCTTCCTGCTGGGGACGCTGTTCATTCTCGTCGTGCTGTTCCTCCCCGGGGGTATCGTCGGCGTTGCCGGGCGCCTCACCCGACGGGCGGGCCGCACGTCCGGAGCCACGCGCGAGGACCCGAGAGACGTGATTGAGGAGACCGAATGAACGACTCGGGCACCGGGCTGCACACCCTCGGGCGGTGGACCACCGATCGAGCGGTGGCGACACCGAATCGGGTGGCGATCGACGACCGCGGCGTCGTACTCAGCTACGCAGAGCTCGACCGACGCGCGACACGGCTGGCCGAGCGATTCCTGGATGCTGGCTACGGGGTGGGTGATCGGATTGCGACACTTACCGGCAACAGCTCCGATCACGTCGTGGTGTTCTTCGCCTGCGCCAAAGCCGGACTGGTGCTGGTTCCGCTGTCATGGCGGCTGTCCCCTCGCGAGCTCGCTCAGCAGCTCCACGACGCCGACCCTGCTTTGTTGCTGGTGGAGGATGAGTTCGGGGCGCTCGCCGGTGCCGGATTGGAGCAGCTGGCGATGGTGATCCCGTCCGGCGGGTTCGGTATCCGCGGCGTGGAGCGGGAGGTCCCCGCTCGCCGACGCCACGATGACGAGCTGCCTGAGCGCCGAGAGGTGCGAGATGATGACCCGCTGCTGATCGTCTTCACCTCCGGGACGATCGATCGTCCCAAGGGTGCGATTCTCAGCCATGCGAACTGCTTCTGGACCAACCTGGCACTGTCGCGAACCGCCGAGATCACGAGCCGCGATGTTGTGCTTGCGTTCATGCCGCAGTACCACGTCGGGGGCTGGAACATTCAACCTTTGCTCGCCTGGTGGACGGGTGCGACGGTGGTGCTCGAGCGGACGTTCGATGCTGGCCGAGTATTGCGGTTGATCCAGAGCCGTCGGATCACCACCACGATGGGCGTTCCGACCAACTACCTGCTGTTGGTCGAGCATCCAGAGTTCGCCGCGGCTGACCTCTCCAGCTTGGCTCACGCGATCGTCGGGGGCGCTCCGATGCCCGAGCCACTGCTGCGTACGTGGCATGCGCGCGGCGTCGCTCTCACTCAGGGGTACGGGCTGACCGAGGCCTCTCCGAACGTGCTGTGTCTCCCTGATGACGAAGCTCGCGCGAAGGTCGGGCTGGCCGGCAAGCCGTACCCGCACATCGAGGTCCAGCTCGTCGATCCGGTGACCGGTGAGCGCATCGAGGGGACAGGCTCCGGTGAGCTCGTCGTGCGCGGGCCGGGAGTGTTCGTCGGCTACTTTCGGGACCCGGTGCACACCGCCGAAGCGCTGCGCGACGGATGGCTGCATACCGGCGACCTGGTGCGGCGGGATGCCGATGGGTACTACCAAATCGTCGACAGGATCAAGGATGTGTACATCTCGGGTGGCGAAGGGATCGCGCCCGCCGAGATCGAAAGCGTTCTGTTCGAGCATCCTGCGGTTGCAGATGCCGCCGTGGTGGGCGTGCCAAACGACCGCTGGGGCGAGGTGGGAGTCGCCCATGTCGTCCTCCGCCCCGGGACCACCAGTGACGAGCAGGAGCTGCAGGAGTTCTGTGCGGCGAGGCTGAGCCGATACAAGCTCCCGGCACGGATCCTGTTGGTGGAGTCCATCCCGCGTTCCGCGGGCAACAAGGTGCTGCGCCGTGTGTTGCTGGAACAGTGGTCGGCCCGCAGCGTCGAGAACGGGGTGACCGCATGAGCGCCGCCGTGGAACCGGTGCAGCCGCCAAAGCCGCTGACGGCCCGCGGCATCCGCACGCGGGCTGCAATCCTGGAGGCCGCCGAGCAGGTCTTCGCCGAACTCGGCTACACCGAGGCATCGATCGTGCGGATCACCGAGCGAGCCGGGGTCGCGCAGGGCACCTTCTACCTCTACTTCGAGAGCAAGCTCCAGGTTTTCGACGAGCTGGTTGCCGACCTGAACCGACGGGTGCGGCACGCGATGTCTGAGGCTTCGGCGGGCGCCGCCACCCGGCTGGAGAGCGAGCGAGGGGGCTTCCGTGGCTTCTTCGCCTTCACGGCCGCGCACCCGGCCCTTTACCGCATCATTCGCGAGGCGGAATGGGTGTCGCCGCGCGCGCTGCGCAGCCACTACATGAACATCGTCGATGGCTACATCGACGGACTCCGAACGGCCAAGGACGCCGGCGAGCTCGGCGACATCGACCCGACCGTTGCCGCCTGGGCGCTGATGGGTATCGGCGAGATGATCGGGATGCGGTGGGTGCTCTGGGGCGAGCAGGGGAGCGGGGGATCGGCGGCCGATCCGCTGGCGAGTGGCACCACAGAGATTCCGGAGTCGGTGTTCGACGAGATGATGCGGTTTATTGACCGGGCGCTCACCAGCCGCCCACGAGCGGGAGACGGAGAATGAGCATGACGGGACTCGAGGGGCGTCGCGCTGTCGTGACCGGCGGTGCGAGCGGTATTGGCGCCGCGTGCGCGCGGGCGCTAGCCGACCGAGGGGCCGAGGTCGTTGTCGCGGACGTTGATGGCGAGGGTGCCCATCGAATCGCGTCCGAGATCGGCGGCGAGGTGTGGGAGGTCGATCTGAGCGATCTGACCATGATCGCGGCGACCCCGCTGCGGGCCGACATCCTGGTGAACAATGCCGGGATCCAGACGGTGAGCCCGATCGAGGAGTTCGACCCTGACCGTTTCCGCCTGATGCTGGATCTGATGCTGGTCGCCCCGTTCCTTCTCGTGCGTGCGGCTCTGCCTGGCATGTACGAGCGTGGGTGGGGACGAGTGGTGAACATCAGTTCGGTGCACGGTGTCAGGGCGAGTCCGTTCAAGTCCGCGTACGTGGCGGCCAAACATGGGCTGGAAGGCCTCTCGAAGGTCACAGCACTCGAGGGCGGTCCGCACGGGGTCACCAGCAACTGCGTGAACCCTGGTTACGTGCGCACACCCCTTGTCGAGAAGCAGATCGCCGATCAGGCGCGGGTGCACGACATCCCCGAGCGGGACGTGGTGGAGAAGATCATGCTCACCGAGAGCGTGATCAAGCGACTGCTCGAGCCGGGGGAAGTCGCCGATTTGGTTGCGTGGCTCTGCGGCCCCAGCTCCAGCATGGTCACGGGTGCGTCCTACCTGATGGATGGCGGATGGAGCGCTCGATGACCGGCACGACGACATGGGTTCCTGTCGAGGGTGGTGAACTTGCCGTCGGCACCTTTGGCTCCCAGGAGCCGGATGCCCCGACCGTGATCGCCGCCCACGGGATCACCGCCTCTCATCGGGCCTGGCTCACCGTCGCGGGCGACCTCCCGGAGCTCCGGATCATCGCCCCAGATCTCCGGGGTCGCGGTCGCAGCAACGCGCTTCCCGGTCCCTTCGGTCTGCGGAAGCACGCGGCCGACCTGGAACGCGTTCTCGATCACCTCCACCTCGAGCGCTCGCTTGCGCTGGGGCACTCGATGGGCGGCTTCGTCGTCGTGGCGTTGGCCGCCAGCGTGCCGGAGCGGATCTCGAGCCTCGTGCTGGTCGACGGTGGTCTGCCGCTGGAAGCCCCGAACGGTGTCAGCCCCGACGATGTGCCGATGTCGTTGCTCGGCCCGGCAGCAGGTCGGCTGCAGATGACCTTCGAGAGCCGGGAGGCGTACCGCGACTTCTGGCGCGGTCATCCCGCCTTCGCCGACGGCCTCACGGCTGACGTGCTCGACTACCTCGACTACGACCTGGACGGTGAGGCTCCGGGCCTGCACGCCTCCGGTTCGGTTGACGCGGTGACGAGCGACGCCCAGGAGCTCTATGGCCCCAGCTGGTATCTGGATGCCCTGCGCATCCTGCGAGAGCGCGGAACACCGGCCAGCGTGCTGCGGGCTCCCCGTGGCCTGCTCGATGACCCCCCCGGGTTATACGCCCCTGGCCGGCTTGAAGCCGCCAAGACTCTGCTCCCACAACTTGAGATCGTCGAGGTGGATGACGTGAATCACTACACGATCGCCATGGCCGAACCGGGCGCCTCAACTGTTGCTAGGGTCGTGCGTTCCGCCCTCGCTGCGGCGGATCCCGGTGCAGGCAGGCGCATCTCATGAGTCTCGATAAGAGTGTCGCGTCGGCGGCGGAGGCGGTGGCCGACATCCCCAATGGAGCGTCGATCGCAGTGGGCGGCTTCGGGCTGAGTGGCGCGCCGATGGCACTGATCCAGGCACTTCTGGCAGGCGGCGCCGACAGGCTCGACATTGTGAGCAACAACTGTGGCGTCGACGACTGGGGTCTCGGCGTGCTGCTCGCGGCCGGCCGCATCCGCAAGATGACCTCGTCGTACGTCGGCGAGAACAAGGAGTTCGCGCGCCGCTACCTGAGCGGCGAACTGGAGCTCGAACTGACCCCGCAGGGGACCCTCGCCGAGAAACTCCGGGCCGGCGGCTCGGGCATCGGTGCATTCTTCACCCAGACCGGCGTTGGGACGCAGGTCGCGGAGGGCGGTCTCCCGAGGCGTTACGCCTCGGACGGGACGATCGCGGTTGCCTCCCAGCCCAAGGAAGTTCGCACCTTCGCCACCGCGGGCGGGGATCGCGAGTTCATCCTCGAGGAGGCAATCACTACCGACTTCGCGCTGGTGCACGCCTGGCGGGGAGACCGGTTCGGCAATCTCGTGTTCCGCAAGGCGACCCGCAATTTCGCTCCCCTGGCGGCAATGGCTGGTCGGGTGTGCATCGCCCAGGTCGAGGAGCTCCTGGAGCCCGGTGAGCTGGATCCGGACGACGTGCACCTCCCCGGCGTGTACGTCCACCGCATCCTCGAGGTCGGGTCGGACATTGAGAAGCGGATCGAGAAGCGCACAGTGGCCGCCGGGCCGGATGGCGCGGCCTGATGCCTCTCGATCGGATCGGCATGGCGGCTCGCGCGGCCGAGGAGCTGAGCGACGGCGCGTACGTGAACCTCGGGATCGGTCTCCCGACACTCGTTCCCAACTATCTGCCAGCGGGGCGCACGGTGGTGCTGCAGTCCGAGAACGGCATCCTCGGAGTCGGCCCATACCCATCGGCCGATGCGGTGGATCCGGATCTCATCAACGCCGGCAAAGAAACGGTCACGACCGTGCCGGGGGCGGCGTTCTTCGACTCGGCCATGAGCTTTGGGATGATCCGCGCTGGCAAGATCGACACCGCTATCCTGGGCGCGATGCAGGTCTCGGAGACGGGGGATCTGGCCAACTGGATGATCCCCGGGAAAATGGTCAAGGGCCCCGGCGGGGCGATGGACCTCGTCCACGGCGTGCGGCGCGTCATCGTGTTGATGGAGCACGTCGCGCGCGACGGTTCGCCCAAAATCGTCCGTTCCTGTTCCCTTCCGCTGACCGGGAAGCGCGTGGTGCACCGCATCATCACCGACCTCGCGGTGATCGATGTGACCCCATCCGGGCTCGTGCTTCGCGAACTTGCTCCCGATGTCACGGTCGACGACGTTCGCGCCGCCACCGAGCCAGAGTTGCAGCTCCGTCTCGCCCCATAACCGGCAAGCCCTCTCGACACGACGAAGGAGTCACCATGTCCAGCCCCCTGTTTGACGGAATCATCGCCCACCGCGTCACCACACCACGGCTGACCGCCAACGTGCTCGCGCGCACCGCCACCGGGGATGGATCTGAGGTGCCGGTGGTCTTCATCCACGGCAACGTGTCGTCGTCGCTCTTCTACCAGCCGACAATGCTCGCGCTCCCGGCCGGAGTGCGGGCGCTCGCGATCGACCTGCGCGGCTTCGGAGACAGCCAGACGCTGCCGGTCGACGCCACGCGGGGAGTCCGCGATTTCTCGGATGACGTCGCCAGCGTGCTCGAGACGCTCGGTGTCGAGCGGGCTCACCTGGTCGGCTGGAGCATGGGTGGCGGGGTCGTGATGCAGCTCATGCTGGACTACCCGGAGCTGGCGGCCACGGTGACGCTGGAAGCTCCGGTCTCGCCGTACGGGTTTGGCGGGACGGCTGGCGCCGAGGGCCGCAGGCTCGACGCCGATGGTGCCGGAACCGGGGGCGGGGGAGCGAACCCCGATTTCGTGGCCCGCCTCGAGGCGGCGGATACGACGGACGAGAGCCCCACCTCCCCTCGCTCCGTGTATCGGACCGCCTATGTGAGAGACGCGGCGAGGGTGCCACACGAGGACGTCTGGGTCGAGTCCATGCTGACCACCGCGACCGGCCTCGACAACTACCCGGGTGACTCGATGCCGACGGATGCTTGGCCGGGTTTCGCGGCAGGCCGGCGGGGTGTGCTCAACACCATGACTCCGAACAATTTCGACACGAGCGGAATCGTCGAGCTGGCGCGCAAACCCCCGGTGCTGTGGATCCACGGCATCGAGGACGCGATCGTCAGCGACGCCTCCTACTTCGACCTCAACTTCCTCGGACAGGTCGGGGTGATCCCCGGCTGGCCAGGAGAAGGTGTCGCCCCCGCGCAACCGATGGTCACACAGACCCGCGCTGTGCTCGAGAGCTACCGCGCAGCCGGGGGAAAGATCACCGAGCTCATCATGGAGGACTGCGGACACGCGCCGCATCTCGACCAGGCGGCCGGTTTCGACGAGGCGCTTGCGGCCCACATCGGCGCGGCGTGACGTCGGGCAATTCGCCTGTTCCGCGCCCGGCGTCACCGGACGCGCCCGCGTAGGCTGAACGCATGCCTGCTCTGAACATCGGGATGCCGAAGCCTCCGCCCGAGACCCTGGCCCCGCGTCGCAAGTCCCGCCAGATCAAGGTCGGCAAGGTGCTCGTCGGCGGTGACGCGCCCGTCAGTGTGCAGTCCATGTGCACGACACCGACCACGAACATCAACGCGACCCTCCAGCAGATCGCCGAGTTGACGGCATCCGGTTGTGACATCGTGCGGGTTGCGGTGCCCAGCCAGGATGACGCGGATGTTCTGCACATCATCGCGAAGAAGAGCCAGATCCCGGTGATCGCCGACATCCACTTCCAGCCGAAGTACGTGTTCCAGGCGATCGATGCCGGCTGCGCTGCGGTGCGGGTGAACCCGGGCAATATCCGCAAGTTCGACGACCAGGTGGGCGCGATCGCCGCCGCCGCGAAGGCCGCCGGCGTGAGTCTGCGCATCGGCGTGAACGCCGGATCGCTCGAACCGTCGATCATGCAGAAGTACGGGAAGGCGACCCCGGAGGCCCTCGTCGAGAGCGCCGTCTGGGAGGCGAGTCTCTTCGAGGAGCACGACTTCCACGACTTCAAGATCTCGGTGAAGCACAACGACCCGGTGATCATGGTCAAGGCGTACCGACTGCTCGCCGAGCGGGGCGACTGGCCCCTGCACCTCGGTGTGACCGAGGCCGGCCCGGAGTTCCAGGGCACCATCAAGAGTGCGACCGCGTTCGGCATCCTGCTCGGCGAGGGGATCGGCGACACCATCCGCGTCTCGCTCAGCGCCCCGCCCGCCCAGGAGGTCAAGGTCGGACTGCAGATCCTGCAGTCGCTCAACCTTCGTGAGCGCAAGCTCGAGATCGTGTCGTGCCCGAGCTGCGGACGCGCCCAGGTGGATGTCTACACCCTCGCGAACGACGTCACGGCCGGGCTCGAGGGCATGACCGTGCCCCTCCGGGTCGCCGTCATGGGCTGCGTCGTCAACGGACCGGGCGAGGCCCGCGAGGCGGACCTGGGTGTGGCATCCGGCAACGGCAAGGGGCAGATCTTCGTCAAGGGCGAGGTCATCAAGACCGTGCCCGAGAGCGAGATCGTCGCGACCCTCATCGAGGAGGCGAAGCGTCTCGCGTCCGAGATGCCCCCGGGCGAGCTGGGCACCCCGCAGGTCGTGACCGTCTAACCGCTTTCGCTTTCGCTTGCGCTTTCGCTTTCGTCGAAGGGTCGCTTGTGGGGCCTTTCCTTACCGAAGTTGCCCTGTTAGCGACCCCTCGGCAGCGGGCGGATGCCAACCGCGATCGTCCAGGGCCGTTGCGATTCGCCGGGTGAGGTCGGCGGACGCCGCAAAGAGTTGGCGATCGACGCGGATGACCCGATAGTCGCTTTCAGCGATGTCGTCGAGTCGGCGGATGTCGATCGCAAACTGATCGGTGTCCTCGGCGTGTTGGCGTCCCTCGTACTCGAGCACGACACGATACAGCGGCCACACCAGGTCGCCGTGGGCGATCACGGTGCCATACCGATCCACCAGCGGAGCGTTCACCTCGGGTTCCGGGAATCCGGCACGCACGACCGCCAGACGCAGCAATGTCTCTCGAGCCGAATCGGTGCCGGAACGAATGAGCGGCAGCGCCTGTCGCAGTCGGGCGATGCCGCGTCGGCCAGGTCGCACGGTGACCGCATGAATCAGCTGGCCGAGTCGCGCCGCGGGGGCACGCCGACTCACCAGGCCATCGCCCATGATCACCAGCTCGTCGACGGTGAGAAGACTCGCGCACTCGCACCAGGCGTCCACGGGCGATGAGACCCTTACGCCGTCTGGCAACTCCGCCACGGCGACTCCCGCGGTCGTCTTATGGCCGGCGACACCCGGGCGGCGCATTGCTCGGTTCGCATCCCGATACGTCACGTGCAGGCGCTGTTGCATGTGTCGCTCGGGGAGGCGCATCCCCTGAAGTCCTGCGGCAGTCAGGTGGCTGAAATGCTGCTCATCCGTGAGGAGCGGCGCGAGAGCTCTGACCCGATCGGGCAGACTCTGCGGTGTTCGTGTCGCACGTCCGCCTCGGAACGGGCGGGCCAGGTCGCCGGCGCGAAGGCGGTCACGACTCAGTCCCGCGTCGAGCGCCGCAGCCACCGCGAAGGCCTCGCCCAGTTCGGACGGGATGGGCGCGGCTCGTCGCATCCGCTGAGCGTCCCAGTGCGCGCCGCCGTGAGGTCGCCCCAACTCTCACCTGTTGGCAACCACGCCCCGATCCGCCTGGGCAGGACCACGGCACGCAGTCGAGGGGTCGCCATCGGGGCAGACGAGCTGCGGGAGTGCCCTGGGAGCGACCCCTCGGCAAAGGGCAGCGCGCGCTGCCGCCGGTACCATGGGCGAGTGCCCACCCGTCTCAGTCAGCTCTTTGTCCGCACGCTGCGCGAGGATCCCTCCGACGCGGAGGTGACCAGCCACCGGCTGCTCGTCCGTGCCGGGTACATCCGTCGCCAGGCCCCCGGGATCTTCGCCTGGCTGCCGCTGGGGCTGCGCGTGCGTCGCAATATCGAACGCGTCATCCGCGAAGAGATGGATGCTGCGGGGGCGCAGGAGGTGCACTTCCCCGCTCTGCTGCCGCGTGAGCCCTATGAGCAGTCTGGTCGCTGGGAAACCTACGGCGACGGGATTTTTCGACTTCAGGACCGCAAGGGAGCTGACTACCTCCTCGCTCCGACCCACGAGGAGGTCTTCACCCTCCTCGTGAAGGACCTCTACAACTCCTACAAGGACCTCCCGCTCTCGATCTACCAGATCCAGGACAAGTACCGCGACGAGTCCCGCCCGCGAGCGGGACTGCTGCGTGGACGCGAGTTCTCGATGAAGGACGCTTACAGCTTCGACATCTCCGACGAGGGTTTGGAGGTCTCGTACCAGGCCCAGCGTGATGCATACGAGCGCATCTTCACCCGTCTGGGGCTCGAGTACGTCATCGTCTCGGCCGATAACGGTCTGATGGGGGGAGCCCGTTCGGAGGAGTTCCTGCACCCGACCCCGATCGGCGAGGACACCTTCGTGCGATCGGCGGGGGGATACGCGGCCAACGTCGAGGCGTTCACGACTGTTGTCCCGCCCACTCGCAGCTACGAGAAACTCACTCCCGCGGAGGTGCTCGACACGCCCAGCACCCCGACGATCGCGACCCTGGTCGATGTCGCCAACGCGAAGCACCCGCGACCTGACGGACGCCTGTGGACTGCTGCCGACACGCTCAAGAACATCGTGCTCGCGCTGACCCACGTGGACGGAACCCGCGAGGTGGTCGTCGTCGCCGCGCCAGGAGACCGCGAGGTCGATATGAAGCGCGCCGAGGTGGCTTTCGCTCCGGCCGCGGTCGAGACGGCAGAGGCATCCGACTTCGAGAAGCATCCCCTGCTCGTCAAGGGCTATATCGGACCGTGGTCGCCGACCGGGGCGGTGCTCGGAGAAGACGCGGCCACCGGCATCCGGTATCTGGTCGATCCCCGCGTTGTCGACGGGTCAGGATGGATCACCGGCGCCAACCTCGAAGGCAAGCATGTCTTCGGACTGGTTGCGGGGCGCGACTTCGACAACGACGGCGCCGTCGAGGTGGCCGAGGTCAAGGCGGGCGATCCCGCACCTGACGGTTCGGGGCCCGTCGAGCTCGCGCGTGGCATGGAGATCGGGCACGTGTTCCAGCTCGGACGATTCTTCGCCGAGACTCTGGGGCTGAAGGTGCTCGACGAGAACGGCAAACTCGTCACCGTCACCATGGGCTCCTACGGGATCGGCGTGACCCGTCTGCTCGCCGCCATCGCCGAGCACTCGGCGGATGACAAGGGGCTGCTGTGGCCGGCGGAGGTCGCTCCTTTCGACATCCACGTCATCGCAACCGGCAAGGACCAGGCCGCGTACGAGCTCGCCGAGACGGTCGCCGCCGAGTTGGAGGCCGCGCGATTCGAGGTGCTGTACGACGATCGTCCGAAGGTGTCGCCCGGGGTAAAGTTCGGCGACGCGGAACTTCTGGGGGTGCCGACAATCGTGATCGTGGGTCGGGGCGCCGGAGAAGGTATCCTAGAGCTTTGGGACCGGCGCTCGGGGGAGCGCACCGAGGTCCCTGCAGCAGAACTGATCTCCCGTCTCGGCTAGCTCCGAGACGGATTCGCCCATACTCGGGCGGCCTGTGCACGGGCCGCACAACTCAAGAAGGCAGGACGCAACGTGGAGTTGTCCGTCGGCAAAACCCTCGTCTACCCGCACCACGGTGCCGTGACCATCATCGCGCTCTCGAAGCGCACGGTGGCCGGCGTGGAGAAGGAGATGATGACGCTCAACGTCCACACCAGCGAGCTGACCATCATGCTCCCGACCGACAACGTGGAGCTCGTCGGCGTGCGTGACGTGATCGACAACGACGGCGTGAAGGCCGTGCACCAGGTGCTGCGCGATCCCTTCGTCGAAGAGCCCGGCAACTGGAGCCGCCGCTACAAGGCCAACCAGGAGAAGATGGCCAGCGGCAGCGTCTACCGGGTCAGCGAGGTCGTCCGTGACCTGTGGCGTCGCGATCAGGACCACGGCGTCTCCGCCGGCGAGAAGCGGATGCTGGCCAAGGCCCGGCAGATCCTGATCTCCGAGCTCGCACTGGCTCAGGAGCTCAGCGAAGAGGATGCCTCGGCAGCCCTCGATGTCGTGCTTGCCAGCGCGGTCACGCCCGAGACCCCCGCCGCCTGAGACGGCGTCGCGCCGGCTCCCAGACGGGCACCCGCCCTCTGATCGCCCGTAGCTCCCGCTATGACTCCGCAGACGGAGCTGCGCGTTGGTCCGCGGCGTCGTACCTGGGTCCGTGACGAGGTTTGCCGAGTCGGGCCGTCTCGGTGTGCCTCGGCAGAGTCGGCGCGGGTTGGCGAGCGTCCCGCCGGCGGAACCGGAACCACATCGCGCCGAGTGCGCCGCTAAACTGAACTGTTGTCCGGCACCGCCCGGACCCTCTAGCTGAATATCGGAAGGCCCACACGTGGACATCGACCTGGGCATGTTGCGCCTCATGGAGCGCGAGCGCGAGATCCCCTTTGAGGAACTCGTCGGAATCATCGAGCAGGCCATTCTGACGGCCTACCTGAAGCACACAGACCGGGAGCCGGATTCCGGCGCCCGCGTCGAACTCGACCGCAGAACCGGCCACGTGACGGTATTCGTCCCGGAACTCGACGAGGACGGCGAAGTGATCGGCGAGGCAGTCGACAGCCCCGATGACTTCGGACGTATCTCGGCCTTCGCCGCGAAGCAGGTCATCAACCAGCGTCTGCGTGATATCGGTGACGACAAGGTGCTCGGCGAGTTCCGCGGGCGAGAGGGCGACATCGTCGCCGGCGTCATCCAGCAGGGGCCGAACCCTCGGATGATTCACATCGACCTCGGCAGCGTGGAGGCGATCCTGCCTCCGGAGGAGCAGGTGCCGGGCGAGGACTACTCGCACGGTTCGCGCATCCGCGTCTATGTGACCAGCGTGTCGAAGGGGCTGAAGGGGCCAGCGATCACGGTCAGCCGCACCCACCCGGGCCTCGTGCGGAAACTCTTCGCGCTGGAGGTGCCCGAGATCGCCAGTGGACTCGTCGAGATCGCGGCGCTGTCGCGCGAAGCGGGCCACCGCACCAAGATGGCCGTGCGGGCCACCCAGCCCGGCATCAACGCCAAGGGTGCGTGCATTGGTGAGCTCGGTCAGCGCGTGCGCGCGGTGACCACCGAGTTGCACGACGAGAAGATCGACATCGTCGACTGGTCGGCCGATCTGGCGACTTTTGTGGCATCCGCGCTCTCACCGGCGAAAGTGACGAGCGCCTTCGTCGTGGACGAGAGTTTGCGGGCCGTTCGGGCGCTGGTGCCCGACTACCAGCTGTCGCTGGCGATTGGGAAGGAAGGCCAGAATGCGCGCCTTGCTGCCAAGCTGACCGGCGCCCGCATCGACATCCAGCCCGATTCCGTCATGGAGGATTGACGCCGCGTGGCGTCCAACGGTCCGATCTCAGACCCGTCTGCGGCGCAACGGACCCCGGTGCGCGGGGGTCCCTGGCGCCGTGGCTCCAACGATGACGGTCAAGGGGGGCGAGATGGGGGTACCATGGAACGCGTCAGAACCTGCCTGGGTTGCCGGCAGCGTGCCCCCCGAACCTCACTTGTGAGGCTGGTCGCGCGCGAAGGACGTGTTGTGGTGGATGCCGCAGCTCGACTCCCAGGCAGAGGCGCGTGGCTGCATCCCGCAAGCGCGTGCCTCGAGACCGCGATCTCGCGCAAGGCCTTCGGCCGGGCGTTTCGCGGTTCGGTGCTCGACACTTCATCGCTTCACATCGACCTCGAAAAGGCTGATCGGCTAATGGACAACTAATGAGCGACTCGAAATGAGTTCCGTCCTCAACTAATGTCCGCCCTGTCTGGGTGGACCCAGACAGGAGAATTGTGGCCAACCCACGCGTGCACGAGATCGCGAACGAACTCGGCATCGATAGCAAGATCGCTCTGGAGAAACTCAAGGGCATGGGCGAGTTCGTCAAGAGCGCGTCCTCCAGCATCGCACCGCCCGTCGCGCGTCGCCTGAAGGCGGCGCTCGAGGCGGACGGCCACACGGCACCGGCTGGCGGACCCGCTCCGGCGGCGTCCACCGCAACGGCACCCCGCCCCGCGGCGGCACGTCCGGCGAGCCCGGCACCGGCACCGGCCCCCGCCCCGGCTCCCGCAGCCTCGGTGGAGGTGCCTGCCGCACCCGCCCCCAGCGCCCCGGCGCCCGCACCCTCGTCTGCGTCCCCGAGCGCTCCCGCTCCGGCGGCACCGGCCGCACCCGCTGCCCCCGGCACCCCGGCGGCCGCAACACCCGCCGCCGACGGCGCGCGTCCGGGAACACCCCGCCCGGGTAACAACCCGTACGCCAGCGCGCAGGGCATGTCCCGTCCGGGCGCTCCGCGTCCCGGCAACAACCCCTTCGCCGGCTCGCAGGGCATGCCGCGACCGGGTGGAGCGAATGGCGCGATCCCGCGTCCGGCGGCTCCGCGTCCCGGTGCTCCGCGCCCCGGAGCCCCTCGCCCGGGCGGTCCGGGGACCGGTCGTCCCGGCGCACCGTTCCAGCAGCGTCCCGGCGGCCCCGGTCGTCCCGGCGGCGCCGGCGGCGGATTCCAGCGTCCCGGCGGTGCTCCCGGCACGACGGGCGGTTTCGCCGGTCGTCCCGGTGGCGCCGGCGGTCGTGGTCGTGGACCCGGTGGCGGCACCGCAGGTGCCTTCGGCCGTGGCGGCGGCAAGAGCCGTGCCCGCAAGTCGAAGCGGACGAAGCGTGCCGAGTTCGAGATGCGGGATGCTCCGTCGCTCGGCGGCGTCGCGATCCCGCGTGGTGACGGCAAGACGATCATCCGGATGCGCCGCGGCGCCTCCATCTCCGACCTGGCCGACAAGCTCGAGCAGGTCACCAAGTACTCGGTCCAGCCGGGCGCGCTGGTGACCGCTCTCTTCCACCTCGGTGAGATGGCAACGGCGACCGAGTCGCTCGATGACGCCACCTTCGGCATCCTCGGTGAGGAACTCGGCTACAACATCCAGATCGTCAGCCCCGAGGACGAAGACAAGGAGCTTCTCGACGGCTTCGACATCGACCTTGAGCAGGAGCTCGCCGACGAGGATGACGACGATCTCGAGATCCGTCCCCCCGTGGTGACCGTGATGGGTCACGTCGACCACGGTAAGACCAAGCTGCTCGACGCGATCCGCGAAGCGAATGTCGTCGCGGGCGAGGCCGGTGGTATCACGCAGCACATCGGTGCGTACCAGGTCTGGACCGAGCACGAGGGCATCGAGCGTGCCATCACCTTCATCGACACCCCGGGTCACGAGGCGTTCACCGCCATGCGTGCTCGTGGTGCGCAGGTGACGGACATCGCGATCCTGGTGGTCGCCGCCGACGACGGCATCATGCCGCAGACGGTGGAGGCGCTGAACCACGCACAGGCAGCGGGCGTGCCGATCGTGGTCGCCGTGAACAAAGTCGACAAGGAGGGGGCCAACCCCGCCAAGGTGCGTCAGCAGCTCACCGAGTTCGGCCTGGTCGCCGAGGAGTTCGGTGGCGACACCATCTTCCGCGACGTCTCCGCCCTGCAGAAGAAGGGCATCGCCGAGCTCCTCGACGCGGTCCTCCTGACCGCGGATGCCGGCCTCGACCTCCGCGCGAACCCCAACAAGGACGCGCGCGGCGTCGCGATCGAAGCCAAGCTCGACAAGGGACGCGGCGCCGTGGCGACCGTGCTCATCCAGTCGGGAACGCTCCGAGTCGGAGACCCGATCGTCGCCGGGACGGCATATGGCCGTGTCCGGGCAATGCACGACGAGAACGGCGACGTCGTCGAGGAGGCATACCCGGCCCGTCCGGTTCAGGTGCAGGGTCTGTCGACCGTGCCCCGCGCCGGCGACACCTTCCTGGTGACCGACGACGACCGCACCGCTCGACAGATCGCCGAGAAGCGCGAAGCCGTGCAGCGCAATGCTCAGCTGGCCAAGGCCCGCAAGCGCATCTCGCTTGAGGACTTCACCCGCGTGCTCGCCGAGGGCAAGGTCGACTCGCTCAACCTCATCATCAAGGGCGATGTCTCCGGTGCCGTCGAGGCGCTGGAAGAGGCGCTGCTCAAGATCGAGGTCGACGACAGCGTTCAGCTGCGCATCCTGCACCGCGGTGTCGGTGCTGTCACCGAGTCGGACATCGACCTGGCGACGATCGACAACGCGATCGTCATCGGGTTCAACGTGCGGCCCGACGTGAAGGCGCGCGAGCGCGCTCAGCGCGAAGGCATCGACGTGCGGTTCTACTCGGTGATCTACGACGCGCTCGACGACATCGAGTCCTCGCTCAAGGGCATGCTCAAGCCCGAGTTCGAAGAGGTGCAGTCGGGGGTCGCCGAGATCCGCGAGATCTTCCGCAGCTCGAAGGCCGGCAACATCGCCGGTGTCATCGTGCGCAGCGGAACGATCACCCGCAACGCCAAGGCGCGCGTCATCCGTGACGGTGTCGTGGTCGGGGACAACCTGGCCATCGACTCGCTTCGTCGCTTCAAGGATGACGTCACCGAGGTGCGCACGGACTTCGAGGCCGGTATCGGTCTGGGTAAGTTCAACGACATCCAGATCGGTGACGAGATCGAGACGATCGAAATGAAAGAGAAGGTCCGGGCCTAGCCCGTTCCGGAGCCCGGGTGGTGACGCCCGGGCTCCGGCTCTGTCTCGAAAGTCAAGAGGCGGGGACCCCTACCCCGATTGACTTTCGAGACAGACCCTGCGCCCCGGCTCCGAACATCGGAACGGGACGAGCAATCCCCGATGACGAGGGAAAGGCACTGCAATGGCGGGATCTGATCGGCCGGCGAAGATGGGTGACCTGATTCGCGAGGTGATTGCGAAGCGGATCGAGAAGGGTCTCCGCGATCCGCGGATGGGGTTTGTGACCATCACCGACGTGCGCGTGACCGGCGACCTGCAGCACGCGAGCGTGTTCTACACGGTGTACGGCACCGATGAGGAGCGTGCTGATACGGCCGCTGCCCTGAAATCGGCGACCGGGATGCTGCGCACCGAGGTCGGCCGCAACATCACGACCCGGCTCACCCCGTCACTCGAGTTCATCCCCGATGGGATCCCCGAGAACGCGGCCGCGATCGACTCTCTCCTGCGCGAAGCGCGCGAACGGGACAGCGCAGCGGCGGCACTCGCCTCCTCGGCGATGTACGCGGGGGACGAGGACCCGTACGTGAAACCGCGGGAGATCGCCGAAGACGACGCCGACGAGCAGCTCTAGACCGCACGACGGCATCGGGACACTCGGCGACTATTTCAGGAGTCGCGACAGCACCCGATCGGCGAGCGGCCTGCCGCCCGTCTGGCAGTTGGGGCAGTACTGGAACGTCGAGTCGGCGTAGATCACCTGACGCACGGTGTCGCCGCACACCGGACACGGGAGACCGGTGCGGCCGTGCACCCGCAAGTTGCTCCTCTTTTCGCCTTTCAAATCGCTGAGGGAGACCCCGTTCGCACGCTCGACCGCGCTACGGAGCGTCTGCTGGAGGGCGGCGTAGAGTCGAGCCGCCTCATCCGGGCCCATGTCGGCCGGCTTGAATGGCGACATCTGGGCGGCGTGCAGGATCTCGTCGGAGTACGCGTTCCCGATTCCGGCGATGATCGACTGATTGCGCAGGACGCCCTTGATCTGAGCGCGTCCCTGGGATGTGAGGATGTCCCGGAACAGCGCTTCACTGAACGACGCGTCAAGCGGGTCCGGCCCGAGTCGCGCGACGCCCGGCACCTCATCCGCCCGGTGGACGAGCGAGATGGCCAGGCTCTTCTTGGTTCCTGCCTCGGTGATGTCGAGTCCTGACCCGTCATCCAAGACCAGGCGCGCGGCGAGTGGCCCCTTGCCGGGACCGCGTGGCATCGGTGCGGGGGCGGTGGTGCGCCAGCGCAGCCAGCCGGCGCGGGCGAGGTGGATCAGCAGGTGCAGAGCCTCGCCGTCCGCGGTCGTCGCTCCGATGTCGAGGTACTTGCCGTGCCGGGTGATCTCGCCGATCGTCGCTCCGCGCAGGGCGTCAAGCGGCGGCTCGTATGTCTTCAGCGCCGGGAAGGCGAGGATGTCGATGCGATCGAGGACGCGTCCACCGAGGCGAGCGCTCAGCTCGGTGGCGAGCGCCTGCACTTCGGGCAGTTCCGGCATGGCACCCAGTGTGCGTCAGAACCCCGTCACCGCGCACGATGTCTGGCCACAACGGGCGGCAGGCTCGGGAGGGTCTTGAGCCGCGCCCTGACCAGACACCAGGCTCAGGTGAGTGGCAGCGTGTAGCCGTCGACCGGGTCGCCGGTCACCAGGCCATCGCGCCGGAGGCCCGCCAGCGCGCGATCCCGCTGCGCGGCATCCGGCCACACGTACTCGAGGGCCGCACCCGGCACGGGGATGTCGGCGGCGCGCAGCTCGCGCAGGATCAGTCCGCGCACCTGCCGGTCCGAGCCCTCGTACTTCTTCTGCCTGGCCGCCCGAGGGCCCTCATAGTCGGGATACCCCGCGGCCCGCCAGGCACAGCTCGCCACGAGCGGGCACTCCTCGCAGCGCGGGGATCGCGCGGTGCACACCGTCTGCCCCAGTTCCATGGCGCCGGCGTTGCTCAGCCGTGCGCGTTCCGCGTCGAGGGGCAGGAGCGCAGCCATGTCATCCAGATCGCGCCGGGTGTGCGGGGGGCCCGGCTCCGCCTGGCCGCCGATCGCCCGCGCGAGCACACGCCGGACGTTCGTGTCGACCACCGGCGTGCGCACCCCGTACGCGAACGCCGCGACGGCGCGCGCCGTGTACGGGCCGACACCGGGAAGCGTGAGCAGCTCCTCGACGTCGGACGGCACCCGGTTGGCGTGCTGGGCTGCGATGACCGCCGCTGCGGCGTGCAGATTGAGCGCGCGCCGTGGGTACCCCAGCCGGTCCCAGGCCCGGACGGCCTCGCCCGGAGGAACCGCGGCCAGGTCGGCCGGGGACGGCCAGCGTTCCAGCCACTCGGCGAGCCGGGGGATCACGCGGGCGACCGGCGTCTGCTGGAGCATGAACTCGGAGACCAGGATGCCCCAGGCCGGGAACTCAGGATGCCGCCACGGCAGCTCCCGATGGCCAGCGGCGTACCAGGCCGCGATGGTCTCGCCGATTCCACGCTCCCGGCTCGCCACCACGCCTCAACAGTAAGCTGACGGGCATGCCACGGTGGACGCCCGAGCGTCGCGACACGATGCGAGCCCTCGCGGAGGAGCTGGTGCAGCACTACCCGCGCGGCAGGATCGTCGTCGGTGTCGACGGGGCGTCCGGCGCGGGCAAGACCGTGTTCGCCGATGATCTCGCGACGGAGTTGCGCGCGCTCGGCCACGACGTCTTCCGTGCCTCGATGGATGACTTCCACCGTCCGCGAGCCGATCGCTACGCGCGCGGCCGTGAGTCGGCCAGAGGTTTCTACGAGGACTCCTACGACGAGGTGAGCTTTCGGCGCGTGCTTCTTGGGCCCTTCCGGCTCGCGGGTTCGACCGGCTTCGCCACCCGGTTCTTCGATCTCGAGCGCGACGTCCCCTTCGAATCGAAGTGGGAGACGGGGCCAGCTGACGCCATCTTGATCGTCGATGGTTTGTTCCTGCAGCGCCCGTCCCTGAAGGGCATCTGGAACTTCACGATCTGGCTGGATGCGCCCCAGGAGGTGCGGCACGAGCGGATGATCGCGCGCGACGGGTCCGATCCCGAGCCGGAGTCGCCGCTCGGTCAGCGCTACCTCGGCGGCCAGGAGCTGTACGAGCGTGAGGCCGCGCCGCGTGCCGCCGCGTCCGCGATCATCGACAACGGCGACGTCGAGCACCCCCGACGGATCTTCGCGGACAGCTGCTAGTACCGGGGTGACTGCTCGGCCTAGACCCTGACCCGCGCCGCCACCTCGGTCGGTGTCAGGAAACTGCCGGTGCACTCCACCTCGTGGACGAGGCGAACGATCTGCTCGTTGATGGGTGCCGTGATCCCCTCCGCCTTCGCCGCGCTCACGACGGCTCCGTTGAGAAAATCGATCTCGGTCAGCTGGCCGCGCTTGATGCTCTGCAGCGTCGAACCAGGATTCGGCACGGAGCCCATCCGCGACCGCAGCATGATCGGGAACCACGCCCCGAGCGCGAGCGGCGCGGAGCCGATCGCCCCGAGTATCCGACCGTTGATTCCCTGCACCGCGCCGAAACGGATGCCGAGTCGCCGCGCGACACGCACGGTCTCGCGCATGCTTGCCGTCATCACTCTTCGCAACCCGGAGTCGGCGATCACCTGTTGCACGCTCAGTCCGGTGATCGCGGGCAGCGCGTTGACGTGGTTGATGAGCAGCTTCGTCCACTGCGCGCCGAGGATGTCGCTCGTGACCTCGACCGGGAGAGCGCCGCGCATGACGTCGGCGATCGTCGAGAGCACCGTGTCGTCCGTGCCGGGCGCGGAGCCGATGATCAGGGGCAGGGGAGCGGTCACCGTGACGCGACCCGGCTCGAGATAGGAGGCGGCGAACAGGGCGAGACCGCCGAGCAGCGCGGACTCAGGCAGCACGGAACGGGCGACCTCGATGCCACCCAGGCCGTTCTGTGCGACGAGCACCGGCACCGTGCCGAGCGCCCCGAGGTTCGCGTGGAGGGCGGCTGCGGCATCCTGGGCCTTCGTGGCGAGGATCGCGAAGTCGGGTACGGGGGCACCGGCCCGAATCAGCGTCTCATGGGCCTCGACACGCGCGACGTGCTCGCCCCACCCGCCGTCGAGCCGAAGCCCCGCTGCTCTGATCGCCGCCAGGTTGTCGCCGCGGGCGGTCACCTGGATCGTGTGGCCCGCGCGATCGAGGAGGGCGGCAAGAGTTCCCCCGACCGCTCCGGCGCCGATGACCGCGATATGCACGGTTCGAGCCTAG
>JABBOD010000047.1 GCA_019351995.1 Acidobacteriota bacterium
CGACGCTGGCCATGCCGCGCAGGATGGAGGGGCTGAACTCGATGTCCTCGAACGCCTGCCGGGCGCGGGCGAGCGATATCTCCTGCTCGGCAGCACCATCCGTGTAGTCGAACGCGGCCTTCGGGGTGCGGGCCTTCGCGATCGCCCGCAGATCCGCGATCGTCAACGCGGACTCCAGTCGACGCTGCGTCCCGTTGAAGTTCGGCTTCTTGAACTGCATCAACTCGAGAAGATCGCGAGGGTTCGGGAGCTGACGCTGCACCATGATCGTGTCCCTTTCGGTGGGTGATCTCTAGGGAAGGAGGTATCCGGCGGCGGTGAAGAGGGAGTACCACTCCTCGCGGGTCAGGGGCACCTCGGCCCCCGCCGCCGCGTCACGCACGCGCTCGGGCTTGGTCGTGCCGAGGACGACCTGCATGTTCGCGGGATGCCGGGTGATCCAGGCGACGGCGATGCCGTTCGGGGTCACCTCGTATTTCTCGGCCAGGGAGCGCAGCCCCTCGTTGAGCTCCGGGAACGCGGGGTCGTCGAGGAAGGTGCCATCGAAGAATCCCTTCTGGAACGGCGACCACGCCTGCAGGGTCATCCCGTGCAGGCGGGAGTAGTCCAGGATGCCGTTGTCCCGATCGATCGACTGATCGAGGCCCTGCATGTTGGCCGAAATGCCGGCGGCGATCAGCGGGGCGTGCGTGATGCTCAGCTGCACCTGGTTGAACAGCAGCGGCTGGCGCACGGTGGCGCGGAGCAACTCGACCTGCCCGGGCGTCTGGTTCGAGACGCCGAAGTGGCGCACCTTGCCGGCCTTCTCGAGCTCGTCGAACGCCGCGGCGATCTCCTCGGGTTCCATCAGGGTGTCTGGGCGGTGCAGCAGCAGCACGTCGAGCCGGTCGGTGTTGAGGGCCGAAAGCGACAGGTCCACTTCCGCGAGGATGTGCTCGCGCGAGAAGTCCCAGAATCCCTCGCGGATGCCGACCTTGCTCTGGATGACGATCGCGTCCCGCTCGCTCGGCGTCATCGTGATCGCCTCGCCCCAGCGGGTCTCGCAGCCGTGACGGCTCGATCCGTAGACATTGGCGTGGTCGAAGACGTTGATCCCGCTGTCGACGGCGGCACCGACCAGGGCCTGCACCTGCGCGTCGTCCAGCTCTTGGATGCGCATCAGGCCGAGCACGACGGCCGACAGGGGGAAGGGGATTTCGGGGATATCGATGTTCTTCATGAGGACTCCAGTCTCCGGGCGTCAAGGCCGACGGGCTGCTGCCGGCGCGACGTTCGTAGCGAACTACCGGGAACGCGGCGACGACCAACGTGACGGAGGAGCCGGCCCCCCTCAGCGCGCTTCGCGCACCCCGCGCCGCTCGAGGTAGCCGTTGGAGAACATGCCGGCGGGGTCCAGCCGCTCGAAGAGGGCACGCGAGTCGGCGAGACGCGGGTGGACGCGGGCGAGGGTGGCGGCATCCATGGTGTTGACCTTGCCCCAGTGTGGGCGGGCGGCGAACGGTGCCAGTGCGGCTTCGATCTCGGGGAGCAACGCCCTGACGGCGTCGAGCTGGGGCTTCCAGGTGAAGTGGATCGCCATCGTCGGGCGCCGGTACGAGCCGCTGAGCCACAGTTCGTCGGGGGCCGTGGTCCGCAGTTCGGTGATCAGGAGGAGCGGCGCGATCCGTGCTCCGAGAGCGCGAACGGCCCGCAGTGCCGCCGGAGCGTCGGCGCGATCGACGAAATACTCGCTCTGGATCTCGTCGCCCGCGCTCGGCGTCGTGTCGAAGCGGAAATGCGGCAGCCGCTGGTTCCACGGGCCTGGGTCGTTACTGGCGGAGGTGGTGTTGTCGTCCGGCTCGTCGAAGATCCTCACCCCGTCATGACGCGGCGCTCCGAGCCACTGCTCGACGCCGCTCGGTGACTGGCCATCGGCGAGACGGGTCTTCAGGAGCGCGAGTCGGATGGTGTCGCCCAACCAGTCCGTGAAGAAGCTCACGCTGTACGCGGCTCCGGTCGCTCCCTCGAGGTCGTCGAGAACGGTGTTCCACGGCAGTCCGTAGAAGGCGTCCTGCCGCACCAGGAAGCTGGGTTCGATGGCCAGCGTGGTGCGCGTGACGATGCCGTACGCGCCCAGGGCCACCACCATCCCGTCGAAGTCGGGATCTCCGTGACGCGCCGTCACGAGCGAGCCGTCGGCTGCCACGTAGTCGATCGCGCGCACGGCCGTCGACAGGGTGCCCAAGGCATTGCCCGAACCGTGGGTGCCCGTGGCGGTCGCCCCGCCGACCGAGATGTGAGGCAGCGAGCCCATGTTATGCAGCGCCCAGCCGCGCTCCTCGAGCCAGGCGCCCAACGCCCCGTACCGGATGCCACTGCCCACGGTGACCGTGCGCTGCACCTCGTCGATCACCGGGTCGGGGTCGATCGGGAGCACCGAGACGAGCGTGCCGGTGGTGTCGGCGATCCCGTTGAAGGAATGCCGGGTGCCGAGCGCCCGGACCCTCTCGCCCGCGGCGGCCGCGTCGGCGACCAGGTGCTGCACCTGATCGATACTCGACGCCTCGACGATTCGCGGTGAGGTGAAGGTGTACGTGCCGGCCCAGGTTCGTTCAGTGGTCACCCCTTGAGCCTGCCACGCCGCCGCGAGTCTTGCCCGCCGCCTCCCGCCGCCTCCCGCCGCCTCCCGCCTCATCCCGCCGCCTCCCGCCTCCTCTCGCCGAAAGTACGGGGTCCTGCCCGCTTTCGGCGGCGAAAGTACGGAGATATGCGTACTCTCACGGAATGGCCACCGAAGATGTGCACGTCCCCTCGCTGAGCGGCAAGCTCGCGATCGTCACCGGCGCGAACAGTGGACTCGGCTTCGGCTTGACCGGACGGCTCACGGCCGCCGGCGCCGAGGTCGTGATGGCGGTCCGCAACCTCGAGAAGGGCGAAGCCGCTCGGAGCGAGTTGCTGGCAGCGAACCCGGCGGGGCGGATCCGACTCGAGCGGATCGACCTGGCTTCGCTCGCGAGCGTTGCGGACTTCGCGGATGCGCGGCTCGCCGATGGCAGGCCCATCGACATCCTGCTCAACAACGCCGGGGTCATGATGCCCCCCAAGCGAGAAACCACCGATGACGGTTTCGAGCTGCAGTTCGAGAGCAATTACCTCGGCCACTATGCGCTGACCGGTCGGCTGCTGCCCCTGCTGCGGGCCGCCGAGGCACCGCGTGTGACCTCGCTGAGCAGCATCATGGCGTACTTCGGCCGCTACGACTGGAGTGATCTGCAGAGCCAGAAGTACTCGCCGACCCGGTCATATGGACTCTCCAAGCTCGCGATGCTCTCGTTCGCCCGCGAGCTCCAAACCCGCAGCGACGCGAACGGATGGGGTCTGCTCAGCGACGCCGCGCATCCGGGGTTCACCCGTACCAATCTCCAGACCAGCGGACCCCGTCGTGGCAAGGCGGCTTTGCCGCCGAAGACATACCACCGCACGCTGTTCTGGCAGCTGGTCGAGACCGGCATCCTTCCCGCGCTCTATGCCGCGACGAGCCCGGATGCCGAGCCCGGCGGCTACTACGGGCCGGACGGTTTCATGGGACTGACCGGTGCGTCGCACCGGGCGCGGGAGCCCAAAGCGGCCCGCAATGCCGCCGATGCCGCACGCCTGTTCGACGAGTCAGCGCGCCTGAGCGGTGTCACCTTCGGCCGGAACTGACGCTAAGAGTACGTGCTCGCGACCCCTTTCAGCGCTGAGGGAACTTATAACTCCGTACTCTCAGCGGGGCGGGGCGGGGCGCGGCGGGCGCGGGGCGCGGCGGGCGCGGGGGCGCGGCGTTCAGTCGGTGGGTGAGGGCGGCGGGTCGCCGAGTTCGTCCAGCGCGTCCCAGAAACCGGCGGCGATCGGGGCACCGAGCAGGCCGGGCAGCTCGGCCAGCCGCTGCGGCGAGTAGATGCCGACAACCGTCGAGTGGATGCGCGGCTCCCGCAGCGAAAACTGCAGCGCGGCGGCCGCGACACTGACCCCCCACTCACCGCAGAGGGCGCGCACGGCATCCAGGTGTGCCAGAAAAGCCGCGGACGCCGGAGCGTAGCCATAGGTGTCACCACGGAACCTCGATCCGGCGAGGATGCCACCCCCGAACGGTGCCGCGTTGAAGACCGTCATGCCGCGCTCGCTGGCGAGGCGCAGGATCGTGTCGGCCGTGCGATCCACCAGGGTCCAGCGATTGTGGCTCAGCACCGCGTCGAACACGTCGGTGCGGATGTACTCCTCGACCAGCGCCCGCTCGCCGGCGGCGATACCGATCGCGCCGACCCGACCCTCCTCGCGCAGCCGGATCAGCGCCTCGACGGGACCGCCTGGCGCCATCCCCTCGGCGACGCTGATCGTGTACGGGTCATGCAGGTGGAACAGGGGCAGGGTGTCGAGCCCCAGCCGCGCCGTGGTCTCATCGAAGGACCGCAGCACCCGCTCGCCGTCGAACGCGCCCGTCTCGGGGTCCTGGTCGGCCTTCGAGAACACGACCTTGTTCGGTGGCAGTCCGCCCACCGCCGCGATCGCCTCGCCGAGCAACTGCTCCGATCGCCCGAGCGCGTAGTTGTTGCCGGTGTCGAGCTGGCGGAACGGCGAGGCGACGAGTGCCGCGGCCAATGCCGCATCGGCGCCGGGACGCTTGCCGAGCCCGGATGTTCCGACGGTGACGGGCTCGAGATCGCGGCGGTCGAACATGGTGCAAGTGAAGCACGTGGGTGTGAAACACGCGCGCAACATCCTGCTCACTAGGCTCACACCATGGGCGACCTGTTCGACGGTTACGGCTCGATCGCGACGAAGCGACGTGGAGCGCCGGCCTGGGATGAGATGTTCTCCGACACGACGGCGGCCGACTCGGAGAGCGCCCGCGGTGCGTACAAGGAGAT
Organism: Acidobacteriota bacterium; assembly: GCA_019351995.1. GTDB lineage: Bacteria > Actinomycetota > Actinomycetes > Actinomycetales > Microbacteriaceae > Lysinimonas. Next base: position 4,890 of record JABBOD010000047.1, read on the forward strand.
TCATTCGGCCCTGGCGCGGATGACCCAAGAGGAGCTACGCGGACGCACCGAGGCTCTCGCCAGCTCCTACCTCGCGCAGGGCGTCACCTTCGATTTCGCGGGTGAGGAGCGCCCGTTCCCGCTGGATGCGGTGCCGCGCGTCATCGAACAGTCGGAGTGGGCGGTCGTCGAGTCCGGCGTCAAGCAGCGCGTGCGCGCGCTGGAGGCGTTCCTCGCCGATGTCTACGGCACACAGCAGGCCGTGCTCGACGGGGTGATCCCGGCACGGCTGATCAGCTCGTCGAGCCACTTCCACCGCGAGGCGGCCGGCATCGTCAGCGCCAACGGCGTGCGCATCCAGGTCTCCGGCATCGACCTCATCCGCGACGAGAAGGGCACGTGGCGGGTGCTCGAAGACAACGTGCGGGTGCCGTCCGGGGTCAGCTACGTGATCTCGAACCGGCGCGTGATGGCGCAGACTCTGCCCGAGCTGTTCATGTCGATGCGCGTGCGACCGGTCGGCGACTACCCGCAGCGGCTGCTGCAGTCGCTGCGGGCATCCGCCCCCGACGGCGTCGATGACCCGACGATCGTCGTGCTCACGCCCGGTGTCTACAACTCGGCGTACTTCGAGCACACCCTGCTCGCCCGGCTGATGGGGGTCGAGCTCGTCGAAGGCCGTGACCTGTTCTGCAGCGGCGGCAAGGTGTGGATGCGCACCACCGCCGGTCCCACCCGTGTGGACGTGATCTACCGCCGGGTCGACGACGAGTTCCTCGACCCGCTGCAGTTCCGGGCCGACTCGATGCTCGGCTCGCCGGGACTCATGATGGCGGCCCGACTGGGCAACGTGACCATCGCCAACGCGATCGGGAACGGTGTCGCCGACGACAAGCTCGTGTACACGTACCTGCCCGAGCTGATCCGGTACTACCTGTCGGAAGACCCGATCATCGCCAACGTCGACACCTGGCGCCTCGAGGAGCCGGGCGCGCTCGAGGAGGTGCTCGACCGGCTGGACGAACTCGTCGTCAAGCCGGTCGACGGCTCGGGCGGCAAAGGTCTGGTGGTCGGTCCCGACGCGAGCAAGCAGGAGCTCGACGAGCTCGGCGCCCGTCTGAGGGCGGACCCGCGCGGCTGGATCGCGCAGCCGGTCGTGCAGCTCTCGACGATCCCCACGCTGGTCGACGACGGAATGCGTCCGCGGCACGCCGACCTCCGCCCGTTCGCCGTCAATGACGGCACGGATGTCTGGGTGCTGCCAGGCGGCCTCACCCGGGTCGCCCTCCCCGAGGGACAGCTCGTGGTGAACAGCTCGCAGGGCGGTGGTTCGAAGGACACCTGGATCGTGGGGCACGAGCCGCTGCACACCAGCGACCACAACATCCAGGGTCTGGTGGCCGATCAGGCAGCGGTGACCACGTCGATCCCGATCATCGTCGAGGGTCACCGCCCCGACCACAATCCGGCCGATGCTCCCCGCCAGGATCAGCAGCAACAGCAGCAACAGGCCCTCTCCACCCCCGCGATAGCTCCCGCTACGGCACCAAGGAACCCTGCGCGCGGGGTTCCCTCGCAGCGGAGCGGGAGCCATGGCGCGGAAGGGGGTGCGGCATGCTGAGCCGGATCGCCGAGAGCCTGTTCTGGATCGGCCGGTACATCGAGCGCGGCGACGGCACCGCCCGCATCCTCGACGTGCACCTGCAACTGCTCCTCGAAGACCCGTGGATCGAGGAGAACCTCGCCTGCCGCTCGCTGCTGAGCGTGATGGGCACCGAGGTGGAGGACGATCACGAGGTATCCAGGGCTGATGTGCTCGCGCTGCTCGCGGTCGATCGCAACCAGCCGGCATCCATCGCCTACTCGCTCGCCGCCGCCCGCGAGAACGCCCGTCGAGCCCGCGAGGTCGTCAGCACCGAGCTCTGGGAGGTCCTGAACACCACCAGGGCCCGGATGCCACGGAAGGTCGCCACCGAAAGGGTGCACGAGTTCTTCGGCTGGGTGCGTGAGCGCGCGGCTCTTGCCGTCGGAATCATCGAGTCCTCCGCGAGCCGCGACGAGGCATACAGCTTCTTCACCCTCGGCCGCTCGATCGAGCGGGCGGACATGACCGCGCGACTGCTGGCGACGCGGTCGTTGACGGAGGCCTCCGGCCCGTCGTGGACGACGATCCTCCGCTCGGTGGGGGCATACGAGGCGTACCTGCGCACCTACCGCGGCGTGCCGAGCGCCCGGAATGCCGCCGAGTTCTTGCTGCTCGACCGGCTGTTCCCCCGCAGCATCCTGTTCTCGGTATCGCGCGCGGAGCAGTGTCTGCGGGAACTCGGCCCCCGCTCTGACCGCGTCGGCACGAGCGACCATGCGCAGCGGTTGCTCGGTCAGATCCGCAGCGAACTCGAATACCGCCCGATCGCCGACATCATCGAGGACCTCCCCACCCACATGGACAACGTGCAGCTCGCCACGAGCGCCGCCAGCGAGGCGATCCGTCAGCGCTACTTCCCCACCAACGCGGCGCCGAGCTGGATGGGAGAGAACTCGTGACCCGGCTCCGCATCCGGCACGCCACCGGATTCCACTACGACGGCGAGGTGACCGCGTCATACAACGAGGCGCGGATGCTGCCCATGAGCGCCGACAGCCAACTGGTGCTCTACAGCAACCTCGAGATCCTTCCCCTCTCGAGTCAGCACTCATACACGGACTACTGGGGAACGCGGGTCTCTTCTTTCGAGGTGCTCACCCCGCACCGCGAACTCTCGCTGGCGGCCACGAGCCTGGTGGAGGTGCGACCGCGTGAGCATCCAACCCACCGCCTCAGCTGGGAGAACCTGGCAGACGAGATCGAGCGAGCCACCGAGTACGTCGAGCAGCTCGGGCAGACCTCGCGCACCCAGCCGCCCGCCGAACTCGTCGAACTGGCTCGAGCAGCCCTCGCCACGTCCGATTCGCCGTGCGCCACCGCGCTCGCGATCTGCGAGGAGATCGGCAACCGCATCGAGTACATGCCCGGTTCCACGAGCGTCTACACCACGGCCCGCGAGGCCTGGGAGAAGAAGAAGGGTGTCTGCCAGGACATCACGCACCTGGCGATCGGGGCGCTGCGCTCGATTGGGATCCCGGCTCGGTACGTCAGTGGTTACCTTCACCCCAAGCCGGATGCCGCCATCGGCGAGACGGTGACCGGCGAATCGCACGCCTGGGTCGAGTGGTTCTGCGGCGACTGGCGCGGCTTCGACCCGACCAACTTGATGGATATCGGCGACCGGCACGTCTTGGTGGGCCGCGGCCGCGACTACGGTGACGTCGCTCCGCTGCGCGGTGTGTACGCCGGCCCATACGCGAGCAAGCTGTTCGTCACGGTGGAGATCACGCGCGAGGCTTAGGTCTGCTGCCCTGCCCGGTCGGCGTCTGCCCGTTCCACCCGGAGCAGCTCAGCCCCTCTGTGCTTCGGTTTCGATGACCGCGATCTCGCGGGTGGCGGTCTCGCGGTCGGTGGTCACCTGCAGGCCGAACGGCAGCCGGCGGTCGCTGCGGTAGCGGATGCGCACGGTGTGGGAGCTCGCCCAGAAGAGCAGGCCGACGATCGCAGCGAGCAAGCCACCCGTTGCGCCGACAATCAGCCCCCAACGCGGACCGTAGGCGTTCGCGACCCAGCCGATCAGGGGAGCACCGATGGGGGTGCCGCCCATGAAGATCGCCATATACAGGGACATCACTCGACCACGGAGTTCGGGCGGGGTCGTCGTCTGCACATAGGCGTTCGCGTTGTTGAGCATCGTGATCGAGCTGATGCCGACCAGTGGGAGCACGAGCCCGAAGCTCAGGTATGTGGGCATCAGGGCGGCGGCGATCAGCGCGAAACCGAACCCCGCGCCCGACAGCGCCACGGTGCGAAAGCGCGGCTTCTCTCGCCGGGCGGCGAGTAGCGCGCCGACGACGGAGCCGACCGCGAATGCCGACGACAGGATGCCGAACTCACCGGCGCCCTGGTGGAAGGTGATACTCGCCATCGTGGACGCGAAGATCGGAAAGTTGAGCCCGAGTGTTCCCATCAGGAACACCATGATGAAGAGCGCCACCAGATCGGAGCGGCTGCGCACGTAGCCGAAGCCGGCGCGGATCTGCCCTCTCCGTTTCGTCTCCTGCTGGCGCGGGGCCAGCTCCGACTTCCGCAAACCGAGCAGCGCCAGCATGGTCGCCCCGAAGGTGACGGCGTTGATCAGGAACACCCAGCCCGAGCCGACGCCCGCGATGAGCAGGCCCGCGACCGCCGGCCCGATCAGCCGAGCGGTGTTGAACGACGTGGCGTTGAGGCCGACTGCATTCGAGAGGAAGTTCTGCGGCACCAGCGAACCGACGAACGTCTGCCGCACCGGCGCGTCGAACGCGGCCGCGATCCCGAGACCGAGTGCGAACAGGAACATCATCCACAGCTGCAGGACCCCGGTCAGCGTCAGAATGCCGAGGCTGAGACCCAGCACACCCATCACGCCCTGCGTGATCATCAGCAGAGTGCGCGGGTTCGCCCGGTCGGCGACCAGCCCGGTGATGGGCACGAGCACCAGTTGGGGCCCGAACTGCAGCGCCATCGTCACCCCGACCGCGCCGGCATCGTTGTGGGTGAGTTCGGTCAGCACGACCCAGTCCTGGGCGGTGCGCTGCATCCACGTGCCGATATTGGAGACCGTCGAGCCGCTGAACCAGACCCGGTAGTTGTAGAACCCGAGCGAGCGAAAGGCGCTACTCATGCGGCCTACTCATGCTCGGCGATGTGGCGAAGAACGGGGATGACCGCTTCGAGCGTCGCCCGCTCGTGCGGCGTGAGCTCGGCAAGCCGCTCGCTGAACCACTCCGTACGCAGGCGCCGAGTCTCAGCGATGACGGCCTCGCCGGCCCGAGTGATCGTCACGACGACCTTGCGTGCGTCATCTGGATCGGGGGCGCGCGAAACCAGCCCAGCCTCTTCGAGCACGTTGAGGGTGCGGTTCATCGACGGCGGGGTGACGCGCTCCCGCTCGGCGAGTTGGCTGGGTGTGGCGGGCGAGCCTTCGAGTCGGAACAGCACGCCCATCTTGGTGTCGCTCATGGTGCCGTCGGCGCGGTTGTTGCGGATGCGGCGGGCCGTGCGTTGCAGCAGCATGCGCAACTCGTCGACGGTGTCCTCAGCCATAACAGTTAGCCTAACTCATTAGCGTTGCTAATGCTGAGCCAGAACCTAGGATGAACCCAGCAAGGAGGCACCGATGCCCGAAGAACCGGCCGCGCGCGGCGAGCACAGCTTCGTGGATGCCGAGGGCATCACAATCCACTACTACACCTGGCGCCCCGCGGCCCCCCACGCCATCGTGCAGCTGGTGCACGGCCTCGGGGAGTACGCGACCCGCTACGAGGACTTCGCGCAGCGGCTCGTCGCGGCCGGCTACGCGGTCATCGCCGGCGACCTCCGCGGCCACGGTCAGACCGGCATGCAGCAGTGGGGTGGAGAGGTGAGCAAGCTCGGCCGTCTCGGCCCGGGCGGGGTGCGGGCCACGGTCGCGGGGGTGCACCAGTTGTCGAGGATCGTGCGGAGCGAGCATCCGACATCGCCACTGGTGCTGCTCGGCCATAGCCTCGGCTCCATCTTCGCCCAGATGATCCTCAACAGTCGCGCGGACGACTACGACGCCGCCGTCCTGAGTGGTGCCTCGTATCGCACGCTTCGGCACACGAACTCCGGTCCGCTCAACAAGAATTTCAAGCACCTGGGAAACACCGGTGCCGAGTGGCTGAGCCGCGATCCCGCCGTCGCGCCGGCGTTCGTCGCCGACCCGCTGACCTTCGATGCGCAGGCGATCAAGCTGTTCGGCGTCGCTGACGTTCTCCGGATGCTGGGCACGCCGACGCATCTGGCCAAGAACATCCCGCTGCTGATTCAGATCGGCAGCGAGGACCCGCTTGGCGGCCCGAAGAGCGTCGAACTGTTGGCCGCCGCGTACCGCGCGCGAGGCGGTCTCACCGATGTCACGGTCGACATCTACGAGGGCGGCCGCCACGAGATGTACAACGAGACGAACCGTGACGAGGTCATCGCCGACCTCACCGACTGGCTCGACACCCGCGTGGGAGTGTTGCAGAAATAGGCTGACATCATGCACGGTGAGTTCAAGGTTCCTGGCGGCAAACTGGTCGTCGTCGATCTCGACGTTGTCGATGGCAGGATCGCCGACTTCCGGCTCGCTGGTGACTTCTTCCTCGAACCCGACGAGGCACTCGCCGCGATCGACGCCGGCATCACCGGCCTTCCCGCCGACGCCGACGCCAAGGTTTATGCGGCTGCCGTGGCGGCCGCGCTGCCCGAAGGTGCCACCATGCTGGGCTTCTCGGCCGAGTCGGTTGCGACCGCGATCCGTCGCGCGCTCAAGAAAGCCACCAGCTGGAACGACTACGAGTGGCAGCTGCTGCATCCGGGGCCGTTGAGCCCGCTGATGCACCTGGCCCTCGATCAGGTCCTCGCCGAGGAGGTCGGTGAGGGTCGTCGCAAGCCGACCCTCCGCATCTGGGAGTGGAACGAGCCGGCGGTGGTGATCGGCAGTTTCCAGTCCGTGAAGAACGAGGTCGATCCCGAGAATGCCGCCAAGTACGGCTTCGAGGTCGTGCGTCGCATCAGCGGCGGCGGAGCGATGTTCATGGATGCGGGGGCAGTCGTCACCTACTCGCTCTATGCCCCGGGCGAACTGGTGCAGGGGATGAGCTTCGCCGACAGCTACGCCTTCTTCGACGAGTGGGTGATCGTCGCGCTGAAGAGCCTCGGGATCGACGCGAGCTATCAGCCGCTCAACGACATCACGAGCCCGACGGGCAAGATCGGGGGAGCGGCGCAGAAGCGCCTGGGCAACGGCGCGGTGCTGCACCACGTCACCATGAGCTACGACATGGATGGCGACAAGATGGTGCAGGTGCTCCGCATCGGCCGCGAGAAGATGAGCGACAAGGGCACGAAGAGCGCCAACAAGCGCGTCGACCCGCTGCGAAGCCAATCGGGCCGGCCCCGTGCCGAGATCATCGAGCGCATGATCGGGACCTTCCGTGGCCTGCATGGCTTGCAGGATGCCGAGATCACCCCGGCGGAGTACGCGGCGGCTGAGCGGCTGGTCGCCGACAAGTTCGGTACCGAGGAGTGGCTCTACCGCGTGCCGTAAGTCAGCCCCGCTGAGGGCGTCACCCCGCTGAGGGTGCCCCCCGCTGAGAGTACGTATATCTGCGTACTCTCAGCGCTGAAAGCCGCGCTACGCCCGTACTCTCAGCGCGAGTGAGGTCAGCGCGCGAGCGAGGTCCCACGTCGTCCAGGTCTCGCTGGCCGCCTATTCGGACTCGCGCTCGACGATCCGCGTCGGCATCATCGTGACCGCGGGGACCTGCTCGCCGTCGATGCTCCGCAACAGCACCGAGGCCATCCGGATGCCGACCTCGACGGTCGGCTGGGCGACGGTGGTCAGCGGGGGCACGGAGCTCGCCGCGAAGTAGTCGTCATCAAAAGTCACCATTCCGAGGTCGCGCGGAACCTCGAGTCCGTGCTCACGCAAGACGGTGAGAGCTCCGGATGCCATCTGGGCGCTGGCCGCGAACACCCCGTCGATCGGCACTCGACGCTCGAGCAGACGGCGCATTGCGGCGGCGCCAGAGGCCGGGGTGAAGTCGCCGTGCTCGATGAGCGAGCCATCGAGCCCCGCATCGGAGACCGCTTCGCGCCAGCCCTGCAGCCGGTCGATGCCTGCGGACATGTTCAGGGGCCCGGCGATCGTCGCCAGGTGGCGCCGACCATTCGAGACGAGTTGCGCGGTCACCTCGCGGGCGGCCTGGGCGTTATCGACATCCACGTAGGAGGCGACGGTGCCCTCTGGGCTGACCGGGCGACCCCCGAAAACCACGGGGATCGACTTGGCCAGCAGGACGTAGCTGCGGTCGTCACTGTGGTGGGAGAGGATGATCGCCCCGTCGACGTTCCCCGACTGCAGATAGCGGCGCGTCTTTTCGGCAGCGTTCTCGGGCGCAATCAGCAGACTGAGGGTGTACTCGGTGCTGGAGAGATGCATCGCGACACCCTGGATCACCTTCGCGAAGTACGGGTCGGCGAAGAATTTGGCGGTGTTCTCGGGAATCACCAGCGCGATCGACAGCGTCCGTCGTGAGGCCAGAATGCGGGCCGCGCGGTTCGGCACGTAGCCGAGTTTGTCGATCGCGGCGGTGACGGCGGCGATTGCCTCGGCGGTCACATTCGGCGAGGCGTTCACCACGCGGCTCACCGTGGATCGCGAGACTCCTGCGACTTCCGCCACCATTTCGAGGGTGGGTTGCGGCGAGAACTCCCGGGACGGCGTCACCTCAGCGCTCATGAGTTGGCCCTCCTTCCGTGCGGGAGCGCTCTCATCCTAAAGTGCGCGTCGCGTGATGATTCGCTGGTAGTCCATGGCGCTGTCCTTGAGGGTGCGCTGTTGCGTTTCGTAGTCGACGCGCACCAGGCCGAATCGCTTGTCATAGCCCCAGGCCCACTCGAAGTTGTCCATGAGCGACCAGTAGAAGTAGCCGCCGACGTCGATGCCCTGGTCGATCGCATCCATGATCGCGCCGAGGTGCTGCCGCAGGAAGCGGACGCGATCACTGTCATGCACGCGGCCGTCGGGCTCCGCGACATCCTCGTATGCCGCGCCGTTTTCGGTGACGAACAGCCGCACCGCGTCGCCGGTGTACTCGTCGTGCACACGACGGAGCAAACGGGTCAACCCCTCTGGCTGAACCTCCCATCCCATGGCCGTGACGGGTAGCTCTCGCGCGTGCCACACCACCGACTCGGCAGCGGGGAACGGGGAGCCTTTCGGCCGATCGCTCGGGGCGGCACCTCGCAGCTCGCTGTCGCTGGTCGGGTGCCCGCCCACGAGTTCCCCGTGGTAGTAGTTGACGCCGAGCGCGTCGATCGGCGCCGAGATGGTGACCAGATCACCGGGCTGGATGTACCGCTCGAGGCCGAGGCCCGCGATGTCCTCCAGGACATCAGCGGGATACTCGCCGCGGAAGATCGGGTCGAGGAAGACGCGGTTGAACTGCCCATCGATGCGTCGCGCGGCATCAAGGTCTGCCGGGTCCTTCGCATCCACCGGGTCGATGACCGACAGGTTGAGCGTGATGCCCAGCTGCAGGGCCGGATCGCGCTGACGCAGCTGCTGGACGGTCGTTCCGTGGGCGAGCAGCAGGTGGTGCGCCGCCGCCAGGCCAGCCGTCGGATCCTGCCGACCGGGCGCGTGCTCGCCGCCGATGTAGCTGAGGAATGACGAGCACCACGGCTCGTTGAGCGTTGTCCACGCCGTCACCCGGTCGCCGAGTGCGTCATGGACGTCGAGTGCGTAGTCGGCGAAGCGGAGGGCGGTATCCCGGTTGGTCCAGCCGCCCTGCTCCTCGAGCGTCTGCGGCAGATCCCAGTGATACAGGGTCAGCCATGGCTTGATGCCATGGCCGAGCAGCTCGTCGACCAAGCGCGAGTAGAAGTCGAGGCCGGCCGGATTCACGGGGCCGCCATCCGGGCGAACGCGGGACCACGAGGTCGAGAACCGATACGTCTGGATGCCGAGGTCCGCCATCATCGCGACGTCGTCGCGGTAGCGGTGGTAGTGGTCGCATGCCACCTCGCCGTTGTCGGCATTCACGACGGCGCCGGGTATGCGGCTGAAGGCATCCCAGATGGAGTCGGTGCGGCCGTCCTCGTGCGCCGCACCCTCGATTTGGTACGACGCCGTGGCGACCCCGAAGAGGAAGTCGGTGGGGAACGCGCGGGGGGCGGCGCGCTGACCGAACGGCTGGCCTTCCGTCTCGACGGTGGTGTCGGTCATCCCTTGACAGCTCCCTGCATGATTCCTGCGACCAGTTGGCGCCCGGCGACGACGAAGAGGATGAGCAGCGGGAGCGTTGCGAGCAACACTCCGGCGAGCACGATCGAGTAGTCGACGAAGTAGTTGGCCTGCAACTGCGAGAGGGCGACAGGCAGGGTCGGGTTGCTCGGGTCGAGCACGATGAACGGCCAGAAGAAGTTCGTCCAGGTCGCGATGAAGGTGAAGAGCCCGAGCATCGCCGCGGCGGGACGAGCAGCGGGGAATCCGATGTACCAGAACGTCTGGAACATGTTGGCGCCATCGACTCGACCGGCTTCGATGAGCTCGTCGGGGAGCGCGGTGCTGAGGTATTGGGTCATCCAGAACACGCCGAAGGCGGTCACGAGACCCGGCACGATGACCGCGCCCAGGGTGCCCGTCCAGCCGAGCTGCGACATCACGATGAACAACGGCACGACGCCGAGCTGGGTCGGCACCGCCGTTGTGGCGATCACGAAGATGAAGAGGCCGCGACTGCCGCGGAAGCGCAGCTTGGCGAAGGAGTAACCGGCGAGCGTCGAGAAGAACACCACGGAGGCGGACACGACCGTGGAGACGATCAGGCTGTTGAGGACCGCCTTGAAGAACAGGACACGCTCGTTCGAGACGACCTTCCAGGCGTTGGCGAGGAAGTTGCCTCCCGGCCACCACGGCATGTTCACGTTGTTGAGCGTCGACGAGTCGCCGCTGGCGATCAGGAAGGCCCAGTAGAGCGGAAGGATCGCCCCGAGCAGCGTGGCGACCAGCAACCCGTACCCGAGGAAGCCGGGGCGCGAGCTGATGTCGGCGCTGCCTCGACGGCGTCGACGTGGCTTCGCGGATGCTCGACCAGAGATAGCGGTCGGCGAGAGGGTTGGCGCGGTCATGACAGCTTCCTGTTCTCGTTGCTCGCGATGCGGCGGGTGATGGCCAGGTTGATCAGTCCGATCAGGACGATCAGCAGGAAGAGCAACCACGCCACGGCGGCGGCCCGACCGAAGGAGCCATTTTGGAACCAGCCGACGTTGTGCAGGTAGACGGTGAGGGTGAGCCACTGCTGGTTCGCACCGCCGGCCAGGCCACCGGTGTCGAACAGCTGCGGTTCATCGAAGATCTGTAATCCGCCGATCGTGGCGGTAATGATGACGAAGATCAGGGTGGGCCGCAGTTGGGGGATGGTGATCGAGAAGAAGCGCTGGTAACGTCCAGCGCCGTCGATGCTGGCCTGCTCGTAGAGATCGCGCGGAATCGCCTGCATCCCGGCCAGCAGGATGAGCGCGTTGTACCCGGTCCAGCGGAAATTGACCATGGTGGCGATCGCGATCTGAGCCGGAATGGTGTCGGTGTGCCAGGCGATCGGCGGGATTCCGACGAAGCCGAGCACGTGGTTGATCAGCCCGTAGTGGTCCCCGAAAAGCTGGCTGAAGATCACGGCGACGGCGACCGGCATGACGATGTACGGCAGAAGGACGCCCATCCGCCAGAAGGTCTTGGCCTTCAGGTTCGAATCCAGGACCGCCGCGATGAGCAGCGCCAGGATGATCTGCGGTACGGCGGAGAGCAAGAAGATCGTGAGGGTGTTGCGGAGGGCGATCCAGAACTGGCGCTGCTGGAAGACCCAGACGAAGTTGTCGAAGCCGACGAAGGTGCCGGTGTGCAGGATCGGGTCGAAGTTCAGCATGGCGATGTAGCCGGTGTACAGCAGCGGGAAGAGCCCGACGATCGCGAACAGGATGAAGAACGGCGAGATGTAGAGGTAGGGCGAGAGCTTGAGGTCCCAGCGCGAGACGCGACTGTTGAAGGCGATGCGCCGCGGGGTCCGTGTGGCGGGAGCGGATGGTGTCGCGCGCAGGCTGGGCGTCGTCATGGTGCCAATCCGGATGAGTCGAGGGGAGGGGAGAAGAGAGGGAGAAGGCCGGGCCGCCCGAAGAAGGACGACCCGGCCCCCGGTGTTCGCTAGTTCAGTGCCTTGATGTCCGAGACCACCTGGGTCCACGAGGCAGCGGCATCCTGCTGACCCTGCTCGACGCGAGTCAAGCCGTTCTGGACGGCGCCCATGATGGCGCCGTACTTGATGCCCTTGAACGGGATGACGCCGGTCTTAGCGAAGGCGTTGGCGCGGTCCGTGAAGATCGTGCCGATCGGCGCGTTGTTGAAGAAGGCGTTCGTCGCCCCTGTCAGTGCCGGGTCGCTGTACGCGGCGGTCTGGCTGGGGAAGTTGCCCGCGGTCTTGAACGCCTGGATCTGCTGGGCCGGAGCCGTCAGCCAGTCGACGAATGCCTTCGCTTCGGCAGTGTGCTTGCCCTGGGTCGGAACGAGGAGGTACGAACCGCCCCAGTTGCCGCCTCCGTTGGGGAACACGTTGGCGATGTTCCAGTCGGTGACCTTGGGGCTGTCGCCCTGGATCACACCCATCATCCACGGCGGGCACAGCATGGTGGCGAACTTACCCGCCGCCATCCCGCCTGCCCAGTCGGTCGTCCACTCTGCGAGGTGCGCCGATTCGGTCGCGCTCGCCGCGAGAACCGAGTCGAACGCGGCTTTCACGTCGGGGTTGGTGGTGGCGATGACGGTGCCATCGTTCTTCTCGTAGAAGTTCGCGTACTGGTTGGCGAGACCCTGGAAGGTCGCACCGGCCGAGTCGAACCATGCGGCGCCGGTCTTCGCGGCCATGAACTGGGCGCCGACCTTGTAATAGGTGTCCCAGCCACCGGTCAGCAGCTTGCTGACGGAGGCAGGGTCGGTGGGCAGGCCAGCGGCCTTGAAGAGGTCGGCGCGATAGCAGATCGCCTCCGGTCCGATGTCGGTGCCCAGGCCGATGAGCTTCGAGCCAGCCGTGCCCCCGGCGGTCTTCCAGTTGGCGTAGCGGCCCTTGTTGTCGGACGAGGAAAGGTCGACGAACAGCTGCGGGTATTGCCGCACCTTCGGCATCCAGTCACCGTCGACGGCCTCGATGTCCGACAGGCCGTTGCCGGCGGCCAGCTTCGTGAAGAGGTTCGTCTGCGCGTCGTCGGAGGTCTTCGCGACCTTCTGAACGATCGTCACGTTGGGGTGGGCCTTGTGGTACTCGGCGAGCAACGCGTCGGTGTAACCGAAGTTGTTGAAGGTCGCCAGGGTCAGCGTGACCTTCGCGTTGCTGGGGGACGAGCTGCTACCGGCCGAGCAGCCGGTCGCGATGAGGGCGAGGGCAGACGCCGCCGCGATGACGGCTCCGACCCGGGTACGTCGTGAAAGTTTCACATTCACTCCTTTGTGCGTGGATAGGGAGGACCGTGAGAGCGCTCCCATACTTGCGGCATGGGAGCGCTCCCATGGAACCAGACGTAACCATATTCACCCACGCGCCACCCTGTCAACAGCGAGAAGGGCCTCCCATCCGAATTGCTGATGAGAAACCCTTTCGTGCGGATCGCACCGTGGCACGATCGCGGATGCGCTCGCCTAGAGGACCGAGCCAGTTCGCACGCCGACGGGTTCAACCGCGTCGACCGTGCCC
>JABBOD010000089.1 GCA_019351995.1 Acidobacteriota bacterium
CCCCAGCTCTCGCCGACCAGCCGATACCCGGCTGATTCGAGCTCCGGCACCCGGGGATCCTCGGCGCGCACGATCTGGATGTCGCTCCGAATGTCGCTCATCGTGGCCGCTCGTGGGAGGCCAGTTCCACGCGCCACCGGATGGCCTGACCGCCGCCCAGTGGCTCGGTCTGCGCGAACTCCTCGACTCGGACGCCACCGTTGCGCTCCACGACCCGCTGCGACGCGAGGTTGTCGACATCCGTCACGAGCTCGACCTCGGTCATCCCCTCCTCCGCGGCGAGAACGAGCATCATCTCCAGGGCGCTGCCTGCGTAGCCGCGACCCCGCTTCCACTCCACGGTGCCGTAGCCGATGTGCCCGGGAACATCGTCTGGCAGAGCCCCGCCGTCCGGCGACCACCGAAGGTCGATGGTGCCGGCGAACTCGCCGTCCCACATCCAGCGGAGCAAAGCGGGCAAGCGCGGTGCGGTCGTGCCATCGCGACGGTAGCGAACACCGGCGGTGGTGCGGTCAGCAAAGCGGTCGAGCACCGCTTGCGGGTTCTCGGCCGCGAGCGCGAGGACCGCGTCGGCAGAGCCGAAGAGCACCCGATCGCCCGGCCAACCACGGCGTACGGCATCGAGATAGCCGGGCAGGCGCTCGAGGGTCGGCGCGACAAGTTCCACCCGGAGGACAATACCGGGCAGACCGGGAGACGACGCCTCGGCGATCGCGGAACTGGGCCAGGTCATCCACTGCCGTCTTCCGGCCACCGGCCCTTGTCTGTTAGCTGCCCCTCGGGATCACCGGCAGTGTCAGCGCCGCGGGATGCTCGGGCCCCCACAGCAGTCGGCAGCGCCCACCACGGCTCGGGCGGTAGCGCGCCGGGAAGTGCCCGAACAGAGGGTTGCCGGGCTCCAGGCTGCGGCCCGCGACGATCAGACGCAGCGTGTCGCCCGCCCGGAACAGGGTCGACGAGGCGCCGAGCGCCAGCTCGACGGGCACCACCTCGCCCGGCGTCAGCGGGCGCCGCTGCAGGTAGTCGTGCTCGGGCTCGTGGGGGCGGGATGCGGCAGACAGCGCCCGCAACGACACCGCCAGTCGCCCGCCCGCGATCCGGTCGCGACCGTAGCCGTACGAGCCCTCGAACGGCACGTACTCGCGGCCGCGCCACTTCTCGACGCCGACGAACAGGTGCGCGTCGTCCGCTCCCTCGAGCGCGAGCCAGAGCCGCAGGCTCATCGGGCCGGTGAACTCGACGTCGAGCTCGATCGGCAGCTCGAACGAGGCCGACCCTCTGCGCAGGGCGAAGGTGCGCTCCCCCGACGCGGGGACGGCATCCACGAGTCCACCGGGTGAGAGGTAGCGCTCGGTCCAGACCGTGCGGGCGAGCGGCCACTCCTGCTCGGCGCGCACCTCGGCGATCGTGGTGCGGCTTTCGCGCACCTCGAGGCGCACGGGCGGGAGGGCTGGCGGGAGGGCTGGGGAACGAGCTGACTCGTCGGCTGTTGACCGCGGGCCGCGCAGGTGGCGGTCGAAGAAGCTGCGCTGCGCCTGAAAGGCGTCATCGCCGTAGAAGACGGCCCACTTCGGGCCGCGATGCGTGTAGGCCGTGCGCTCCGTCGAGGATGCCAGCTCGAACAGCCGCCACGCGCCCTGGCTGTGCAGCTCGTGATCCGAGAAGCTCGCACACACCAGCATCGGCACCTCGATGCGCTCGAGGTCTGGCGTGATCGCCTCCCACCACTCATCGCGCAGCGGGTGGGCGCGGCGGCCAGCGGCGAAGTCCGTCGAAATGCGGGCGACGCGTCGTGACAGGGTCTGCCAGATCACCGAGAAACCCCGCTCCCGGATGCCGCCCGGCGTCATGAAGTCGCGGTAGAGGTCGGTGAAGCCCTCCCACGGGCAGATCGCGGCGAGGTGTGGCGGATGCAGCGCGGCCGCTCGGTACTGCGAGATCGCCAGGTAGGACACCCCCAGCATCCCGACCCGTCCGTTCGACCATGGCTGCGTGCCTGCCCACTCGATGATCTCGGCGACGTCGTGCGCCTCCTGGTCGGAGAGCAGCGGGCCGACGCCCTCCGAGGTGCCGGCGCCGCGGAGGTCGGCATTGATCACCGCGAAACCGGCGGCAACCCAGCGCAGCGGATCGGCCGCCTCCCAGCCGGTCTCGCTCGAGATCCGGTACGGCTCGGGCTGGTTCATGATGTGAAACTGAAAGTTGAGTCGCCAGCCGCGGCCCCGTCGACGCGGCAGCGCATCTTTGCCGTATGGATGCGCGGAGAGGATCACCGGGAACGGTCCGGGCCCGGCAAGGCGATACAGATTCACGCGCAAGGTGGTGCCGTCGCTCAGCACGACCGGCACGTCGTGGTCTTTGCGCAGCTCTGCAGGCGCCTCGACCACGGTCACCGGTGGGCGGAACAACGCGCGGATGCGGCGGCGCGCGTAGGCAGCAGCGCCCGGGCGGCGCCATGGTCGATCGTGGTGCATGGTGACCCCTTCGCGCTCGTCCGTCATCGGATGCCAGTCGGCCAGCCGGTCGGTCGGCCTTGGTTGGTCAGCCTGGTCGGTCAGCCTGGTCGGTCGCTGAGCCGGTCAGGTCACCGAGTTCGCGCGCCACTCCCGATCCAGCACTGCCCACACCTGCATGTTGTGGAACTC
>JABBOD010000015.1 GCA_019351995.1 Acidobacteriota bacterium
GTTGCGGGGACAGGATTTGAACCTGCGACCTCTGGGTTATGAGCCCAGCGAGCTACCGAACTGCTCCACCCCGCGGCACAAGTAGTGACTCTACCAGACGCCGCGGAGCCCCGCTGAACGGTCTACTTCGTCGCCGCGATCGCCGCCTGGATCGCCGCCTGCATGTTGGTATCGGCCTGCGCCGCCGCGACCAGATCGTTGGCGGCGTATGCCGCCGTGCGAGCCGCCAATGCGGCCTGGTAGGCGCTGAGTGCCTTCTGGAGGGCGGCGTTCTGGGCAGTGGTACCGGTGCCCGTCCCGGTCCCGGTTCCCGTGCCGGTCCCTGTCCCGGTTCCAGAACTGGTACTACCCGCGCCGTTGTCACCCGCGCTCGCCCCGGAGTTGCCGCCGAAGAGCGAGTTGAGCGCCGCATCCAGGGTGTTCTCGAAGGCGATCTTGTCGCCGAACGCGACCAGCACCTTCTGGAGCAATGGATAGCTGGTGTCCGAGCTCGCACTCGACTGGACGTACACCGGTTGCACATACAACAGTCCACCGCCCACCGGCACCGTCAACAGGTTGCCGTAGACCACCGTCGAGTTACCTTGTCTGAGCAGGTTCAGCGCCTGCGACACGGTGGGGTCGGAATCGAAAGTGTTCTGCACCTGCCCGGGTCCCGGAACCGTCGCCTGTTTCGGCAACTCCAGGAGCGTCATCTTGCCGTAGTTCGCCCCGGCATCCGAGTCGACCGAGAGGTAGCCCGTGAGCACGCTCTTACTCGAGGTGGAACTCGAGTTCGGGATATAGCTCGAATACAGCGTGAAGGCAGGCGCACTGGTGCCCGGCACCTGCATTGTCAGGTAGTACGGCGGCTGCGGCTCTGCGGTTCCCTTGGGCTGCGTCGGGTCGTTGGGCACGCTCCACGCGTCCACGCCCGAGTAGAAGGAGCCGGCATCCGTCACGTGATAGGTCTGCAAGATCGAGCGCTGCACCTTGAACAGGTCGGCCGGGTAGCGCACGTGGGCAAGGAGCTGGGTGCTCATCTGACTCTGGGGCTTGATGGTGGCCGGGAAGATCTTCTGCCAGGTCTGCAGCACCGGGTCCTTGGCGTCCCATGCGTACAGGGTCACCTTGCCGCTGTAGGCGTCGACGGTGGCCTTCACCGAGTTGCGAATGTAGTTCACGTTGTCGAGCGCGTAAGCGGGTTGCGGCGTGTAGGTGTCGACGATCGTGTTCGAGAGCTGCTCGACGCGCGAATACGGGTAGTCCGCCGTCGTGGTGTACCCGTCGACGATCCACACGACGTGCCCGTCAACCACTGCCGGGTATGGGGCGCTGTCCAGGGTCAGGTACGGGGCGACCTTCTGCACGCGCGTCTTGGGGTCGCGGTCGTAGAGGATCTGGGAGTTGTTCGTCACGGCGTTCGAGAACAGGATCTCCTGCGCACCGAAGTGGATCGCGTAGACCAGCTTCTTGAGGAAGGTGTCGAGCTTCGGCCCGCCGTTGCCCGTGTAGGTGGTCGTGGCGCCCGCGCTGGACGAATCGGACGCGGTCGTACCGCCGCCCGACGGGTAGTCGAACTCGACCTTCGGCGCCCCCTTGGCGGCCCCGACGATCGAATACTGCGGTGACTGCTGACCGAAGTAGATCCGCGGCTGGAAGTTGCCGAGTGCACCCGTCGGCGGGATGTCGGACTCCAGGAACTTCGGCTCACCGTTGCTGGTGCGTTGGTTGCCGTACGCCGCGACGACCCCGTACCCGTGGGTGTAGACGAGGGTGTCGTTGTACCAGCTGTTCGAGCTCTGGTTGGCGGAGTCCAACTCGCGCACGGCGATCACCGTGTCCTGCACGGCTCCGTTGATCTTGTAGCGATCGACCGAGAGGATCTTGGGGAACTGGTAGTACTGGCGCACCTGCTGCAACTGGGCGAACGTGGCGCTGACCAATGCGGGGTCCAGAATGCGGATCTGCGCGGTCGTCTCGGCATCCGCGCGCAACTGGCCCGCCTGGACGTTCGTGGTGGCGTTGTACTGGATGGTCTTCACGTTGGCGACGCCGTATGCCGCACGGGTGGCATCGATGCTTCGCTGGATGTACGGAGCCTCGAGGGTCCTCGCGCTCGCGTTCACCTGCAGGTTTTGCACGATGGCCGGGTAGATCGACCCGATCACGAGTCCCGAGACGACGAGCAGGGCGGTCCCGATCATCGGGAGCCGCCAGCGGCCGATCGCTGCGGTGAGGATGAAGAGCACGGCCACCAGTGCCGCGATCCCGGCGAGAATGAGACGGCTCGGGATGGTGGCGTTGACGTCGGTGTACCCGGCGCCGGTAATCGTCGCGCTGCTGCCGATCGAGGTGCTGTCGGTCAGGGTCACGAACTGGTCGAGGTACAGGCTGACGGCCTGCACTCCCACATACAGGGCGGCCGTGACCGCGAGCTGGATGCGCGCCGAGCGGGTGATGCGCACCTCGCGGCCCGTGATCCGGATGCCGCCGTAGAGGTAGTTGGTCGCCAACGCCGCCAGGCCGGCCACGATGATCGCGGCCGAGGCGTACGCAACCAGGCCGCGGTAGAACGGCAACTCATAGACGTAGAAGGAGACGTCGAGGTGGAACTGTGGGTCCTGCGTCCCGAAACTCGTTCGGTTCAGGTACTGGAGCACCGTCGGCCAGCGCGTCGCGGTCGAGACGCCCATGAACAGGCCGAGCACCGCGGGGATGCCGTACATCGCCAATCGCCGCAGCGGCTCGATCACCTGCTGGTAGCGATCCAACTGCGAGTTGAGCTTCGCGTACACCGGACGCGCACGGAAGGCGATGAAGATGCTGACCCAGACCAGCACACCCATCGCCAGGAATCCGACGACAAACATGGCGACCGTCGCGAACCACTGCGTGGTGAGCACCTCGAGGTAACCCGCCTGCTGGAACCAGAGCACGTCGGCATAGAGGCTGGCGAAGATGAAGAAGGCGATCACCACAGCAGCGAGCACGGCGACCGTGATCGCGAACACGGCGCGCGAGCGACTCCGGGGGACCTGGGGCTGAGGACGGGCTGCACTGGGAGACGTCACCCGACGATCCTAAGTGCGGAATCCTGCGAGAATCACTTGCTCGAACAAGTGGGCAGTGCCGCGGTGTTCCCGCCAGACGCAATCGTCTTGACGGCGGCCAGGGAGTCCGTGAACGTCTTCACGGCGACGACTTTGATTCCGCTGGGGATGTGCCCGACGACCTCGTTGCAGTTGGAGGCGGGGGCGAGGAACCAGGTGGCACCGTCGTCGCGAGCTCCGTAGAGCTTCTGGCGGATGCCGCCGATCGCGCCGACCGTGCCATCCGGAGCGATCGTGCCGGTGCCCGCGATGTGCTTGCCGCCGATCAGTGCGCCCGGGGTGAGCTTGTCGTAAATGCCGAGGGCGAGCATCATTCCGGCGCTCGGGCCCCCGACATCCTGAAGTCGGATCTTCACCGGGAACGGGAAGGTGAACGTCGACGAGCCGCCGGTGTAGATGCCGATGGCGGGATGTTTCGTGTCCGCGCTGATCGAGGGGGTGACCTCGACCGTCTTGGACGCACCGTTGCGGGTGATCTCGAGCGTGACGGGCTTGGACGTGCCGTTGGCGATGATCGCTTCCTGGAGCATCGTCAGACTCGTCACCGGCTCGCCATCGACCTTTTTCAGCACGTCCCCGGCTTGGAGAATTCCGGCTGCCGGTGCCCCCGGCAGCACCTGCGCCACGATCACGGAGGTGACAGAGGTGTACGGAATCCCCAGGGCGGTGAGCGCGGCTGCCTGAGCCGATTGCTGCGACCCCGCCATCTCCTGGGTGTTCTGCTGATTCGCCTGCTTGTCGGTCTGGCCGCTCGGGAAGAGCTCATCAAGCGGTACCACGGCGTCGCTCGCGGTGAACCACGAGCTGGCGACCTCGATCCAGCTCAGCCGGGTTTGCGGGGAACCGTTGACGTACACCGTGAGCATGTCGAGCTTGCCGCTGGTCGGGTACGTCTTCGTGCCGCTGATCGCGATCAGGTCCTTGCCGGTGCCCGGCTCCAGGCCGAGGACGTTGTAGACCGGGCCAGGTCGCTCGATCGCGTACGGCGAGGGAGCGAGGCCCAGGAGCACGGCACCCGCGACAGCCGCGATCAGAAGCACCCAGCCCGTCGCACGGGCAACCCGTCCGCGGTCGGAGAGAGAGATGCGCACGGGGATCTTTCGGGTCGAGTCGTTTCGGGGCCCGTCACGCCGGTGTTCGCTTTCGGCGCATGTCGAGCACGGCCAGCAGGAGCGAATCACCCGGAACCTCGGGCGGGCGAGGGCTACTTTAGAGTGCATGGCTGATGATTCGCGGGACGAGCCCTCCGAGGAGGACTTCCGCGACATGCTGCGCGAATTCCTCGCGGGCAACACCGACCTCGACCCGGCGAAGCTCGCGAGTGCCGCGGGACTGCCCAATGATCCCGAAATGGTGCAACGGCTCATCGGTCAGTTGCAGCAGGCGCTGCAGAACAGTGGCGAGGGGATCAACTGGGGTTTTGCCCTCGAACAGGCCAAAGGCCTGGCAACGCACTCTGCGGTGGTCAGCACACCCGCCGAGACGTCCGCACTCGAGCAGGCGCTTCACGTGGCGGCGCTGTGGCTCGACGAGGTGACCTCGATCGCGGAGCTCACGACCGCGCCGGTTCTGCTCACCCGTGCGGGCTGGGCTGAGGCCACCATGCCCGTCTGGACACAGTTGGCCGAACCGGTCGCCCACTCCATCGCTCATGCGCTCACGGGCGTTCTCGAGGAGCAAGCCCCCGAGGAGTTGAGCGGAATGCTCGGCAACGCGGGTCAGCTGATGCGGAACATCGGCGGGACTCTCTTCGCCATGCAACTCGGGCAGGTCGTCGGCCAGCTGTCGCAGGAGGTCGTCTCCGGGGGCGATGTCGGCATCCCGCTGCTCGACGGGGAGAGCCGGCAAGCGGCCCTGGTGCCGCAGAACATCGACGGCTTCGGGTCGGGCCTCGACATCCCCGTCGACGAGGTACGGCTGTACCTGTCGGTGCGCGAACTGGCGCACGCTCGACTGTTCCGGCACGCCAAGTGGCTGCGGCTGCACCTGCTGACACAGATCACGGATTTTGCCCGCGGCATCCGTATCGACACCGACCGCCTCGAAGAGTTGGCGGCAGGCTTCGATCCCCAGAATCCGGAGGAGTTGCGCGCCGCGATGACCAACGGTGCCCTGATTCCGCCGAAGACGGAGGAGCAACTCGCCGCCCTCGCCCGGCTGGAGACGATGCTGGCGCTGGTCGAAGGCTGGGTGGATGTGGTCACCGCAGCCGCCACCACTCGCCTGCCCAAGAGCGATGCGATCGCCGAGTCGGTGCGACGACGGCGCGCGGCGGGTGGACCGGCGGAGTCGGCGTTCGCCACGCTGGTCGGGCTGGAGCTCCGACCGCGCCGACTGCGGGAGGCGGCAGCGCTCTGGCAGAAGATCTCGGATGCCGTCGGCGACGAGGGCCGCGACGCCCTGTGGGCGCATCCCGACCTCATTCCCTCCGATGCCGATATCGATGACCCGGCGGCCCTGTTGGCGCGGTTGACGGCGGGCTCGCGCGTCCCGGACGACGTCGACATGGCGATCGAGGACCTGCTCAATGACGACGACGGGAATCGCCCGCACGAGGCATGACGGTTTCCCGCGGGGATGAGCGGTGACACCCCTCGTCGAGGCCGCCCCAACTCGGCGCGTCTGACGCGAGTTCAACCAACGTTTCTGCGCAACACACCGAGTTGAGCCCTGGAAACACGGCGCGGCGGCGGAAGAAGTTGGTTGAGCGTTGCGTGGTTCGTCGCGACGACGGCGGCCCTGTGGACGGGCGGCGCGCCTCCGAGGCGCGACCGGGCATCCTGTCGGGATGGTGCTGAAGGTGAGGTCAGGCGTTCCGCTCGTGTGGCGGAGTCCGAGCAGTCTGCAGTTCGGCGTGGACGCCCCACTCGCCGTGCTCGACGAACTCGACGAGGGCACCGAGCGCATCGTGGCCGCGCTCGTGAGCGGCATTTCGCGGAGCGGCTTCGACATGATGGCGCGGAACATCGGCCTGGATGCCGTCGCCGCGGAGGCGCTGCTCGCGGGGCTCGCTCCGCTGCTCACCGAGTCTCCGAAGGCGACCGGCCGCGTGTCCGTGACGGGCTCGGGGGTGCTGGCAGAGGAACTCCGCCAGATTCTCCACGCCGCCGGCGTGCTCGCGATCTCGGGAGAGAGCGCCCCCGAGCTGGCGGTGATCGTGGCGGGCTGGCTGATCGGTGCGGAGGATCACGGCACCTGGTTGCGCCGCGACATCCCGCACCTTCCGATCGTCATCGGCGACCTCGGTGTGACCGTGGGCCCGTTCGTCGAACCGGGAAACGGCCCGTGCCTGTATTGCGTGCAGTTGGCGATGACGGATGCCGACCCGGCATGGCCCGCGATCGCCACTCAGCTCTGGACTCGGCCGGCTCCCCCGCTGACGCGCCTCGCCCTGGCCGAAGCAACCGCGTTTGCCGCGCGACGCATTCTTCAGCGTCTGGACGGGATGGGGCGGCCCCGGGACACGACGGCTCTCAGCTGGCGACTCGCCGCCGTCGATGGCGCTGTCAGTGTGCGCGCGTGGTCGCGGCACGAGGCGTGCCGCTGCGCAGCTCCCGCAGAAAGCGACTGGGCTCCCGCTCCTGACCGCGCGACCCGATCCGCGACCAGGAGAGCAGCAGCCGCCGCTGTGCCCGCGTGATCCCGACGTAGAGCAGGCGGCGTTCTTCGTCGATCGCGTCGGGGGTCTTGGCGAAGTTGATGGGCAGCAGACCCTCGCTGAGCCCGACGAGGAACACGGTGTCCCATTCGAGGCCTTTCGCGCTGTGCAAGGTGGAGAGCACGACCGCCGAGACGGTCAGTTCGTTGTTCGCGTCCTCGCGTTCGCTCAGCTCCTCCGAGAAGCGCTCGAGCGAGACCGAGTCCGGCAGCTCGGTGGAGAACCGCACGATCGCGTCGAGGGCATCCCAACTCTCCCGGGGCAGGGACGAGTCCTCGGGGCGGATGCTCCAGCCGGCTTCTCGCGCCAGGTCGGCGACCACTTTCCGCATCGACTCATCCGGGTGGGATCTGGCTTGCACGCGCAATGCCGACACCACCATCCGAACGGCGGACAGCGTGAAGAACTTCGATGTGCCGAGTTGGCGCACCGCGACCCCGCGCTCCTTCAGGGCCGCGTCGAGGGCGACCGCCTGCTCGTTCACGCGGAAGAGGATCGCGATCTGCTCGGGCTTCGTGCCGCTGTCCACCGCTCTCACCACCGCGTCGGCCACGGCTGTCGCCTCGGCAACGTCATCAGCGAAGGCGGCGACGCCCGGCACCTGCTCGGGTGACGCGCTGCTCGGCCGGAGTTGCAGCGCGCCGGGGCGATCTCGCATCAGTCGATTGGCGAGTGACAGCACCGCCGGTGTCGACCGGTAGTTCCGCTCGAGTCGCACGACATGGGCGTGCGGGAAATCGCGTTCGAACTGGAGCAGGTAGCGGCTGGTCGCGCCGGTGAAGGAGTAGATGGTTTGGCTCGCGTCACCGACCACGCAGACGTCGGTGCGGTCCCCGCGCCAGAGCTCGAGCAGTCGGTGTTGGAGGGGGGACACGTCCTGATACTCATCGACGGTGAAGAAGCGGTACTGCGAGCGCACCTGCGCCAGCACCCGCGGCTCGGAGTCGAGCATCCCGGCGGTGGCGAGCAGCACGTCTTCGAAGTCGAGGCGGCGGCGCTCGTCTTTCAGTTGCTCGTAGCGCGCCTGGATGTCGACCACCTGCTCGACGGTGAGTCCGGCGGGCAGCGGGCGCTCTGCGGCCGCGACCGCGTAGCGGGCGAGGCCGAGCTCGGAGGTCTTGCGCCACTCGATCTCGGCGGCCAGGTCGCGCAGCGTCGCACCGCCAAGGCGAAGACCGGCCGCGTCGCCCACCTCGGCGATCATGCGCGACTTGTTCTCGACGAGCTTGGGGGTCGAGCCACCGATGACGTCGGGCCAGTATTGCGAGAGCTGCTGCAGCGCGGCCGAGTGGAAGGTGCGCGCGACGGCGCCGCTCGCCCCGAGTCGCCGCAGTCGCTCCCGCAGCTCGCCGGCCGCCTTGGTGGTGAAGGTCAGGGCGAGCACGCTGCCGGGCGAATACGTTCCGGTGCGCAGACCGTGCGCGATGCGATAGGTCAGCGCGCGCGTCTTGCCCGTTCCGGCACCGGCCAGAATGACGACGGGACCGAGCAGCGCGTTCGCGGCGCGACGCTGCTCGGGGTCCAGCCCGTCCAGCAGCTCGTCGTCCATCGTCACGATCGGGTCCGGGCGTCTGTTCGGCTGCCCACGCTTACCAGCGCCCGCCGTCTGGCAATGCCCCGCCGTACCAGTCGTCGATGATCGCTCGGGCGATCGAGGTGTTCCCCGGCAGGCGGATCTCGCCGGTCGCCGACAGCGCGGCGAGCTCCTCGCGGGTGAACCAGCGCACCTCGAGGATCTCTTCGCCGTCTGGCGTTCCCACCGTCGAGGAACCGGGTGCCACTCGGGCGCGGAATCCGACCATGAGCGACGCCGGGAATGGCCATGGCTGGCTGCCCTTGTAGACCGGGTCGACAACGTGCACGCCGGACTCCTCGAAGACCTCGCGGATGACCGCCGCCTCCAGCGACTCCCCCGGTTCGACGAAGCCCGCGAGCAGTGAGAATCGGTTCTTCTCCCACATGGCGTTGGAGCCGAGAAGCAGACGATCATCCTCATCGGTGATGCCGACGATGATCGCGGCGTCGGTTCGCGGGAAGGATTCGACACCGTTTTCGGGGTCGCGGCGCGTCCAGCCCGCGGCATCCGGGATGCTGGCTCGCCCCGAGCGCGGAGAGAACCGGTAGCTGCTGTGCCAGTTGGCCATCGCCAGAGCCTCCGTGAAGAGCCCAGCATCTCGGACGCTGAGCTCGGCGCCGAGCTGTCGTAGTTCGCCCCACTCGCCATCCAGGCTCGCCGCCGTCGCATCCCCGACGATCAGTGCCGTGACCGGGGCGCCGGCAGAGATCTCGCCGTCGTCCTCGACCGCACGCCCCAGGTAGATCGCCAACTCGTATTCCGGCACCCGGTCGGGACGGTGCACGGCGAGTGCGGCGGGCGCAGAGAGCAGGGCCGCGCGGTCATGCATCACGATGACGCGGGCTCGTGGATCCGCCAGCAACTCGTCGATCCCGAGAGTTCGTGAGAGGTGGTCTCGGTCAAGCGACGCACGCGACAGGGGCAGCCGCGAACCGAAGGAGTCGTTCAGCGGGTACCTCCGGGACATCAGACAATGGCGTGGCGTGCGGCCGGGTCGGGCATCCGCCGACCTACCCTGTCGTCATGTCCAGATCCCACTTCACTCTAGCGGCGCTCGCGACGTCGGCCGTGGCCGGGCTGGACGTCGTGGGCACCCAGCCGTTCGGTTCGATGGGGCACGGCGACTTCGATGCTGCGCTCCTGACCGCGCGGGACGGCGGACACTGGATCGTCCGCGTCCCTCGCAGCGAGAAAGCGGAGGCAGAGCAATCAGCCGACCTGGTGGCTCTGCGCGCGCTGAGCACCGGCGTTCGCAGCCGGCTCCCCTTCGCCGTCTCGAGTTTCGCCGGGCAGGTGCCGATTGCGGGCACGCGCGCGGTCGTCTACGAGTTCGTCTACGGTTCGAAGATCTCGCTCGACCAGATCACCCCCGAACTTGCGGCTTCCCTCGGCGAGGCGGCCGCCGCCATCCACGCCCTGCCCACCAGCTTCGTGGTGGATGCCGGGCTCGCGTCCCATAACGCGATCGACGGGCACCGTGAGGCGATCACCCTCATCGACCGCGCCTGCGCAACCGGCCTGGTGCCGATCGCGTTGCAGCAGCGCTGGGAGCACGCCGGTGCAGAATCCGCGCTGTGGCAGTACACGGCGACCGTGATCAACGGGGCGTTCGGCTCGGACTCGGTGCTCGCGGCATCCGACCAGGTCACCGGCATCCTGGGCTGGCACGGTCTGCGCGTCGGAGACCCGGCGCTCGACCTGCAGTGGCTGCTGGGTTGCACGCAGCCGGGGGCGACGGACGCCGCGTTCGACGCCTATAGCGCGGCGCGCGGCCAGATCGACCGCCAGCTGCGACAGCGTGCCACTCTTCTCTCCGAGCTCGAGGTCGCCCGCTGGCTCTTGCACGGCACCGAGGTGCGTTCGACGTCGATCGTGGATGACGCGGTGGAGATGATGTCAGCTCTCACCGACGACGCGCAGCTGCGCCTGGGCAGTTCGATCAGCGACAGCACGATCGCGCTGACCACCGATGAACTCGAGAATCTGATGGACCGCTCGGAGCGCGCCGCCGGCTGACGGAGGCAACGCACTCCCCGCGAGTTCGATCGTGTCGGCTACAGAACCGAACCCATCCGCGGTCGCTTCACGATCTGCACGAAGTGCCGCGGCCGTCGCAGATTGACCTGCAGTGTGAGCTGGTGGCGGCGCGCGAGGAGCACACCGACCACGAGCCCCGCGATCAGGGGGACGCCACCCGAGACGAGGAACGCGGTCTGCGCGCCCAGGTTCTGGGCGATCCACCCGATGATCAAGCCGCCTGCCGCCTGACCTCCGACGTTGACCATGATGTAGAACGACATGATCCGACCCCGGATGCCGAGATTGGTCGAGAGCTGCGTCAACGATTCTGCGGCGGTGGCGAAGGCGATTCGGGAGATCCCGATGCCCATCAGCGCGCCGAGGAAGACGACATAGAACGGCGCGACGCCGGCCAGCGCCGTCACCGCGCCGTAGATCACGACCGCGATCACGATGGATCGCAGCCTCAGACGTTTTCGTCGCGCGGTCAACAGCGCACCCGCGAGTGCACCGGCGGCCGCCAGAGAGCTGTAGAGGCCATAGCCCCCTGCGCCGGTGTGGTAGGTCGAGTTCGCCGACGCCGTGAAGAGCACGGGCAGGTTCATGCCGAAGGTCGCCACGAACACCATGAGCACAATCGGCCAGAAGATCGTCGGCTTGCGGATCGCGTAGTTCAACGCCTCCCGGATCTGGCCTTTTGCCGCCTGCACGCGTGGCGAGCGGCCGAGCTCATGCGTGCGCATGAGCGCCAGCGCGAGTACGGCGATCGCCGAGGTGCCGGAGTTGATCGCGATCGACCACCCGGATCCGACCACGGCGATGAGCAGACCGCTGATCGCCGGCCCGAGCAGTCCGCCCAGATGGAAGATGGTCGCGTTCAGGGTGATGGCGTTACGCAGCCGGTGAGAGCCCACCATTTCGGTGACGAACGCCGAGCGCGATGGCGAATCGATTGCCATCGAGCATCCGGTGATGGTGGCGACCAGGAAGACCATCCAGGCCTGCGCGGTGCCCGTCAGCACCAACACCGCCAGCAGCCCGTTGAAGACCGTCCCGGTGGTCTGGGTGAGGATCAGGGTGCGGTGACGGTTGTAGCGATCCGAGATGACTCCGGCCCATGGGCCGATCAGCAGGCTGGGCGCGAACTGGAGGGTGACCGTGAGTCCGACGAGTGCGACGTTGCCCGTGAGCTCGAGAACGAGCCAATCGATGGCGACCCGCTGCATCCATCCGCCGATGTTGGCGAAGAGCTGGCCGATCACATACCAGCGATAGTTGTAGGCGCGCAGCGCGATGAAGGTGTCGCGCCAGCGCGGCGCCTGGGTGAGCACCGGGATGGGTTGTGTGACGGCCTCCGGGTCGATACCGCTGAGATTCGTCACGGTCATTCAGGCTACGCGCGGGATGATCATTCGATAATGAAATCATCGCTATAAGTCCCATTGCTTTTTCGAATCAGTAGGCTCGAGGCGTGTTCGATCCGGTCCTCCTTCGCACCTTCGTCACCGTCGCCGAGACGCTGAACTTCACGCGTGCCGCCGAGTTGCTGCACCTCAGCCAGCCGACCGTCAGCCAGCAGGTGCGCAAGCTCGAGCTCGCCGCCGGACGGCAGCTGGTCGCGCGGGACACCCGGGCCGTCTCACTGACCGACAACGGGGACGCCATGCTCGGCTTCGCCCGCAGCATCCTGGCCAGCCACGACGAGGCAGCCGCCTACTTCACCGGATCGGCGATGCGCGGTCGGCTCCGCTTCGGCTCGGCGGACGACCTGGCCCTCACGCAGCTGCCCCAGATCCTGCGCGACTTTCGCCAGCTCTACCCGCAGATCAACCTCGAACTCACGGTCAACCAAAGCGGTGCTCTCACCCGGCGCCTCAAAGCCGGACAGCTCGACCTGGTGTTCGTGAAGCAGGAGCCGGACCAGCCGGACGGCCGCGTCGTGCGTCGGGAACGACTCGTCTGGGTCGCGCACAAGTCGCTCCAGCTCGACGACGCTCAACCGGTGCCGCTCATCGTCTATCAGGCACCCTCCCTGTCGCGGAGCGCCGCCATCCAGTCGCTCGAAGATGCCGGCCGCACCTGGCGCATCACCTGCAACGTGCGCGAGATCAACGGGGTGCTCGCGGCGCTGCGAGCCGGGATCGGGGTGGCGGTCTTCCCGCAGAATCTCATCCCCGGCGACCTCGTGCCGGTCACCAGCACCTTTGGACTGCCGATGCTCGGCGAGATCGACTTCGCGCTGCTGAGCAATCCGCTCGCCGCACGTGAGCCGGTGGATGCGCTGATCTCGGCGATCGTGGCGCGCTCGTCGCTGGGGGCGTCCGCCGCCTAGAAGGGCGCGATGCCGTTTCGGTCCGTGAAGGTGCCGGTCTGCCCGCCTGAGCCCTGCAGCGCGAGCGCGACCACCGCATCCGTTCCCTCGGTCACCGTCTGGGTGCCCGAGTGCGCGTTGAAATCGGTCGCGGTGTAGCCGGGGTCCGCCGCGTTGATCCGAATGCCCGGGAAGGCCTTCGCATACTGCACGGTCAGCATCGTCACGGCCGACTTCGACGAGCTGTACAGCGGAGTCACGATCGTTGACGCGACATTCGAGGCGTCGTGCACCGCGTGGAAGGAGCCGAGCCCGCTGGTGACATTGATGATCGCCGGTGCAGACGACTTCTGCAGAACGGGGAGGAATGCGTGCGTCATCCTCACGATGCCGAACACGTTCGTGTCGTAGGTGGCCAGGATGTCGGCGGCGGTGACGTTGGACGGGTCGACCCGGGGACCGATGATGCCCGCGTTGTTGATCAGGACGTCGAGCCCCCCGCCGGCTTCGACTGCGGCCGCCGCCGCGTCGACCGACTCGTCGTCGGTCACGTCGAGCTGCACGAAGCGGGCACCCAGCTGCTCGGCGGCAGCGCGCCCGCGGCTCGCGTCACGGGCTCCGATCCAGACCGTGTGCCCCTCGGCGATCAGGCGGCGGGCGGTTTCGTATCCGAGGCTCTTGTTGCCTCCGGTGATGAGTGTCGTTGTCATGGTTCGAGTCTGCGGAAACCGACAGTCGAGTGCGTGGCCCGGCTCAGCGTATGGACGGGCAGTACCAGGCACGCGACGGCAGTCACGACAAGAATGGATCGATGGATGACACCCGCGGCGACCTCGGCCCCCTGCTGAAGGCCTGGCGCCAGCGGCGCTCCCCCGTCGATGTCGGCCTGCCTGCCAGCGGCGTCCGCCGAACGGTCGGACTGCGCCGCGAGGAGCTCGCCGCTCTCGCCGGACTCTCGGTCGACTACGTCGTTCGGCTCGAGCAGGGTCGCGCCCGCAATCCCTCCGACCAGGTGGCCACCGCACTCGCCCGGGCACTGCAACTCGATCACGCCGAGCGCGACCACCTGTTCCGGCTCGCGGGACTGCTGCCGCCCTCCGATCGCGACGTCTCCTCGCACATTCCGCCGAGCGTGCAGAGGCTCGTCGCGCGACTCGGGGAAATACCGGTCGCGGTATTCACGGCATCCTGGGATCTCATCACCTGGAGTCCGCTGTGGGCGGCGCTGCTCGGCGAACCGGGTGGACGGCTCGGCGAGCTCGAGCGCAATATCGCCGCCGTGTCCTTCGGCCTGGCCTCACGTGAGGACAGGATGGGCTCGCGCGTGCGTCACGCGGACGGCGGTGAGCACTTCCGGCGTTCTCTCGTCGCTGATCTGCGTCGCGTGCACGGAAGATACCCGGATGACCGCCGCGTGACGTCGCTGGTCGAGCAGCTGCTGGCCCGCAGCCCCGAGTTCGCCGGCCTGTGGTCCACCGGCGTGGTCGGAGAGCACCAGTCGGAGCGTAAGACCATCGCGCATCCGCTCGTCGGCGAGCTCGAGCTCGACTGCGATGTGTTCAGCGTCGCCGGTGCCGACCTCAGGATCGTCGCCTACACGGTCACCGCCGGGTCGACCGAGGCGGAGAAGCTCGATTTCGTCCGCGTAGCCACCGCGGCAGGCGTTACGACGCGAGCGGTGTGAACGCCGCGCGCCAACGGGCGAGCAGTTCGGCCTCATCGTCGATGTGATCTGGCCGGATCACCGCGTCGTCCGCCACGAAATAGAACGCGGCGCTGATGCGGCTCGGGTCGATACCCGCCCAACGCGAGTATGCGAGCCGATAGAGCGCGAGCTGCAGTTGTTTGCGTTCCAGATCGTCGGCATCCCGAGGAGCTCTGCCGGTCTTCCAGTCCACCACTTCGAAGCGCGGCTCGCCGTCGGCGCCAGGACCGAGCGGGTAGATCGCGTCGATCTTGCAGATCACGATGCGGCCGTCGAACGGCAGGTGGATCTCGCGCTCCACCTCGACCGGCCGTCGCGTCGCCCACTCCGACGCCTCGAAGGTCGCCTGCAGCCGCGCGAGGTCGGCGGCCTCCACCCCATCACCGTCTCCGTCGAGCTCGCTCGCGCGGGCATCCAGTTCGTCAGACCCCGCGCCCAGCCCGTACCGGTTCTCCACCCAGGAGTGGAACAGCGTGCCGAGCCGCGTCGCCGTGAACGGTCGCTCCGGCATCGGTCGAAGGAGCGACGAGGCAACGGCATCGGGCTCGGTCACGAAATCCTTGAATCGGGACGCCGGAACGCGCGTCGGCAACACAACCGCTCCTGCACCCGCCAGCCGGCGGGTGCGCTCCGCCAGCAGCAGCTCGAGTTCCTCCGCCCAGCGGCCCACGATCGCCGGGTCGGCGGCACGCACCGCGGCGGCAGCGGCCTCCACCGCGGCACGCCGAGTGCCGAGCGGGTCCAGCGGCCACCTGATCCGCTCGAGGTTTTCTCCGAGCGGGTTCTCGAGGTGTTCCGGGGTCGCGGGGAGCTCACCGACCACCCCGGCCAGTGCGAGGTCACGGAGGAAGGGGCTGGGCTCGCGGTACTCCTTCTGGCTCGCCCAGAACGATCCGCTCAGCAGCAGCTCGTGCCGCGCGCGGGTGACCGCGACGTAGGCGAGGCGGCGCTCCTCGTCGAGCGCGCGCTGACCGACGGCGGCCTTGAATGAGACTCGGTTGTCGAGGAGCTCCTTGCGGGTGGTCGCCCCCTGCCATTCATACACCGGCAGATCGTCGGCGTCGCCGCGAAACGGCCACGGCAGCTGACCGAAGGCGAGCCAGCCATTCGTGCCCTCGATCGGCTTCATCGGAAGCTCATCGACGACCAACCTCGGGACGGCGACCATGTCCCACTCGAGACCTTTGGATCCGTGCACCGTGAGGATCTGCACCGTGCCGGGCTCCGGGTCTTCCGGGCGGGGCGAGAGATCCTCCTTCTCCTCCGCCGCCCGGAGCCAGGCGAGGAATCCGCCCAACTCCGACCCGACCCGGGTGCTCGAATCGTCGAGGGCGAGATAGCCGTCGATCGCATCGAACAAGGCTTCCAGCGGAGCGCCGCCGAGTGGACGCCCCTCGTTGGCGACGACCTCGATGTCGAGCCGCAACTCCTGCTCGACGAGCGAGACGAGATCGGGCAACGACAGGGATGCCCGCGCACGAAGGCGGGCGACGACCACTCCGGCGTCGCGCAGGCGGGCGAGCCCGAGATCCGAGAAATGGGCGAGTGCCGTGTGCCCATCGCGAGCCGTCGCCAGAAAGTCGAGGGCGTCGACGATCGACCCGGACTCCCCCTCGACGACGCTCGAGCGCATCCGCTCCTTCACCGCGTCGGCGTACACCTGCTGGGCGTGATCGCGGTCTCGGAGCCAGGATGCCAGACGGCTCAGCGCGTGCAGGTCCTGAACGCCCACCCGCCAGCGTGAGCCCGCGAGGAGGCGGACGAGTTCGAGTCCGGCACCCGGATCGTTCAGCACCGAGAGCATCGACACCAGGTCGGCGATCTCCGGCTCGGCCAGCAGCCCGCCGATCCCGAGCACGTGGTATTTCACCCCGTGATCGCGGAGTGCCCGCAGGAAAACGGGTTGTGTCTTGCGCGCACGGAACAGCATCGCGGCCGACGGTGCCGTGCCCGGGTCCGGCCCGTTCAGCCGCGCCGCGAACCAGGCTGCCACCGAGTCGGCCTCCGCCTCGATGTGCTCCTCGAAGCGCACCTCGATGGGCAGATCGCTCGCCACCGGTGAGGGAGTGAGGCTTTGCACCGGTACCCGCGACACGAGCGCGAGGGGTGCAACGAGAGTGTTGGCGGCATCCAGAATGCGATGGCCGTTGCGCCAGCTGGTCGACAGGGCGAACGCGGGGCCGCTGGCGCCGAACTGGGCGGAAAACTGCTCGAGGTTGGACGCCGATGCGCCGCGCCATCCGTAAATGGACTGATGGGGATCGCCGACCGCCATCACCGGATGCCCCGCGAAGAGCCGCGCGAGCATCCGGGTCTGCACCACGGAGGTGTCTTGATACTCGTCGAGAAGCACGACCCGGTAGCGCTCGCGGAGCTCGGTCGCGACCGTCGGTTGCTTGTCGATGATCGCGAGGGCGAGGGCCACCTGGTCGGAGTATTCGACGGCACTCCGCGCCAGCTTGGCCGCGTCGTACTCACCGACCAGGTCGACGAGCACCTCCAGCGCGCCCACCGCCGCCACCATGCGGTCGACATCGGCGTAGGCACCGCGCCCCCCTGGCGGCAGCGCGCCGGCCGCGGCGAAGCGTCGCGCGAAGGACCGCACCGCCTCCGCATCCACGATGTTCTCGCTGATCGCCCGGCTCAGGCCGAGCACCGCGTTGGTCACGGGGTCGAGGTTCTTGTCGAGCCCGGGAAGGCGCGGATCCCGCGAGCGCGTCACCGTCGAGCGCGCAAGCTGCCACGCCCCGGCCTCGCCGAGCACCGCACCGTCGCCCTCTCGGCCGACGAGGATGGCGTTGTCACGGAAGATCGTGTTGGCGAAAGAGTTGTATGTCGACACCGCTGGCGCCTGGAAGGGGTCATGGTCGTCGGGCGTCAACCCGGCCGTCGCCAGCTGCTCGATCCGCTCACGGATGCGCACCGCCAGCTCCCCCGCCGCCTTACGGGTGAAGGTCAACCCGAGCACCTCGCTCGGCCGCACATGCCCGTTGGCGATCAGCCACAGCACCCGGTTCGCCATGGTCTCCGTCTTGCCGCTCCCGGCACCCGCCACGACGAGCGCAGGAGCGAGAGGGGCCTGAATGACTGCCTGCTGTTGCCGCGTCGGCTCCGGCTTGCCGAGGGCACGGGCGATGTCGACCGCTGAGTAACGGGAGGGCAGAGTGGTCGAGGTGGACAGTTCAGTCACTCGACACCGCCGGCACCCTGTGCAGTCGAAGCCGCGGCGTGGTGCCGAAGCCGCCGAACTGATCGAGCTCGAGTTTGCCCTCGTACTGTGCGGCGGCGATCAGCACGGCCGCCTGCCGGATGCGTTCGCGGACCGCCTCCAGGCCGTCCGCATCCAGTGTCGTCTGGCGTGCATCGCGGTAGCGCTTGCCGTCTTTCCCCTCGCGCACGAACAGAAGTTTTGCGCCACCCGGGAGGTGCTCGATGCCCTCGAGTTGCTCGCCGAACTTCCCCTCCGCGTAAGCGAGTTGATAGGAGCCGAGCTGCGGATGCGCGGCAATCTCCGCCGGGGACGTGATCGGTCGACCGGTCTTCAGGTCGACGATGACGACCCGTCCGTTGGCGTCGCGCTCGATCCGGTCGATCGAGCCGTTGACCACGATCGCGGGCCGCACGGATCCGTCACCGCGCGACTCGCCCCCCACGACGTCGCCGTACTCGAGCCGGAACCGGCCCTCGGCGGCGACCAGCGTCTTGCCATCGCGCTGGAAGTCGGCCAGGTAGTCGGCCAGCGCCTCGGTGAACCCGCGGGCGAGCTGCCGCTGCCGCTCGGCCAGCCACGGTGACTCGAAGACGAGCTCGTTCCAGCGCGACTCGACGGCGCTCCACAGTCGCTCGACCACCGGATCGTCGGTGGTCTCCATCGCCCAATGCAGGATCGTGCCGACCCCGGCCGCCACCCCCGAGTCGCCGCCGGCAATGGTCTCGAGAAACCAGTCGAGCGGGGACTCCTCCAGGCGCTCCATCCGCGAGGGCGACACCGGGATGCTGTCGCCCTCATACAGCGGGCCGGTCGATGAGATCGGTTCCAGACCGTGCCAGTCATCGGGATGCGCACCCGGGAGCCCGAGCCGTGCGAGTTCGGCGAGCGAGCCGGCTGCGGCGGCGGCATCCGACCGCTTCGAGCGCGGGTCGGCGAGGGTGCGCCGCAGGCTGCCGGTGAACCCCCGCAGGGACAGCGGTGGCCTCGACGCGGAGTCGAGCACCGGAGTGCCAGGAGGCAGCAGGGAGAAGAAAATGCTGCTCTGCTCATCGTCGTTGGCGACGGCCGCGAGGACGACGCGCTCGCTGGCCCTCGAGACGGCGAGCGCGAACATCCGCAACTCGTCATCCAGCACGAGCTTGCGGTCATCGAGGGTGGCGGTCTCGCCCGCCTGCAGCGCGCGCAACAGGTTCTGCGGCTCCAGCAACGACCCGCGGGCACGGAGGTTCGGCCAGACGCCGTCCTGCAGTGCGGCGACGACGACCGTGCGGAACTCCATCCCGACGGCGCCAGACGGCGTCGTGACGAGCACCACGTCGTCGCTGCGGCCCGGCGCGAGCACGTCCTCCGGGACCTCCGCATCCAGCACCTCGGCCAGGAACTCGGAGGCCGGGGCGTCCGGGCGGCGCTCGGCGAAACGTTTGGCGGCGGTGAACAGGGCGACCACCGCATCGAGGTTGCGATTCGCTTCGGCGGCGACCGGTCCGCTGCCCAGCGCCTGGTCATGCCAGGGCGTGGCAAGCCGGCTGCGGTCCCAGGCGAGCCAGAGCAGGTCCTCGATCGAGCCGGTGCTGGTGCGCAGCTCTGACAGCGTTTCGGCGAGGCGCTCGGCCTGGCGAGCGGGACGGCTGTCGATCGTGGCGAATCGACCGGGAGCATCGAGTGCCTCCACGAGCAGCACATCGCTGACTCGCACGCCGCCGCCCGCGAGTTCCTCCGCCCGCAGCGCCAGGCGTAGCCGACGCAGGCCCAGTGCGTCGAGTCCGCCGTACGGCGACATCAGCAGTTCCGCCGCGAGTTCGCCGGTCAGCTCGGAACGGCCGACCCCGACCTCGACCAGGGAGAGCAGCGCGCGGGCCGCCATCTCGTCGCGCAGGGCGACGCCGCCGCTCGCGGTGCGTGTCGGCACCTCGGCGAGCGCCAGGGCGCGGCTGACCCCCGGCGCGAGAGCACCGCTTCGCACGATGACCGCGAGCTGGCTCCACGGCACTCCGCGCTTCAGATGCTCCTCCCGCAGCACGCGCGCCACGGCGGCCCACTCGCGCGCGGGACTGCTCGCCTCGATCCGGGCGAGCGGCGCGGGGTGCTCCGGCGAGGCGGGCGGGGCCACCGCGCCGGCGGCACGCTGCGTTCCCGCCGCCGCCGTACCGATCCGAGCCGTCACCGCGCTGGTGAGCGCACGGAGCGGAGCGGACTGTCGATACACCGACGGGAGCACGAGTTGCCGCACCTCCGGGTCGCCGAGCACCGAGCTCAATCGACCGAGCGCGTCGGGCTCGCCGCCCCGAAAGACGTTGGCGGCGACGTCCGGATCACCGAACGCGATGACCGTCACCCCGCGAGCGCTGAGGGCGCGCACCAGCGCGAGCGTCGACTCCGTGGCCTCCTGCAGGTCATCGACCACCACGAGTCGAAGCCGGCTGATCCGATCGTCAGGGCGCCCGTCGCGCACCGCGACCACCGCGAAGCGCGCCAACTCGGCCGGGTCGAGTTGGTGGGTGCGACTCGACGCCACGATGTCGAGGTACTCCTGGATGAAGTCCGCGGCCGCGACCCAGGCGTCCCGCCCCGTCGTTCGGCCGAGCTCCCGAAGACGGGATGGGGAGACGTCGTACTCGGTGGCGCGGGCCATCAACTCGCGCAACTCGGTGCGGAAGCCGCGGAGGCGGCGGACCGAAGCGTCGAGCATCTCGGGCCAGGTCGGGCCGCCGCCCTCGAGGTGGCCCTCGAGGATCGCGGCGATGTCGGCGTCCTGCTCCGCCGCGGTGACCAGACGGGGAGCCTCCGTGCCGGCGGCGCGCGCTGCGGCGCCGACGAGCTCGAAGGCGAACGACGAGACCGTGCGGGCGAGCGGCCCATTGCTCGGGACACCGATGCGCAGGGCGAGTCGGTCCCGCAGGCGCGTCGCGGCGGCCCGCGAGGAGGCGAGCACGAGCAAGGAATCGGGCGACCACCCGCGGGCATCCACACGGTCGGCTACGAGTTCGATGACCGTGGTCGTCTTGCCAGACCCGGGTGCGCCGAGCACCGCTGCCGACACGCCGTCGGGGAGATCGACAACCGCTTTCTGGCCAGGATCCAAAAGGACCTGCCGGTGGGCCGCCGGCGCGGTGCCCTCGAACCGGATGCCGCTCATGCGCCCACCGTAGCGGCCGGCGCCGACAGCCCGACCGCGCCGCCGGTTCTGCTGTGGGTGAACCCGGCGCGGTCGCCGACGCGGCATCCCGTAATCTTCCGGTGTGGACATTCGCATCGGTATCGCCAACAGCCCCCGCGAGCTCAACATCGAGTCATCGCAGACCTCAGCGGAGGTCGAGAAGATCGTCTCGGCCGCGCTCGAATCCGAGTCGAAGTTCATCACGCTGACCGACCTCAAAGGCAAGGTCTACATCGTGCCTGTCGCTTCCTTCTCGTATCTCGAGATGGGTGGAGAAGAGTCGCGTCGCGTCGGCTTCTTCGCGTAACACGCCAGCTGATTTAGGCTGACGGCGTGGAACTCCTCTTCGTGACCGTCATCGCGGCCTTCATCGGCCTCGCGCTGCGCTACCTGCTGCCGGGCCGCGGCTCCTACGGGTTGTTCCTCGTGCCCGCCCTCGCCGCTGCCGCGACCGCGGCCATCTGGGTCGGTCTGGTCTGGCTCGGCTTCAGATTCGACGGCGGCTGGATCTGGGTGATCGCACTGGTCGGCGGCTCCGCCATCACCACCGTCGGAACGCTGCTGATCGTGCGGGCCCGGAAGGTCGGCGACGAGCGGCGGCTGCACACTCTGTCGGGCGGCCGGGCGTAACTAGGCGGTCAAGCCGAGCACATCCATCCGGCGGGTGTGGGCCGAGATCAGTTCAGTGAACACCGGTTCAATGCGCTCCTCGCCCGGCAGTTGGCCACCGATCGCGAGCGATGAGCGGGCCACCAGCATCGTGTCGCCCACCAGACGGCGTCCCCACATCGCCAACCGCGACGCGAGCCGCGGACTCGCTTCGATGGACGACCGCAGCTGCTCGACGAGAGCCTGCTGCCCCGTGTCGATATCGAGCAGAAGCGAGACCCGCTGCGACAGGGCGCTGGGAAGGCCGGCGGCGAGTCCGGTGAAGAAGTCGGTGAGGAATCCACCCGTCAGGTAGCAGGTGACCAGGGTCTCCGGCCAATCGGCACCCTGCGTGCGGCGGCGAAAGTCGTCCAGCTCGAGCCGGAATGGCTCCATCGCCGCGACGGGATCGATCCCGGCAGCACGCATCTCGGAGACAAGCGCTTCGTGCGCGTGCAGCATCTCCGCGGTCGCCCGGCTGAGCGTGGTCTTCGCCTCGGTCGTCGGCGCCAGGATGACGGCGCGGCTGAGGTTTTCGAACAGGATCAGCGCGAGATAGGCGAGCTGGCCCAGGTACACCTTGGTCGGCGGGGTGAGCTCCGCGAGTTCGACCCGGGCGACCGCGATGGCCTCGGAGCGCGGTGTGATGTGCGGAGCGCTCGCGCGCGCGCGTCGACCACGCCGGAAGAAGGACACCACCTTCTCAGACTATCTGCTGCCGGGTCAGGGGCTCCGCGGCCCGGTAGACTGGCCTTTCTCGACTTTAGACAGGCATTTTGTGACTTTCACCGATCTGAATATCGACCAGGACATGGTCGACGCGCTCGCCTCGAAGGGGATCATCGAACCCTTCCCGATCCAGAGCCAAACCATCCCCCTCGCCCTCGCGCGGCAAGACATCATCGGCCAGGCGAAGACCGGCACCGGCAAGACCTTCGGCTTCGGCCTCCCCCTCATCCAAGCGCTCGGCCTCCACCCGGAGCCCGGCGTGCAGGCGCTCGTCGTCGTGCCGACCCGCGAGCTGTGCGTGCAGGTCGCCGAAGATCTCGAAATCGCGGCAAGCAACCGCGAGACGAAGATCGTCGCCATTTACGGCGGCAAGGCATACGAGGGCCAGGTGGAGCAGCTGAAAGCCGGCGCCCAGATCGTGGTCGGCACCCCGGGCCGACTGCTCGACCTCGCCGGTCAACGCCTGCTCTCGTTGAAGAACGTGAAGGTCATGGTGCTCGACGAGGCGGACAAGATGCTCGACCTGGGCTTCCTGCCCGACGTCGAGAAGCTGTTCGCGCAGACCGACGCCACCCGCCACACCATGCTCTTCTCGGCGACGATGCCCGGCCCGGTCGTCGCACTCGCGCGTCGCTTCATGAACAAGCCGATCCACATCCGAGCGACCGACCCGGATGAGGGCCTCACCCAGGCGAACATCAAGCACGTGATCTACCGGGCGCACTCGCTCGACAAGGACGAGGTGATCGCGCGCATCCTGCAGGCCGAGGGTCGCGGCAAGACCGTCATCTTCACCCGCACCAAGCGCGCAGCGGCCAAGCTCGTCGAAGAGCTCAACGACCGCGGCTTCAACGCCGCCGCCGTGCACGGCGACCTCAACCAGGAGCAGCGCGAGCGCGCCATGGCCGCCTTCAAGGCGGGCAAGAAGGACATCCTGATCGCCACGGATGTCGCGGCCCGCGGCATCGACGTCAACGACGTCACCCACGTGATCAATCACACCGTCCCCGACGACCCCGACACCTACCTGCACCGCGCGGGTCGCACCGGTCGCGCGGGCAAGACCGGCATCGCCGTCACCTTCGTGGACTGGGACGACCTGCACAAGTGGGGTCTGATCCACCGTGGTCTGCAATTCGGACCGCAGGAGCCGGTGGAGACCTACTCGTCGTCGCCGCATCTGTTCGCCGACCTGGACATCCCGGTGGGTACGAAGGGGCGCCTGCGCGCCTCGACGATCGTCCACGAGTCGCGTGCTCGCACTGCGGGCTCGACCGGTGAGCGTTCGGGTTCCGGCGGCGGATCGCGGGAGGGCGGATCGCGGCCGCCGCGCCAGCGCAGCGGCGGTTCCGGTGCCGCGGGCGCCCCCCGCACCGAGGGCAACCCCGCACACCACGAGGCCGGAGGGGGAGCCCACGACGGCACGTCACCGACTCGTCGTCACCGCACCCGTCGTCGCACCGGGGGCGCCGGGGGCGGCGCCCCGACGCCGCCGGCGAACTGACGGGATTCGTTAGAACGTCAGCAGTCCGCGCGAGAGGAACTGCGTGACCACCCGCTCTGTCAGTTCCTCCGACGGCGGTGGCGTATCTTCGAGTTCGTATGGCCGGCCGAGCATGTGCCACTTGTCGCGCCCCATCTGGTGGAACGGCAGCACTTCGACCCGCGTGACGGTGCCCGACCGCAGCTGGTTGAGCGAGGCGACGTAGTCGGCAACGCGTTCGACATCGTCCCAGCGGTCTGTCAAAGCCGGAACAAGCACGTACCGGATCCAGACCTCGACACGGCCCTCCGCGGCGAGCCGGCGCCCGAACTCGAGTGTCGGCTCGAGGCGACCGCCTGTCAGGCGATGATAAATCTCCTCGTCACCCGACTTCACGTCGAGGAGCACCAGGTCGGTGTCGGCGAGCGCGGCATCACCGAGGTGGGCGCCGAGGAAACCGGAGGTGTCGATCGCCGTGTGGACCCCGAGCTCCTTCGCCCCCCGCAGAATGCGCGCCGCGAACGCCGGCTGCATGAGCACTTCGCCGCCCGACAGGGTGATCCCTCCGCCGGTCGTGGCGAAAATCCCCCGATAGTGGCCGATGCGGGCCAGCAGCTCATCCGCCGTCACCGGTTCACCGTCGCGCATCTGGAGCGTGTCGGGATTCTGGCAGTACAGGCAGCGCAGCGGGCACCCGCTCAGGAAGACGGTCATCCGCGTTCCGGGGCCGTCTACGGCCGTGACCAGCTCCCAGGAATGCACCGAGCCGAGTTCGCCCGCCCGCATCATGCTGAGGCGCTCATCGTGACTGAACTCGTTCGAACTGTGCACGCCTGCCAGTCCGGCACCGATCAGCCGCGGAGGCCCCGTCGGCACCTCGAGCGCGATGCCGTGTGAGGTGGGCATCCGGTCAGACCCTGTCGTGGAAGGTGCGCGACAGCACATCGAGCTGCTGCTCCCGAGTGAGGCGCACGAAGTTCACGGCGTAGCCCGAGACCCGGATGGTCAACTGCGGGTAGTTCTCGGGGTGCTCCATGGCATCCACGAGCGTCTCGCGATTGAGCACGTTGACGTTCATGTGGTAGCCGTCGGTTCCCACCGAAGCGTCGAGCAGACCGACGAGGTTGTGTGTCTGCTCGTCCCGCGTGTGCCCGAGACCGGAGGGCACGATCGTGTTGGTCAGCGAGATCCCATCCTGCGCGTGGTCGTACGGGATCTTGGCAACGGAGAGGGCACTGGCGAGCATCCCGTGCGTGTCGCGCCCGTTCATCGGATTCGCTCCCGGCGAGAACGGCGCCCCCGCCCGACGCCCGTCCGGCGTGTTGCCGGTCGCCTTGCCGTAGACGACGTTGGAGGTGATGGTCAGCACCGATTGCGTCGGGACCGAGTCGCGGTATGTCGGATGCGAGCGGATCTTCTCCATGAACGAATCGACGAGTTCAACCGCGATGCTGTCCGCGCGGTCGTCGTCGTTGCCATACGTCGGGAACTCGCCGACCGTCTCGTAGTCCACCACGACCCCGCGCTCGTCGAAGATCGGGGTGACCGTTGCGTACTTGATCGCGCTGAGCGAGTCGGTGATCACCGAGAGGCCCGCGATTCCGCAGGCCATGGTGCGCAGCACCTGCTTGTCGTGCAGCGCCATCTCGATGCGCTCGTACGCGTACTTGTCGTGCATGTAGTGGATGACGTTCAGTGCTTCGACATACGTCGCGGCCAACCAGTCCATGGTCTTCTCGAGGCGGAGGAGCACGTCGTCGTAGTCGAGGGGAACACCCGGCCGAACCGGCGCGAACGCCGGCGAGACCTGAGCGCCCGAGACCTCGTCGCGCCCGCCGTTCACGGCGTACAGCAGGGTCTTGGCGAGATTGACGCGCGCGCCGAAGAACTGCATCTGCTTGCCGACCGCCATCGGCGACACGCAGCAGGCGATCGCCGCGTCGTCACCCCACGCGGTGCAGATCAGCGAGTCGGACTCGTACTGCACCGCCGACGTCTCGATCGAGATCTCCGCGCAGAAGTCCTTGAAGCCGCTCGGCAGTCGACGGGACCACAGGACCGTCATGTTCGGCTCCGGAGCGGGGCCAAGGTCGCGCAGGGTCTGCAAGAAGCGGAAGGAGTTCTTCGTGACGAGCGTGCGACCGTCCTCTCCCATGCCACCGATCGACTCGGTCACCCACACCGGGTCTCCCGAGAACAGCTCGTCGTACTCGGGTGTCCGCAGGAAGCGCACGATCCGAAGCTTGATGACGAAGTCGTCGATGAGCTCCTGCGCCTGCTGCTCGGTGAGCGCGCCGGACGCGAGGTCGCGCTCGAGGTAGATGTCGAGGAAGGTCGAGATCCGGCCGAGAGACATCGCGGCACCGTTCTGCTCCTTGACCGCGGCGAGATAGCCGAAATACAGCCACTGGATCGCCTCACGGGCGGTTGTCGCGGGTCCCGAGATGTCGTAGCCGTAGCTGGCCGCCATCTGGGCGAGCTCGGCAAGAGCGCGCAACTGCTCCGCGTGCTCCTCGCGCTCGCGCACGACCTTCTCCGTGAACGGGCGGGTATCCCAATCGAGCTTGTCCAGCTTCTTGGCCTCGATCAGCCCGTCGACTCCGTAGAGCGCGACCCGGCGGTAGTCGCCGATGATGCGGCCGCGGCCGTAGGAATCGGGAAGACCCGTGATGATGTGCGATCGGCGTCCCGCACGCACGGCAGGAGAATACGCGTCGAAGACACCGGCGTTGTGGGTCTTGCGGTAGTCGGTGAAGATGCGCTTGAGGGTCGGGTCAACGGGGTAGCCGTAGGTCGTCAGCGACGTTTCGACCATCCGCCAGCCGCCGAGCGGCATGATCGCGCGCTTGAGCGGCGCATCCGTCTGCAGGCCGACGATCAACTCGTCGTCCCGGTCGATGTACCCGGGCCCGAATGCCGTGATGCCCGCCGGTGTCGAGGCGTCGATGTCGTAGACGCCGCGCTCGCGCTCCTCGGGGAACATCGCCGTGAGCTTGCCCCAGACCCGCAGGGTGCGCTCGGTCGGTCCGCTGAGAAAGGCGCTCTCGCCCTCGTACGGCGTGTAGTTGCGCTGGATGAAATCGCGCACATCGATCGCGTCCTGCCATGGTCCGGCGGCGAAGCCGTCCCAGGCGGCGGGCAGGCGGGTGATGGTCCGGTCGACATCGATGATGCTCATGACATCCACGCTAGGAAGGCGGCCGGGATCGCTCTAGAGCCCTTGGTCCCGGCGATGCAGGTCCTCAGCCGCGACGGTATCGAACTCCGCGGCCTCAGCCGCGACAGTTCCGAACTCCGCGGCCTCAGCCGCGGAAGGGCACCGCACCCGTGCCGTGTTCCACGATCTGCTCGTAGACGTCGCGGCCGGTTGTGTTCTCGGCGAGCCGATTGGGTTTGCCCTCGCCGTGGTAGTCGCTGGAGCCGGTGATGACCAGCCCGAACCTGCGCGCCGTCCTGGCCCATTTCTCCGGCGATCCCTGGATGTTGTCGCGGTGGTTCGCCTCGAGTCCGAAGAGGCCGGCATCCACCAACTGCGTCAGCCGGGC
This sequence comes from Acidobacteriota bacterium, assembly GCA_019351995.1. Classification (GTDB taxonomy): domain Bacteria; phylum Actinomycetota; class Actinomycetes; order Actinomycetales; family Microbacteriaceae; genus Lysinimonas. The sequence continues at coordinate 27,135 of JABBOD010000015.1, forward strand.
GTCATCGAGCAACCGCTCGGGGCCGCGAGCACCGGGATGCGCGATCACCGGAACTCCCCCGGCCTCCGCGATCAGCCGCACCCCGACGACGGGAGCCGGCGCCTCGTGCGGCTGGTAGTAACCGCCCTGCCAGTGCAGGATGCTCTGGAAGGCGGCGCTGCGGTCCGTCACGTAGCCGCGAGCCACCAGGGCATCCGCGATATGGGGGCGACCCACCGTCGCCCCCGGCGTGGTCTGCGCCATGACGTCGTCCCAGCTGAGCTTCGGGTAGTCCTTCACGATGCGCTCGACCATTCGTTCCGCGCGATGCAGTCGCTCCTCGCGGATCTCGGCCGTGGCCGCCACGAGCGCGGCGTTCGCCGGGTCGACGAGGTAGCCGAGCACATGCACGCTGGCGTACTGCAGCTGCGTGCTGAGCTCGAGTCCCGGAAGCACCGTGATGCCGGTTCCACGGGCCGCGTCGAACGCCTGCCCCCATCCGGCCGTTGAGTCGTGGTCGGTGATCGCGATGACGTCGAGTCCGGCGACGACCGCCGCACCGACCAATTCCGCGGGGGTCTCGGTGCCGTCCGAAACGCTGCTGTGCGCGTGCAGGTCGATCGGGCCGGACATCCCCTCATCGTAGGCCTGACGCCACGGAGGTCTCGCGCCCCTCCCCGGGCGGCCCGTTATGCTCGGGCGCCATGATTCGTCGCTTCCTTGCGGCGGCGACGATCCTCGTCGTTGCGGCCATCCTGCTCGCTGCCGCCTGGCCCCAGCTTGTCGGGCTCGAGCGCGTGGTCGGCATCGCGCAGCTCGTCTCGCTGCGCGCACTCGCAGCGCTCGTGGCCGGGATCGGCGTCGTCCTCTTCCTCGTGTTGGCAGTGAGCTCGAAGCGGATGCGCCGTCTCGCCGCGACACTCGCGCTGATGTTGCTGATGTTCGCCGCGGTCACCGGTGCCGTCCTCGCGATCCGGGGAACCGCGTCCGCGGGATTCCCGAGCAAAGCCGCGAATGATCTGACGGTGCTGAGCTGGAACACGCTCGGCGATGCGCCGGGCGCCGCCGAGATCGCGCGGCTGGCGATCGAGCAGAAAGCGGACATCGTCTCGCTGCCCGAGACGTCGACAACGGCCGCGGGGACGGTGCGCGACCTCATGAATCAGGCGGGCATCCCGATGCAGCTGCTGTCGCTCAGCTTCGGCACGGTCGCAAAGTCGCACACCACCTCGCTGCTGATCAGTACCAAGCTCGGCGTCTACCGCCGTGACGACAGCCACGGCTCCACCCCGGCGCTGCCGAGCGTCATCGCCGTTTCCGTCGACGGCACCGGGCCGACGATCATCGCGGCGCATCCGATCTCACCGGTGCCGGGCGAGATGACGAACTGGCGCAGCGGGCTCGGCTGGCTCGCGGCGCGCTGTGGCGTCACGGCAGCGGCCGGTGGCGGCACGATCCTGGCGGGTGATCTGAACTCCACGCTCGACCACTGGAGCGGCCTGACCGCGCCGTCAGCTCACGGCGAAGGGGATCTGGGCGCGTGCCACGACGGGGCGCGCGCCCAGAAGTCGGCGGCCATCGGCAGCTGGCCGACCCAGCTCCCCAGCTCGATGGGCACCCCGATCGATCACGTGCTGGCGAGTGACGGCTGGACCTTCGTCGGATTCCGGGTCATCACCACGGAGGATGGCGCGGGCAGCGACCACCGCCCGGTCATCGCGCAGCTGCGGCCGAGTTCCTGACCGCAGCGCATGGGACAATGACGCATGGCTGATTCGACTTCTCCCGCGACCGCTTCGTCAAACCCCGCGACCGCTTCGTCAGGCACGGCCCCCACCCCGAAGACCGATGAGAACCGGTCGACGACCCCGGTGTCGAGCACGTTCAAGGACTACATCTTCGGCCAGTGGGCTGAACGCGTGGAGACGCTGCCGTCCCCGCGGGACGTGGCATCGTCTGCGGCCGCACGTCGTCGGCGCATCTCGGCGATGCATCCCGGTGAGCGCCTCATCATCCCGGCAGGACCGGCCAAGGTGCGCAGCAACGACACCGACTACCCGTACCGTCCGCACTCCGCATTCACGCACCTGACGGGCTGGGGCGCTGAGGCAGTGCCGAGCAGCGTTCTGGTCATGGAGCCGAGCGCGGACGGCCATGACGCCACGCTGTACTTCCGCCCCTCCGCCGGCCGCGACTCCGACGAGTTCTACGCCAACGCGGCGATCGGCGAGTTCTGGCTCGGCCCGCGTCCCTCGCTCGCACACGTCGCTGCCGATTTGGCGCTCGCGACCAAACCGGTGAGCGAGCTCGACCGCGTGCTGGAGGCGACGGATCCCACCACCCGGATCGTCCGCGAGGCCGACCGCGAGCTGACCGACCAGGTCGACGGTCGACGGCTGCTCAACGCCCGCCTGCCCGAGGATCCCGCTGACGAGATCGACACCGACGGCGACACCGCGCTGCTGCGCGATCTGAGCGAGCTGCGACTCGTGAAGGACGCCTGGGAGATCGCGCAGATGCGCCTCGCCATCGCCGCGACCAAGCTGGGCTTCGACGACGTGATCGCCGACCGCCGGGCGATCACCGAGCATCCCCGCGGCGAGCGCCTGGTCGAGGGCACCTTCAACCGCCGCGCGCGCGCCGAGGGCAACACGGTCGGCTACGACACGATTGCGGCGAGCGGGCCGCACGCCTGCATCCTGCACTGGACCACCAACGACGGCGCGGTCGTCCCGGGCGACCTGATCCTGATCGATGCCGGCGTCGAGCTCGACAGCCTGTACACGGCGGACATCACCCGCACTCTTCCGATTAACGGCACATACACCGCGGTGCAGCGGCAGGTGTACGAGGCGGTGCGGGAGGCGGCGGACGCGGCTCTGGCGATCGTGAAGCCCGGCATCCGCTTCCGCGAGATCCACGCGGCCGCGATGGCCGTCATCGCCGAGAAGACGGCAGAGTGGGGGTTCCTGCCGGTCAGCGCGGCCGAGTCCCTCGACCCGGAAGCCCAGTACCATCGGCGCTACATGGTGCACGGCACCTCACATCACCTCGGCATCGATGTGCACGACTGCGCGCAGGCGCGGCGCGACCTCTATCTCGACGGCATTCTCGAACCGGGCATGGTGTTCACGATCGAGCCGGGTCTGTACTTCCAGCCGGACGACCTCACCGTGCCCGAGGAATACCGCGGCATCGGCGTGCGCATCGAAGACAACATCCTGGTCACCGAGACGGGCGCCGAGAACCTGTCGATCGGCATCCCCCGCACAGCGGATGACGTGGAGGCCTGGCTGGCGCGTTGACCGAGCCTGCCCGGTGAACGATCCTGCCGCGCGAGTTACGGCTGCAGCGGCGTCGCGGCGATCTGCTGCGCGCGAGGGAGCAGCTCCGACGGCACCAGGATCTGGTAGTTCGAGGCCAGCACCTGCTTGGTGGAGTCGAAGTCGCGGTTGCGGCGGTTGATCGCGTAGGTGACGAGTCGGAACAGCAGGCCGAACGCGGCACCGATCAGAACGGCGGCGATGAACAGGTTGGTGGTCAGCGCCGGCGAGACGAAGCTGAACAACAGCCCCAGAAAAAGCCCGAACCACGCACCGCTCAGGGCTCCTTCGAGGGCGGCGCGACTCCACGAGAGCTTGCGGGTGACACGCTCGACCGACTTGAGGTCGTTGCCGAGAATGGAGACCTGCGCGACCGGAAAATCGGCCTTCGCCAGATGGTCGACGATCCTCTGCGCCTCGATGTAGGTGTCGTAGGTACCCAGCACCTCGCCCTTGGGCACGGTCTGCATGGCGGCGAGACGAGAGGCGGGTGTCTGGTTGGTCACGAGCAGGAGTTTAGTCGCCAGGGAATAAGGTCTACATGTGAGCGCCACGAGAGTCTTCGTCGCCCGATTGGCCGGGTGCTCCGTTTTCGACCCCGCGGGCGACAGGGTGGGCAAGGTCCGCGACGTCCTCGTCGTCTATCGCAACCAGGACGCACCCAACGTCGTCGGACTGATCGTCGAGATCCCCGGCAAGCGCCGCGTGTTCCTGTCCATCGGTCGCGTCACGAGCATCGGCGCCGGTCAGATCATCACGACGGGGCTCATCAACCTGCGCCGCTTCGAGCAGCGCGGCGGCGAGGTCCGCGTCATCGCGGAGCTGCTGGGCCGCAAGGTGGTGCTGAAGGACAAGTCCGGCGAGGCATCCATCGAGGACGTCGCCATCGAGGAGAGCGGTCCCGGCGAGTGGCGGGTCACGGATCTCTTCCTGCGCCGCCCGCGTTCCGGCGCATCCCCGTTCGGCAAGGGTCCGACCGTCTTCGCGGCGTGGACCCAGGTGCGTGAGAAGAACACCGGGGGGGAGGCGCAGTCGGCCGAACAACTCATCGCCACCTACTCCGACCTGCTGCCGGCCGACCTCGCGACCACCCTGCTCGACCTTCCGGAGGAGCGGCGGCTCGAGGTCGCCGAAGAGCTGCCGGATAGCCGACTCGCCGACGCGCTCGAGGAGATGAGCGAAGAGGACCAGGTCGACCTGATCAACCAGCTCGACGATGATCACGCGGCCGACGTGCTCGACCAGATGCAGCCGGATGACGCGGCCGACCTCATCGCCCAGCTGTCGGAGGAGCGCGGCGAGGCTCTGCTCGAGCTGATGGAGCCCGAGGAGGCCGAAGACGTGCGTTTCCTCCTCGCCTACGGCGCGGACACCGCCGGCGGTCTGATGACGACGGAACCGATCATCGTCTCGGCCGACGCGACCGTTGCAGAGGGGCTCGCGCTGATTCGCCGCCACGAGCTCGCCCCCGCCCTCGGCGCCGCGGTCTGTGTCACGCTGCCGCCGTATGAGCCACCGACCGGCCGTTTCCTCGGCGTCGTCCACTTTCAGCGGATGCTGCGCTACCCGCCCAACGAGCGGCTCGGCACCCTGCTCGACCCCAGCCTCGAGCCCGTGACCGCCCACACCAGCGCGGCCGAGGTGTCGCGCATCCTGGCCAGCTACAACCTGGTCCAGTTGCCGGTCGTGGATGAGAACCACCGACTCGTCGGGGTGGTGACCATTGACGATGTCCTCGACTATCTGCTCCCCGACGACTGGCGAAGTACCTCGGGAGACGACCCGCAGCCGGAACCCGTAAGTACCTCGACCGCAGCCATTCCGACCAGAAGGAGGGCACCGCATGCCACGCGCAACTAGCTCAGAACGCCGCGACGCCCGCCTCGACCGACCCAAGGGCATGCGGTCGAACTTCTCGTGGCGCTTCACCGGCGGCGGGAACTCCGGCGATCGCTTCGGTCGCTTCTCGGAGTCGTTCGCGCGTGCGATGGGCACCACCTGGTTCCTGTTCGGCCTGACGGTGATCGTGATCATCTGGCTCGTCTGGAACTCGATCGTGCCACTCGGTCTGCAGTTCGACCCGCGGCAGACGAACTTCACCCTGCTGACGCTCATCCTGTCGCTGCAGGCCTCGTACGCCGCCCCGCTGATCCTGCTGGCCCAGAACCGACAGGACGACCGCGACCGCGTGCAGATCGAGCAGGATCGACAGCGGGCCGAGCGCAACCTGGCCGACACCGAATACCTCGCCCGCGAGGTGGTGTCGCTGCGTCTGGCGATGAAGGATGTCGCGACGAAGGACTTCATCCGCGCCGAACTGCGCGCTCTGCTCGAGGAGCTGGACGGCGACAAGCCGGACAGGGTTGAGAAGCCCAAAGCGGCGAAGCTCGCCAAGTGAGCTCGATGTCGGCCGACGAGGCACTGCTCGCCGCGCTCGACCGGGTGCAGGATCCGGAGATCCGACGCCCGATCACCGAGCTCGACATGGTGCGCTCGGCAACGGTCGTGAATGGCGTGGCGGCGATCGATCTGCGTCTGACGATCGTCGGATGCCCGGCCGCCGACCGCATCGAGGCGGAGGTGCGGGCTGCGGCGTCCGCGGTCGACGGCGTTGAACGGGTCGACCTCGCACTCGGGGTCATGACCGTCGCCGAACGGGAGGCGCTCACCACGCGGTTGCGCGGCACTCGCGCTCAGCAGTTCGGCCCCGACTCACTGACCAAGATCTTCGCGATCTCGAGCGGCAAGGGCGGCGTCGGCAAGTCGACGGTGACGGCGAACCTGGCGGTCGCGCTGGCGGCGCGCGGACTCCGCGTGGGACTGGTGGATGCCGACGTTTTCGGCTTCTCGATCCCCGGGATCCTCGGGATCGCGGGCGTCAAGCCGACCCGGTTGGGCGACATGATCCTGCCACCGCTCGCCGACGGCGTGAAGGTGATTTCGATCGGGATGTTCGTCGACGGCCAGGCCGCGGTGAGTTGGCGCGGTCCGCTGTTGCACCGCACCATCCAGCAGTTCCTGAGCGACGTCTTCTTCGGCGACCTCGACATTCTGCTGCTCGACCTGCCACCCGGCACCGGGGACGTCGCCATCTCGCTCGGGCAGCTGCTGCCGCACGCGGAGGTGGTGGTGGTCACGACCCCGCAGCCGGCGGCGGCGGAGGTGGCGGAGCGGAGCGGCATCGTTGCCAGACAACTCGGGCAGAAGGTGATCGGGGTCGTCGAGAACATGGCGGGACTCCCCCAGCCCGATGGGTCGGTGCTCGAGCTCTTCGGCCGTGGGGGCGGCGAGGAGCTCGCTGAGCGACTCGAGGTTCCCGTGCTGGCCAGCATCCCGCTCAGCATGGCCCTCCGCGAGGGCGGCGATCGAGGTGCACCCCTCGTGCTGAGCGCGCCCACCGATCCCGCCGCCGCGGCGATCGTCGCACTCGCCGAGCTCCTCGCGACACGCGAACGGGGGTTGGCAGGACGCTCACTGCCTTTCCGTACCCCCCGGTAGTCTCAAGGAATGGAGCGGCGGGTCACGGTGGGCATCAACATCGCGTCCCCAGCGCCGCGTCCGAGCGCCGAAGGAGCCGGCTCCACGGCGGAGAAGCGTGAATACCTGGCGCGCGTGAAACAGGCCGCCCGGCTCGTGAAGAAGGGTCGCCCGCTGAGGGCCGTCGTGCTCACGCGTGAGACCAGCGACCGCCGGTTCAATGGGGCCCAGATCATCATCGTCGAACTCGAGATCGAGGATCCCCTGGTCGACGAGTCTCCGCGCACGCTGCGCTATGAGCACCTCTTCGGCCCGGCCACCGCGCGCAGCTGGAAACCTGGCCACGAGATCCCGATATGGATCGACCCGCGAGATCCGGATCGGATCTACGCGGGTCGGTGAGCCCGAAAGGGCCGAGGCGCTGTGCCGGTGGCAGAGCGCTCTAGGCGCGACGGGTGGGAACGCGGCGGTAACCGTCGCGCGAGGCGAGGACACCGGTTCCGGCGATGGCCGCGGACGCTCCGACGGCGAGCAGGATGAAGAAGGTCATGTCCCTAGTACAGTCGCACGCATCGTTTAGCACAATCTAAACGTTCTGCAATGTCATTGTAGTTTGACTACAATAAAGTCATGGATGTCCGCCGACTCGAGCTCTTGCGAGAACTCTCGGAGCGCGGCAGCGTGACAGCCGTCGCCGACGCGCTGCACCTGACCCCGTCGGCCGTCTCTCAGCAGCTGAAGACGCTCGAGCGAGAGGCTGGCGTGCCGCTCACGGAGCGCGCCGGCCGCGGCCTCGTCCTGACGACCGCCGGGCACGTTCTCGCCGAGACAGCCACCGACGTCGCGGTTGCTCTCGAGAAAGCCGAGGCGGCCTGGGCGGAGTTCATCGAACAGCCGCGCGGTGAAGTCTCGGTCACCTTCTTCCCCACCGGCGGAGAGATGCTGTTGCCGGGCTTCCTCAGCCGCGTCGCCGGCGTGGCCGGACTGAGGGTGGCGTGCACCGACCAGGATCCCCTGCTGCCCGACTTCGCGGACCTCACGATGGATCACGACATCGTGATCGCGGACGCTCCCGGCGTCCTGCCCAGCTGGCGGGAACGCCATCTGGTGACCGTGGAACTGATGCGCGAGCCTCTCGATATCGCGTTGCCCGATGGACATCCGCTGGCCGAGAAGTCCGAGCTCACCCCGGCTGACGTGGTCGACGAAAACTGGATCGGCAACCCCCACGACTTCCCCTTCGACCGCATCCTGCAACGCATCGAAGCGATCACGGGCCACGAAGCTCATCGCGTGCAGCGTCTGATTGACAACAGCATCGTGGAGGTGCTGGTCGCCGGCGGGCACGGAATCGCGATTCTTCCGCGCTTCACGACCCGTGATCGCGAGAACGGTCTCGTCACCCGACCGCTCGTCGGGGTGCGCTCGGAACGCGTGATCTGGGCGCTGATGCGTCCGGATCGGGGGGTGCGGCCATCGGTGCGACTCGTGATCGAGGCCCTGCGCAGCGAGGCAGCGGAGTTCCTCGCCGCCCACGACCCCTCGCTGGTCGCGTAGCCGCGACGCACTGCTCGAGTCCGCGGCGACTGCGGGAAGTCGAGATCGGATGTCGAGAAGCCCGGTCAGCGACTACGTGGACTCGGTGTCGTATGGCGCCGGGCGGGCTTTGCCGAGCGTACGCTGCCGCGTCTCGTACGCGGACTCGACATATCGGGTTGAGACCGGCTCAGCGGGCGACTGTGCCTCAGCGGGAGGCCCCGGCTCCGCGGGCGACTCTGCCTCAGGGGGAGACCCCGCATCGGCGGGCTTCTCCTCGTCGACGACCGTACTGGCCGCCGCGGAGGCGCTGGCCGAGTCATCAAGGAGCGCGTCGCGGATGATGCGGCGCGGGTCGTATTGGCGTGGGTCGAGCTTCGTCCAGTCGACCTCGTCGAACTCGGGGCCCATTTCTTCTCGCATGCGATCCTTGGCGCCCTCCGCCAAGGAACGCAGCGACTTGACCATCCGGGCGAGCGTCGCCGCGTAGCCGGGCAGGCGTTCAGGACCCACCAAGAAGACGGCGATCACCGCGATGATGATGAGCTTGTCGAAGGTCAACCCGAAGGACACTCGCCCAGGATAACTCCCATTTCCCGACGGCACCGTAGTCTGGCGCCAAGGAGTGTGTGGTGGCCGACAAGGAACTGAACTGGAAGTACGGAGAAGACTTCGTTGTCGAGTCCGCAGCGCTCGGGATCGCGCGTCAACACGCCGTGGAACTCGGAATCGACCCGGTCTCCCCCGCGGTCGGTGCGCAGCTCGCGGTGTTGTCCGCCGCGAGCTCGACGCACTCGATTCTCGAGATCGGCACCGGAACGGGTGTCAGCGGCCTCTGGCTGCTGGCCGGCGCCCCCGAGGCCGTCCTCACCTCCATCGACATCGAGTTGGATCACCAGCAGCACGCTCGCAGCGCGTTCGCCGCCGGTGGAGTGCCTGCCAACCGCATCCGGCTCATCACCGGACGGGCATCAGAGGTGCTCCCGCGCATGAACGACGGCGCATACGACCTGGTTCTCGTCGACGGGGACGAGGGCTCACTACTCGACTACGTCGAGCACGCCCTTCGGATCGTGCGCCAGGGCGGACTGGTGCTGGTGCCGCACGCGCTGTGGCGCGGCCGCGTCGCCGACCCGACACGCCGTGATGCCACGGCGAGCGATTTCCGCACCCTGCTGGCGACGATCGCCGAGTCATCGGCGGTCGTGTCAGCACTGAGTACAGCAGGGGACGGCCTGCTGCAACTCGTCAAAACAGCGGACTGATCCGAAGATCAGGCGACGCTGACGACTCCGGCCAGCGCGTCGTGCAGCTCTTTGGCTTCGGCATCGTTGACCGACACCACGAGGCGACCGCCACCCTCGAGCGGAACCCGCACGATAATCAGGCGACCTTCTTTAACAGCCTCCATCGGTCCGTCACCGGTCCTCGGCTTCATGGCTGCCATGTGGTGTCCCCTTTCGATGGATACGTCTCCTATTATCCCGTATCGAGGGAGACTCGTCGAACCAGGCGACGTCGACACCGCGCTCGAGGATCACGGCGGACTCCAGTCGGAGCCGTTCACCCACCAGGCGATCCACATCCATGCGATCTGGCCGACGATGCCGGCGGCGACCAGAGCCAGTTTCCCGCCGAGTGGTCGCACCTGGGCGAGCCCACCCAGCGCCGGTGCCAGCGGCATGAGGAGCCGGAAAGTGCTGGACTGCGGGAAGAAGACCGCGAGGAGGTAGACGCCGTACCCCGCCATCCAGACCCGCAGTTCCAGCCCAAGGCGACGTATCGAGGGCAGGAACAGAATCCCGACAAAGAGTCCGACGAGTGCGACAACGACGACCGGTCCCAGCACGGCGGCCACCTCACTCGGTACCGCAAGCCACCCTAGCCACCACTTCGCTCCGAGGAACCATGGTTGGAACGGAACGAGCTGCTGATAGCCGATGTAGTCGGCCCGCCACGCCAGCTCGGTATCGGTGTACGCGGTGGGCGAGCCGGTGCCGATCCAGGCAACGATCGACCACAGCACGCCGAGAAACGCGCTGACGAGGCCGGTGACCACCACCGCGATCCGCTGCGACCACGGGAACGGATCGCGCCGCCGCGCCACGATCCGGTACAGCAGATGGATCAGCAGCATCACCGCGAACGCGAGCCCGCTCGGACGCGTCAGGGCGGCCGCCGCGATCACCGGGATCATCAGGTAGTAGCGACGGCTCTGGAACAGGAGCAGCGCCCAGAACAGAAAGAACAGTTGCATCGACTCCGCGTAGCCGACCTGCAGGATCGGCGACGTCGGCCCGACGCAGAACAAGACGACCGCGAACAGCGCGGTGCCCGCGGGGAGAACGCGCGCCATGAGCCGGTAGAACAGGAGGGCCGCGCCGATCGAGAACAGCAGCGAGATGTAAACGCCCGCGATATCAGCAGGGAACCCGATCGAGATGAAGCCGCGCAGCACCAGCGGGAACCCGGGTAGGAACGCCCACGCACTCTGGCCGACGTGCGGGCCGATCATGGGCAGGTGGGCCGGGTAGCCCGAGACGGCGACGATGTAGTACCAGTAGGAGTCCCAGATCGAGGAGAACGCGAAGAGATCGGGCTTCGGGCCCGTCCAGGGGTTCGCTGCCTGGATGTTGGCGAAGCCCAGCATGATCAGGGTGGTCACGACCCGCGACGCGATGAAGACGAGCACAACCTTCGCCCACCACGGCGTCAGGCGGTACCGCACGGTCCACCACAGCAGGCGCTTCCGACGGTTCGCCACCATCGGCGCCGACGCGGGCCCCTGGCCCCGGTCGGCATCCGTTACGAGCCGGTCAACCATGTCCGCAGCCGGCGCTCGTACCTGTCGATCTCGGCCACCGCGATCCGCTCATCGTCGGCGTGAGCCAGCATCGGGTCACCGGGACCGAAGTTCACCGCCGGGATGCCGAGGGCCGAGAAGCGTGCCACATCCGTCCAGCCGTACTTGGGCTTCGCGTCGGCGCCGATGGCGGCCAGGAAGGCCTGCACGAGCGGATGATCGAGACCCGGACGTGCACCGTCGGCACGATCGACGACGGTCACCTCGAAATCCGCGAACAGCTCGGTCACGACGGCCGTGGCCTCGGCGACATCGCGGCTGGGCGCGAAGCGATAGTTGAGCGTGAGAACCGCTTCGTCGGGGATCACATTGCCCGCGACGCCGCCCGTGATCGCGACCGCGTTGAGCCCCTCGCGGTAGACCAGGCCATCGACCTCGATCGATTCCGCGCGGTACGCCGACAGGATGCCGAGAACCGGCGCCAAAGCGTGGATCGCATTCTCGCCCATCCAGGCGCGTGCAGAATGCGCACGCCGACCCCGCGTGCGGATTTCGGCGCGCAAGGTCCCGTTGCAGCCGCCTTCGACCTCCCCGTCCGATGGTTCCCCCAGGATCGCGAAATCCGCTTCGAGCAGCTCGGGATGGGTTCGGGCCAGCCGACCGAGGCCGTTCAGGCTCGAGTCGACCTCCTCGTGGTCGTAGAAGACCCAGGTGACATCGACGATCGGATCGCTGACCGCCGCCGCGAGCGTCAGCATGGCGGCGCAGCCCGCCTTCATGTCGACAGCGCCGCGCCCGATCATGCTGCCGGAATCGAGCCGCGCCGGCACATTCCCGTTGATCGGCACGGTGTCGATGTGGCCGGCGATGATGACTCGGCTCGCGCGTCCGAGACGGGTGCGGGCAACGATCGCATCCCCATCGCGCAGCAGTTCCAGATGGCGCAGAGGGCTCAGCGCGGCCTCGATGGCATCCGCAATGGTCGCCTCGCCGCCGGAGACCGATTCGATGTCGATCAGGGCACGCGTCACCTCGGAGACGGGGGCGCTCAGATCGAGGTCGGGCACCGTGACAGCCTACGGTCTCCGCCACGGATACCCTGGGAACATGACCGCCGCCTGGGGCCACGGGCTCACCACAACAGCCATCTCGCCAACAGGCGACACCATCGTGCTCGACACCTGGTTCCCGTCCCCGACACTCGCACCACCGCCCCACGAGGGCGAGCCGCACCACGCGCCGCCGAGCGAGCTCCAGGCGCAGGCACGCCACGACGATCGCCGGGACGTCACCATCGCCGCGGTGACGGTCGCCATCGACACGGATGCCGCCCCCGCCTCGACCCCGGACGCGTACCTGCGCCTGCACCTGCTGAGCCACCTGCTGATGGCCCCCAACACGATCAACCTCGACGGAATCTTCGCCCACCTGCCGATCGTCGCGTGGACGACGGCGGGCCCGATGCTGCCGGAGACGTTCGCCCGACTCCGTCCCACCCTGCAGCGCGCCGGAATCTCGATGCTCGGCATCGACAAGTTCCCGCGACTGCTCGACTACGTCGTGCCGGATCGCGTGCGCATCGCCGACGCGTCTCGGGTGCGCCTCGGCGCGCATCTGGCACCCGGCACGACGGTGATGCACGAGGGCTTCGTCAACTTCAACGCCGGGACGCTGGGCACCTCGATGGTGGAGGGGCGCATCTCACAGGGCGTCGTGGTCGGCGACGGGTCCGATGTCGGGGGTGGCGCATCCATCATGGGCACGCTCTCGGGCGGGGGCACTCAGCGCGTGGTGATCGGTGAGCGTGCACTTCTGGGAGCGAACTCGGGCATCGGGATCTCGATTGGCGATGATTCCGTGGTCGAGGCCGGCCTCTACGTGACCGCGGGGACCAAGATCACTCTTCTCCTTCCGGATGCCGCCCCCCGCATCGTGAAAGCTGTCGATTTGAGTGGCGTGGCCGGCCTGCTGTTCCGGCGCAACTCGCTCAGCGGCGGAGTCGAGGCGCTCCCGCGCGCGGGCAAAACGGTCGAGTTGAACGCCCAACTGCACGCCTGAACGGCGGATCGACTACGCGCGGCGACGCCGAGCGAGTTCCTCCAGATCGGCGGCCAAGCCCTTCAGTTCGGTCGCGCGATCCTTGACCCCCATCGGCCGGTCGAGATCCGGCTCGTCGAAGGCGCTCGCGCCGCGAGCCACCGACACCTCGAACTCGTCGAGGAAGGAGCGGTGCGCTCGCTCGGCCAGCTCGCCGATCGTCTGCGGATCGGTGGCCAGCACGGCCAGTCGAGCCGCCAAGCCCTCCGACACCGTTGCTCGGCGCTCGAGCACCACCGCGTCGCGCGCGCGATAGTCGGCGGGGCCAGCCGCACGACCCGTGCGCTGGAGCGTGTCGGTGCGCATCGCGCGCACCCGCTCGGCGTCACGCTCCTTCTCGAGCGCGAGGGACAGCAACTCGGCGGTGACGAGAAGCCGCACCCGCCGATCGTCGTACGCGTGTCCGTCACGCAGCGAGCGCAGGATCAGCGAGTTCGTCACGGCGAGCCGAGCCGCCGAGAAAGCAACAAGCACGCCGTCCTCGATCTGGTCGTCGATCGACGGAGGTGCGACCGGATCGGGCGCGACGTACGTTCCGACGTCGACCCGCCGCCGACGTCGCGGCCACTTCACGGGCACGACGTCACCGGCATCGCATCACGGGAACGCTCAGCGACCCTGAGGCCAGCGGCGTTCGGGCGGCCCGACATAGAGCTGCTGCGGGCGACCGATCTTGGTCGCCGGGTCGTCATTCGCCTCGCGCCACTGGGCGATCCACCCGGGCAGACGTCCGATCGCGAAGAGAACGGTGAACATGCGCGGGGGAAAGCCCATGGCCTTGTAGATGACGCCCGTGTAGAAGTCGACGTTCGGGTACAGCTTGCGCTCGACGAAATAGTCGTCTGCCAGCGCCGTCTCTTCCAGTTCCTTGGCGATGTCGAGCAGCGGGTCCTTGATGCCGAGATCCATGAGCACCTCGTCGGCGCTCTCCTTGACCAGGAGCGCGCGCGGGTCGAAGTTCTTGTAGACGCGGTGCCCGAAGCCCATCAGCTTCACGCCCTGCTCCTTGTTCTTCACCCGTTCGATGAAACGGCCGACGCTCTCGCCCGAGTCGCGGATCTCGCCGAGCATCTGCAGAACGGCTTCATTGGCTCCCCCGTGCAGCGGCCCCGAGAGCGCCTGGATGCCGGCTGAGATCGAGGCGAACATGTGCGCCTGCGTCGACCCGACCAGTCGAACCGTGGAGGTGGACGCGTTCTGCTCGTGATCTTCGTGCAGGATCAGAAGCCGGTCGAGCGCCTTGACCAGCACCGGGTTCACGTCGTAGATCTCGGCGAGGTTGCCGAAGTTCAGCTTGAGGAAGTTCTCGACGAAGCTGAGTGAGTTGTCGGGATAGAGGAACGCCTGGCCGATCGCCTTCTTGTGCGCATATGCCGCGATGACCGGCAGCTTGGCGAGCAGCCGGATCGTCGACATCTCGACCATGTCGGGATTCTGCGGGTCGAGGTCGTCCTCGTAGTAGGTCGACAGCGCGGACACGGCCGAGGAGAGCACCGACATCGGGTGGGCGGTGTGGGGAAGGGCGGAAAAGAAGCGCTTCAGGTCTTCGTGAAGAAGGGTGTGCCGACGGATCTTCTCCTCGAACACCACCAGTTCGCTCGCCGTCGGCAGCTCGCCATAGATGAGCAGCCAGGCGACCTCAAGGTAGGTCGAGTTGCGCGCCAGGTCTTCGATCGGATAGCCGCGGTAGCGCAGGATGCCGGCATCGCCGTCGATATAGGTGATCGAACTGCGCGTCGATGAGGTATTCACGAAGCCCTGATCGAGCGTCGTCAGCCCCGTCTGCTTCGTGAAACTGGAAAAGTCGACCGCGTCCTTGCCGTCGCTTGCGGGAAGAACAGAGAACTCGGCCGTCGTCCCCTTGTGGGAGAACGTGACCTTGTCGGGATCGCCGGCGGAATCGTTCACGGCTACAGCCTATTCGGTGCGCCACACCACTGTCACAATGGCCAAAGGTGACGCTCAGGCCTTGGAGAGATGCGCCAACCGCTGGGCCGCTGCGGCGATCCGCTCGTCGGTCGCCGTCAGGGCGAACCGCACGTGCCGGGCTCCGGCGTCCCCGTAGAAGCTGCCGGGAGCCACCAAGATGCCCAGCTCGGCCAACGCCGCGACGGTCTGCCAGGCGTCTTCATCTCGGGTGGCCCAGAGATACAGGCCGGCCCCGCTTTCGTCGATTCGGAAACCCGCTCCCTCGAGGGCAGAGAGCAGCATCTCGCGCCGTGCTCGATACCGCTCACGCTGCACGGCAACATGCGCGTCGTCGCCGAGGGCGGCGATCATGGCGTGCTGCACGGGTGCTGGCGGCATCAACCCCGCGTGTTTTCGCGCCGTGAGCAGCTCGGCGATCAGCTCAGAGCATCCCGCCACGAAACCGGCCCGGTAGCCGGCAAGATTCGACTGCTTGCTCAGCGAGTACACCGAGAGCACGAGTCGACGGCTGTCGCCGATGACCCGCGGATCCAGGATGCTGGGTGCCGTCTCGATGAGACCATCCTCACCGGGTGTCCAGTTCAGCTCGGCGTAACACTCGTCGTTCACGATCACGGCGCCGAGCTCCCGAGCCCGCGCGACGGCGGCGGCCAGCACCTCGACCGAATCCACGTGTCCGTCCGGGTTGCCCGGGCTGTTGAGCCAGATCAGTTTGGTGGCGGCGGGCCACTCGGCGGGATCGTCCGAGGCGAGCGGAGTCGCCCCGGCGATGGCAGCTCCCACCGCGTAGGTGGGGTAGGCCACCGTCGGGTGCACGACGACGTCGCCCGCTCCGAGGCCGAGAAGCACCGGCATCCACGCCACCAGCTCTTTGGAGCCGATGGTCGGCAGCACATTGGCGACCCCGAGGCTGACGCCGCGACGGCGCAGATACCACTCGGTGATCGCCTCTCGCAGGGCGGGTGAGCCGGCCGTCGCCGGGTAGGAGTGCGCATCGGTAGCGGCGGCGAGCGCCTCGCGCACCAACTCGGGAGTCGGATCCACGGGAGACCCGACCGAGAGATCCACGATCCCATCGGGATGCCGACGGGCGATGTCACCGGAGGGAACGAGCGCATCCCACGGGAAGTCGGGCAACTCGAGAGCCACGAGATGCCTCAGTTTTGGGGCGGAAGAACAGAGACAACCGGGTGGTCACCCGGGATCACACCAACCTTGGCGGCGCCGCCTGGCGATCCGACCTCAGCGAAGAACTCGACGTTGGCCTTGTAGTAGTCGGACCACTTGTCGGGCAGATCATCCTCGTAGTAGATCGCCTCGACGGGGCAGACCGGCTCGCAGGCACCGCAGTCGACGCATTCGTCGGGGTGGATGTAGAGCATCCGATCACCCTCGTAAATGCAGTCGACGGGGCACTCATCGATGCAGGCACGGTCTTTGACATCGACGCACGGAAGGGCGATCACGTAGGTCACACCCCCCATCTTAGGCGGAGCCCCGACCGTCACTCGGCGTCGACGGCCGCTCTCGCCGGCGGGGCGACTCGACGACGCGGGCGCGGCACGGCGATCGCGATGATCGACAGCAGCGTCGGCCCGATCGCCCAGATCCAGCCCGGCAGATCGGTGACCGTGAGCACGGTCCCGCCTGCTCCGGGGAGAGCCAAGATGCCACTGGCGACGGCGACGCCCAGAGCGGCGGCCGCGGCCACCACCCGACTCTCGAACACCAGACGAAAGCCCGTGACCAGCGCCACGACGACGAGCAGACCGCCGAGCAAGCCCCACGGCAGGAACTGGTGGTGGGTGAAGGTGGTGATCACGCCGACAACCAGGCCGACCAGCACCGCGAGCACCGAACTCAACGCGGTGGCACCGGCGCCGAGCGGTTCCTGCTTCTCGTCCTGCTCCTGCTCCTGCTCCTGCTCCTGCTCGAGTCCACTGGACGTGTGCTCCATGGCCATCGCCTCCGCTGGACAGACCAGCCTGCGCTGGTTAGGGTAGAGTAACTAAGGCAAGCCTCACCAAAGGGGTGAGTGCCCGCCCCTTCCATTCTCTCCCGAAAGCAGCCCGTGCTCGCCAACGCCTTGATCGGTCTCCGCGAAGGACTCGAGGCCGGCCTCGTCGTCGGTATCCTCGTCGCCTTCCTGAACAAGATGGGTCGGCGCGATGTCCTCCCGAAACTGTGGATCGGGATCGCCGGCGCCATCCTCCTCTCGCTCGGCGTCGGCGCACTGCTGACCTTCGGACCGTACGGGATGACCGAGCAGGCACAGGAAGGTCTCGGGGGAAGCCTGTCGATTGCCGCCGTCGGTCTCGTCACCTGGATGATCTTCTGGATGGCGCGTCACGCCCGCCAGCTGAAAGGCGAGCTGCAGAGCCAACTCGCCACCGCGATCGCCAGCTCCGCCGCCGCGATCGTGATCCTCGGGATCGTGAGCATCGGTCGCGAGGGCGTCGAGACGGCGCTTTTCATCTGGGCGAGCATCACCTCCAGCGGTCAGGCGCTTCTGGGTTCGATCGGCGCGCTGCTGGGGATCCTGGCATCCATCGTCATCTCGTACCTGATCTATCGAGGCTTCGTCAGGATCAACCTGTCGCGGTTCTTCTTCTGGACAGGCCTCTTCCTGGTGTTCGTCGCCGCCGGGGTGTTCGCCTCCGGTCTTGGTGACCTCCAGGCGTCGGGGATCATCGCGTCGGCGGGGCCGGCCTACAGCCTCGACGGCCTGATCCCGGCGAGCAGTTGGTACGGAACGCTGCTGACCGGACTCTTCCAGTTCAAAGCCGATCCCAGCTGGTTGCAGGTGATCGCGTGGGTTCTCTACGCCGGCGTCGTGGTGAGTCTGTTCCTGCGTGTGAGCCGGGGGCGTACGCCCGCTGGCAGCGTTCCGACCCCACCGACACCGGAATCCCGCCAGACCGCCGCCGCGAGCACGCGGGCCTGACCCGCGGCTGTCGGCTACTGCTTCGTCGACAAGGTCACCGTGTAGTTTGCCAGGAACGGGCTCCCGTTGTTGCCCGTCGTCACGGCGACGATCACCTTGTAGTCCGCGGTCGTGAAGAGGCCCGTCCTCGTCGTATCGGTGCTGGTTGATCCGGCCACGTTCGCAGTGAATCCGGCACGCGTCAACTGCGACGAGATCGTGTCGAAGTCGCTGAGGCTCTTCACCTCCACCGTGATATTCCAGACATGGGCGGTGGTGCTCCCCACGGAGGCCGCCGCGACGATCTTCCCCGGGATGACGGGGACCAGGGAGGTGGGATAGTCGCTGGGCAACGTTCCGGTGCCGACCGAGCCGACTCCCGGGATCGAGATCCCCCCGCCGGTGCCACCGGATCCCGGCACCTGCACGATGCCGCAACCGGAGAGCAGTACCGGCGCCGCCACCATCAGTGACGCGGCAAGCAGGACGAGGGGCAGGCGACGTCGCGGTCTGGTCATGGGTCCTCGCTCTGCGTGAACGACGGGACGGTCGCGGACAGCGTAGTGCGCAGCCGGAAGCGGCCGCAAGGAGCGAAAACCCCTAGACCGAGGCTTCCTGGCGCTTCATGCGCGACGCACTCCGGGCGCGGGCGCTCTGGTCGAGCTCCACCTTGCGGATGCGCACCACCTCGGGCGTCACCTCGACGCACTCGTCTTCACGCGCGAACTCGAGGCACTCCTCGAGCGTCAGGCGCCGGGATGGCGTCATCCGCTCGAAGTTGTCGGCCGTCGACTGGCGCATGTTGGTGAGCTGCTTCTCTTTGGTGATGTTGACGTCCATGTCGTCGGCCCGTGAGTTCTCGCCGACCACCATGCCCTCGTAGACCTCCTGCGTCGGCTCGACGAAGAACGACATCCGCTCCTGCAGGGCGACCATCGCGAACGGGGTCGCGACGCCGGCGCGGTCCGACACGATCGAGCCGTTGACCCGAGTCGTGATTGTGCCCGCCCACGGCTCGTACCCGTGCGAGATCGCGTTGGCGATGCCGGTGCCACGGGTGATGGTCAGGAACTCGGTGCGGAAGCCGATCAGCCCGCGTGAGGGCACGATGAACTCCATGCGAACCCAGCCGGTGCCGTGGTTGGCCATGTTGCCCATCCGGCCCTTGCGCGCGGCCAGAAGCTGGGTGATGGCACCGAGGTACTCCTCGGGGGCGTCGATGGTCAGGTGCTCGAAAGGCTCGTGCGTCTTGCCGTCGACCTGACGCGTGACCACCTGCGGCTTGCCGACGGTCAGTTCGAAGCCTTCGCGTCGCATGTTCTCGACCAGGATCGCCAGGGCCAGCTCACCGCGGCCCTGCACCTCCCAGGCATCCGGTCGACCGATGTCGACGACCTTGAGCGACACGTTGCCGACGAGTTCACGGTCGAGGCGGTCCTTGACCATGCGGGCGGTGAGCTTGTGGCCCTTGACCTTGCCGATGATCGGCGAGGTGTTCGTGCCGATCGTCATCGAGATCGCCGGATCGTCCACCGTGATGGCCGGCAGCGGCCGCACGTCGTCCGGATCGGCGATCGTCTCTCCGATGGTGATCTCCGGGATGCCCGCGATCGCGACGATGTCGCCCGCGTGAGCCTCCTCGGCGGGATACCGCTCGAGGGCGCGGGTCTTCAGCAGTTCGGTGATGCGCACGTTCGAGTGCGAACCGTCGTGGCGCACCCAGGCGACCGTCTGGCCCTTGATGAGCTTGCCCGAGAAGACCCGCAGCAGAGCGATGCGGCCGAGGAACGGTGAGGCATCGAGGTTGGTGACCCACGCCTGCAGCGGCGCGTCGTCGTCGTATGACGGCGCCGGCACGTGCTTGAGGATCGCGTCGAACAGCGGCTCGAGGTCGTCGTTGTCCGGCAGTGTGCCGTTCTCGGGCTTGTTCCAGCTCGCGGCACCGTTGCGTCCGGACGCGTAGACCACGGGGACGTCGAGGATGGCGTCGATGTCCAGGTCGGGGACGTCGTCGCTGAGGTCGCTCGCAAGGCCAAGAAGCAGGTCCTGGCTCTCGGCCACGACCTCGTCGATGCGAGCATCCGGCCGGTCGGTCTTGTTGACAAGCAGGATCACCGGCAGCTTGGCCTCGAGCGCCTTGCGCAACACGAATCGTGTCTGAGGCAGCGGCCCCTCGCTCGCGTCGACCAGCAGCACCACGCCGTCGACCATGCTCAAGCCGCGCTCGACCTCGCCACCGAAGTCGGCGTGGCCGGGGGTGTCGATCACGTTGATGGTGACGTTGCCGTCCGTGGCATGAATGCCCTTGTACGTCACCGCGGTGTTCTTCGCGAGGATCGTGATGCCCTTTTCGCGCTCGAGGTCGTTGCTGTCCATGGCGCGCTCGTCGACGTGGGCGTGCTCGCCGAAGGAGTCGGTCTGGCGGAGCATCGCATCGACCAGGGTCGTCTTGCCGTGGTCGACGTGGGCGACGATCGCGACGTTACGCAGATCGGAGCGGGTGGCCATAGCCATGGAAATACCTCGAGAGTAAGAGAGGGGAAGTTGAGATCGCAGCCCTCCAGCGGGCGCGGAGCCTTTATTCTAGCCGATTCCCGCTGGGAACTCCGGGTGACCGGATGTCAAGCCGCATAACCGGAGAGCCCGCGGCCTCGCTCGGGAGCTAGCTGCGGACCAGAAACTCCGCCGCGACGGCCAGTACGAGCAATGCTCCGATCAGAAGCGGGACGACGTCCCACTTCGCTGTCACCGCCTCCGTCGCGGTCGCGGCCGCCCTCCTGACGCCGTCGAGAATCTCGGCGTCCTGGTGGAAGTCATGGGTCGGCCGGGTCCGGCGATCCAGGCCGCTCATGATGTTGCCCGGCTGCCGCCGTGCCGGCACGCCCGCGGCGATGACCGACTTCCCCGCATCGAGATCGAAGATCAAACCGATCCCCTGGCGCACTCCCGTGACGTGACTCCACGGCAGAATGTGACGTCGCCCCAGATTGACGACCACGGCGCGGTCCGCGTCGTAGTGCACCGCCGGTCGGTAGAGAGCGATCCAGAGCACCCAGGCGAGCAGGAGCGAGGGTGCGAGCACGAACCAGAGCAGACTCCAATCCGCCTGTGCAATGGGACTCCCCACCACGACCAGCAGAACGACCATCCCGATCCAGAACGCGATCACCGCGGAGGCCGACCGCACCACATAGCGGCCCGACGGGGGCTTCCGCGCCATCGTACTACTGCTCAGGGAAGTGGCAGGCCGCGACGTCAGCGCCTGCGCCCACCTTCTGCAGGGGCGGTTCGGTCGTCGCGCAGATGTCCTGGGCCTTCCAGCACCGGGTTCGGAATCGGCATCCCGACGGTGGGTTGATGGGTGACGGCACATCCCCCTGGAGCCGGATGCGCTCGCGCCGACCGCCGAGAACCGCCTGTTCGATGTTGGGAACAGCCGAGAGCAACGCTTTCGTGTACGGATGCTTCGGGTGCTCATAGAGCTCGTCACGCGGCGCCTTCTCGACGATCTTGCCGAGGTACATGACCGCCACCTCCGGACAGAAATGCCGGACGATCGAGAGGTCGTGCGCGATGAACAAGAACGCGATGTTGAACTCGCGCTGCAGGTCCTGCATCAGGTTGATGACCTGCGCCTGGATCGATACGTCGAGCGCCGACACCGGCTCGTCCGCGACGAGCAGCTTCGGCTGGAGGGTGAGGGCACGGGCGATTCCGATGCGCTGGCGCTGACCGCCCGAGAACTCGTGCGGGTACCGGTTGTAGTGCTCGGGGTTGAGCCCCACGACCTCGAGCAGCTCCTGAACGCGTGCCAGGCGTTGGCTGGCGGGCACCAGCTTGTGAATCACCAGGGGCGCCCCCACGATCTCGCCGACCGTCTGACGCGGGTTGAGCGAGGTGTACGGGTCCTGGAAGATCATCTGGATCTCGCGACGCAGCGGCTTGAGGACGCGCGGCCCCGCCTGCGCGATGTCTTGCCCTTCGAAGAGGATCTGGCCACTCGTCGGCTTCTGCAGCCGGGTGATCAGGCGCCCCGTTGTCGTCTTGCCGCAACCGGACTCACCGACCAGACCGAGGGACTGACCAGCCTCGACGGTGAACGACACCCCGTCGACGGCTTTGACGTGACCGACCGTCCGCGCAATCACTCCGCGCGACTTGACCGGGAAGTGCATGACGAGGTCGCGGACCTCCAGCAGTGGCGCGGCCATCAGATCGCTCCCGTTTCCACGACGGCGTAGCTGGCGAGGTCGTGATCGAGATGACACCGCTTGAGGTGTCCATCGCTCAGTGGCAGGAGGTCGGGGAGGGTCGTTGCGCAGCGATCGCCCGGGACGAACTGGGCATACTCGCAGCGCGCGAAGAATGCGCACCCCGGGGGTTGGTTGAGAAGGCTCGGCGGATTCCCGGGAATGGGACGAAGTGGCAGGTCGACCGACCTCGTGACATCCGGGATGGACTGGATGAGACCCCAGGTGTACGGCATCGCCGGCTGGGTCATGAGATCGCGAGTCGCCCCGTACTCGACCGCTCGCCCCGCGTACATGACGAGCACGTCGTCCGCGATCTCCGCGATGACGCCGAGGTCGTGCGTGATCATGATCAGCGCGGTGTTGAACTCACGTTGCAATTCCTGCAGCAGGTCGAGGATCTGGGCCTGAACCGTGACATCGAGTGCGGTCGTGGGCTCATCCGCGATCAGCAGGATCGGGTCGTTGATCAGCGCCATCGCAATCATCACGCGCTGCCGCATTCCGCCGGAGAACTGGTGCGGATAATCATCGACACGGCGATCGGGCTGTGGAATGCCGACACGATCGAGCATCTCGATCGTGCGGGCGCGCGCCACCCGCTTCGAGACCTGATTGTGGGCCAGATATGCCTCGGAGATCTGGTCGCCGACGCGGTAGTAGGGGTGCAGAGCCGACAGCGGATCCTGGAAGATCATCGCCACGTCCTTGCCGCGACGACGGCGCATGTCCTCGTCGCTCAGGCTCAACAGATCAGTCCCGTCGAACCAGATCTCGCCGCTGACCTGGGCATTCGTCCCGCGGTGGAGTCCCAGGATCGCGGAGGACGACACGGACTTACCGGAGCCGGACTCACCGACGATCCCCAGTGTCTTGCCGCGTTCCAGGGTGTACGACAGTCCGTCCGTCGCACGCACGAGCCCATCGGAGGTGGGGAAGTGGACGGCGAGGTTCGCGACGGAGAGGAAGGGTCTGCTCATGTGTCTTTTCTGCCCTATCGAAGGCGCACGCGGGGGTCGACGAAGGCGTAGAGGATGTCGACGAGGATGTTCATGATGATCACGGCCGCGCCCGCCACGATGACGAGGCCGATCAGCACGGGGAGGTCGGAGTTTTGGTTCGCGATGACGGCGAGCAGGCCCAAGCCCTGGTAGTTGAAGACCGACTCGGTGATCACCGCGCCCGCCAGCAGCGCCGCGAAGTCGAGTCCAGCCATGGAGAGCAGCGGAGTCAGAGCCGCCCGCAGACCGTGCTTGAAGAGCACAACGCGCTCTGTCAGACCCTTCGCCCTGGCGGTGCGGATGTAGTCCTCGGACAGCGACTCCAGCACGAAGGCGCGAGTGATGCGCACGTAGGCGGCCATGTAGAAGAGTGCGAGCGTCAGCGCGGGGAGAGTGAGTCCCACGAGCCACCCCCCCACGCCGCCGTCGGCGATGGAGACGTAGGTGGGGTATGGAACGAGCTGCCATTTGATCGCGACGTACTGCAACAGGAAGGTTCCGACGAAGAAGGTGGGAAGGGCATACACGACCAGCGTCACGCCGACGAGAATGCGGTCCAGCCATTTGCCTTTGAAGACCGCCGCGAGCACGCCGAAAAAGACGCCGAAGAATATCCAGAAGATGAAGGCGAAGACGGCGATCGAGATCGTGACCGGCGCGTATTTCGCGATGTCGGCGTTCACCGTCGCGGCGTCGTGCTGCGAGTAACCCAGGCAGGGAGCGGCACAGTGAATCACGAGATCGGGATTCGACTTCTCGAGCGCGGCGCGGTAGGCGTCATTGACGGGGTAGTCACGTCCGACGGCGAGTCCCTGGATGAACTCACCGAACTGGGTGGTGATCGGCTGGTCATATCCGTAGACCTTGGTGACCTGCGTCAGCTTCTCCGGGGTGCAGAACTTGCCACAGACGCTCTTCGCGGGGTTCCCCGAGGCGAAGAAGAGGACGAACACCACCAGCACCATCGACAGCAACAGGACGATGCCGACGAGGATACGGCGAATAGCGTAGGCGATCACGTGGGGTGCTTGTTTCTCTTTTTCGGAAGGGGGGTGGGCGCCCCGAGGGGCGCCCACCCGTTTTCAGATTGCTTCTACTTACTTCGTGACGTACATGCCGCCGAGGTCCGGGTAGTAGCTGGACGCGACATCCGGAAGGAAGCCACCCAACTTGGACCCGTGGATGAAGTAGTTGCTCTGGTTGGCCAGCGGCACGTATGCACCGTCCGCCTCGGCGACCTGGTCGGCCTGGTTGAGCAGCTTCTGCTGCTCAGCCGTGTCGGTCGATGCCGTCGCCTGCTTGATCAGAGCGTCCACCTTCGAGTTGCTGTAGAACCCGTAGTTGAATCCGACGCCGAAGGTCGCACCCTTCGGGTTCGACTGCAGGATCGGCGGGATCACCGCGAACAGGGACGGCCAGTCAGCTGCCCAGCCCGAGTAGAACACGTCGATCGGCTTCGGGTCCGCACCCACCTGGGCGTAGTAGCCCGGCTTCGCGTCCTTCGAGATCGGCATCAGGGTGACCTTGAAACCGGCCTTCTCCCAACCACTCTGGAGCACCGCTGCGACCTGCTCGATCACCGTCGAGGTGTCGGCGAACGCGAAGCGGATCGTCGGCGTCGGGTTGCTCGTCTTGGCGAGCAGCGCCTTCGCCGCAGCCGGGTCACCGGCCGGGTTGTTGTTCGCCGTCGACGGGTTCGGCTGGAAGCCCGGGATCGCGCCGGCGACGATGGTCGACGTCGGAGTTCCCCACTTGCTTCCACCGTTGGCCTTGATCACACCGGCCTGGTCGGTTGCCTTGATGATCGCGTTTCGCACGTTCGGGTCGGTGATCGTGTTGGAGTTGATCATGAGGAACCGGGTGTACGGCGAAGTGCTGGTCACAACTCGGCTCGACATGCTGCTGGCGATCTCGGAGTACTTGTCCGAGGGGATGTTCGCCATGCTGAACGCGGAGCTGTCGGCCCCCGAGTTGGCGATCAGCCGAGCGGCGATCGTCTCGGCGCTGTCGACGAAGGAGATCTTCACCGTGTCGGGGTACGCCCCGCGAACGGTGGTGCTGTCCGTCGACGGCGAGTAGTTCGAGTTGCGAACGAAGGTGCCGCCCGCCTGCGAGTCGAACGTGGTGCCCTGCAGCTTGTACGGGCCGTCCGAGTTGATCGTGAAGAGGTTCGCCGTGCCCTTGTCGAAGGACTTCTCGTAGGGGTCGGTCGTGAACAGCGCAGCTGCGGCGTATGGGAAGTCCGGCCACGCGTTCTGGAAGTGGTAGGTGATCGTGTTCCCGGAGCAGGAGGCCGCGGCGTCGAAGTGCTTCTGCGCGTCAGCGGTTCCGGTCAGCGGACCAACGTACTTGGTCGAGAGGTCGTAGCTCGGGTCGGCCGGGTCGATCAGGTTGTACCCGCCGGATCCGAAGTAGACCGTGCCAACACCGCCGCCGGGCGAGACCAACGACGGGTCATACGACCGCGAAAGGCCGTACTGCAGATCGGCACAGGTGATCGCGGTGCCGTCCTGCCACTTCATGCCGCTCTTCAGCGTGTATGACCAGGTCTTGCCACCGTCCTTCGTCGTGCCGGTGTCGGTCGCGAGGTCGGGAACCACCTTGGGGTTCTTGTTGCTGCTGATCGGCAGGGCGGTCAGACCGCGGTAGACCAGGCGACGGAAACCGGCGATCTCCTCACCGAGGTAGACACCCACCGGGTCGGTGGCCGTGAACTGCCCTGAGGTGTCGAGCCAGGTGATGGTTCCGCCCTTGGTGGGGCCGGACGATGTCGAGCTCGGGCTAGTTCCGCCGCTCGAACATGCTGCGAGCGCGACCGCGAGTGCGCCGCTGATCGCGACCACCCCGACTCGCGACAACAACTTCTTGGTCATTGTCAGGTTCTCCTTGGTGTTGGTTTGACGTGCTGTGTGCGCGCCCGATCCGCGACGGGAAGTCGCGGAGGTTGAAAAGTCGGTGTGCTCGGCGTTCAACGATTCGACTTCGGGTCGAGCGCGTCGCGCAGGCCATCGCCGAGCAGGTTGAACGAGACGACGATCAGCACGAGGAGGAACGCCGGAGCGATGAAGTAGAGGAAGTCCGCCGATGCGTACTGGAGCGACGACTTGAGGATGTTTCCGAGCGTCGGGGTCGGCGGGTTGACCGAGATGCCGAGGTACGACAACGCCGCCTCCGCTGACACATAGGCGGGGAGGATGAGCGTGAACTGGACCAGGATCGGCGCCCAGAGGTTCGGCAGGATCTCCTTGAAGTAGAGCCGGCTGTTGCCCGCACCGAGCAAGCGAGCCGCGTCGATGAACTCCCGTTCTCGAAGACTCAACACCTGACCGCGGATGATTCGTGTGACCGACGGCCACCCGAAGATGCCGAGAACGAAGATCACGTACGTCGCCTGTGCCGGGTCTCCCTTGGGGATGTGCAGCGACCCCGTGAGCCACGCGACGACGACACCCGACAGCGCCAGCAGCATGAGGGTCTGCGGGAAGCACAGCACCAGATCGACCAGTCGGCCGATGAGGGTGTCGGCCCAACTCCTGCTCATTCCGGCGATGATTCCCAACACGACGCCGACGACGACCGAGAACACGGCGGCGGCCGAGGAGATCAGCAGGGAGAGGGTCAGGCCGAACCAGACCCGGCTGAGGGTGTCGCGGCCGATGCCCGGCTCGACTCCGAATGGGTGTGCCCAACTGACCCCGGCGGCACCGCCGGCCGGGAGACCGTTGTCGCCGATGAGGTTCTGATGAGGCGTATAGGGATCGAGCACACCGGCGGCGACGAGGATCGGCGCGAGGATCGCGAGTACCACGTAGACCGCCACCACGATCGCGCCGAACCAAGTCTTCTTGTCGGAGCGAAACCGCGCCCAGGCCAGTTGCCTAGGCGAGCGGCTGACGACGGTGCTGGAACGAGGAGCACCCGGACCACCCGGGGCGAAAACGGTCTCGTTCGCCGTGACTTCGGCAGCGAACTCCCCGGGGGGCAGCGTTGACATCGCGACTCCTAGCGAGAGCCCGCGCTACGCGGGTTCATCGAGCCGATCAGCTGCACAGATTTTCTCCCCAGAACGGTGGCGGATTCTTAACAGATCTTCAGCCGATATCAGCTGAACACAAGTACACACTGACCCTAATCAGGGGGACCGTAGTTCCCAAAACCAGAGACAGAATCGTTACACGGCGGAAACGCGTTTTGAGGAATCTTGCGCCGCTCTAGTATTTGTGCAAAATCGACGCGTGATTTGCTCGTTTCCTGCGCAGAACTCTGGACACCGGGTGAAATCTTGCCGAACTCGCCGCGTAACATTCCTTGCGTGAGCGCGTCGGCATCCACGTCTGCCCCCGCGATCGATGGCCCGTCCCGCGGTCGCATCTGGTGGGAGATCGCCATCGTGCTCGCGCTGTCGCTCGGCCAGTACGCGATCTACGCGATCGTGCAGTTGGCCGACAGCCTGACCCGACCCACACCGCTGTC
Organism: Acidobacteriota bacterium; assembly: GCA_019351995.1. Taxonomy (GTDB): domain Bacteria; phylum Actinomycetota; class Actinomycetes; order Actinomycetales; family Microbacteriaceae; genus Lysinimonas. Next base: position 54,926 of record JABBOD010000015.1, read on the forward strand.
GCAGCAGACCACCACCCTCAACCCCACGCTGAACAGTCGAGAGGTCTTCGACCTCATCTATCAGCTGCTCGCGCTGATCTTCGACGTGGCGCCCGTGGTGCTGGTCTGCTTCCTGCTCTGGAACCGCACCGCTCCGCACCTGTCGCGTCTCGGGATCGACGCTCGACGGCCGCTCAGCGACACAGGGCGCGGAGTGCTGCTGGTGCTGGTGATTGGTATCCCGGGCATCGTCGTCTACCTGGGGGGGAAAGCTCTCGGATGGGGGCTCACCGTCGACGCCGCGGGCCTCAACTCGTACTGGTGGACCATCCCCGTGCTGCTCCTGTCGGCGTTGCGCGCGGGGCTGCAGGAAGAGGTCATCATCCTCGGCTACCTCTTCGAGCGGCTGCGGCAGCTGGGCTGGGGCCGCTGGCAGATCATCGTGACCGCGGCGATCCTCCGCGGGAGCTACCACCTCTATCAGGGCTTCGGTGCGTTCGTCGGCAACTTTCTGATGGGGGTGCTGTTCGGCTTCCTGTACACCCGCACCCGACGCGTGCTGCCCTTCGTGATCGCACACTTCCTTCTCGATGCCGCGATCTTCGTCGGCTATCCGTGGGCGGTGGCGACCTTCCCCGGGCTCTTCGGGGTGGCGCCCCGCTAGGCTCCGCCGGCACCGCAACAATGGTGCGATGACCGCGACCCCGATGACGTGGCCGACCGTTCCGGCGAGGTGGCGTGGCCCGCTGACCGCCGTGTTCGCGGCCCTCGCCGCCGTGGGGATCGTGGTCAACACCCTCGTCGCAACCTCCGTCGCGTCACAACCTCTCGATTTCACCTTCTTCGGCAAGCCGGGCGCTGACCTCCTGCTCGGGCAGTGGACAGGGATGTACCAGGATCCGCTCATCCAGGCCGGCCCCTTCGAGCTCGCCTTCTGGGGCATCCCCTGGCTTCTCGGCGTGGCCGGCACCGCCGCATGGTCGACCTTCTGCATCGTCGCCGCGATCCTGCTCTCGGTGGCACTGTTCGCGGTGTGCCGATGGCTGCTGCGGACGGTCACCCCGAGTTGGAGCACTCCCCTCGCAGCGGGTGTCACCGCGTTCGCCGCGCTCGGCCTCGTCACCACCCGTTCCCTCAGCAGCGGTCACCCCGCGGAGTTCGCCATCCCCCTGATGTGGGTCGTGGCGGCGCAACTCGCCCGACGCGACCGGCCGCTGGCGGCGGCAGCCATTCTCGCGGCGACGACGGGATGGGAGGTGTGGGGCGTCCTCGGGGTTCCACTCCTGCTGCTCGCGCCCCGGATCGACGGGCGCACGATCTGGCGTTCGGCACTCGGCGGTATCGGAGTTCTTGCGCTGCTGTACCTGCCGTTCTTCCTGCTCGGTCCCATGAGAATGTTCGCCTTTGCCTGGCCGATCTATCCGGGCACGCTTGCGCACCTGCTCTTCCCGGGCATCGCCACCTTCAGCTGGCCGATGCGACTCGCACAGGGGGTTCTGGCGGTCGGCGCGGGTGCCACGATGGCCATGCTGCTGCGTCGCCGCGCCGACGCCGTCTGGCTCAGCCTGCTCGCCGTGTGCGTCATCCGGCTTTTTCTCGATCCGGTTCTCGCCGGCTACTACGTGATCCCGCCCGAGATGCTCGCGCTGCTCGGGGCGGCATTCGCGATTGCTCAGCGAGCACTGCCGACCCTGGTGCTGTGTGTGGCGATGGCGAATGTGCTCACCGACGCTCGGTTGACCCTCCTCAGCGCGAGCATCCTGGTGGTGCTCACCGCCGCGACCGCGGTCGTCGTCACGCGTCGTGACGGCACCCGCCAGAACGCGGTAGACAGGACGGTCTCGGGATCACCGACGCGCGGATAGGATGACCTCCATGGGGGCACTTGAGGTCGGAGATCGCGCGCCGGAGTTCCGCTTACCGGGCATGCGCATGGTGGATGGGCGCTTCGAGCGCGACGAATACTCGCTGAGTTCGCGCGCCGGACGAGGCCCCGTGGTGTTGGCTTTCTATCCGCTGGACCAGAGCAAGGTCTGCACCGAGCAGCTGTGCAGCTATCAGGATGACTTCGCCGGCTTCGAAGAACTCGGGGCCGAGGTCTGGGGCATCAGCCTGCAGGGCGTCGAGAGCCACGAGGATTTCGCGGTGAAGAACGGACTCACCTTCCCGCTGCTCGCCGACCACCGGAACGGTGTCGGCGCGGCGTACGGGGTTGCTCTCGGGGGCAGCATCCTGCGTCGCTCGGTGTTCATCATCGACGGCGACGGGATCATCCGCTGGAAGCACGTCGCGATGCTCGGCTTCACCTACCGTCGCTCGACCGAGATCAAGGCGCAGATCCTGCGGCTCTTCCCGGCGCCGTCTGGCAACGCGTTCGCGTTCGCCCCACCCGCGTAGCCCTCCGTCCGTTTTCGCGAGCGCGGGGTTCGCGCGTGAGCGCGGGGCATGCGCGCGCCGCATTCGTGCGCCAACCCCGCGCTCGCGGGTGGAGGTCAGGCGAAGGCGGCGATCGGCGGGCACTCGCACATGAGATTGCGATCGCCGTACGCCTGGTCGATGCGACGAACCGGGGGCCAGTACTTGCGGTGCTGCAACCCCGGCACCGGGTAGACGGCCTGCTCACGGGTGTATGAGTGCGTCCACTCGCCGACGATCGCCGAGGCGGCCGTGTGCGGCGCATGCACCAGGGGGTTGTCGTCGGCCGGCCAGACTCCGGCTGCCACGGCATCCGCCTCGGCCTTGATCGCGATCATCGCCGCCACGAAACGATCGAGCTCGGGGAGGTCTTCGCTCTCGGTCGGTTCGACCATGAGCGTTCCCGCGACCGGGAAGGACATCGTCGGTGCGTGGAAGCCGTAGTCGATGAGGCGCTTCGCCACGTCATCCACCGTCACGCCGGTCGCCTCGCGGAGCGGACGCAGGTCCAGGATGCACTCGTGGGCCACCAGCCCGTTGTCGCCCGCGTAGAGCACCGGGAAGTGCTCGCGCAGCCGCGCGGCCACATAGTTGGCCGAGAGGACCGCCGCCCCGGTCGCGCGACGGAGGCCGTCCGCGCCCATCATGCGCACGTAGGCCCAGCTGATCGGCAGGATCGACGGCGAACCATACGGTGCGGCGGAGACCGGCGTGCCGAGGTGCTCGTAGTCGCCGGATGAACCGGTGGTCAGATCGAACGCCGGATGCTGCGTCGATTGCGCCATCGGATGCCCGGGCAGATACGGCGCGAGGTGCGCCTTCGCCGCGACCGGGCCCACACCCGGCCCGCCCCCGCCGTGCGGGATGCAGAAGGTCTTGTGCAGGTTGAGGTGCGAGACGTCTCCCCCGAAGTCGCCGAAGCGCGCGTAGCCGAGCAGCGCGTTGAGGTTCGCCCCGTCGACGTAGACCTGCCCGCCCGCCGCGTGCACGGCATCCGTGATCGCGCGGATCTCGTGCTCATACACGCCGTGGGTGCTCGGATAGGTGACCATCAGGGCAGCCAACTCGGCCGCGTGCTCGGCGACCTTGGCGCGCAGGTCGTCGAGGTCGACGTTGCCGAGCTCGTCGCACGCCACCACGACCACCTTCATGCCCGCCAGAACGGCACTCGCGGCGTTGGTGCCGTGGGCGCTCGACGGGATCAGGCAGACGGTGCGGTGCAGGTCGCCACGGGACCGGTGGTAGCCGCGGATCGCGAGCAGACCCGCGAGTTCACCCTGGCTCCCGGCGTTGGGCTGCAGCGAGACCGTGTCGTAGCCGGTGACCTCGGCGAGCCAGGTCTCCAGGTGCGAGATCATGACCAGGTAGCCCTCGACATCCGCAGCGGGGGCGAAGGGGTGGATGTTCGCGAACTCGGGCCAGGTGACCGCCGTCATCTCCGTGGCGGCGTTCAGCTTCATGGTGCAGGAGCCGAGCGGGATCATCCCGCGGTCGAGGGCGTAGTCCTTGTCTGCCAGGTACTTCAGGTAGCGCATCATCGCGGTCTCGCTGTGGTGCGTGGTGAAGACCGGGTGGGTGAGGAAGTCGCTCGTCCGACGCAGCGCGCTGGGGACCGCCGCATCCGCCGTCGCCACTCCTCCGCTCAGGCCGAACACGGCATCCAGGTCGACCTCGATCTGCGGCAGCGCCCCGCTGGTGGTGCGTTCGGCGCTCACCTCGTCGAAACTGAACGAGACCCGGTCGCGATCCACCTGGTGCAGCAAGATGCCGCGCTCCCGCGCCGCCGCGACGAGCTCCGCCGCCCGCGACGGAACGTGCACCGTCACGGTGTCGAAGAAGTCGCCGTGCTCGACCCCGATGCCGGCCGTGCGGAGCTTGGCCGCGTAGCCCGCGGCCTTCTGCGCGACCTCCCGCGCGATCCTGGTCAGGCCGCCGGGTCCGTGATAGACGGCGTACATCGATGCCATCACCGCCAGCAGCACCTGCGCGGTACAGATATTGCTCGTCGCCTTCTCGCGCCGGATGTGCTGTTCGCGCGTCTGCAAGGAGAGGCGGTACGCGGGGTAGCCATCGGCGTCCCGCGAGACGCCAACCAGGCGGCCGGGCAACTGTCGCTCGAGTCCCGCGCGCACCGCCATATAGCCGGCGTGCGGGCCGCCGAAGCCCATCGGTACACCGAAGCGCTGGGTGGTCCCGACCGCGACATCGGCACCGAACTCGCCAGGGGCCGTGATCAGGGTGAGCGCCAGCAGGTCAGCGGCAACGATCGCCAGGCCGCCGGTCGCGCGCACGGCCTCCACGACGGCCGCCGGATTCCAGAGATGACCGGATGCGCCGGGGTACTGGATCGCGACGCCGAAGCTCTCCGGGATCTCGGCAGGCGCGATCAACGCAAGGCGAAGCTCGACGAGTTCGATGCCAACAGCCTCCGCACGGCCGCGCAACAGCGCCTTCGTCTGCGGGAACAGGTCCGTGTCGATGACGAAAACATTCGAGGCCGATCCGGAGGCACGGCGGGCGAGGAGCATCCCCTCGACCACCGCGGTGCCCTCATCCAGCATCGACGCGTTCGCCGTGTGCATGCCGGTCAGATCGGTGACCATGGTCTGGAAGTTGATGAGCGCCTCGAGCCGGCCCTGCGAGATCTCCGGCTGATACGGCGTGTACGCCGTGTACCAGCTGGGGTTCTCGAGCACGTTCCGCTGAATGACCGCCGGGGTGATCGTGCCGTAGTAGCCGAGCCCGATCATCGAGCGGCGCACCGTGTTGGCGTCGGCGAGAGCGCGCAACTCCGCGAGGGTTTCGCGCTCGGTCGCCGCGGCGGGAATGCTGCTGGGGCCGTTGCTCTGGCGGATCGCGGGGGGAACCGCGGCATCCATCAGCGCGTCGATGCTGTCGTAGCCGACGGCCTCGAGCATGGCCAGGTGGGCAAGGGAATCCGTCCCGATATGACGGTCGGCGAACTGGTCAGTCACTGGAGTTAACGCGTCCCTAATCCGTCAGTGCCGCGTACTCGGCGGCGGTCAGCAGCGTGGGCAGTTCGGAGAACCGCACCTTGATCATCCAGGCGTCACCGAAGGGATCCGCATTGACGAGGTCCGGCTGATCGATGACGGCCTGGTTGATCTCGACCACCTCACCCGCGACCGGGGCGAACAGCTCACCGACCGACTTGGTCGACTCGATCTCGCCGACAACCGTGCTGGCGCTGATGGTGGAGCCGACCTTCGGGAGGTCGACGTACACGACATCGCCCAGCTTCTCGGCCGCGTATGCGGTGATGCCGACGGTGGCGACATCGCCGTTGACGGCGATCCACTCGTGGTCGGCGGTGTAGTGCAGATCGGCGGCAGGCTCGGTCATGATGACTCTCTCTTTAGACGGCGCGGCGTGAATAGAAGGGCAGGGAGACGACGGATGCCGGCACGCGTGTGCCGCGGACATCCAGGTGCAGGACGGTACCGACTTCGGCGAAATCGGGATCGACATAGGCCAGCGCCACGGGAACGCCGAGGGTCGGCGACAGGGCACCCGAAGTAACGGTTCCGATGACGTGGGCGCTGTCCGGCAGCACGATCGAGTACCCGGCGCGACCGGCGCGTTTGCCCTCGGCGATCAGGCCGACCAGCACACGGGCATCGCCGGCCGGGCCTTCCTCGATCGCGGCGCGGCCGACGAAGTCGCCCTCCTTCGAGAGCGCGACGACTTTGCCGAGTCCAGCCTGTTCGGGGAACGTCTCGGTGTTGAGCTCGTGGCCGTAGAGCGGCATCCCGGCCTCCAGGCGCAGGGTGTCGCGGGCGGCAAGACCGGCGGGAATGAGCCCGGAGCCTCCGCCTGTTTCGAGCAGCGCAACCCAGAGTTCGGCCGCGGCAACGGGGCCGAGATAGAACTCGAAGCCGTCCTCGCCCGTGTACCCCGTGCGGGCCACGAGCACATTGTGGCCGCGGAAGTCGGACGGGATCGCGCGGTAGTAGCGCAGCCCATCCAAACCGGGCACGTCGAAGCCCTCGACATTGCGAAGGATCTCCTCCGCGATCGGCCCCTGCAGCGCGATGAGGGCGATGTCGTCGGACTCGTCTTCGACGAGGCAGTCGAAGATCGAGCAGCGGTCCCGCAGCTCCTTGGCAACCAGCGCGCGATTACTCGCATTGGCGACGACGAGATAGCGGTCGTCGCCGGTCCGATAGACGACCAGGTCATCCAGGATGCCGCCATCGCGCGCCAGCAGCAGGGAGTACTTGGCCTGCCCCTCGGCGATCGCGCTCAGCTTGCCCGCGAGCGCGTAGTCGAGCGCTTCTGCGGCCTCCGGACCGACCACCAGGATCTCGCCCATGTGACTCAAGTCGAACAGCCCGGCTGCGGTGCGAACCGCGTGATGCTCTGCCAGGTCGGAGCTGTACCGCACGGGCATCTGCCAGCCCGCGAAGTCGGTGAACAGGGCGCCGGCTTCGACGTGCAACTCGTGCAACGGGCTCAGCAACTCATCGAAGGGGGCATCGGCGGCCTCGGGTGTTCCCGGTTCGGGCTGCGTCGACGGGAGGGGGGGCTGGCGATCGGACATGGGCGACGAGTTCTCTCCTGCGCGCGGTGAATGGCTGCGGTGAACTCCCCCTCTGTCATGGTGCCTGAGAGCTTCACTCGCGCCGACGCGCTCTGCGAGTTTTCACCGTGGGCGGCTCCCCGTGGAGCGCTTTTCAGAGTGGCCTGGACAATGCGGTACACGTACCTGAGAGATTGGCGGGGAGGCTTGCTCCTTCGGTGCCGCCTTGATTCTGCTGACGGCTCTCCCGCATCGCGTGCGGCCCTGTTTTCGATTGTGGGGTCAGCCTAGCAAGCGGGTGTGACGCGCACGTCATCTGCCACCGTTCATGGACCTATCCGACCCGGCGCGCCTCGCGAAACGCCCGACGCCTCACGCGGAAACCGGCATGACCCCGAATGGTCACGATGCCGACCGTGACGACCCAGGCGACCCACGGAAAGGTCGCCGTGAGCGTCACCCCGACACCCCCGGAGGAGAACCAGTCACGGTCGCTCGTGCCCCCGAAGATGGTGCCGAGCCCGAACACCTGAAGCGCCGCGACGGCCCACGCGACGATGCCCGTCCAGCGGGGCAGGGCGCCGGACGCCAGCACGACATAGCCGGATGACGCCGAGATCAGAGCCAGCAGCACACAGCCCGTCGCCCCGAACATCACCGCATGACCCTCGGTGAGGGCTCGGATCGCCGACGCGTCGGGCACGAGGTGGACCACGTCGAGCGCCGAACCCGCCTCCATCGCGTCGCCGACCATGGTGATCGCCACGAAGACCAGACCGGCGCCGAAGCCGAGGTCCGCAATCCACTGCAGGTCGTGGCGCGCGTGCGTGATGATCTGCCGGAAGCCGGCGAGAAACACGATGATGCTCGCCATCAGCACGGTGTCGATGAGGACGATGGTCAGGATCATCGTGTGGTGCGCGACGAAATACGCCACCAGCGCATCCGAGCGGTCGAGCTCCGGACGCGGGCCGATCACCTGGTGCAGCACGAACTCGGTCAGGAGCAGCCCGGCGACCAGGAGTGCGGCGACGCCCGTCCAGCGCTTGACGTCCGGCGTGTTGGTGGGGTGGACGTCCGGTATCGACATGTCGATCCTCTAG
>JABBOD010000016.1:0-27878 GCA_019351995.1 Acidobacteriota bacterium
AGAGCTGCATGGTCTCGCCGAGGTCTTCGATGGGCGAGATCTCTTCGAAGATCTCGTCGAGGCCGGTGGTCTCGGGAACGGAGTCGTTACCGGCGGCCTTGGCCTCGGTGACTCGCTCCTTCCACGCATCGTTGCCCACGAGCCAGTCGAAGCTCTCGGTCTGCAAAGCGAGCAGATCCGGAACCGTCAGGGTGTCGGTGATTTTGGCGAACGACAACCGCGATGCGGTACGGCCGTTCTTGGCGGACTTCTTGTTGGATGCGGAGCGCGCAGCGGCCAAGGTAGGAAACAACCTCCGTGAGACCCGTCGGTCTCGTTTGTTTGGTAGGTGGAGAAGGCGACTCCCACCGCCTCAGAAAAGATGCCCCGCCGCGATATTCGGGAGCTTGGTCTGGGCGCAGCCATCGTCCGCAATATGACGACAGGGGGTGTGGGAGCGCAAGGGTCAACTATAGATCGGAAGTCGGTGACGTGTCCAGTTATTCCTTGACTTGATTCTGGATTAGGGCTATAAGTTCCCGTGCCGCTCAGCCGAGGGGTCGCCGATCGGGCTGATCCGGCCCGCTTACCCCCTCTCAGCGACCCTTCGGCGGACGGGGTGGGTCAGGGGGCGTGGAGCGCCAACGCAATGGCCTGCGCCCGGTCACGGGCGGGCAGTTTCGCGAAGATCGCGTTGACGTGCGACTTCACGGTGGCGACGCCGAGGAACAGTTCCGCGGCGATCTCCGCATTGCTGCGGCCCGCGGCGATGAGCGCGAGCACCTCCCGTTCGCGCGAGGTGAGCTGCGGGAAGCGGTCGGCCAGCCCGTTCGACGGGACGGTGACCTCGGCCGCGAATCCGGCGACGAGGCGATCGCCGACCTCACGCGCGAAGGTGGCCTGGCCACTCGCTGCGGCTCGGACGGCAGCGGCGAGCTCGGTCCGACCGGCATCTTTGGTCAGGTAGCCGCGCGCACCCGCCCGCAACGCGCCAGCGATCGACGCGTCATCGGCGAAAGTGGTGAGCACCACCACGACGGTATCCGGCAGCAGCTCCCGGATGCGCGCGGTCGCCGCCGCGCCGTCGAGCACCGGCATGCGCAGATCCATCAGCACGACGTCGGGCCGGGTGGCAACTGCGAGACGGACCGCTTCCTCCCCGTCCGCGGCCTCCCCCACGATCTCGAGATCGTCGAGCAGGCCGAGCAGGGTGGCCAGGCCGTCGCGCACGATCGCCTGGTCGTCCGCGACCAGCACGCGGATCGTGGCCCCCTCGGTCACCGGGGGACCTCCGCCGTCACGACGAAGCACCCGTCGCGCACCGTCCAGTCGGCGCGACCGCCGAGCGACTCGATGCGCTCGCGGAGCCCGGTGAGCCCGCGTCCGCCGCCGACGCCCGAACCCGAGGGGCCGCCCGCGGCAAGCGAGACGGCGAGGGGAGTGGCCGCGACGAGCGTCGCGGCATCCGACGACCAGGTGAGGGTCAGCGTGGTCGACACCCCCGGCGCGTGCCGGCGGGCGTTGCTCAGGGCTTCTTGGGCCGCACGCCGGAGGGCACCCGCGGCCTCCGGAGACACGGCGCCCACCGTCCCCTCGCCCGTCAGGGTCGCCTCCGCACCCAGTGAGCGGTGCGTGGCCACAAGGTCGGCGAGCGCGGACGGAAGGTCGGCGGCATCATCCGGATCGCGCAATGCATCGACCGCGCGACGCGCCTCGTCCAGCCCAGAGGCGGCAAGCCCCCGTGCCGCGACCACCCGGGAGCGCGCCTCCACAGCTCGGCCCGATTCGAGCAGGGCATCGACCGCATCGAGCTGGAGCACCAGGCCGCCGAGGCTGTGCGCGAGCACGTCGTGAATATCCCGCGCGATCCGGGAGCGCTCGGCGAGTGCAGCCGCGTGCTCCCGCTCCTCCGCGAGGCGGAGCCGGTCGTCGAGCAGTTCGCGCTGCCGCAGGGCGGAGGTGCGGTATGCCCGCCGGCTGACCGCGACGAGCACCGACGCCAGCAGGCCCGCACCGGCACCGACCAGCACGTTCGGCGAAACCTGTCCATTCGCGAGCAGCGCCAGCGAGACGATCAGCAGTGACAGAAGGGCGAGACCGAGCCCCAACTTCAGGGGTCGGCGCGGCGAGCTGGTCAGGGTAGCGATGCAGACGAGGGCCGGGACGTAGCCGAGCATCTGGGTCGGCACGGCCACCACAGACCCGATCACCACGGCGACGATCGCCGCGACCGTGCCCGCCCGTTCCCACCTCGAGCTACGCCGACCCGAGTCGGATCCCATGAGAATCGAAGTCGCTGATGTGGAACCGAGCGTGATCGAGCGCAGCAACCAGGCGAGAAGCGCCGCAAAAGTCGATACGCAGACCCAGCCCGGTTGCTCCAGCAACCGCTGCCGCACCAGAAAGAACCCCACGATCACAACCCCCGCGGCGTTCAGCACGACGGTGAGACGCCGCGAGGTGCGCCCGGCCGCGGTCTCCGCGGGTCCGTCGAGGGCTGCGTAGGTCACCGGACCATCATGCTGCGCTCTGCACGTTCGCGGCGAGCGGGGAGTGGCGCGCGGCGCGCTGGGTGATCACCAGGATCCTCACGGCACGATTGACGGCGACGGTGAGCAGGATGATGCCGGTCGACATGAGAAGTGCCGATCCGCTGGAGTGGGCCCAGACCTCGGCGCCCACGCGGGCCCCGATCAGCACCAACCAGAGGGCCAGACCGAACCACCCGTTTCGGGTCTCCACCGCCGGCAGCACGCCGGCCACGCGGGCCGCGTTCTTGGCGGCGTAGGCCCGGTGCGCGTCGGCCGACATCGGGCGGAAGTGCGCGAGCGCGCCCATCGCGACTCCCAGACCGCCCGAGATCACCAACTCGATGGCGAGGATGGCGACATCCGTGTCACGCACCCGGGTGAAGGCGTTGCCCTGGATCAACTCGACCACACCGATGATGGCCAGGATCGCGGGCATCCGCCACATGCGCTCGGGCACGACCGGGGTCCAGGTGAGTTGGCGGTAGATGATCCAGACGATCAGAACGATGCCGAGGACGAGACTGAGGAGGTTCTGGGTTGTCATGCTCCGAGCATCCGCTCCGCTGCGGCCCGGCGGCACCACCCGGGGGTGGAGTCGGGGGTGGAATGATCGGGGGGTGCCAGATAACGCCGTTCCGTCGACCTCGGCGACCCTCGGGAGCGGATACCGCGCCGAGATCCGCGCGGATCGCTGGGTTCCCGGCGCCTTCGAGTTGGTCGTCGATGGAACACCGCAGTCTCACGTGAACCTCGAGAACCCGAGCGAGCTGTTCTTCGAGTACATCGCGCGCATGGGCCACGTGATCGACCAGCTCCGGATGCCCGGCCAGCCGCTGACGGCGCTGCACCTGGGCGCGGGCGCGCTGACCATCCCGCGCTACATCGAGGCGACCCGGCCAGGATCCCGGCAACAGGTACTCGAACTCGAACCCGAGCTGATCGAGCTGGTGCGCCGCGAGCTGCCGTTTCCGAAGGGCGCGTCGATCCGGGTGCGATACGGGGATGCCCGCGAGACGCTGGCGAAGCTGCCGGCTGGGTTGTTGGGCACGGTCGATGTGCTCGTCGTCGACGTGTTCGGAGGGGCGCGGATCCCGGCCCACGTCACGAGCGTCGAATTCTACGCGGAGTGCGCCGCCTTTCTCGCGCCAGACGGCGTGCTGCTGGTCAACGTGGCGGACGGTTCGGGGGCGGCGTTCGCGCGCGGGCAGGCGGCGACCGTCTCGATGGTCTTCGAAGATGCTGCCGTGCTCGCCGAACCGCAGGTGCTCAAGGGCAGGCGTTTCGGCAACTTCGTTCTCGTCGCCTCACCTTCCCCCCTTCCCCTGGAGTGGATGCCGCGCCTGCTCGCCCGCGGACCGCACCCCGCGACGCTGGTTCACGCCCGTGCGCTGCGCGACTGGATCGCCGGCGCTCCGGTCGTGACCGACGCCACCGCCCTTCCCTCCCCACCTCCGAATCGCAGCATCTTCCAACTGCGACCCGGCGATTCCCGAAGCGACGACGGCGGGCGCGGGTAGCGTCGCAGACATGGCCGATCTTGACCGCGTGCGTCGGTGGGCGGATGCCCTGATAGCGCTGCACCTCGACCCGACCGTCTGGTCGTTCGGTTTCGATCGGGCCACCACCCGAGCCGGTCTCTGTTCGTACGCGAGCCATCGGATCACGGTCTCGCGCCACCTGGCATCCCGCTACGAGGATGACGAGATCCACCAGGTGCTCCTGCACGAGGTCGCCCACGCCATCGCCGGTTCGCGGGCGGGGCACGGAGCGAAATGGAAAGCCGTCGCCGCCGAACTCGGATACGAGGGGAAGCGATTGCACGGCGGCGCCATCGCCGACGAGCTCGCGCCGTGGGTCGGCACCTGCCCGAACGGGCACACCCACTTTCGGTACCGCAAGCCGAGCAGGGCGCTCTCCTGTGCGAAATGTTCGCGCCGGTTCGACACGCGCTACCAGGTTGAGTGGGAGCGGCGAGAGGTCCCGCGTCCGGTGGCGAGCCGGGCATGAGCAGGGGTCGCTGGGTGATCACCGACGGATCGCGGTGGTTCTTCGATGCGGGCGCCGACAGCCTGGATTTCACGGCCGGTCCGGACTCCGAGGTGCGGCACTGGATCGCCGAGCGCTTCGAACGCGTCCCGGAAGCCGAGATCGGCGAGCGTGAACTCGCCGACGCCCTCGCCCTGCGCGCCGCGATCGCGGGGGTGGCGGCATCCGTGGCCGACGGGGAACCGTGCCAACACGACGATATCGACACGCTCAACCTCTTCGCCGCCACCCCCGACGTGCCCCCTGTGCTGGCCGGAGGCCGGCGCCAGGCGGGCGCAGGACGCATCCGGGTGGGGCAGGCGCTGTCGAGCCTGGCGCGGGACGCGATCGTGAATGTCGGCGGCGATCCCGAGCGCATCCGACGATGCGCCGCACCCGAATGCCGGCTGGTGTTCCACGACGAGTCGCGCACCGGGACGCGCCGCTGGTGCTCGATGCAGCGCTGCGGCAACCGGGCGAAGGTGCGGGCCTTCCGGGGCCGCGCGGAGAGCGCTGCGGGGTGAGTTCCCGCGGGGTGAGTTCCCGCGCGCGGCAGAACATGCGACCGCCCACGACGGGGGCGCCGCCTCTCCTCATGGAAGTGGCGGCGCCTCTCGGTCATGCAGCGCTGGGCCGCCTCAGTAGTTGACCACGTATGCCGGACCCTGGACCGTGGGTGTCACCGCGGCTCCGGTGTCGTTCACGACGTGGTCGATCGTGCCCGCCTTGTTGAGGCTGACCGTGAGGATGTCGTGGAGCTTCACACCCGGCGTGACCGGAACCTCGAAGGCGTGCGAGGCGTGCAGCGTCGGGTCGACGTTCGTGTAGATGTACGACCCTCCGCCCCACAGTTCGTTCGTCCTCACGCCATCGGCCACCTTGTATGCCGCCCAGCCGAGCGTCGATCCGTGCTGCCAGGCAGCCTGGTTCGGCGCGTCGTACGGCAGTTCATTCTGGAAGAACACGGTCGTACCGCGTTCACCGTTCCACACGACGTTGTACTGCTGGAAGTGCTCGACGAACAGGCCGGTCGCGGTCACATCGTTGCCGTTCACGACGACGCCGTTCTTCGCGGTGTTGGCCGTCCAGCCGACTCCGGTGCCATGGTCGGCGCGCCAGGCCCAGATGTCGTCGAGGATCACGTGGTCGCTGTTCACGACCAGGCTCGTTGTCGCCTTCCCGGCGTGCGGACCCCCCACGCGGAAGAACACGTCCTGGATACCCGTCGGGTTCGTGGCCGAAGCCGCTTGCCCGTGGCCATCGTTCTCGTTCTCGTTCTCGTGGCCTCTGCCGGTGCCGATCTGCAGCAGTGCCGGCGAGTTCGTCGGTCCGGCATCGATCATGAGGCCGGCGATGTCGACGCCCGGCACGTTGGCAACGGTGAGCGGGATAGCCCCGTTCGCGGCAGTGAGAGTCGCGAAACCAAGACCCATCACGATCGTGTCGGGCCGCTTGACAACAATCGACTTCCCCACCGAGTAGACGCCGGGAGTGAAGAGAAGGTTCTTCCCCCGCGCGAGCTGCGAGTTGATGGTCGAGATCGAGTCGGATGGGGTCGCCACGAAGAAGTCTGAGAGCGCGATCGAGCGGCCGGGCGTGTTCCCATTGGCCCAGGTCGTCCCCGAGGAGCTCGTGCGCGGTGCCGGCACGAAGACCCGCATGGCGCCGCGGCTGTCGCTGTACAGGTACGGCCGTTCACGACTGACCGGTGTGGTGGCCAAGGTGGTGTACGGCGGGTTCGGGAACGACTGCGCCGGTGCGCCGATGGTCCCCGAGAAGACCTGGTTCCATACGGCGTTCGACCACCCGCCGATGCTGCTGTCGCGGGTGTAGAACTGCTGTTGGGATCCGCTGACGACCGTGGTGCTGATGGACGAGTCAGCGATGAACCCGCCGCTGGCGTATGCCGGGGCCGAGCAGTAGTCCATCAGCGTCGTCTGGCCCGTGATCTTGACCCGTCGCAGCGGTGCAGCCTGCGAGACGGCCCAGAACTCCGTGTTGGCCCGGCACCCGGAGAGGCCCATCGGGTTGATCGTGAGGTTCGACAACGACCGCCAGAAGTTGTTCAACGCGAGGCAATTGCCGCCGGAGTCGCACTGGTTGTAGACGTTCGCCTCGCCGTTGATGACGACATCATTCGGCGACTGCCCGAGCCCCGCGACCTCCGTGTAGTAGCCGACCTGGAACACCAAGGGCGTCGCCGCCGAGCCATAGGTGCCGGGCTCGAACAGCACCGCGTAGCGCGCCGTTCCGAAGTCATTGCTCACCTGCTGGCTCGCGAGCGAATCCAGCTTGGCCTGAATATCGGCCTGCTTCATCGTCGGCGTGAAGATGATCACATTGGGCCCGAGGCCCGTCGACGGTTCCTGCTCCGCGCTCGCGACCTGGGCGGTGGACAGCATTCCACCAGCGAGCAGCGCGACGGACCCGACAATAGCGAGCGAACGACGCGAGAGCGATGCCCTCCGCCGGAAAATGGACAGACGGGGCGTGGGAACCAAACCGGGCATCATTGCCTCTCAGTAGACGGACATTCGAACTCTAGGATTTCGACGGCGTCAGTACTCTGAGAGTTTCGAGCGCCCGATCAGCTGACCGTGACTTCTTTCCAGAACGCGACGTAGTTGCTGATATCGGTGCCGACGCGCTCCTTCGCGGTGGGGTACGGGTGCGGGTAGCTCCAGGCCCGATCCTGCAGAAGGTCGCCCGTCGCCGAATCCTTCACCGAGAAGTACTGGCACTCGCCCTTCCATGGACAGGTGTACGGGGTGGCACTGTCGACGAGGAACTCCTTGTTGACACTCTCCGGCGGAAAGTAGACGTTTCCTTCGATGTGCAGGACGTCTGATTCGGGGGCATCCGCAAGAACGGTTCCGTTGAGCACTGCCTGGGGCATGACAACCTCCAAAGATGTGATGTGGCGTTGCAGGTCATAACCGCATCACGCTCCTGACGATTCCCTCGCTTCCCGAGAACTGGCCGAAGCCGAGATGATGTGCCGGGTCGCGCTGCGGAGCCCGGTGAACGCCGAGGCCGCCGCCGCCGCTTCGGGTGACTGATGGTCGATGCCGACCGCGGCGAGCGCATCGATGATCGCGCCAGCGGCCAACAGGTCTTCGACGGCGAAGCGCAGGCTGCCGTCGGGGCGCACCGCACCGGCGGCGACGACCGCGATCACGCAGCGACCACCCAACTCAGTCTGGCGCCGCAGAGAGAAGGATGCAACATCGGCCGCTTCCTCCAGCGTCGACGACATCAACTCGACGCCACCCGCACCACCACCGAGGAGCGGCAGCTGCTCGTTGATCGGCTCGCCGACGTGCGCCCCGCCGAGTTGGTCGACCCAGACGACGACGTGCGCACCGTCGGCGATGGTCGCGGCACCGGCTGCGCCCCAGTCGAATCGGACCTGGTAGCTGCCTTGGTCATGCGGGTTGTTCACCCGACGAGGCTAGCGACCCGGGAAGATGAGAAGCAGGAAGCCGCACACCGGCGACATCATGTCGCCCGGAACCAGGAGAGATCGATGCACGTCCAACTGAAACTCGTCCTGGACTGCCCACCCGATGCCGCGTGGAACGCGATCCGCTCCCCCGCCGTCTTCAGTGACGTCTCGTTCCCGCTCGTCGAGTTCGAGCCACGGGATGGCGGCGAGTTCCCGGAGTTCTGGGAGGAGGGACCGCATCCGGTCCGGGCTCGCGCGATGTTCGGCCTGATCGATGCCGGATCGCAGGACATCAATCTGGTCTTCCGCGAACGGCACGGCCTGCGGATCTTCGAGGATCGCGGCGGCCCGCTCACGGGCCCGCTCACGATCATCACGCGCTGGCGCCACCGCATGGTGATCGCCAGCTGGCCGGATGGCCGCACCCTGTTCCGCGACCGGTTGGAGTTCTCGGCGGGCCTCCTGACGCCGGCGGTCTGGATCGCGATGTGGGCATTCTGGCAGTGGCGCTCGCGCGGGCTGGTTCGGCTCGCGCCCGGGTTCGCCCGCCGTTTCGGGGGCACGTCGTGACTCCGCTGGACGTCGCCGACTGGCGCCGACGAGTGTTCGCGCTCTACGCGGCGGTGCGCGCGAATCCGGATGCGGCGAGCGCTCACGAAGACTGGTGCGCCGGCCGCAACGACCTCTTCCTGCACCACCCGGCATCCGCGCTGCTGGAGCGTGACCTGGCCGGGTTCGACGGACTGCCGGTCTCCCCCTACGACCCGGCGTGGCGCTTCGAGCTCGAACTCGAGCCGGCCGAGGTTGGCCGATTCGAGTACGAGACCGGCACCGACGGCACCGTTCCGTTCGAGCGGCTCGGGACGATCACCGTCCCCGGTGTCGGGGCACTGGACGTGTGGAGACTCACCACGTACGGCGGCGGTCTCTTCGTGCCCGTCAAAGATGCGCTGAGCGGTCGACGCGGCGGGACATACGGCGGCGGCCGCTACCTGCTCGACACCATCAAGGGGGCGGACCTCGGCTCCGACCCCCGCCGCAACACGCTGGTACTCGACTTCAACTTCGCCTACAACCCGTCGTGCGCCTATGACCCCGCGTGGGCGTGCCCGCTGGCCCCGGCGAGCAACACGGTGTCGGTCGAGATCCCGGTCGGCGAGCTCTCCTTCGGCGAGGAGTGAAGAGCGTCTGCTAGCGTTGAGGTACTTGCAAGGCGTTCACGCCCTGCTTGCGTCGTAGAACGCTTCCCTCGCCGCCCGGGTTCAGATCCGGGGTCCGGCTGATATTACTTCTCCGGCGAACGGATGTGGCCATCGCCACCTTCGCCATCGAGCTGGTTTCGAACGGCCGCAGCGCGGCTGCTCAACCAGCACGCCACTCGAAAGACACAGACATTCATGCCTGACATCACCTTCAGCACGCTCGGCGTGCCATACCCGCTCGTCGCGGCCCTGACCGCCGACGGCAAGACCGACGCCTTCCCGATCCAGGTCGACACGCTCCCCGACACCCTCGCCGGGCGCGATGTGCTCGGCCGCGGCAAGACCGGATCCGGAAAGACACTCGCGTTCGCCATCCCGATGGTCGCCCGACTCGGCACCCGGCTCGCGGGCGGCGCTCGCCGCTCCGGCCGCCCGCTCGGCCTCGTCCTGGCCCCGACCCGCGAACTCGCCACCCAGATCAACGCCGTGCTCGAGCCCCTGGCCGAGGCGTACGGCCTGAAGACGACCACCATCTTCGGCGGCGTCTCCCAGAACCGTCAGGTCTCGGCCCTCAAGGCCGGTGTCGACATCATCGTCGCCTGCCCCGGCCGTCTCGAGGACCTCATGAAGCAACGCTTCGTGACCCTGGATGCGGTGGAGATCACCGTGCTCGACGAAGCCGACCACATGGCCGACCTCGGCTTCCTGCCCGGCGTCACCCGCATCATGAACGCGACGCCGACCGACGGTCAGCGCCTGCTCTTCAGCGCCACGCTGGACAACGGGGTGGACAAGCTGGTCACCAAGTTCCTGCACAGCCCCACCGTGCACTCGGTCGACGAGGCCAACTCCCCGGTCGCCGCCATGACGCACCACGTCTTCGGAGCGGCCGACGCCGAGACCAAGAAGCAGCTGATCGAGGCTCTCGCCTCGGGAACCGGCCGTCGCATCCTCTTCATGCGTACCAAGCACCACGCCAAGAAGTTGGCGTTGCAGCTGACCGCGTCGGGCATCCCGGCGGTCGACCTGCACGGCAACCTGAGCCAGCCGCAGCGCGACCGCAACCTGGCCGCCTTCGGTGCGGGGGACGTCCGTGTTCTCGTCGCAACGGATGTCGCCGCTCGCGGTGTGCACGTCGACGACGTCGAGCTCGTCGTCCACGTCGACCCGCCCATGGAGCACAAGGCATACCTGCACCGCAGCGGCCGGACGGCTCGAGCCGGCTCCGAAGGCGATGTCGTCACATTGGTGCTGCCGACGCAGGAGAAGGACCTCGCGATCCTGATGCGCAAGGCGGGGATCTCGGCGGCGACGCAGCGCGTCACGCCCTCTTCGGATGCCGTCGTCGCCCTCGTCGGGGACCGCGCCGAGTACGTGAAGCCCGTTCCGCGGGCCGCCGTGGCCCAGCAGGGGGGCGGCGGTCGCTCACAGGGTGCCAACGCGCAGCGCAAGCGCGCGGCGCGGGTCGACGGCCAGGGTTCGGCCCAGCCGCGTGCCGACCGCTCCGGTCGCCCAGCTCGCTCCGGCTCGGGCGGCTCGGGGCGCCCGGCCCGCTCGGGATCGGGCGCGGCACCCACCACTCGCAGCGGCTCGTCGAGCTACTACAGCACCTCGACCGCGGGCGGCTCATCGCAGAGTAACCGCGCTGACGCACCCTCCGGCAACCCGCGCCGGGGTGGCCGACGCGCGCAAGGCTGATCCGCCTCACCTCTGACGAAGGCCCCCGGAACCCGATGTGGGTTCCGCGGGACTTCGTGTATTTCGGGGCGGCGAGGCGCTCCGGTTGGCGTGGTGCCGGTCAGTGCGAACCTGCCAGAGCTGGACTAGCCGAGAACCCCCACCGAGGCCAGAGCGGCGCGCAACAGTGTCCCCCGACCCCCCTCCATCTCCGCGTGGATCGAGGGAGACGAGGCTTCGGCGGGGGTCATCCAGGTGAGTTCGAGGGCATCGGATCGCGGCTCGAGCGTGCCGGTCACCGGAACGACATAGGCCAGCGAGACGGCGTGCTGCCGCTCGTCAAGATAGGCGCTGAGGCCGGGGATCGGGAAGTACTCGGCGACCGAGAACGGCACAGGGCTCAGCGGGAGCTGCGGAAAGGCGAGCGCACCGAGGTCTTTCTCGAGGTGACGGAACAAGGCATCACGCAGTGTCTCGCCGTACATGACGCGTCCACTGACCAGGGTGCGGCTGATCTCGCCCTGGGCGTTGGCGCGCAGCAGCACACCCACATTGGTGACGACACCCATGCCGTCGACCCGCACGGGAACGGCCTCGACATACAGGATCGGCATGCGACGACGCACCTCGGCCAGGTCGCTGTCCGACAGCCACGACGAGTTCGGGTCGGGGGTTCCCACGGAGCTCATGCTCCATTGTGGCCCAGCAGGCGCCTGACCCGGGACTCGGCGCGGGACTCTGGGCGGCCGCGCGCGTCGCGTAGCGTTGCCGGTATGGCGATCGATCCCTCGGTGGTGATCTGGAGCACGCCGGTCGCTGACCGGGCGGGCAAGCCGCTGCTGGTGCTCCTGCACGGGCTCGGCGATCACGAGGGATCCCTGTTTCAACTCTCGCCGTACCTGCCACTCGGGCACGTCATCGCGTCGCCGCGTGGCCCGTTCGCCTCCAACTCGGGCTGGTCATGGTTCGACGTCGCCGCGTCCAGGCCCGCCCCGTTGAACGAAGCGGCCGACGCGCTGGCGGACTGGATCAAGAAGTCGCGCGGTCATGCCACCTCGGTGGCGGTGCTGGGTTTCTCGCAGGGCGGTGTGCTCGCGCTGCAGACGCTCCGGCGGCATCCGGGGATCGTCGATGCCGCGGTCGTTCTGAGCGCGATCGCCGACGAGACGGCCGACCCCGGCGATGCCGAGCTCGAGGTGGTGCGACCACCGGTGTTCTGGGGGCGCGGCACCGCCGACGATGTCATCCCCGACTCGCAGGTCGGCGCCACCCGAGAGTGGCTCAGTGAGCACTCGACCCTCACCGAGCGGATCTATGAGGATGTCGGCCACTGGATCACCGACGCCGAACTCGGCGACGTGCACACCTTCCTGAGGGAGAACAGCCTGTGAGCGAGGCGGTGGCCATCGACACGCGTGCCGTGATCTGGAGCGTCCAAGAGACGGAGCGCGCAGGGATGCCGCTGCTTCTTCTGCTGCACGGCAAGGGCAGCAACGAGCGCGACCTGGCCGGGCTGATCACGCAGCTTCCGAGCGAGTTCGTGATCGCCTCGCTGCGCGCGCCGATTCCCGACGGGCCCGGTTTCTCGTGGTTCGCGATGGGCACACCCGGCAGCCCGTTCGCCGAACCCGTGGATGCCGCGGCGGACGCGGTGCTCGCCTGGGTCGACACGCTGCCGACCCGCCCGCCGACGCTGGGGATCCTGGGCTTCAGCCAGGGCGGCGTCATCGCCGTGCAGGCCCTCCGACGTGCGCCGGAGCGGATCGGATTCGCCCTCAACCTGTCAGGGTTCGTGGCCGAAGGAGCCGAGCCCGGCGATGGGGTCATTGCGCAGCATCCGGTGTTCTGGGGGCGCGGCGACGCCGACCTGGTGATCCCGGAGACGGCGATCGAACGCACCACAGCCTGGCTGCCAGGGCACGTCGACCTCACCAGTGCCGTGTACCACGGCCTTCCGCACTCGATCTCCGTGGAGGAACTGGTGGACATCGAGGCATTCCTGGTGGCACGGCTCTAGAAAGCATTCGTCGGAGGTTCCGACGAGGATGGTCGGATGGAGCCCGCCCTCGACCGCTTCTCGCCGGCGACGCGCGAGTGGTTCTCCGGCGCGTTCCCGGGCCCGACGCGTGCGCAGCTCGGTGCATGGGAGGCGATCAGCTCCGGTACGCACGCGCTGGTCGTTGCGCCCACCGGGTCCGGAAAAACCCTCTCGGCCTTCCTCTGGTCGCTCGATCGGCTCGCGACGACCCCGCGGCCGGACAATCCGAAACACCGCACCCGCGTGCTCTACATCTCCCCTCTGAAAGCGTTGGGGGTGGATGTCGAGCGCAACCTGCGCTCACCGCTTGTGGGCATCACGCAGACCGCCCGTCGTCTGGCCGCGGGAGGTGTGGGTGTCGAGGTGCCGGTGATCACGGTCGGTGTCCGCTCCGGCGACACCCCGAGCTCGGATCGGCGACTCCTGCTGCGCGAGCCCCCCGACATCCTGATCACGACGCCGGAGTCGCTGTTCCTGATGCTCACGAGCGCGGCGCGCGACACGCTCGGCGGGGTCGAGACCGTGATCATCGATGAGATTCATGCGGTCGCGGCCACGAAGCGGGGCGCGCATCTGGCGGTGTCGTTGGAACGGCTGGATGCGCTGCTCGCCTCTCCGGCGCAACGCATCGGTCTCTCCGCCACCGTCCGCCCGGCGGAGGAGGTCGCGCGCTTCCTCGGCGGGCGGATGCCGGTGACGATCGTGGCGCCGCCGATCGAGAAGACCTTCGATCTGCGTGTCGTGGTGCCCGTGGAGGACATGACCGAGCTGGGCGCGCGGGCGACGACCGAGAGGCTCGAGGGCGACGAGGGCGCCCTGCAGACCGCCGGCTCGATCTGGCCGCACGTCGACGCCGCCATCGTGGCGGAGGTGCTTCGGCACCGCTCGACGATCGTGTTCGCGAACTCGCGGCGGCTTGCCGAGCGGCTGACGGCATCGCTGAACGAGCTGTACGAGCAGACGCTGGTCGAGCCGGTCGAGCCGGTCGAGACCCGCGATGACCCGCCGCCGCTGCTGGCCCGCGCGCACCACGGCTCCGTCTCGAAGGAGCAGCGCGCGATCATCGAGGACGACCTGAAATCCGGCCGCCTGCGCTGCGTGGTCGCGACCAGTTCGCTCGAACTGGGCATCGACATGGGTGCCGTCGATCTGGTGATCCAGGTCGAGTCGCCGCCCTCGGTCGCGAGCGGCCTGCAGCGGGTCGGACGGGCGGGGCACCAGGTCGGTGAGATCTCAAAGGGCGTGCTGTTCCCGAAACACCGTGCCGATCTGCTGCACACGACGGTCGCCAGCGAGCGGATGCGCACCGGGCAGATCGAGGCGCTCTCCGTCCCGCAGAACCCGCTCGACATCCTGGCGCAGCAGACGGTCGCGGCGGTCGCCCTTCCCCAAACCGACGGTCAGCAGGGGCTCGACGTGGAGGACTGGTGGGAGACCGTCCGGCGCTCGGCACCGTTCGCGACCCTGCCGCGCTCGGCCTTCGAGGCGACACTGGATCTGCTCGCCGGGCGATACCCGAGCGACGAATTCGCCGAGCTCCGCCCCCGCATCGTTTGGGATCGCGTTGCCGGCACGATCACCGGCCGCCCCGGTGCACAGCGGCTCGCCGTGACGAGCGGGGGGACCATCCCCGATCGCGGGCTGTTCGGCGTGTTCATCGTGGGCGGCGACGAGGGTGCAAGGCGGGTCGGCGAACTCGACGAGGAGATGGTCTACGAGTCCCGTGTCGGCGACGTCTTCGCGCTCGGCGCCACCAGTTGGCGCATCGAGGAGATCACGAGCGATCGCGTGCTCGTCTCCCCGGCATTCGGGCAACCGGGTCGCGTGCCGTTCTGGAAAGGAGACGGCCTCGGGCGTCCGGCGGAACTCGGCAAAGCGATCGGCGCGTTCACGAGAGAACTGGCTGCAGGAAGCCAGGTGGGGGGGCGCATCCGGGAACGGATCGAGTCGGCCGGCCTGGACCCGTGGGCCGTCAACAACCTGATCACCTTCGTCGCCGAGCAGAAGGCCGCAACGGGTGCCGTCCCCTCCGACACCACCCTGCTGGTCGAGCGCTTCCGCGATGAACTCGGGGACTGGCGCCTCGTCTTACATTCCCCGTACGGCATACCAGTGCACGCACCGTGGGCGCTCGCGGTGACGGCGCGCATCCGGGAGCGTCTCGGCGTCGACGGCTCGGCAATGGCCGGTGACGACGGCATCGTGGTGCGCCTGCCCGAGACGGATGCAGAACCGCCGGGTGCCGAGCTGTTCATCTTCGAGCCGCAGGAGCTCGAGCAACTCGTCACGAGCGAGGTCGGTGGGAGTGCTCTGTTCGCGTCGCGATTCCGGGAGTGCGCGGCCCGAGCGCTTCTGCTTCCTCGCTACAACCCCGGTCGGCGCTCACCGCTCTGGCAGCAGCGGCAGCGCAGCGCCCAACTGCTCGAGGTCGCGCGCAAGTACCCGAGCTTCCCGATCATCCTGGAGACGGTGCGCGAAGTGCTGCAGGATGTCTACGACCTGCCGGCACTGGCCGAGCTGACCACCCAGATCGCGAACCGCACGGTGCGTCTTGTCGAGGTGCAGACCGAGGTGCCGTCGCCGTTCGCGCGCACCCTCCTGTTCGGATATGTCGCTGCGTTCATGTACGAGGGCGACTCGCCGCTCGCCGAGCGCCGGGCGGCGGCACTCTCGCTCGACCCGGCTCTGCTCGCCGAACTGCTCGGCCGAGCCGAACTGCGAGAACTGCTGGACCCGACGGTCATCGACCAGCTGGGGCTCGAGCTGCAACGCCTCACCCCGGACCGCCGCGCGAAGAATGCCGAGGGACTGATCGATCTGCTGCGGTTGCTCGGCCCGCTCTCGACCGAGGAACTCGTCGCCCGGAGCTGGCTGAACAGCCCGCCGGGCGAATCGAGAACGGGCGAATCGAAACCGGTCGAATCGAAACCGGTCGAAGGACTCGACCCGGATCTCGAGACGCCGGCTGCGCCGACCGCTCCAGCGTCTCAGGTGGATGAGATCATGACCGAGTTCGCGCGGGCGAACCGGGTGCTCCGTGCCGCGATCGCCGGCGAGCAGCGCTGGGCGGTGATCGAAGATGCCAGCCGTCTGCGCGACGCGCTCGGCGTTCCCCTGCCGATCGGCGTGCCGAGCGCCTTCCTCGATCCGGTCGCCGATCCGGTCGGGGACCTGGTGAGCCGCTACACCCGGACCCACACGCCGTTTCCCGCCGCAGAGGTCGCGACGCGATGGGGGCTCGGCATCGCGGTCGTGACGGATGCGCTCAAGCGCCTGGCATCCGATCGTCGCGCCGTCGAGGGCGAGTTCCGCCCGGGCGCGACCGGCACCGAGTGGGTGGATGCCGAAGTGCTCCGACGCCTCCGGAGTCGCAGTCTTGCCGCGCTGCGTTCGGAGGTCGAACCGGTGCCGAAGGCCGCACTCGGCCGCTTCCTCCCTGATTGGCAGCACGTCGGATCCCTCGACCCGGCTTCGAAGCTGCGGCCAGGGCTGCGCGGCATCGAGGGCCTCGTGACCGCGATCGACCAGTTGGCCGGCGTGGCGATCCCGGCCTCCGCGTGGGAGAGCCTGATCCTGCCGAGCCGGGTTCGGGACTACTCCCCCGCGATGTTGGACGAGTTGACGACGACGGGTGAAGTGCTCTGGGCGGGTCGCGGCGAACTGCCGGGCAATGACGGTTGGCTCAGCCTGCACCTGGCCGAGAACGCACCGCTGACCATGGCCGCGCCGACCCTCGCCGAGGCGAGCGAGCTGCATGACCGCATCCTGCTCGCCCTCACCGGCGGGGGCGCGTACTTCTTTCGCCAGCTGTCGGCCGCGCTGGCTCCGACGGGCGCCGTCGACGACACAACGCTCGCCACCGCGCTCTGGGATTTGGTCTGGGGCGGACTCGTCGGCAACGACACCCTCGCCCCACTCCGGGCGCGGGTCGGCGCGACCACGACGCGCGCGCGCGCCACGCCGCGCAACCGGGCATACCGCGGCCGTGCACGGGGTGCCGCGGCGAGTGTCGCGAACAAGTTGGCGGCGAGCGCTCCGCCGACGGTTGCGGGCCGCTGGAGCCTGCTCCCCGAGATCGAGATCGTGACGACCGCCCGAGCGACCGCGCTGGCCGAGCAGCTCCTCGAACGGCACGGGATCGTGACGCGGGGGGCCGTCGTGAACGAGGGAATCGTCGGCGGGTTCGCGATGGTCTACAAAATCCTGAGCGGCCTCGAAGAGACGGGGAGGGCACGCCGCGGGTACTTCGTCGAGGGTCTCGGTGCTGCCCAGTTCGCCACCCCCGCCACCGTCGACCGGCTCCGCGCCTTCGTGGCGGATGACGCATCCGGGCGCGTCGCCCCGAAGCTCCATGTTGCCATCACTCTTGCCGCCTGCGACCCGGCGAACCCCTACGGAGCCGCGCTCGGATGGCCGGATCCGCCCACCGGTCACCGTCCGGGGCGCAAGGCCGGGGCTCTCGTGGTGCTGGTCGACGGGTCGCTCGCGCTCTATGTGGAGCGGGGCGGCAAGACGCTGCTCGACTTCCTCGACGCCACCGACGACGCCGGCCGGGAGGCCGCGGCGATCTCGCTCGCCGGCACCGTGCGCGCGAGTGGCGGGGCGCTGCGCGTCGAGAAGATCGATGGCGAGTTCTCGGTCGGCACGGTGCTCGGCGACACCCTGCAGCGGGCCGGCTTCGCCCCGACGCCGCAGGGGCTGCGGCTTCGCAGCGGTGTCGGCCAGGCGGGCTGAGGGCGACGATGCCAGAGGGCGACACGGTGTACCAGACCGCGAAGCGACAGAACGCAGCGCTCGCCGGACTCGCACTCACGGGATTCGAGCTGCGGGTTCCTGCGCTCGCCACCGCCGATCTCACCGGCGAGACGGTTCATGGGGTCCTCTCGCGCGGCAAGCACCTGCTGCATCGAATCGGCGACTGGAGTCTGCACACCCACCTCAAGATGGAGGGCACCTGGCGCGTCGTTCCGCCCGGTGCCCGCTGGCCGAAGCCGGCATTCCAGGCGCGCGCGGTGCTCCGCACGGCATCCGTCACCGCGATCGGCTTCGAGCTCGGAATCGTGCAGCTGATCCCGACGGCGGACGAGGACTCGGTGGTCGGTCACCTGGGGCCCGACCTCCTCGATCCGAGCTGGGAGCCTGACTACGCGGGGGAAGCAGTCCGCCGGCTCCAGCAGCATCCGGAGGTTCCCGTCTTCAGCGCCGTGCTCGAACAACGCAACCTCGCCGGCATCGGCAACGTCTACGCGAACGAGCTCTGTTTTCTGCGCGGGGTGAAGCCGGCCACCCCGATCGGCGACACGGATGCCGCGGCGGTCGTCGATCTGGCGCGGCGCCTGTTGCTTGCCAACCGAGATCGCCACCCGCGGGTCACCACCGGCGACACTCGCGCCGGCCACCGAAGCTGGGTATACGGCCGAGCCGGGCAGCCGTGCCGCCGTTGCGGCACCGCGCTTCGCGGAGGAGAGCTCGGCGCACGCGCTGGACAGGAGCGCACTGTCAGTTGGTGCGAACGGTGCCAAGTCTGACCGGGCCGTCGATGGCGACGACCGTCGAGCCTAGGCTGGTCGCATGTCTCAGCCGTCACCGTCCTCGCTCCCCTCGGAGAACTTCCCGCGCGGGGTGATCTTCGCGCTGATCGTGGTTCCGCTGGGGATCGTCGCGTGGGACGTGCTGTGGAGTGTCGGATTCGTCGCGTCGATCGTCGCATTCGGGGTCTCCTGGGGCGCCGTGCGGCTGTACCGTCTCGGCTCCGGCGGACGGATCACCCGCACTGGCGCGATCGCACTCCTGGTCATCACCATCGCGACGCTGGCGCTCGGCTATGTTTCGGGATTCGCCGTCGATGTGGTCCAGGCCCTCATGAACCAGGGTGCGTCGGTGACCGAAGCGCTGAGCTATCCGCCGTTCTGGGGTGACGTCGGCGCGGCGATGACCACGACGTCGGCCCTGGTGAGTCTTCTGCTCGCGGTCCTCTTCGGTGCGCTCGGGTGCTTCAACGTGTTGCGGGCGGCTTTCCGGGTGTCCCGGATGCCGCAAGGCCCGGTCGCGTCCGATGCGCCGGTCGTGCTCGGCACGGCTCCCGGCGCGCAGCCGACCCTCATGAATCCGGCGCCGCCGGCACCGCACATCGCTGCCGATCCGGCTGATCCGACGACCGGCGACTCGAAGTAGCTCCACGGAGCTGGGGGTTGGCGGAGCTATCGGCTCTGGTGCCAGCTCCGCGCGAAAAGCACCAGAAGCACCGTCGCCACCGCGATGCCCGCGACGATCGCGAGCGGAGCACCGAACGACATCGTCTGTGCCGCCCAGAACTCGACCTCGTTGCGCGTCCCGCCGTTTTTGACGATCGTGGCGAAGCTCTCGTACGCCCAGACGACGCCGCTGACGATCAGCACGACGGCAAGCGCCGCGAGCGCGACCGCGAAGGGATTGCGGGCGAGTTGCCATGGCGTGGCGGCCAGCACCGACGCTGCTGGCGCTGCGGCCCCCGGCGCGGCGGCGAGCGTCGCGGGGGCGAGCGGCTCCCGCGCGAACACGGATGATGCGACCGGAGCGTTCTCGATCGACCGCGAGGCGCGCGGGTCCTGCTGCTGAGCCAGCCGCTGGGGCGGGGGATTCACTGCCGCGGTACGCCGCAGGGCCGACTCGCCGCGCGGCGCAGTTCGCACATCTCCCGAGAATCCGCGCTGGAATGCCGGGTCGTAGCGCGGGTCGATCTCGACCCGGTCACCGTTGCCCGCATCGGGCACCTCGTCAGACATCTGCACCTCCGCGCGGTCGAGCCTAGCTGCCCAGCAGTGCTCGATGCCGGGTCCCGAGTGCCGGAGAAAGCGGGGTCGGCGGCTTGAGGTTGCCTGGGAGGAACGGCCGGATTGCGACCTCCGGTGTCAACTGGACGTCGAACAGCGGAAGCGACGCCCCCGACACAATCGGGGTCGCGCTCCCTGAGAAAGAAGGCGAACTCATGAACATCCTCCTGATCATCGTCGGAATCGTCGCCGTCGTCTTGCTGCTGACGGGCGGTTTCTTCCACGCACTGAACTTCCTGCTGTGGGTTGGACTCGTGCTGGCGATCATCGCGCTCATCGTGTGGCTGGCACGCGTCATCACCGGTCGCCGCGCGGTCTAACACCGCGGTCTAACACAGAGTCGACCCGTGCGGACGGGCTGGGATGGGGCCGAGGGAAACGATTCCCCGGCCCCATCGCTGTGAGGAGAGGGCGAAAGATACGGGGTACGAGCCCACACGTCAACGGGTTACGGGCGAATAGACCCATCTGGGACGATCAATCCATGAGCTTGGAATCCCCCACCCCCGCCGTCGGTTCAGGTAATGCCAACGAGGTCATGCTCAAGCAGCTCGGCCGCGTCACGGTCGATGGCTCCCGGCTGGAGCATCTTGCCGCCGAGATCTCCCGTCACCTCAAGCTCGACGCAGAGTCTCTCGAGGCGATTCAGGTACTGACGTCGGCGACGATCCTGCCGCCGCCGTGGAGCTCGGTGACCACGAAGGACATTTCCGCGTGGGCGGCGAGCACGAAGCGACTTCTGGAGATTCGCGATCGGATGTTCGAGGCGAGCGGTGGTTCACGCTTCGCGGGGTCGCGCGGAGACACCATCCCGACGGAGTCGGCCGACGGGACCGTCTTCCCCGCTGACGAGGAGTATCTGGCGCGATACCTGAAGCGTCTGGAGCGTCAGTTGGCCGCCGGAACGGAAATCGACTCCCGGCTCGACTACCACGACGAGAACGGGCAGCGGTGGCCGCTCGTCACGATCTACGCCCAGCGTGCAGCAGGCGACACCGCCGCCGAACCCGGACTGCGGCTGCCCGCCGAATGGCAGCGCTGGCTCTCCGCCTGACCCCTCGACCGGGCGTTCCCGCCTGAACGGCGCCTGAGCATCTCGAAGCTGACGCCGCTGTCGACATAACGTGAAGGGGTAACCGCGACCGGGAGGGGACCTCGTGACGTCGAATGTCGACACATCCGCGGAGAAGCTCCGCGGTCGCAAAACCATGATCGCCGACGGGGATGCTGGGCTCGGCCGCGAGATCTCTCTCGCCTACGCGCGTGGTGGGGCGGACATCGCCATCGGCTATTGCGGCGACGACCCCGATGCCGCCGAGGTCACCGGAGCGATCGCCCGGGCGGGAGGCGGCCGTGTTGCCCTGCTCCCGGGGGATCTGACCGACGCCGACGTGTGCGCGGATGTGCTCCAGCGGGCTGTCCAGCATCTCGACGGACTCGACACCCTGATCGCACTCGAGCGTCCGGTCCTGCTCAACCTGTCGAGGGCGCTTCGAGCACTCTCCCTCCCCGGAATCCGGCTTCGCTCGCTGGCGGCCCTGCCGCGCTGACCACTGTGCCCCCAGAACCCACCACATCACCCCCGAAAGAAGAGGAATCACCATGAGCTCCATCAAGAACCAGGCGTCATCGCTCAAAGACGACGCAGTCGACCGCGCCAAGGCGGCACAGTCCGCCGGCATCACCAACCCGATCGTGGCCCTGCACCGCGCCGGATTCCGCAGCGAATGGGCATATGTCGGGGGCTTTGCCTCGATCGCCCTGAGCTTCATCGCCTGGCTGGGCTCGCGAGCCAAGCCGGACCACGACCGGGCCCAGTCGGACCGGTGGGGCATCTTCGTCGGGCATTGGGCCCCGACCTTCTTCGCGCTGGGGATCGCGCTGAAGCAGGAAGAGAAGTAATCAGGAGGACGTCACGGCGGGGGCGACCCGGTGTCAGAGGCCGTCGAGGTCCTCGAAAGATGCCAGGTCGCCCCCATCGAATGTCCCCGACTTCGACTGCAGCACTCGGGTGCGGCGCACCAGCTTGTCGGTGAACGCCCCGTCCTCCAGTTCGCGATCGGAGGCCACCGGCTCCGCCATGAGCTGGCTGGACGGCCCGATCACCAGGGAGACCCGCTGCGACCGCTGCTCCAGGTCGACGGCCGGGACGTCGACCTTGGCTGCCTTGCCCGCGTTGGCGAGTTCGGCCGCGTAGTCGAGGACCGCATCGGCGATGCCGTCACCGGTGACGAACGAGCCACCTGCGTATCGAATCCGTTTCACCGTGTCGACGCTCCCCCGCGAGTGCTGAATCGTCAAGGGGGTTGCGCGTTCACAACTCTGAGGTAGTTTCGGCACGCAGGCTGCATTCGGCGGCCGCTCCACCAGAATGGCATCCGTGGGAACACTCTTCTATGGCGCTGCACGGACTCCGATACGTATCGATGACCGCATCCTCGCGCACCTCAAGGCCGTCGTGACGGCCAAAATGCGACGCGGCGAGGGGTTCCTGATCTCCTGGACCGATTCGGCGGAGGTCGGTCACGGCCGCAGTTCGGTGTGGGTGCATCCTGCCTGCGACATCCACTACAAGTTCGACAGTGGCACGGCACCCAAGCTCGATCCGTCCCTGCTCGAAGCGATGAACATCGAGTCGATCCAGCCGCACGGCATCGAGCTGGCGGATGCCACGCTCGCTCACAGTCCCAACGCCTCGAAACGCTGAAGATCACCGATATGGGAACGCTGTTCTACGGAGCCGACCGTACGGCCATTCGCGTCGATGACCGGATTCTCGCCCACCTCCGCGCGGTCATCACCGCGAAGATGCGGCGGGGTGAAGGCTTCCTCCTGTCATGGAGCGACTCGGTCACCATCGGAGACGGCCGCAGCTCGGTCTGGGTGCATCCGGCGTCCGATCTGCACTACAAGTTCGACGGCACACGCGCGCCATCACTCGACGCGGCGCTGCTCGACCAGCTCAACGTCGAGTCCATCTCGGCACGCGGGATCGAACTCGCCGAGGCCTCTCTGGCGCACAAACGCGATACCGAATAGCCGAGAGACCCGCGGAGGAGCTCCTCAGTAGTCCCGAACGACCGACCAGTCCGTCGTGGACCCGAGGTCGACCAGCAGACGCTCGGCGGCAGCTCGGGCTTGGGCGTCGCTGTCGGCGCTGACGTCAATCGCGAGCGGCGGTGCCTCCCCGAACTTCGGGATGTCCACGGAGGCGATCCCCCCTGCGGGAAGCACGACATGTGCGAAGGAGGTGCCGGGAGACGTGACCGCCGACCCGGCGGCGCGGGCAAGGACATCGAGGGCATCCAGGCGGGTGATCGCGACATCCGCAATCAGCGAGACAGTGGGCGGCATGACTCGAGGGTAAGCGCAACGGCGCGAGCGAGATCGGGACCGCGGGCGTAACCTGCTCGAATGACCGACGACGTCGTCCTCTTCACCGTCAACGCGGGCGTCGCATCGCTCACCCTCAACCGCCCTGCCGCCGGGAACGCCATGAGTCTCGAACTCATGGAGGGCCTGCTGCACTCGATCCGGGATGCTGAGGCCGACGAGTCGTGCACCGTCATGGTGATCCGGGGGGCCGGTCGGGTGTTCTGCGGTGGCGGGGACCTGAATGATCTCGCTCGCGCCGGCCAGGATGACGCACTCCAGCAGCGCATGGTGACCGCACTGCAAGACGCGATGTACTCGCTCGCCGCCTCCCGCCTGGTCGTGATCGCCGCGGTAGGGGGTGCCGCGGCCGGGGCGGGCCTCGGCCTCGTGCTCAACACCGACATCGTGCTCGCCTCGACGAAAGCCAGCTTTCATGGCGCGTACGGCGCGATCGGGCTGACCCCGGATGCGGGCGTCAGCTACCTGCTTCCTGCCACGATCGGCCGCACCCGGGCGAGCACGATGCTGCTCGCCGGAGCGCCCGTCACCGCGACGCAGGCCATGCAGTGGGGGCTGGTGTCTGAGGTGCTGGAGCCCGAGCAGCTGGACGCGCGGGCCGATGAGCTCGCGGCCCGGCTGTCCACGGGGGCGGCGCATGCGCTCGGGACGACGAAAAAGCTGGTGGGCGCGTCGGCGCTGGCAGGTTACCGTGCGCACCTCGACGTCGAGGCGGCCTCGATCACGGCGATCTCGACGCATCCCGAGACACAGAGCCGGATCCGAGCGCTGATCGCGAAGGCGACGAAGTAGAGGCGGAACACGCGGGGCAGTCCGCGTGTTGTACCGAATGCCGCCGCAGCCAGCGGTGACGACCACGGAGAGGACACCACGTGTCGAACTACCAGAAGACCACCGAGGCAGTCTCCAAGCTGACCTCGAAACAGTACAAGGTGACCCAGGAGGACGCGACCGAGCCCGCATTCACGGGCGAGTACTGGGACAACCACGAGCAGGGCCTCTACGTCGACATCGTGTCGGGTGAGCCGCTGTTCGCGTCGATCGACAAGTTCGAGAGCGGATCAGGCTGGCCGAGCTTCACCGTGCCGGTCGACCCCGCCAACATCGTCGAGAAGACGGATCGCAGCTGGGGGATGAAGCGCACCGAGGTGCGTTCCAAGCACGGCGACAGCCACCTCGGCCACCTCTTCGACGACGGACCCCGTGAGAAGGGCGGCCTGCGCTACTGCATCAACTCGGCAGCGATGCGCTTCGTTCCCTTCGGCGAGCTCGAAGCCGCCGGATACGGCTCATTCACCCACCTCTTCACCACCGACGCCGACAAGGCAGAGAAGGCGGCCAACTGATGTCCACCCACGACGACGGATCCATCACCACGCAGCCCGGCACCGAGACCGCGGTCCTTGCGGGGGGGTGCTTCTGGGGCGCCCAGGAACTGCTGCGCGCCCGCCCTGGCATCATCTCAACGCGCGTCGGCTATTCCGGCGGTACGAACGACCACGCCACCTACCGCAACCACGGCACGCATGCCGAGGCGGTCGAGGTCGTCTTCGATCCGACCGTGATCTCGTACCGCGACATCCTGGAGTTCTTCTTCCAGATCCATGACCCGTCGACCATGAACCGCCAGGGCAACGACATCGGTGCCAGCTACCGTTCGGCGATCTTCTACGTCGGCGACGAGCAGAAGCGGGTCGCCCTCGACACGATCAAGGACGTGGATGCCTCCGGGCTCTGGCCGGGAAAGGTCGTCACCGAGGTCACCGCCGCCGGTC
This sequence comes from Acidobacteriota bacterium, assembly GCA_019351995.1. Lineage (GTDB taxonomy): Bacteria > Actinomycetota > Actinomycetes > Actinomycetales > Microbacteriaceae > Lysinimonas. The sequence continues at coordinate 24,878 of JABBOD010000016.1, forward strand.
CGTTCTGGCAGGCCGAGGAGGAGCACCAGGACTACCTGCGCAAGTACCCGAACGGCTACACCTGCCACTTCGTCCGCCCGGGCTGGAAGCTCCCGCACCGCGAGCCCGCCGCAACCCTCTAACGCCCCCTGCCGAGGGGTCGCTACTGGGGCCTGAGCGGCCGCCATTCGCCCCGATCGCGACCCTTCGGCGAAGAGAGTGTCAGGCGGTGAAGGCGCTGCTCGGCAGGTCGCGCTCGTCGTCGACGATCGCGCGCACGATCCTCGCGGCAACGGCATCCGGGTCCAGTCCCGCCCCCATGGCCATGGCCGTTCCGGCGATCGGATGCTGGGACAGTTCGGTCTCGACGTGCCCGGGACGGGCATCCAGGATTCGGATGCCGGACCGGCGCAGTTCGCGGCCGGCCGCGACCGCGAACGCGGCGAGCGCCGACTTCGAGGCGGAGTACGCGGCCAGTCCTGCCGTCGGCGACTCGGCGACGACGCCGCTCATCGTGACCACAACGGGTGCGCGCCCACGGTCTGCGGACGCTGCCAGCAGGGGAACAGCCGCACGAATCAGGCGGATCGGGCCGAGCGCGTTCACCTGGAAGAGCTCGCCGAGCGTGTCATCCGCCACACTGCCGGCCGGACCGAACGCGACGACGCCCGCCGCGACGACGACCCCGTCCAGACGGTCGTGCTGCCGCTCGATCCCGCTCAGCAGTCGTTCGGGCATGGCCGGGTCTCGCAGATCGTGCCCCGTGGCGCGGCTCGCGTTCACGACCGTCGCCCCCGCCGTGGTGAGCTGCGCGCCCAGGCGGGAACCGAGCCCGCCCGATCCGCCGATCACCAGGATGACGGCGCCGTTGAGTTCTGTCACCCCACCAGCGTAGGTGCCACCTCAGTGCGATTCTTCGTAGCGCAACCACACCACGGCCATCGGCGCCAACAGCAGCTCCGCCGCGTGCGGATGGCGTCGACCGCTCAGCAGCTCGGTCGCATCGCCGCTCATCCCGCTCAGCACCTCGGCCGCGACCGGCTGGGGGGTGTCGGCGAAGTTGATCAGCACGAGCACCTTCGAGCGCGCACCCGGCCTCACATAGCCGAGCACGTGCGGGTTCTTGCTGTCGAATCCGGTGAGCTGGTTGCCCGCGAACTCGTGCGTCTCCCGGCGAACCTGGATCAGCCGACGCATCCCATGGAAGACCCCGCCCGGCAGGGAGGTCGGTTCGCCGCGCTGCGCGTAGGCGTCGAGCGGGAACCACGGCCGCCCGGCCCAGCGCGAGTCGACGGCGAGCGCCGCGTCATCCTGATAGGAGTAATCGTTGAGCTGGCCGACCTCGTCGCCGAGAAAGATCACCGGGATGCCACCTGTGGTCATGATGACCGCGTGCGCGGCCAGGATGCGCGCGACGGCGAGGGGATCGCCCGCCTCGAGGCCGGCCAGCGATGCGGTGGAGCCGGCCACTCGGCTGTCGCCGGTTCGCGGATTCTCCTGGAAGGGGAGGCCGCGCGCGAAGCTGCCCTCGAATCGTCCGGTGAAGAAGTCGCTCAGGAACCTGCGGTGCGCGGTGCCGTCGATGCCGAGTTCGGCGGCATCCTCGTCGGCAAAAGTCCAGCCGATGTCGTCGTGACTGCGAACGTAGTTGACCCACGCCGTGCCCGGCGGAAGCGCGTGCCGCTCGACCAGCGCCTGCTCGAGAAGGTTCACCTCGCGGGTGGCGAGTGTGTTCCAGATCAGTGCCATCTGCAGCGGGTTGTAGCTGAGCTGGCATTCACCCTCATCGATGTACTCGACGATCTGGTCCGGGTGCACGATCGCTTCCGATTTGAACAGCAACGACGGGGCGGCGATCCGACAGACCGCGTTGAAAGCCTGCAGCAGCAGGTGCGCCTCTGGCAGATTCTCGCAGCTGGTGCCGAGCTGCTTCCAGATGAAGGCGACGGCATCCATTCGAAGGATCTCGACGCCCTGGTTCGCCAGGAACAGCAGCTCGCGCGCCATCGCTCGAAAGACCGCGGGATTGCGGTAGTTGAGATCCCATTGAAAGTGATAAAAAGTCGACCAGACCCAGCGGCCGTCGTCGAGCGGCACGAAAGAGCCGGGGTGGTCGTCGGGGAAGATCTCGCGGGTCGTGCGCTCGTACGCATCCGGCTGCTCGCGATGGGGGTAGATGAGGTAGAAGTTCTCGAACTCCGGATCGCGAGCGAGAGCCCTCTGTGCCCACTCGTGCTCGTTCGAGGTGTGGTTGAACACGAAGTCGAGCACCAGCGAGATGCCGTTCGCGCGGAGTTCCGCTGCCAGCGCCGCGAGCTCGGCCATGGTGCCGAGCGCCGGATCGACGTCGCGGTAACTGGACACCGCGTATCCGCCGTCGGAGCTCCCCGTCGGCGACGCGAACAACGGCATGAGGTGCAGGTAGTTCAGCCCCAGCTCGACAAAGTACGGAATCCGGGAACGGATGCCGGCCAGCCCCCCCGCGAAGCGATCAACGTAGCAGACGCCGCCCACCATCGTGTTCGACTGGAACCAGCCGGGTGCGGATTCGCGCTCCGTATCCAGACGGCGCAGCGTCTCCGGGCGTTCCGACCAGGCCTGTTCGAGGTCGGCGAGCAGCAGCAGAAACTCATCCTGTGCCCCGACATCGGCACCGTAGAGTCGCTGAAACAGGCCGGACAGTCGGGGCAGGTGTCGGTCGCGGCGCCGGTCGAAGTCCAGTCGGTCGAGCATGTGAGACCTCACTCGGTCAGTGGCAGCGCGGGGCGCGCAGCGTGCAGTGTGAGGAGTCGGACCCGGATGTCGCTCCTGGCAAGAAGACTACTTCACGCTCCGGCTCAGCTTCAGTTCCTGTTTCCTCCACGACTCACACAGTGGGGAGTCGATGCCGATGCCGAGGATCGAGAGTGCGCGATGGTCGGCACTCGCTGAGGGCCAGCCTCGGCATAATGGCGGACGGGACGAAAGGCGGCACGGTGGCAGACGGCACGGAACGACGGATGCCCACCATGCACGACGTCGC
>JABBOD010000016.1:28554-62911 GCA_019351995.1 Acidobacteriota bacterium
GCGGTGTTCTCCGGAAACGACCAGATGGCTCTTGGCCTGATGCACGGGCTCGCAGAGCGGGGGCAACGGGTGCCCGATGACGTCAGCGTCGTCGGCTTTGACGATGTGCCGGAGGCCGAGCACTTTCTGCCATCCCTGACGACGGTGCGCCAAGACTTCGACGGGGTTGGCCGTGCCGCCGTCGAGCGCCTGATCGCGCAGCTCAACGGCGAGGCGCCCCATGCCGTCGCGCCGTTGGAGCCCACGCTGATGGTGCGGGCGTCGACCGCGCGACCGCGCCAGAGCTGATCGGAGGGGGCGGCGGGACGTCCTTGCGAACCGCTAATGTGAACGCTAACATTCAGAGGATCGTTCGCGTCGACAGGCGCCATCACCCGGCAAGGAGGCCCCGCATGTCCGCCACCGATGACGCGATCGCGCGGATCCGTGCCGAGGTCGCCACGCTGCACGGCGAGCTGGTCCGGTACGGACTTGTCGTCTGGACGGGCGGGAATGTGTCGGCGCGCGTGCCGGGCACCGACTACTTCGTGATCAAGCCGTCGGGGGTGTCGTACGACCACCTCACTCCCGAGAACATGATCCTCTGCGACCTGGACGGCGACGTGGTGACCGGCTCCCTGGGCAGCGACCACCGACCGTCCAGCGACACGGCGGCTCATGCCTACGTCTACCGCGAGATGCCCGAGGTCGGCGGAGTGGTTCACACCCACTCGACATACGCGGTCGCGTGGGCCGCGCGCGGCGAGGAGATCCCCTGCGTGATCACGGGGATGGCCGACGAGTTCGGAGGTCCGATCCCGGTCGGGCCATTCGCCGTGATCGGAGATGACTCGATCGGGCGGGGCATCGTCGAAACGTTGCGCGGGCACCGCTCGCGCGCGGTCCTCATGCAGAATCACGGCCCGTTCACGATCGGGAGCACCGCGAAGGACGCCGTGAAGGCGGCGGTGATGTGCGAGGACGCGGCGCGCAGCGTGCACATCGCCCGCGAGGCCGGCCCGCTCATCCCGATTCCGCAAGACCGTATCGACGCCCTCTACGCCCGATACCAGAGTGTGTACGGGCAAAGCGGAGATGCCAGGCGATGAGAAGCACCCGATGAACGGGATCCTCGGCATCGAACTCGGCTCGACCCGCATCAAGGCGTGCCTGGTCGCACCCGACGACCCATCGACGATCCTCGCGACCGGTGTGCACGAGTGGGAGAACCAGTTCATCGACGGGCTGTGGACATACTCGCTGGACGAGATCTGGAGGGGCCTGCAGTCGGCGTACGCGGATCTCGTCGCGAACCTCGGCATGGCCCCCACCCGGCTCGCCGGCATCGGCGTGTCGGCGATGATGCACGGCTATCTCGTCCGTGATGCCGAGGGTGAACTGCTCGTGCCGTTCCGCACCTGGCGCAACACCACCACCGGGGACGCGGCAGCAGAGCTGAGCGAGCTGTTCGGCGTGAACATCCCGTTGCGCTGGTCGATCGCTCACCTGCAGCAGGCGGTTCGGGATGCCGAGCCGCACGTCCCCGCGATCCGGTCCGTGACGACGCTGGCCGGCTATGTGCACGCCAAGCTGACCGGCCGGAGCGTGCTCGGCGTCGGAGACGCGTCCGGAATGTTTCCGATCGATCCCACCACCGGCGACTACGACGACGAACTCGCGGCGCGCTACGACCGGCTCGTCACCGGCAGCACCCTGGCCGTGACACTCCGGGAGCTGCTGCCCGAGGTGCTCGTCGCCGGGTCTCCTGCTGGCGAACTGACAGCCGGGGGCGCCGCTCTGCTGGACCCGACAGGAGCCCTCCAGCCCGGTGCGCCGTTCTGTCCGCCGGAAGGGGACGCCGGAACCGGCATGGTCGCCACCCACGCGATTGAACCTCGCACCGGTAATGTCAGCGCCGGCACCAGCATCTTCGCGATGGTCGTCCTCGAGCGCCCGCTGCGGCGGCCACACCCCGAGCTGGACGTCGTCGCGACACCGACCGGCGCGCCGGTCGCCATGGTGCACTGCAACAACGGCGCCAGCGAGGTGGCGGCCTGGGCCGCGCTGTTCACCCGATTCGCCGCGCTCACAGGCGTTCCGCTCGACGCGGATGCCGTCTACGACATCCTCTTCCGGGAGGCGCTCGAGGGCGAGTCAGACGCGGGCGGCGTGCTGGCATACAACCATCTGGCGGGCGAGCCCATCGCCGGCCTCTCGGAAGGACGACCGCTCGTCGTCCGCTCCCCCGATGCGCGCCTCACCCTCGGCAACTTCATGCGTGCCCAGCTCTACGGCGTCTTCGGCACGCTCAGCATCGGCATGAACGTGCTGGCCGAGGAGGGTGTCGAGCTGGATCGCATGAGCGCCCACGGCGGGATGTTTCGCACCGCAGGCGTCGCCCAACGATTCCTGGCCGGCGCCCTCAACACCTCCGTCACCGTCGCCACGTCGGCCTCGGAGGGCGGCGCGTGGGGCATGGCCGTGCTCGCCGCGTATGCCGCATCCGGTGCCGAGGAAAACCTCGAGCACTACCTCACCGGCCAGGTATTCCACGACGCTGCGGCGGTCAGCATCGACCCGCATCCAGATGATGTCACCGGGTTCGCCGAGTACCTCCTGCGTTACCGTGCCGGCCTCGCGATCGAACGCACGTCCATCGGCGCGCTCTGACGTGCCAGACAATCCAGAGCACCCCGAAAGGACACTGCCATGAGCCGCTCGATCATCCCCGAGCTCACGACCCGCGAGGTCTGGTTCCTCGTGGGAAGTCAGGGCCTTTACGGGGAGGAGACCCTGAAGCAGGTCGCCGAGCAGTCGCGCGCAGTCGCACGCGCGCTCGAGGTCAGTTCCGACATCCCGGTGTCGATCGTCTGGAAGCCGGTGCTGACCGACAGCTCCGCGATCCGCCGGGCGATCCTCGACGCGAACGCCGACGACAACGTGGTCGGCCTCATCGCCTGGATGCACACCTTCAGCCCCGCCAAGATGTGGATCGCCGGCCTTGACGCGCTCCAGAAACCGCTGCTGCACCTGCACACCCAGGCGAACGTCGCCCTGCCATGGGCCGACATCGACTTCGACTTCATGAACCTCAACCAGGCCGCCCACGGCGACCGCGAGTTCGGCTACATCGAGTCGCGGCTCAACATTCCGCGTACCACGGTGGTCGGCCACGTCTCCGACCCCGCGGTCACCGCCCGCATCGGTTCGTGGACCCGCGCCGCCGCCGGCCGTGCCGCCGCCCGATCCATGAAAGTCGCCCGCTTCGGCGACAACATGCGCTACGTCGCCGTCACCGAAGGCGACAAGACCGAGGCCGAACTGCGTTTCGGCGTGCAGGTCAACAGCTGGGGTGTCACCGAGTTGGCGGATGCCGTCGCGGCCGCGTCGAAGGAGGCGATCGACGAGTTGATCGCCGAATACCTCGAGAGCTACGACGTCGCGGCGGAACTCCTGCCCGGCGCCGCGCGCCACCCGTCTCTGCGCGATGGGGCCGCAATCGAGGTGGGTCTTCGCACCTTCCTCGAAGCGGGCGACTTCTCGGCCTTCACCACCAACTTCGAAGACCTCGGCACGCTGAAACAGCTCCCCGGGCTCGCTGTGCAGCGCCTCATGGCCGACGGCTACGGCTTCGGCGCCGAGGGCGACTGGAAGACGGCCGTGCTCGTGCGCACGGCATCCGTGATGGGAGCGGGCCTTCCCGGTGGCGCGAGCCTGATGGAGGACTACACGTACGACCTCACCCCCGGCAGCGAACTGATCCTCGGAGCACACATGCTCGAGGTCTCACCGTCTTTGACGTCCGCGAAACCCAGCCTCGAGATCCATCCGCTCGGCATCGGTGGCAAAGACGACCCGGTGCGCCTGGTGTTCACCGCGGATACCGGCCCCGCCGTGGTGGTCGCGCTCAGCGATCTGCGCGACCGCTTCCGTCTCGTCGCCAACGTGGTCGAGAACGTCGGGCTGCCCGAGCCGATGCCGAGGCTTCCCGTCGGTCGGGCCGTGTGGAAGCCCGCACCGGACTTCCGCACCTCCGCGACCGCCTGGCTCACCGCCGGGGCGGCGCACCACACCGTGATGTCGACGCAACTGGGCATCGACGTGTTCCGCGACTTCGCCGCCATGTCGGGCGTCGAACTGCTCGTCATCGACGCGGACACCACCATTGAAGGTTTCGGTCGCGAGGTGCGCTGGAACGCCGCGTACTGGCGGCTCGCGCAGGGGATCTAGCCTCGACGGGTGGTCGACCGTTCAGCTGTCGACCACAGGGCCGTCGCGATGAGCGGCAGCTGCATCGGCAGTCGCGCCAGGCGCCGCGCGTCGGTATCGAGGCCGAAAGCGTCACGGTGGTGGCGCCACTGCGAGATGTTGCCGGGGAAGACCGCGACGAAGAACGCCGCGACCACCCGACCGACGAGCTTCTGGTTCCAGCCCGAGAGCAGCAGCGAGCCGAGCGTGATCTCGACGGCGCCCGACGCCAGAACAGTCACGTCCTCGTCGACCGGCACCCACGTCGGAACCTGAGCCCGGAACCCCTGCCGGGCGAAGGTGAGGTGGCTGATTCCGGCGAACACGAGGATGCCGCCGAGTCCGACGCGGCCGATGGTCTGTGCACGGGAGGTCATCCCCTGATCAGACGCCGATTTCGGCGTCGCCGCAAGGTCGCGCACCCCCCAGTTGCCTGGGGGCTGCCTGCGCATCGGTCACCGCCACCCGCGCGCGCTTAACCTCATCCGGCCGACGAAGGGAAACGCATGACCACCGTGAGCGAGTTCGTGATCCAGCGGATCAGGGAATGGGGCGTCAGCCGCGTCTTCGGCTACCCGGGCGACGGCATCGGCGAGTTCGACGGTGCGTTGGGCTCAGCGGAGCGTGATGGCGAGGGGCTGGACTACATCCGTCCCACCCACGAAGAGATCTGCGCGCTGATGGCCACCGCGCACGCCAAGTTCACCGGCGAGGTGGGGGTCTGCGTCGCGACGTCCAGTCCCGGCGCCTTCCACCTGCTCAATGGTTTGTACGACGCCAAGATGGACAACCAGCCGGTCGTCGCGATCGTCGGCCAGCAGGGTCTTGCGTCTTTCGGCACCGCGTGGTTGCAAGAGAGCAACCTCGAGCGCGTGTTCTCCGATGTGGCGATGTACGTGCACACGATCGTCTCGCCCGAGCAGGCGCAGGCTGTCGTCGACATCGCCTTTCGCACGGCGATCATCAACCGCCAGCCGACCGTCGTGATCTTGCCCCACGACGTGCAGGCGATGAAGATGCCCACGCTGGGACTCGAGAACTGGGTGTCGCGTTCGAGTGCCGTTGCGTCATCCACCTCGGTAGTCGGCCCGACGGCTGAGTTGCAGAAAGCCGCCGACATCATCAACTCCGGCGAGCGCGTCACGTTGCTGGTCGGGGCGGGGGCCGATGCCGCGAGCACCGAGGTGCTCGAACTCGCCCGCCGCGCCGGGGCGGGCATCGTCACCGCACTGCGCGGCAAGCAGGTCGTCTCCTCGGAGGTGCCCTTCCACACCCAGCAACTCGGGCTGCTCGGATCGCTTCCGAGCCTCCATCAGATGCAGCGCTGCGACACGCTCGTGATGATCGGCACCAACTACCCATACGGCCAGTTCATGCCGAAGACCGGGCAGGCCCGCGGCATCCAGATCGATCTGCGCGCCGAGCAGCTGGGGCTCCGCTACCCCACCGAGGTCAACCTGTGGGGCGACGCGAAAGCCACACTGACCGCGCTGCTGCCGCTGATCGAACAGACGAGCGAGCTGTCGTGGCAAGAGACGGTGTCGGGCGAGATGCGCGACTGGGAATCCGAGATGGAAGCTCAGGCCATGGCCGTGTATGCCGATGGCGCCAACCCGCGCCGCGTCATCCACGAGTTGAATGCCCGCCTCCCCGACAACGCGATCGTGACGGCGGACGCCGGAACCACCGCCGACTGGTACGGCCACCACATCCGGCTGCGCGGCCAGATGAAGGGCGACCTGTCGGGTCGTCTGGCCACGATGCTCGCGTCGATGCCGTACGCCGTGGCCGCCAAGTTCGCCTACCCGGAGCGGCCGGTGATCTGCACGATCGGCGACGGGGCGTTCCAGATGCTCGGCATGAACGAGCTGATCACGGTGAAGAAATACCTGACGCGCTGGAGCAATAAGCAGTTCATCGTCGTCGTGCTGCACAACAACGACCTCGAGCAGGTGTCGTGGGAGATGCGCACCGAAGACGGCAACCCGGTCTGGTCGACGTCGCAGGATGTCGAGTCGGTGGACTACGCCGGGTGGGCCGAACTGCTCGGCTTCCGCGGCATCCGGGTCACGAAGGACGAGGAGATCGCCGACGCGTGGGATGCCGCATTCGCTCACCCTGGAGTAACGCTCATCGACGCTTGTGTCAGCAAGAACGTGCCGCCGTTGCCCGCCCACATCACCCGTGAGTTCGCTACGAATGTGGCGAAGGCGCTGCTGGCCGGTGATCCGAGCGGGGTGGGCGTCATGCGCGACTCGGCCCGCGCTCTCGCGACCGAGGGTGTCGAGCGCGTGAAGAGCGCCCTGCACCTGCGCCGTGACGGCGACGACTAGCGAGGGCGACTAGCGTCGACGTCGTGGAACCAACCAGCAGCGCGCAGTTTCACGCGTCGATGGCGGACACCGTTCCGGTGATCGAGAGAGTTCGCGACGATGTCTGGTCGCTCGCGATGCCGATGCCGCGCGGGCACCTCCCGTACTCGCTGCTCTCCCTCCTCCGCGACCGGGACGGTGGCCTGCACATCGTCGACCCCGGCTGGGACACCGACGAGAACTGGACGCGATTCGTGGATGCCGTTGCCGGCATCGGCGCGTCACTGACCGACATCCGGTCACTGGTGTCCACCCATCTGCACCCCGATCACCTGGGCATGGCCGAGCGGATCCGCGCCGCGACTGGCGCGCCGCTGCAGTTGCATGCCGCCGAGCAGGACGCGCTCGACGCGCAGGAGAAGAACCCGTGGACGGACGAGTCCGTTGCCAGGCAACTGGACGACTGGGGGGTCCCGGTCGAACGCCGCGACGGGCTCACGGGGTTCGCGAGCAACGCACCCACCAGCAGGTGGGTGACCGCCGATCGCCTCGTCGCCGACGGCGAGCGCCTCGACATCCCGGGCTTCGACCTCATCGTCGAATGGACGCCCGGCCACACTCCCGGCAGCATCTGCCTGCGCGATGACGCCCGCGGGATCCTGCTCACCGGGGACCACGTGCTGCCCACCATGCACGCGGGTCTCGGCCTCGGCGGCGCCACCGCGAACAATGCCCTCGCCGACTACCTCGGCGCGCTCGAGCGGGTGAGCGCTTTCGCTGACCACGAAGTGCTTCCGGGGCACGGCTACCGTTTCACCGGCCTGGCGGAGCGGACCCACGCCCATGCCGAGCATCACCGGCGTCGGACGAGCGAGGTGCGCGCGGTGCTCGCGGGGCACGGTGAGCTGAGCACCTGGGAGATCGCGACACGGCTCAGCTGGACCGCCGGATGGGAGAACCTGCGCGGCTTCTTTGTCTTCTCGGCCCTGTCGCAGACGGCGATGCACCGCGACTACGCGAGGGGCACTCCTGGCGTGGAATAATCTGCGTATGAATGCAGATACGCGAGCTGGCGGCAGCGAACCGGACAGCCAGTACGTCGAGCTCGCGGTCGAGGTGTTCTCGATGCTGGCGGATGCCACGCGGGTTCGGATCGTGCTCGCGCTGCGGGACAACGAGCAGTCGGTCAACACCCTCGCCGAGCTCGTCGGCAAGAGTCCCGCCGCGGTGTCGCAGCATCTCGCGAAGCTGCGTCTCGCCCGGGTCGTGGCGACACGGCAAGACGGCACCCGGATCTTCTACCGGCTCGCGAACGAGCACGTCAGCCAACTGGTGGCGGACGCGATCTTTCAGGCCGAGCACGCGCTCGACGCCCAACCACGCCACCACCAACCGGAAGCACAGGCATGAGCGACCACGACCACGACCACGGCGATCACGCGCATCCCCACGATCACGACGACCACGCGCATCCCCACGATCACGAGCATCACCATCACCATCACCACGGCGTACGCGGTTTCCTGACCGAGCTCTTCGTCCCGCACACCCACGACCCTGCCGACGCGATCGACGACGCCCTCGAGTCGAGCGCTGCCGGTGTTCGCGCTCTCAAGATCAGTCTGTTCGTGCTCCTCGCGACCACGATTCTGCAGTTCGCGATCGTCATGATCAGCGGCTCGGTGGCGCTGTTCGCCGACACGGTCCACAACTTCTCCGATGCCCTCACCGCCGTACCCCTCTGGATCGCCTTCGTTCTCGCCCGCCGAGCGCCCACGCGGCGGTACACCTTCGGGTACGGCCGCGCCGAAGATCTCGCCGGACTCTTCATCGTGCTCGTGGTGGCCGCGTCCGCGGTGGTGGCGGCGGTTCAGTCGATCACGCGTCTCGCCCATCCGGCGATCCTGCACAACCTCTGGTGGGTGGTGGCCGCCGGCCTGATCGGGTTCGCGGGCAACGAGGCGGTCGCGATCTTCCGGATCCGGGTCGGCCGCCGGATCGGGTCGGCAGCGCTGGTCGCCGACGGTGTGCACGCCCGCACCGACGGTTTCACCTCCCTGGCCGTCGTCGTGGGTGCCGTCGGCGTGATGCTCGGGTTCCCCCTCGCCGATCCGATCGTCGGAATCCTGATCTCGGTCGCCATCGTGGTGCTGCTTGCCGGCACGGTGCGGAGCATCGGACGGCGACTGATGGATGCCGTCGAACCCGACCTGCTCGCCCGAGCCGAGCATGCCATCGAGCACGTCCTCGGCATCCGCGAGGTCACCTCGCTGCGACTCCGCTGGACCGGCCACCGACTCACCGGCGACGCCGAGATCACCGTGGACGGCACCACCACCCTGTCAGCGGCGAGCGCGCTCGTCGAGGAGGCGGTGCGGCAGGCGCACGCGCATCTGCCGCACCTCGACGACTTCACCGTGCGCGTGAAGCCATCGGGAACCGGTGGCCCCGCGAGCGACTAATGCGCGATCGGCGCTCCGAGCAGCAGGACCGCCACGACTCCGATCAGACCGGACCCCACCAGACCGATCACGACGTGACGGCGCAGAACCACCAGCCAGACCGTGGCGGCACCCAGAATGCCGAGTTGCCAGAACTCGCCGAGTGCGAGACCGAGGGGGATCGCCGACCCGGCGATCGCGCCGATCACCGCCGCGCCCGCGCCGGTGAGAAACGCCTGCATGGCCCGATTACGCCGAAGGCGGTCGAAAAAGCGTCCGCCCCCGAGCACCAGCAGGAAGGAGGGCATGAAGGCGACGAGCGCCGCGAGCAGCCCTCCCCCGATCCCCCCGGCGGCGTACCCGACGACGGCGACCGTGTGAACGACGGGCCCCGGCGTGATCTGGCCGAGGGCGACCGCGTTCAGGAACTGGGCTCCGGTCATCCACCGGTAGACGTCGACGGCGTCGTGCTGCATCAACGGGATGATGACGAAGCCACCGCCGTAGGAGAGCGCGCCGACCTTCGCCGCGACCCAAGCGATCGCGGCGAACGTGCCCGTGATCGGCACGGCGATCAGGATCGGCACGACGGCGATCGACACGCTCGCGTTCTGGGGCGGACGCCACGCCCGCAGACACGCGATCTCGACGATCCCACAGGCGATCAGCACCAGGACGACCGAGGAGCCGACCAGGGCACCCGCGACGATCCCGGCCGCGAAGTAGACGATCCACCTGGTCCGGCGGGCGCGGAGCGGACCGACTCGTCGCCGGCTGGCCGGGATGAGTGCGAGAGCGGCCTGCAGCGCGACGGCGGGGACCGCGGCGCCGGCGCCGGCCGCGGCGCCGAGCACCCAGATCGGTGGATGCGTGGCCAGAAACAGCGCAGAGAGCGCCACGATGACCACCAGACCCGGCGCGATGAAGCAGATGCCGCCGAGGATGCCGCCGATGACTCCCCGAATCCGCCAGGCGCAGAAGATCGCCAGTTGTGTTGAGGCGGGCCCGGGGAGCAGGTTGGTGGCGGAAATACCATCCTCGAATTCCTCCGCAGACAGCCACTGATGGCGATCGACGCACAGGGCGCGGAAGAGTGCGATGTGCGCGGGGGGACCACCGAAACCGATCGTGCCGATGCGCGCCCAGGACCCCGCGATGACCGCGAGGGGAACCCGGGTCGCGGGCTGCACTGATTCGCTCACCTGCGCATTTCATCACGACGGATGCCTCCACGGTGAACGACGCCCGAGACGACGGAGCGGTCAGCAGGCCAGGTGAGCCTGTCCTTGATTGCGAGAGAGCAACGCGGATGGTTGGGTGTGGCTCATGTCGATGCACGAGAGCGAACCGCACGATGGTGCGATCACCGGACGACTCAATTGGCTGCGGGCCGGGGTTCTTGGCGCCAACGATGGGATCGTCTCGGTCGCCGCGATCGTCGTCGGTGTGGCGGGGGCGACGAATCAGATCGCGCCGATTCTCACCGCGGGGACGGCTGCCATCGTCGGTGGGGCCATCTCGATGGCTCTCGGCGAATACGTCTCGGTCAGCAGCCAACGCGACAGCGAACGCGCTCTGGTGGCGAAGGAGAAGGCAGAGCTCGAGGCGATGCCCGAACAGGAACTCGCCGAGCTCGAGATGATCTACCAGGGAAAGGGCCTGTCCGCTCAGACGGCCAAGACCGTCGCGGTGGAGCTCACCGCGCATGACGCGCTGGCCGCGCACCTCGATGCCGAGTTGAACATCGATCCCGATAACATCGCGAACCCGTGGCACGCGGCGCTCGCCTCCGCCATCGCCTTCGTCAGCGGAGGCATCCTGCCCTTCCTGACCATCCTGCTGCCCCCCAATCTCCGCGTCGCCGTGACCTTCGTCGTGGTTCTGGTCGCCCTCGCGGGAACCGGCGCTCTCGGAGCACGCCTCGGCGGCAGCCCGGTCCCGCGCGCGATGATCCGCGTCGTGATCGGTGGTGCCCTCGCGCTCGCGGCGACCTTCCTCATCGGCAAGGCGCTCGGCACAACGGGCATCGCGTAGTCGGCAATCCTGCTGGACGGGAAGATAGAGTTCCCGCCATGACGACCGCGGCTGCCCACGTACTCGTCGTCGAGGACGACGTGACCATGTCGGATGTCGTCCGCCGGGTCCTGGAGGAGGACGGCTACCGGGTGAGCGTCTCCGGCACCGGGATCGACGCCCTGATTCTCGCGAAGTCGAACGATTTCGACGTGGCGACCATCGACGCGATGCTGCCGGAGATGAGCGGCTTCGAGCTGTGCAAGCACCTGCGGCAGCAGGGTTTCGTGTTCCCGATCATGATGCTCACGGCACGGGACTCCGTCGATGACCGCGTGCGGGGGCTGGATGCCGGGGCCGACGATTACCTGATCAAACCGTTCGCGTTCGCCGAGCTGAGCGCCCGCGTTCGGGCGATGGTCCGCCGCAATGCCGTCGCCACGCCGAGCGCAACGGAGTTCGGCCAACTGCACGTCGACGCCGGAACCGGGCGGATCTCGCTGAACGGTTCGCAGCTGTCGCTGAGCACCCGAGAGTACGCGGTGCTCCGGCTGATGATCTCGCTCGGCGACGAGGCAGTACCGCGCGAACGGATCCTGGCCGACGTCTGGGGAACGACCCACATCGACCCGAACATCGTCGATCAGTACGTGCGCTACCTGCGGCGCAAGCTCGATGGCAGCGAGATCGCCATCGAGACGATCCGCGGGACCGGTTACCGGCTGAAGCGCATCGTGCCATGAGGTGGCGACCGAATCTGCGGTTGCGGCTGACGATCGCGAGCACGATCCTGACGGGCGTCGTCCTGCTCCTTGCTGTCTTCTTCGCGCGGAATCAGATCAGCTCCGTCTACACCGATGCGGCCGGCCAGCTCGCGCGGAGCGATCTGGGGCCCTACGTCACCGACATCACCAAGAATCCGACAGAGACCCCCGACCCGCCCTCGCTCGGCGTCCTGGCACTGGTGGTGACCCCCGGCGGCCAGCGCGTCGTGAACACGCTGCCCGGCGATATCGCCGACTCCGTTCAGGGTTCGGCGGACGACAGCGCCGCGCACGGTGAAAATCGGATCACCTCGGGCAGCGCCGGTGACTACGTCATCGCCTCGACGACCGTCAAGACCACGGCGGGGACGTGGCGCCTGTGGACTGCCCGCGACGTGTCTGCCCGTGACTTCGCGCTCGACCAGGTCGACCTGGCTTTCAGCCTCGGGGGAGGGGCGCTGCTCGTCGTCCTGGCCATCGGCTCCTGGTTTCTCGCCGGCGCCGCTCTGCGCCCCGTCGAGTCGATGAGACGTCGCGCCGAAAATCTCGGGCCAGACGACACCCTCCCGGTCAGTTCGAACGATGAGCTGGGGCGACTCGCCACCACCCTCAACTCCATGGTCGGTCGCGTGCGAAGGTCGGCGGCCCGAGAACGTCAGATGGTCTCGGATGCCGCCCACGAGTTGCGCACACCGCTGGCCGGCCTCCAATCACGGCTGGAACTCGCCCAACGGGAGATCGGGGATGGCGAGCGGGCCGGCGTCGAGTTGGAACTCGCGCAACGCAGCTTGGAGCGGCTGTCGCACCTGGCAACGAACCTCCTCGAACTGGCGAGGATCGACGAGGGCGGCCCCCTGGCCGCGCACATCGCGAACGGGCGGCAGCTCGAACTCGCCGCACTGGATGTCGTCGACTCGGCACGGATCACCTCCGCTGAACGAGCCATCGACATCGATCACGCCATCGAGCTCGACCCGGACGCGCGGGTCGGCCTCGACCCGACCTCGTTCTCCCGGATCGTTGAGAACCTCCTCTCGAATGCGATCAACGCCGTCGACCGGGATGGACTGATCACGCTCGACCTCCGGAGCGAGGTCGGTCGCGTCGTTCTCACCGTCGAGGACGACGGGCCAGGAGCTCCTGCTGACTTCCTGCCCCGCGCATTCGAGCGGTTCGCGCGCCCGGATGACGCACGTAGCGTGTCGGGGTCGGGGATCGGTCTCGCGCTGGTCGATGCCCTCGTGCGAAGCGCCGACGGATCGGCGCAAGTGGAGAACATCCCCGGGGGTTTCCGGGCGACCGTCATCCTGCCGACGGCCTGAAGCGGCTTCCCTCGATCTGCTCGGCTCGCTGAGTCGCATTCTGTGAGAACGTTCGCCGGCCTCTTCGGCCGTTCCGGGTTACGTCATAGGCGACGGCGCGATTGTTAAGCACATGACAAGCACAACCGTCCGCAAGAGCCCGACCCGGGTGCTCGCCGCGCGGCGGAGCGCGAACCGCCGACGCCAGCTCATCGGCGATCTCCTCGTCGTGCTCGTCTGGGCATCGGCCGCGATCTCCGTGGCGTTGTACTTCGCCTCCGGCCTTGTCGTGCTGAACACCGGTGGCGGGTTCGTGACGACTCTCGGGATCGCGACCGGACTTGTCGGAAGCGACCTGGTTCTGGTCATGCTCGTGCTCGCCTCCCGCATGCCACTCATCGACGCGAGCGTCGGGCACGACCGGGCGATGGGATTGCACCGCAAACTCGGGAAGCCCGCGTTCTACCTGCTGATCGCCCACGCGGTGCTCCTCACCGTCGGCTATTCGATGTCGATCCACTCCAACATCGTCGCCGAGACCGTGTCCTTCTTCCAGAATCGCGACCTGGTCCTCGCCTACCTGTCGTTCGCCCTCTTCGTGGCCGTCATCGTCACCTCGCTGGTGAATGTCAAACGCCGCTTCCCCTATGAGTTCTGGCACGTCATCCACCTGACCTCCTACGCGGCCGTACTGTTCGCCCTTCCGCACATGCTGAGCCAGGGCCAGCTGCTCACCGCGGGCTGGCAGCGCTCGTACTGGATCGCCCTGTATCTGCTGGCCTTCGGCTCGATTGCCGGTTTCCGTTTCATCCGGCCCGCGCTGGCCTCCATGCGGCACCGGATGCGCGTCGAGCGCGTCGAGCGCATTGCGGCGGATGCCTTCTCGGTCCACCTGCGCGGTCATGACCTGGAACGGCTCGGAATCCAGGGCGGCCAGTACTTCATCTGGCGATTCTGGACTCCGGGCACCTGGTGGCACGCCCACCCCATCTCGCTCTCGGCCTCGCCCCGCAAAGACTCCGCCCGCATCACCATCCGCATCGTCGGCTCCGGCACCCAGGCGCTCGCCTCCATGCCGGCCGGAACCCCGGTGTCATTCAGCGGCCCATACGGTCTCTTCACCGACGCGGTGCGATCGGCGCGGCACGTCGCCATCATCGCCGCCGGCATCGGGATCACCCCGGTGCGCTCGCTCATCGAGCGCCTCGACCTCTCGGTCGGGGAGGCCACGATCCTGGTCAGGGCCTCGAATCCCGATCAGGTCTACCTCTGGGAGGAACTGAACGAGATCAAGCGCCGACGCGGGATCAAGGTCTACACCTCGGTTGGTCCGCGCGGGCGCGGCCCCAGCGGGTGGATGTCGGCCCGCGACGAGAGCCGCGGAGTCAACATGCTGAGCGTGTTCCCGCATCTCGCCGAATCCGACATCTTCATCTGCGGGCCCGACGCGTGGTCGCAGATGGTCGAGGACGAGGCCCGCGCTCGAGGGGTTGGCCCGAGCTACATTCACAGAGAGAAGTTTGACTGGTGACCGTTCGAGGAACAGTCGGTGGGATCGTTGCCTCCACCGCAATCATTATCATCGCGTGGCAGGCCGGTCAGTCCACCGCGGCGAGCAACGGCCTGCGATCGGCGCTCCCGGTTGGTTCGACGGGCACGTCCACGGCCACGACGCCGAACACGCAAGCCTCCACTCCGAGCACCCCCGCAACCACTCCGGCGGCGGCCGCGCCGTCGAGCACGACGTCATCGGCGGCGGCCCAGCCGGCACCGGCTGCTCCCAGCCCGGCCAAGGCCTCCGCGAGCGGCACCTTCCAGGGCGACGCGATCCAGACCCCCTTCGGCAACATGCAGGTCGCGCTGGTCGTTGCGAGCGGCAAGGTGACGGACGTCAAGGTGCTGCAGTCGACCAACTACGCGCAATATTCCATCCAGGTGAGTTCCTACGCGGACCCCATCCTGCGCGGCGAAGTGATCAAGGCGCAGTCGGCCAAAGTGCAGATGGTGTCCGGGGCAACGTACACGAGCCAGGGATACCTCCAATCGGTGCAGTCCGCGTTGGACAAAGCCGGGATCTGATGCGCTGGACGTTCGAGACGATGGGGACCGTCGTCTCGGTCGCCACGCTCGGCGCCGAACCAGGTCTCGAACTCCGCGGGCGGGTCGAGCGGGTTTTCCGTGACTACGATTTCGAGTTCAGCCGCTACCGGAATGACTCCGCGATCAGCAGGATCGCGCGCGGCGAGTTGAGCCTGATGGACGCGAGCGACACCCTCCGCTCCACCTACGCGACCGCCCTGGAGTGGCGCTCGCTCACCCGTGGAGCGTTCACTCCACACCGACCGGACGGGGTCGTCGACCTGGATGGGGTCGTCAAGGCGCTCGCGATCAACGACGCGGGGATCGTTCTCTCGGATGCGGGCATCACGGACTGGTGCCTGGGCTGCGGCGGCGACGTCCTGCTGGCCGGCCGGGCCAGCGAGGAGGCACCGTGGACGATCGGCGTCGCCGATCCCGACGATCCGGCGCTCCTGCTCGCCGAGATCCCGATGAATGGCTCGGATCGCGCGATCGCCACCTCGGGAGTCTCCGAACGCGGGGAGCATGTCTGGCGCTCGGATGCCGGATCGACGCTACGGCAGGTCACCGTGATCGCGGACGACATCGTCACCGCCGACGTGCTGGCGACCGCAATCCTGTCGGGGGGGATCGACGCGCTGGAGCAGCTGGCGCGACAGCATTCGGTCGAGGTGCTCGCCGTGGCGGGCGACGAGCTGATCATCACCCCGCGGCTCCGTGCGCTCGTGACAGAACGTGACGTGTCAGAACCTTCGCGCTAGGCGAGCTTTCTGAACAGTCGGCAGATTCCAGGTAACGCCTTCGTAGAATCGGGGGATGTTTCGTCGTGCCCTCCACCTGCTCGAGCGTCAGCTCCGGGGTGCGACCCGAGCCCGTGCCGTGATCCGGGGAACCGTGCTGTACGAGTCCTTCGCGGGCTATGGTGCGCTCGATAACCCCGAGGCGCTCTTCCGAGAACTGCTGCGCGATCCGGATTTCACGGGACTTCGACACATCTGGTCACTGGATGCCGCATCCGGAGCGGACTTCCGAGCGGAGTTCACCCACGACCCGCGGGTTCGTTTCGTGCGTCCGGGCTCGTCGGCGTACTTCGAGGCGCTCGCTCGGAGCCAGTACCTGATCACCAATGCGACCTTCCCGCCTGAGTTCCAGAAACGCCCGGGGCAGATCGTGCTCAATACCTGGCACGGCACGCCGCTCAAGCTGATGGGGTACGACATGCCCGACGGGGCATACGAGGCGGCGAACACGCTACGCAACTTCCTTGCTGCGGACTTCCTTCTTTCGCAAAACCCGCATATGACGCGGATGTATCGCGATGCGTACCGGCTCGACGGCTTGTTCGACGGCGAGATCCTCGAGAGCGGGTATCCGCGCACCGACCGTCAGCGACTGACCGATTCGGACCGTTCAGCCGCCACAGCGCTGTTGAGTTCGCACGGCATCGAGCTCGGAGACCGATTGCTGGTCGTGTATGCCCCCACGTGGAAAGGGACCAGTTTCTCGTCCCCGCGCAACGATGCGGATGTGCTTGTGGCAGCGACCGACAGTTTGCAGCGACTCCTCGGCGACCGTTATCTCGTGGTCCTCAAGGCGCATCAGGCGGTGCACGAGGCGGTCGCCGGGCGGGCAGCACCTAGTCTGCTGCTCTCGAACGACATCCCGACCAACTTCATCCTGGGTCTCGCCGAGGTCTTGATCACCGACTACTCCTCGATTTTCATCGACTTCCTGTCCACCGGTCGGCCCATCGTGTTCTACACGCCGGACCGGTCGGACTACGCGCGCGAGCGAGGCACGTACTTCTCGGCCGACGAACTGCCGGGACAGGTCGCGGACACGCTTCCGGCGGTTGCCGATGCGATCCTGTCACCGTCGGGCGAACGTGCCGCGCTCGCGGATCGATGGCGCCGCGAGTTCACTGCCCGCGATGACGGACGGGCCGCTGCTCGAGTGGTCGATGCGGTCTTTCGCACCGGGGTCACGAAGGCCGCGAACCCCGCGACGCCTCGACGCCGCCGGGTGCTCGTCTATCTCGGTGGCATGCGGTCGAACGGCATCACGACCTCCGCGCTCAATCTGCTCGCCCACCTCGACCACACGACCCTCGATGTGACGGCTCTCGTCGCTCGACCTCGGACCCCGGAACAGAGATCAAACGCGGCTCGCATCGACTCGCGAGTCCGGCAACTCCACCGCATGGGCGGGCTCACGGGGAGGGTATCGACGGAGTTGATGATGCGAATCTGGGGTCGACTCCGGCCGAGCCACGATGAGCCAGCATGGGAGCAGCAACTCTGGCGGGACGAATGGCTCAGGAGCGTCGGGGGGGCACGCTTCGACACCGTGATCGACTTCAGCGGCTACAGCAGGTTCTGGAGCGAACTCGTGCTCCATGCGCCCGGTGCGCGCCGGTTCATCTGGCTGCACAACGACATGGTGGCCGAGGTCGACAGGCCCGTCGGCGGGAGGGCGAGCATGCGACGCTCCCTGCCGGCGGTCTTCGCGCTGTATCCGCGTTTCGACGCTCTCGTGTCCGTCTCGCGGGCGCTCTCTGCGGCGAATGCCGCCGGCCTCGCCACGCGATACCGGATTCCCGCGGACCGTTTTCGTGCGGCCAGGAACATCATCGACGAGGTCTCGGCCCGCGAGCGGCTCCATGAGTCGCTCCATGACGCGGCGACCCAGGTGGACGTCGACACCGGCGAGGTCACCCACCCCGAGTGGGCTGATCGCCTCGGGACCGAGAAGTCGGTGCGGTGGTTCGTGACGGTCGGGCGGCTCAGCCCCGAAAAGAATCAGGCCCGACTTCTGGATGCGTTCGCGCTGGTCGCCCGAGAGGATCCGAGCATTCGCCTCCTGCTGGTCGGCGACGGCCCGCTCCGCGCCGAGTTGGAGGCGCAGCGGGACTCCCTCGGACTCGAGGCATCCGTCATCATGACCGGGGCGCTGGCGAACCCGTTCCCGATTCTCGCGCGCGCCGACTGCTTCGTCCTGTCGAGCGACTATGAGGGTCAGCCGATGGTGCTCCTCGAGGCAGCCGTTGCGGGCCTGCCGATCGTGACGGTTCGCTTCGGGTCGGTGAACGACGCCCTCCCGCCCGACCGGCTTCACATTGTCGACCAGACCGTCGAGGGTCTCGCCCAGGGAATGCGCGACTTCCTCGACGGGCGGGTCCCGACGGGCGAGTTCGACGCCGAGGCGTACAACGCTCTCGCCCTTCGCGAGTTCGGCGCCGCGATCGAATCCGAGCTCGCGGCCTCCGTCTCGCCTGAGTTGGGCCGGCTCGAAGCTCCGTGACCCCGACCGCTGCCTCTTGACGCGTCGCGAAGAGATCAGCCGGACGACTGGCCCTCGACAATCGTGCTCGGCACTACCGCGGAACCTGACGCCGGGATTCCCGTGACGAGTTCGACCGCCAGACGTGCCATCTCCACAATGGGCTGTCGGACGGTCGTGATCGTCGGGCGGCTGGCGATCGCGAGAAGCGTGTCATCCCACCCCGTGACGGCGATGTCTTCCGGGACCCGGCGCCCCATCATCTGGAGTTCCTGGATGACGCCGAACGCGATCAGGTCGCTCGCGCAGACGACGAAATCCACGTCGGGCCAGCGGCGCACGAGCTCGCGCGCCGCGGCACGACCCCAGTCGACCGAGAAGTCCCCGACCAGAACCCGATCCGTCTCACCGAACTGCCGGGCGAAAGCCTCTTGCCGCGCGTGCGACGTCGACACGGTGAGTTCGGAGCCGACGAATGCGGCTCGCTGCCGACCCGTGCGCGCCGCGATCCCGGCAAGATGAGCCATCGGCCCGGTGTGGTCGGCGCTCACACTCGCCACCCTGGAGCTCACCACCCGGTCGATCTGCACGACGGAGACCGACGCGCCGAGCTGGTCGACGAGGGCAACGCTGCGCGTGAGATGGCAGGGGCTGATGAGGATGCCGTCGACTCGTCGACTCACCAGGATTTCGGCGACCCTGCGCTCCTCATCGGGGTCGTTGCGTGCATCAACGAGCAAGATGCTGGAGCTGACAGCGCGCGCGCTCGCCTCGATCGCTTGGATGAGCGCGGGGAAGAACGGGTTGGTGATGTCGGGGACAACGAATCCCAGCGTCGCGGTGCGCTGGTCGCGGAGCGCCTTCGCGAGATAGTCGGGCACATAGCCGAGCGCGTCGACCGCGTCGTGGACTCGCTGGGCGACCTCGGCTCCTGTGCCTCGCCGACCCGTCAACACGCGCGAGACCGTCGCCGTGGAGACGCCGGCGCGCTCCGCGACATCCGTGACCGTTACCTTGGCGATCGTGGTCCTCCTGACGGCCATGCTACTGCGGCGTCTTGCGATTGGCAATCGATTACCGTAGGGTCATCATCGCACTGGCGCGCCGGAACGGCGGCGCCATTCGGACAGGACAGAGAGAGCACCCATGGCCATCGAACTTCGATCACTTGACGGCCAGACCGTCGTCATCACCGGCGCGAGCTCCGGCATCGGCCGGGAAGCGGCTCGCGCCCTCGTCGCGGCCGGTGCGAATGTGGTCATGGGAGCCCGGCGAGTCGAGGTCATGACGGCCCTGGTCGAGGAACTCGGCCAGGATAACGCGCTCGCCGTGGAGACCGACGTCCGCAAGCCCGAGGATGCCGCGGAACTGGTCCGCGCCGGGGTCGAGCGCTTTGGGCGGGTCGACTCGGTGGTGCTCTCCGCCGGAATCGGAATGTACGGCGGCATCGAGGATCACAGCGACGACGACCTCATCCGCATGGTCGACACGAATGTGATGGGCACCGTCTGGGGCGTTCGTGCCGTGCTGCCCGAGTTCCGACGCAACCACGGTGGCGACATCGTGATCATCGCCAGCGTTGCCGGCCTTCGTGGCGGCGACGACGAAGCCGTCTACGCGGCGACGAAGTTCGCTCAGGTCGGTCTCGCCGGCGCCATCGACCGCCAACTGCGCCCCGAGAACATTCGCGTCACGACGCTCGCACCCGCGGGAACCAGCACCGAGTTCGCAATCGGTGCGGGACGCACCGCGGGCGATCCCGCCCTCGATGCGTTCATGACTCCCGAGGACATCGCCTTCCAGGTCGTGACCGTGCTTCAGCAGCCTCGGCGACTGCGCACCTCCCTCTGGGCGAGCTGGAGCATGGAGCAAGGCAGCTAGCTGTCGCCATTCTGGACGCCGTGAGTTGGGCTCACCGGACCGCCGCCGTCGACGCACGCGAGACGAAGACGGTCGGCGGTGACACCGGAATGCTCGTCTCACTCCTGTCGGACAGCACTCGAGCGGCAGTCTCCCCCAGTTGGGCGAGCGGACTTCGGATGGTGGTCAGCGCGGGAGTCGTGAGATCCGCGCCGAAGATGTCGTCGAATCCGATGATGCTGAGCCGGTCAGGCACGAGGATGCCTTCCTCTCGGCACGAGCGCAGCACCCCCAGTGCCATGAGGTCGTTGTAGGCGATCACCGCGGTCACCCCGGATGCCACCACACGGGGCAGCAGAGCGCTGCCGCCCGCCATGGT
Source organism: Acidobacteriota bacterium (assembly GCA_019351995.1). Lineage (GTDB taxonomy): Bacteria > Actinomycetota > Actinomycetes > Actinomycetales > Microbacteriaceae > Lysinimonas. The sequence continues at coordinate 49,210 of JABBOD010000016.1, forward strand.
GGGAGAGCCGGGCCCGATCTCGACGAGCGAGATGCCGGCCTGCCCGGCGAGGTGGAAAAGAGTCTGCCAGCGCACCGCGTTCATCCACGACGCGCTCGGCCCCGCGAGATACGCGATGGAACGGTGCCCGAGTTCGGCGAGGTGGGTGACGGCATCCGACAGCCCCGGAACAACGTCCGGCACCATCGAGGCGATCCCCTCGACCAGCCGGTTGACGACAACGACCGGCTTCACCGCCGACAACTCGATGATCTGCTCATCATGCAAACGGGAGGCGACCAGGATGAGCCCGTCGACCGAGGTCAGCAGGCGCTCCGCGTCATCCAGTTCCCGTTCCACTGCCTCCTGCGACTCGGCCAGTACCAGGGTCTGACCCGCTGCGGACGTCACCCGCTCGGCACCGCGGATGAGATCGAAATACACGGGGTTCGTGATGTCCGACAGCATCAGCCCGAGCGTGCCGGTGCGCCCGGTCGGGAGTGCGCGTGCCATCGGATTGGCTCGGTAGCCGAGGCTCGCCGCCGCGTCGCGAATCCGCTGCTCGGTCTTCACGTTGATCCGGCCGGGTTTGTTGAGCGCCCGTGAAACCGTCGAGGGGCTGACGCCGGTCTGTCGCGCGATGTCGTAGATCGTCGCCGGTGGCTTGCGGTTGCCAAACCCCATCTCGACGGCGGGGAAGTCTGCCATCGCAGCCTCCTCTGGCCCCGTCGACTCGATGATCGCGTCGCCCGCACAGGCGCGGTATCCGTTTGACTCTAGCGGGTACAACTGCTCCAGACGGTCGATCATCGGACTTTTTGGCAATCGGTTGACACGACCTCGGGATGCTGACTAAATGGGGACCGTGACCTCCTCGCTCCGTCGCGACCCCGACCGTCTGCTGCCGGTCGATCCGGCGCAGCGCGACATCGCGCGCGAGCTCTACGAGCGGGTGGCCGGGCGAGCGATCATCTCGCCACATGGCCATGTCCCCGTGCAGCGTCTGCTCAACGACGACCCCTTCACCGACGCAACCGAGCTCTTTGTGAGCACAGACCACTACGTCACGCGCATGCTGCACGCGGCGGGCGCCGAGCTCGGGGACCTGCTGGCCACGGGCGAGGGGGCCGGCACGCGGCAGGCGTGGCGAATCCTGGCCGAGCACTGGCATCGATTCGCGGGCACCGCATCCGGGTACTGGATCGAGGAGGAGTTGACCCAGGTCCTGGGCCTTGAGATCCCGCTCAGCGCCGAGTCGGCCGACGTGCTCTACGACGCGATCACCGAGAAGCTGGCCAGACCGGAGTTCCGCCCCCGTGCCTTGTTTCGTCGATTCGGGATCGAGTTCCTGGCGACCACCGATGATCCGCTCGACGACCTCGCCGCGCACGATGCGCTTGCGGCCGTGGGGCTCGGCGGTCGCGTCGCGCCCACGTTCCGCCCGGATCGGTACCTCGACCCCGACGCGGTCGGCTTCGGCGAGTCGGCGCGAGCGCTGCTGGATCAGACGGGACAGGGCACGACCTTTGCTGGGTACCTCGCCGCGCTGGAGAGCCGGCGCGAGTACTTCATCCGGCACGGCGCGGTGTCCGCCGATCACGGCGTCGAAGAGCCGTTGACGATCGACCTGCAGCCGGCCGACGCCGACATCCTGTTTCAGTCGGTGATCGCCGGGCGAGCCGGTGCGGCCGATCGGCGAACCTTCCGCGCCCACATGCTGCTGCAGATGGCGCGAATGAGCGTCGACGACGGCCTGGTCATGACGCTGCACGCAGGCGTTCTCCGTAATCACAGCACGCCCACCTTCGGGAGGTTCGGGGCGGATACGGGTCACGACATCCCCGTGCCGACGACCTTCACACGAGGGCTGCGGCCGCTGCTGGAGCGGTTCGGTCTCGAGCGCGACTTCCACCTCGTGGTGTTCACGGTGGACGAGACGACATTCTCCCGGGAGCTGGCGCCGCTTGCCGGCTTCTACCCGAGCGTCTACGTCGGGGCACCGTGGTGGTTCCTGGACGCTCCCGACGCCATGGCGCGCTTCCGCTGCGCCACCACCGAGACGGCCGGCTTCTATCGGACATCGGGTTTCATCGACGACACCCGGGCCTTCCTCTCGATCCCGGCCCGCCACGACACCGCGCGGCGGGCGGATGCCGGATTTCTGGCGCGACTCGTCGTTCAGGGTCGCATCTCGCTTCCCGCCGCCGAACGCATCGCGGATGACATGGTCGGGGCGATCCCTCGCGAGGTGTTCAAACTGTGATCGACGCCCTCTCGCCGACCGGCCTGTCGCGCCGCTCCTCTCCCGATGAGGGGCCGGTCCCTCCGGTGCGCATCGTCCACCTGGGGCTCGGCGCCTTCCACCGGGCGCACCAGGCCTGGTACACCGCGCACGCATCGGATGCCGCCGACTGGGGCATTGCGGCCTTCACGGGGCGCTCCCCCGACGCCGCCACGGCACTCGCCGCGCAGGATGGCCTGTTCACCCTGATCGAGCGGGGCCCCGCCGCCGACCGGGTCGAGATCGTTCGCAGCATCGTGGAAGCCCACGCGGGTGGCGACCTCGCGTCATTCAGGGAACTGCTCGCACGCCCGGATGTCGCCGTCCTCACGATGACCGTCACGGAGGCGGCCTACCGGCTCGGCAGGGACGGCCTACCCGATCTCGGGGACACCGCCGTGGCATCGGACATCGAGATCCTGCGCGCGGGGCTGTCGGTCCCGGAAGCGCCGCTCTCGCCTCTCGCCCCGACGACCGCTCTGGGCCGCGTGCTCCTCGGCCTCGAAGCTCGTCGACGCGCTGATGCGCCGGGAATCGCCATCGTGCCGTGCGACAACCTGCCCCGGAACGGGGAACTGGTGCGCCGCGCGATGCTCTGGCTTGCCGACGGTGTCAGCCCGCGACTGGCCTCATGGATCCGGGCGCACGTCTCGGTGGTCTCCACGAGTGTCGACCGCATCACTCCCCGTCCCACCGAGGCGGACCGCGCGGAGGCGCGCGGTCTCACCGGCTTCGTCGACGATGCCGCCGTCGTCACCGAGCCCTTTTCGGACTGGGTGCTGTGTGGGGATTTCCCCTCGGGCCGGCCCGACTGGGCCTCCGCGGGAGCGCGGTTCGTCGACGACATCGGTCCATGGGAGGCGCGAAAACTCTGGATGCTCAACGGCGCCCACAGCGCACTGGCCGCCATCGGTCCGGTGCGCGGGCACCTGCTCGTCAGCGACGCGATCGCCGACCCGGTCTGCCGCGACCTGGTGGAGGAGCTCTGGGATGAGGATGAACGCCACCTTCCCGACCTCGATCTGACCGGGTACCGCGCCGCGCTGGTCGAGCGATTCGCGAATCCGAGGATCGAGCATCGACTCGACCAGATCGCCCAGGACGCGACGACGAAACTGCGGGTCCGCATCGTGCCGGTCGCGCACGCCGAACGGGCGACCGGGCGATCCGCCACGGGGTGCGCGGCGGCGATCGCGGCGTGGATCCTCTCGGCGAGAGGGGGCGATGCCGCCGCTCCCGATGAGGTGCCCGCCGACGCCCCGAGCACGAGTTTCGTCACCTTCCTCGACGCACGACTCGGGGCAGATGCCCTGTTCTGCAGTACCGTCGACGCCGCGGTCCTGCGGCTGAACCCACCCCCTCTCATCGCTCACGCATCGAGGTAGCCATCATGATCATCGACACCGCAGAGGTCATCGTCACGAGTCCCGACCGGAACTTCGTGACGCTCAGACTCACCACGGACGAAGGCCACGTCGGCCTCGGGGATGCCACCCTCAACGGCCGAGAACTCGCGGTCGTCGCGTACCTCCGAGAGCACGTCGTCCCGTTGCTGATCGGGATCGACGCGAGCCGCATCGAGGACACCTGGCAGTTCCTCTATCGGAGCGCGTACTGGCGCCGCGGGCCCGTCACCATGGCCGCGAGCGCGGCCGTCGACATGGCACTGTGGGACATCAAGGGCAAAGCAGCGGGCATGCCGGTCTATCAGCTGCTCGGCGGGGCCAGCCGCACGGGGCTGATGGCGTACGGCCACGCGTCCGGCAAGACCACCGACGAGCTGTTCGACTCGATCCGCGAGCACCTCGAGAAGGGGTATCGATCGATCCGCGTGCAGACCGGCATCCCGGGGTTGAAGGCGATCTACGGGATCGCGTCGCAGTCAGCGGATGCCGGTGGCGGCGAGGCCCGCTACGACCACGAGCCCGCGCGCCGCGGCGCGAAGCCGACGGAAGAGGACTGGGACACTCGGGCATATCTGAAGCACCTTCCCGGTGTCTTCGAGGCCGTCCGCAGCGAGTTCGGCCCCGACCTCCCGCTCCTGCACGACGGCCACCATCGGATGACGCCGATCCAGGCCGCGAAGCTCGGCAAGAGCCTCGAGCCGTACGACCTCTTCTGGCTGGAGGACTGCACCCCGGCCGAGAACCAGGAGGCGCTGCGCCTCGTGCGACAGCACACCACCACCCCGCTCGCGATCGGCGAGGTCTTCAACACGGTGTGGGACTTCAAAGACCTGATCCGCGAGCAGTTGATCGACTACGTGCGCGGTGCGGTCACGCACATGGGCGGCATCACGCCGCTGAAGAAGACGCTCGAGTACGCGGCCCAGTACCAGATCAAGTCGGGGATGCACGGCCCCACCGACATCTCGCCGGTCGGCATGGCCGCCGCCCTGCACCTGGGACTCGCCATTCACAACTTCGGCATCCAGGAGTACATGCCCCACGGCGACAGGACCAACCAGGTCTTCGAGCAGACCTTCACCTGGGCCAACGGCCTGCTCCACCCGGGTGATGAGCCTGGTCTCGGCGTCAGTCTCAATGTCGACGAGGCGGGCAAGTACCCGTACGAGCAGGCTTACCTGCCCTTCAACCGCCTCGCCGATGGGACCGTGCACGACTGGTGACGGACACGCGCAGTGCTCGTCAGGTCACAACGGGACAGTGCAGCCGCGTCGGAGTTGACCAGTCCGCCGTGCGCTCGACGACGTGCGCCGACATCGCTTGCCCACACAGGGGGCACCGTGCCACCGCCGTGGCATCGGGCTGGCGCTCACCACGCGGGCCCGGCCCCAACGGGGGCGGCCCCAGATAGGGGAACAGTCGCGCGTTGACGCGATCCCACCAGCCTTTTCTCTCGCTCACAAATAGTAAGTGTACTAACTATTTGCTCGCTAGGCTGGAGAGATGCCGTTACCGGATGCCGCGGATGACCCCCTCGCCCTCGAACGCCAGGTGTGCTTCGCCCTCGTGGCCACCGCGCGTCGCGTCGTGGGAATCTACGGGCCGATTCTCGAACCGCTCGGCCTGACCCATCCCCAATACCTTGTGATGCTCGCCCTGTGGGAGAACAGCCCACGGCGACTGCGCGAACTGGCCGATGCCCTCTTCCTGGAACCCGCGACCCTGAGCCCCCTCCTGAAGCGGCTCGAGGCTGCCGGACTCCTGGAGCGGCGGCGCGATCCAGACGACGAGCGCGCCCTCGCCGTCTCGCTGACAGAGGCGGGACGCGCGCTTCGGGCGAAGGCCCTCACCGTTCCGGCGCGCGTGATGGAGCGGCTCGGGGTCGGAGTCCACGAGCTCGAGAGCACCCGCGACGTCCTGAACGAGCTCCTCGCTGCCACATCCGTCTGACCCGCTGCGCGTCCGTCAGCCGAACGTCGCCGCAGCCGGCCCGGCGATTCGATACAGCTGAGCGGCATGGGGGGCAACGACGGCAGAAAGAGTGCCCGATGTCATCGACACCGATCCCGACCAGAGGTCCTTGACCGAGTACTCGGCCGCCGCGGGGAGGCCGAGCTGCTCGGTGGTCGTCGAGATGGTCTCCGACACCGCCGTCGAGTTGAAGAGCACGACCGCACGACCGCCGTCCGAGAGGGTCTTACTCAGCACCCACAGACCCGCACTGCCCGCGGGACGGCCGCCGTCCGCGATCGCGACGGCCTGCCGCCCGAGCGGGTCCTGGTCGATGGAGACGACCTCCGGATTCGCGTAGATCGCCGCGGAATCATGGCCGATGCTCCGCAGGTCCGTGCCGATGATGAGCGGCGCCGCCATGGCCGCCCAGAGCGTGAACTCGGTGCGCTCCTCGGTCGGCGTCATCCCGCCATTGCCGATTTCGAGCATGTCGGGGTCGTTCCACCCACCCGGACCCGCAAACGCGGAGAGCTGCACGTTCGCGCGGAAGTTGGCGAGCATGGACGCGTAGCTGTCGGCGATGTCGTGGGTGGTCCGCCAGGTCTGCGCCAGGGCGGGTGCCCAAGTCCACGGGTCGTGCACCCCCCACTCACAGATCGCGAACAGGATCGGCCTCCCGGTCGCGTCCAGCGCATCGCGCATCGCCGTGTACCGCGCAACGTACTGGCGGGTGCTCACGCTGGTTCCGTGGTTGCAGTTGTCGTACTTGAGATAGTCGACGCCCCACTCGGCGAAGGTGCGCGCGTCGAGCTGTTCGTGGCCGAGACTCCCCGGGAAGCCGGCGCAGGTGCGGGTTCCGGCATCCTCATAGATCCCCAACTTGAGACCGCGCGCGTGAACGTAGCGGGCGACGTCGGCGATCCCGCGAGGGAACTTGACGGGATCGGGTACCAGCCTTCCCGTGCGTGCGTCACGGTGGCTGGCCATCCAGCAATCATCGATGACGACGTAGTCATAGCCGCGGGCCTTCAGCCCGAGTGACACCAGAGCGTCCGCCGACTGTTCGACGAGATCCGCACTGACGGCGCATCCGAATCGGTTCCAGCTGTTCCAGCCCATCGGAGGAGTGAGAGCCGCGACTCGGCTCGGATGATCGACGGGTGCGCGACCGACCGGGTGACCCACCACCACGGCCGCGACCGCGACCGCGAGAGCGAGCGTGAGCGCCGCTGCGAGAATCCACGGGCGTGGAGTCACGATGCGCCGTCAGTCCCCGTCCACTGCGCCGCGCGGCGAGTCGGCAACCTCGATCACGTGCACCAGGATGCCCTGCTCGGGAAGGAGGATCGGCATCGGCAAACCGGCCTCGCCCAGGAAGGCGCCGGAGCCGACCACCGAATCGACCGTCCACGGAATGATGTTGCGTTGCTCATACGGCATCGCGCCCGTCGGGAACACCACCGCGACGCGATACCGCGAGTGCGGGTCGAGCCCCGGCAGTGGGACGCGCCCCGGCAGCTCATCTCGCGCACTTCGCACGCAGACGAACGAGTACAGCGCTTCCCGCCGATCCCGGGAGACGACGCCCTGAAGCAGATAGGCGTCGTCGCTCAGATCTGCGTGCACGGCGACCCCGGAGTGCAGCAGCGAACGGTGCTGCTTGTAAAGGGCGACCGCGGCCTGCAGTTCGGCCGACTGGGCATCGTCGAGCCCGCGAATATCCCACTCGATCCCGAAGTGGCCGAAAATGGCGGTGATGGCTCGGAAGGAGAGGGAATGGGTCCGCCCGGTCGTGTGGGACTGGGTCGGGCCGACGTGCGTGCCGACCAGCTCCGGCGGCAGGAGGGCTTGCGTCCACCGCTGGATGGTCTGACGCTCGAGTGCGTCGTTGCAGTCGGAGGTCCACACGCGATCGGTGCGTTCGAGGATCCCGAGATCGACACGAGCCCCGCCGGACGAGCAGCTCTCAATCTCGACCTGCGGATGCGCACGCTTCAGCGCATCGAACAGCCGGTAACTCGCCTCCACCTGACGGTGGGAGGACGGGGTGCCGTCGTGACCCTCCTCGACCAGGTCCCTGTTCTGATCCCACTTGAGATACGAGATGCGGTGATTCGAGAGGAGTGCGTCGAGCTGGGAGAAGACGTGCTGCCAGGCATCCGGATTCACCAGATCGATCACCTGCTGGTGCCGCCATTCGACAGGGGTGCGGTGGCCGGGCCCGCTGATCCAGTCCGGGTGCTCACGGATGACGTCGGAATCCTCGTTGATCATCTCCGGTTCGACCCACAGCCCGAACTCCATGCCCTGATCGAGCACCTCGTGGATGAGGGGATCGAGTCCGGCGGGCCAGACGTCGGCGTCGACCGTCCAGTCCCCGAGCCCCGCATGATCGGATCGGCGGTTCTTGAACCAGCCGTCATCGAGAACGAAGCGCTCGACCCCCAGACGCCCGGCCGCGCGCGCCAGCTCGCGGAGCACGTCGAGGTCGTGGTTGAAGTAGACCGCCTCCCAGGTGTTCAGGACGACCGGGCGCGGGGTGCGCGGGTGAGTGGGGCGTTCGCGAATCCACTCGTGGAACGCCGCGGACAGTCCGTCGATCCCGTCCGTCGAATAGGCGGCGTAGAGCCACGGCGTCCGGTAGCTCGCCCCGGGGGCGAGTTCCAGCTCACCCGGCGAGAACAACTGCCCCGATCCGAGCATCGCAGGAGCGGCCGGGGTCTTCTCGACGAAGGTCGAGCGGTTGCCGCTGTAGCCGAAGTGCGTGGCCCAGACCTCTCCGCGGCGGTTCGAGAAGCCGCTCGTCCCCACCATGGTGAGCACGGAGCTGTCGTGGCCGGTTCGGCCGTGACGGTACTCCCGCAGCCAGGTGCCCTGGTTGAGCGGATGTCGCTGCGGATGCTGTTCGCGGCTCCACCGGCCCGTCAGGTCGAGCACCTCGGTCGCCGCGGGACCGACCGGCAGAACGACGTTCAACCCGTCGAGAACGTACCCGTCGCGGGAGTTGTTCGTCAGCTCGTGACGCACCCGGAGCAATCCCCCTGAACTCATCGACATGGTCACCCGCAGTTCGAGTCCCTCATCGGCGGCCAGCAATCGGATCGTCGCCTCGCCCCCGTCCTGGGAGTAGTCCGCGGTGACGAATCGGGGAGAGAAGTCGGTGCCCCCGGGTCGGTGACCGATCAGAGCGGGCCGGCCCCGCCATCCGGTCGAGGCCTGGGGCACGAGTTCGGTGACCACCGGAGCGTCATACAGCGAATGCGGCACCGGGTTGACGACGCCCAGTGGGATTCCCGCGACATCGCCGAGGTCCCGTCCCCAGTGGATCACGGCCGGCACGGTGCCGCTCATGTCGATGAGCAGCGCGCACCCCCCGCCGCGCAGGTAGACGGAGCTCATGAACGCACCGCGCGGAGGACGGCCACGTTGCCCGAGCGCCCGGCGAGGCGGTCTTCGATCTCCGAGCCGGTCAGGCGTTCGATTCCCCGCCTCTCGACGCCAACCTCGACCTGGTTGTGCCCGCGGCTGAGCCGTTCCATCGTCATCCCTTGGTCGCCCCGAGCGTCAGTCCGGACACGAACTGCTTCTGCAGCACCAGGTAGATGATCAGCGTGGGAATGACGGTGATCATCGCCCCTGCCGCCAACAGATTGTAGTTCGACAGAAACACCCCTTGGAGGTTCTTGATCGCCGTCGTCACCGGGAGCCGATTGCCGCTTTGGATGAACAGCAACGGCCAGAAGAAGTCGTTGTAGATCCAGATGAGTTCGAGAGTGCCGAGCGCGGCGAAGGCCGGGCGGGTCAGCGGCATGATGATGCCCCAGTACTGCCGCCAGACGCCGGCCCCGTCCACGAACGCCGCCTCGGTGAGGTCCTGGGGCAGCGCCTTCATGTAGTTGGAGAGCACGAAGGTGCAGAAGCCAATCTGGAACGCGGTATCCACGGCGATGACTGCGGTGTACGTGTTGAGCAGGTTGCCCGAGTCGCTCACGCTGTACGGCAGGTTGAAATGCTTGAACATCTCAAACAGCGGGGTCGCCAACACCTGCGGGGGAAGAAGATTCCCCGCGGTGAACATGATCAGCAGGGTGACGTTGAACTTCCAGGTGAATCGCGACACGGCGAACGCCATCATCGAGGCGAAGAGGAGCGTGAGGATCACCGTCGGAATCGTGATGATCACCGAGTTCACGAAGTAGGTCGCGAATCCACCCTGGTTCCACGCCGTCACGAAGTTGTTGAAGTTGAAGGCGCCACCCAGGCTGAAATAGCCGTACTTGTCGGTGTCAGCTTTCGGTCGCAGCGCGGTGAAGAGCGCCCAGGCGAGCGGAATCAACCAGACGATGGACATCACGATGAGGAAGAGGTGCGTTCCGTAGCGGGGTCGAGGCGTCTTCCTCGGTCCTCCCGCGCCGCCAAATGCGCGCTTGGGCTTGAACGTCATCAGCGCCGACATCAGCTCTCCTTCTTGAACGTGCGGCTCAGATAGATCACGATCGGAACGAGCGAGATCACCAGGAGGACGACCGCCAGCGCAGAACCGACACCGATCACCTGTCCCTCGCCGACCAGGTTCTGGATGACGAGCGCACTGATCAGCTCGAGGCCATTCGTCCCTCGGTTGATGATGTACACCACGTCGAACGCACGCAGCGACTCGATGATCGTGATGACCACGATGACGATGTTGATCGGGCGCATCACCGGAAAGACGACTCGGAAGAAGATCTGCACCGCGTTGGCCCCGTCCAGGGATGCCGCCTCACGCAGCGAGGGGTCCACCCCCTTCAGGCCCGCCAGATACAGGATCATCACATAGCCCGAGTGCCGCCAGGTCGCCGCGATCAGGGCCGCCCAGATGTTGACGCTCGGGTTGCCGAACCAGTCAACGGCCCTCGGCGTTCCCGAGGTCCCGAGCAGGAAATTCAGCAAGCCGTTGTTCTGCGAGTAGAACAGCTGCCAGATGACCCCGATGAGCACGAGGGACAGCATCACCGGGGTGAAGAAGATGCTCTGGTAGATGCGCGACCCTCGGATGTTCTGGTCGAGCAGAATCGCCAACAGGAGGCCGATCGGCGTGGCGATCAGCGCCAGGAATGCCAGCCACAGCAGATTGTGCTGGAGGGCCGGCCAGAACGGCGGATAGATCTTGAAGATGAAGCTGTAGTTCGCCAGACCGGCGGGCCGGATGTCGGAGAAGGCCAGGCCATTCCAGCGGACGAACGACAGCAGCACGGACAGCACGGTGGGGATCCACACCAGGACCAACTGGATCAGGGTGGGGATCGCCACCATCGCGCCGAGGATGACGCGATCGCGACCGGTGAGGAGGCTGAAACGCCGCCGGGGGCGCCGGGACGAGAGTCCCGACACCCCTGACGCCGCGTTGCGGGAGAGTGCTTCAGTAGACACGAAGCGGCCGCCTACTGGGCTGCGTAGAGCGCTTTGGCTTGAGCCTCGAGGTTCGCCGTGTCGATCGTGCCGTCCTTCAGGAATCCCTGCAGGGCAGGGATCATGACGTTGTTGGCCATCGCCGGCAGCGCGTCGCGGTCGAAGAACTGACTGATGTGCTTCGCGTTCGAGATGACACCGGCGAGCTTCTTGTTGAAGTCCGAGTACGACGAGGTGTCGGCGGTCTTCACTGTCATCAGGTTGGACTTGTCGATGGAGAAGTAGGCCTCCTGGCCCGCGGCGGTGCCCATGAAGCCCAGGAAGTCGTGAGCCGCGGAGTTGTCGCCGCCCTTCTTGGACAGCATCAGCCCGTCGATGGGTGCCTCGACCGAATCGGTGCCCTCGACCGCGATGGCCGGGAACGGGAAGAAGTCGATGTCGGCGAGCACGGTGGGATCGGTGAACTGCTGCGTCACGAACGAGCCGAGCAGGTACATCCCCGACTTGCCGTCGCCGAGCGTCTGCGCGCCCTCCTGCCAGGTGAGGCCGAGTGCATCGGGCGACTGGAAGGGCAGCAGCCGCTTCCAGTTGTCGAACACGTCCTTGACCTTCTGCTGGTCCCAGGATTCCTTGTGCGCCGTCAGGTCCATGTGGAACTGGTACCCGTTGGTGCGCATGTTGATGTAGTCGAACGTGCCCATGGCCGGCCAGCCGTCCTTGTCGGCGAACGCGATCGGCGTCAGGCCGTCCGCCTTCATCTTCGTGGCGAGGGTGACCAGGTCGTCGAACGTCGCCGGAACGGTGTAGCCCTTCGCCTGCCACACGCTCTTGCGGTAGAAGAAGCCCCATGGGTAGTTGTAGTTCGGCACGAAGTACTTCTTGCCGTCGTCGCCCGTTGATGCCTGCGCGAGTCCGGGCCCGAAGTTGGCACCGATGGTCTTCCAGACGTCGTCGACCGGAGCGACGAGGCCCTTGCCGGCGTAGTACCGCATCCGGTACCCGGCGAACCAGGTGAATGCGTCGTCCGGGCTGCCCTGCAGATAGGTGTTGATGTTGTTCTGGAAGTCGTTGTGGGAGACGGTGTTCGTCGTCACCTTGTCGCCGGTCTTCTTGTTGAACGCCGAGACCACCGCCGCGTAGGCGCGCTTGGGCACGTCATCCGAGGCGCCGGAACCGAATGTCAGCGTCTTCGACGCGGTCGCCGACGGGGTCGATGTTCCCGTGCAGGCCGCCAGCGCCGCGAGAGCTCCCAGGCTGACGGCACCCGAAACGAGCGCTCGACGTGTCATCGAGGGCCCCGTGGCTCGGCTGAAAGCGCTCATATGGTCAGTTGTCATCTTCGAATTACTCCCTTGTAATCAGAACTGCTGTGGACGTCGACCGTGAAACGGCTTGGACCATCTCACCCGGTGCGGTCAATCTACACGAGTAGGTCTCTCGAGCACCAGGCCCGATCTCGGGCATTCGCCGCCGGTCAGGCCGGCACGAAAGACGACGCGGGCGTCGACGATTCCGGCGGCTCCAGCGGAAGATTGCAGCCGCAGGACTTGCGGATCACAAACTGCGCCGCGAAGGAATGGTGCACGAGTGAGCCGGGATCCGCACGGGAGAGCAGGTCAACAGCGGCGCGAGCCATGTCGCGCACCGGTTGACGCATGACGGTCAGTGGCGGCCAACTGAACTCCGATTCCGTCGACCCGTCGAAGGACACCACCGCCATCTCGCCGGGGATGGAGAGCCCCGCCTCGTGAACCGCGGTGAGGAACCCGATCGACTGCTGATCGGACATCACGTACACCGCCGTCGGACGCTCCGGCGCACGCAGCATCCGGGTCCCGGCGTCGTATCCGCCAGCGCGGGTGAACGGGGCACGGACCATCGGGCCGGGCACCAGCCCGGCGCCCAGGATGGCCTCGCGCCACCCCTCTTCCCGGTCGGTCGTTGTCGACCCTCCTGTGTATCCGGTGATGAGGCCGATGCGCTCATGGCCGTGCGCGATCAGGTGCTCGACCGCCAGCCTGGATGCCTCTCGGAAGTTTGTTCCGACGCTGGCGAAGCCCTCCACCGGTCGCGACCTGTCGAGAACGACCACCGGAACGCCGGCAACTCTGGCGGCGTCCAGATCGGGTTCGTCCAGCGTGCTGGCGAGCAGAAGCCCGTCGACACCGCGGAGCATCATCTTGTAGATCACTTCGCGTTCGTGGCTCACCGCCAACGCGGAGTTCGTGAAGATCACGGAGAGTCCGCGCTCCGCCGCCGCCTCCTCGATCGCATGCGAATACTCGGAGAAGAACGGGTTGGTGATGTCGGAGATGACAAGCCCGATCGTGTCACTCACTCCCCGCTTGAGGGCGCGCGCACTCGCGTTGGGGTGGTAGCCCAGCTCGAGAATCGCCTGCAGGACGCGCTCACGTGTCTCGGGGGCGACGTTGCGCGGACCCGAGTTGACCACGTAGCTCACGACCGCGGAGCTGACCCCCGCACGCAGCGCGACGTCCGTCCGCGTGACGGGACGGTCACGTTGCGAAGACGTCACTCCTGCTCACATCCTTCAGCCGAACGGAAACGGAGAAACCACAGACTCGCAGTTTATGACCGACGGCGCGCTTGCGTTTCGGCGGACCGCGATTACACTCGCCCCATGCTTGGAAATCTGACTGGGTGGCACCTGCTGATCATTGTGGCGATCGTG
>JABBOD010000090.1 GCA_019351995.1 Acidobacteriota bacterium
CGGATGCCGGATGCCGGATGCCGGATGCCGGATGCCGGGCGCACCTGTGGACGTGACAGGTCCGTCGTCCTCCACAGCGCCGAGAGTCCCTCTGATCTTTCAGGGCCGCGTCGCCGCACGTCGCGCGATGTTCACACAGGGCAGCATCCTGCTGTGAACACGTCAGCGGGGTTCGTCGCGCGGGAGTCCGCTGTCGGCGGTCCCGTGGTGTTCGGCGGGGGTGCGCGTGGTGCGACGGGGGATCGCGTGGTGGAGCGCTCGGGGGCGGCATTCGGTGCCCTGGGGAGCCTTGTCGCGGAAACGGGGATGACCGACGTCTTCGTCAACCCCGACGGATCGGTCTGGTGCGACCGGGGCCATGGTGCGGTCTGCGAGCGCGGGATCCGGATCCCGGCGGAGGAGGCGCGCGAGCTCGCGGTTCGCCTGATCGCGCTGGGCGGCCGGCATGTCGACGAGGCCACCCCCTGTGTCGACGTGCGACTCGGCGATGGCGTCCGCGTCCATGTGGTTCTGCCACCGGTCGCGACCGGCGGGCCGGCCGTCTCGATCCGGCTGCAGCGACGTGTCCCGATCACGCTCGACGAGCTGCTCGCAGACTCCTTCTTCTCCCTCGTCCCCGTCGAGGCGGTTCTGCCGCTGGTGCGCGACCGGGCCAACCTCCTGATCACGGGCGCGGGCGGAAGCGGAAAGACCACACTGCTCGGGGCGCTCCTGGCGCGGGCCGGTCAGCAGGAGCGGATCGTGGTTCTCGAGGATGTCGCCGAGTTGCGCATCCCTCATCCTCACGTCGTCGGTTTGGAGGCCCGCCAGGCGAATCTCGACGGTGCCGGCGCCATCTCGCTTGACCGCCTGGTGCGCGAGGCGTTGCGGATGCGTCCAGACCGGCTGGTGATCGGGGAGGTCCGTGGGGCGGAGGTGCGTGAGTTGCTCTCGGCGCTGAACACAGGCCACGACGGGGGCGCCGGCACTCTGCACGCCAACTCCCTCGCCGACGTGCCGGCTCGGCTGGAGGCGTTGGGCGCGTTGGCCGGCCTCACGGTGGAGGCGATGGCGCGGCAGGCGGTCAGTGCTTTCGATGCCGTTCTCCACATCGAACGCACACCGGCCGGCCGCCGACTCGTGGCTCTGGGACGCTTCGGTCTTGATGCGCGTGGGCGTCTCGTGGTGTCGACGTGAGCGAACGGAACGCCGTGCAGGTCGACTTCGACGCGGTTGCGGCGGTCGCGCAGCGGCTGGCGGTGCTGTTGGATGCCGGGGTCGCCCCGGTCTCCGCCTGGCGTCACGCGGCCGCGGCCTCGCCGTCGCCGGTCGTCGGCCGCCTGGTCGCGCAGAGTGTCGCGCGCGGTTCCGTCGCACGCGAGCTGGCCACCGAGTTGCTCGAGGCCCGCACCCTGGCGCCGCCCGCCGAACGCGCGGCGTGGGCGGCACTCGCGGCCGCGTGGTGGGTAGCCGTCGAGTCCGGCGCGCCTCTCGCGCCGACGCTGCAGCGTTTTGCCGGTTCGCTGCGGGATCTGTCCCAGTCGTTGCGAGACGTCGAGGTCGCGCTCGCTGGTCCGCTCGCCACGAGCAGGATCGTGCTCGCGCTTCCGGCTGTTGGGCTGCTGTTGGGGGTGCTCCTCGGCTTCGATGCGCCGCGCATCCTGGTGACGACGCCGCCGGGCTGGGTGTGCGTCGCGGCCGGATTGCTGCTCATCGTCGGCGGCATCCGCTGGAATCGCGGGCTCATCCGCCGAGCTCGCGCCACCGACGCGACGCCCGGCCTCGCGCTCGAGCTCCTCGCCATCGCGGTCTCCGGTGGGGCATCGCTCGACCGCTCGCGCACGCTCGTCGACGAGGCGCTGCGCGAGGCCGAGCTCCCGTCGCTTGAGGATGAGGCGGATGCCGCGCTCGCCTTCGCGCGGGAGGCGGGGGTGCCGGTGGCCGGCGTGCTGCACGCGGAGGCCGCCGAACTGCGCCGTCGCAACCGCACCGACGCGCAGCTCCGCGCTGCCGCCCTCGGGACGCACCTGCTCCTGCCGCTCGGGCTCTGCATCCTTCCCGCTTTCGTGGCGTTGGGTGTCGCGCCGATCGTGATCGCCATCCTGTCCTCGGCGGTCTCGCAGCTGTGACCGACTCGTCTGAGGCGACCGCCGTCAGACGCCTCGCGTCAGGGCCTTCCCGAGGTGCTGCGGCGGATGAATCCGGCCAGGGCCGTGATCACGAAGAGCACGATGCCGATCACGGCGAGCCAGAGCAACCCTTTGAGGATGAAGCCCAGCACCGACAGAACAAACCAGATGATGAGGAGGGCCACAATGATTCGGATCATGGGCCGACGATACGCCCGCCGACTCGTCGCGTCCTTCCCACTGAGCCGAAGCGCGGCTCATCCCCCAGTGCCTCAACGGGGCCTCGGCAGCGCGAGTCCCCGGCGCAGACTGAACTCGCTCGTGCCGACGAACCCGCGTTTTGCGGAGAGATGAGGTATCGATGCGCGCGCTGACGCGGCACCTAGTGGGGATCACGCGGTTGCGTGACGAAACCGGCGCGGCCACCGCCGAGTATG
>JABBOD010000048.1 GCA_019351995.1 Acidobacteriota bacterium
CACCGGTTCCACGCCTTCTTCACCACCAGCACCTTGGACACGGTCACCGCGGACCAGGTCCACCGCCGGCACGCGATCATCGAGCAAGTCAACGCGGACCTGAAGCATTCAGCTCTGGCGCACCTGCCCTCGGGGATCTTTACCGCGAACGCCGCCTGGCTCGTCCTCGCGATCATCGCTTTCAACCTCACCCGCGCCGCCGCCACCATTGCTGGTGCCGTCCTGGCGAAAGCGACCACCGCGACGATCCGCCGGAAGATCGTCACCATCCCTGCCAGGGTCGCGTCCTCCGGACGCCGCATCCGCCTGCACCTGCCCCACGCCTGGCCCTGGGAAACCGCCTGGACGGTGTTGTTCGCTCACACCACCGGGCCACCCCGAGGCTGACCCATCCGTCCGACCAGCCAATAGGCGCGAGCAGAACCCTCAGTGGAACACCACGGGCAGCAAGGCCCGCACCACCGCCACGCCCAGCAGCAGCGCCAAGCTCACTCCGCCCGCGGCCCACCCTCACCCAAGAACATCGGTGGATTCAGGCTAATGCGCCCGCGCTTGTTGGCGCGAGCTGACCCATCAGAAGAGATCGACCACCGCGGATGCTCGGGTAACCAGGCCCCAAGGTGGCTCGGTGTCACCAGTTCGTGCATCAGACCCCTTTCGTCACGGTGTAGGTGGTCATGTTCTCTCCGTTCCTGATTGGGCGCCCGATCATCCCAGATCTTCAGTGGGTTTGGATAGCTCGATCCAGGTACCTCGACTTCGGATCCGATGCGGTCACGTCTACGTCATCGCCACGCTCGGCGCCGTCCGATAAGTGAGCCAAAGAGGCTCAGGGCGAGGATTCCGAGGAACACGCATCCGACCCACGGATGAACCCAGAGTGCGTTCCAGACCATCGCGAATCCGAGGAGCAGCGAAGAGAAAAACGACTTGAAGATGTCAAGGTTCATAGGCGAACGCTACGGCGTGCTCCCGACAATTCGCATCCTTGATTACCTGGGGCTAGAGGACGGCAACCCGCGGGTGTCGCGAGCCGCCTTGAAACAACTCATCTGAAGCTCAGAGACGATCGATTTTGTTCAGCCGGGGACGGCACCGCCGCGGACATCGGTGAGGTGCACGGCGTCGAAAGCAACTTGTCCTCATAAATGCCCACTTACATGACGCGACCACCACGTCATAGTGTGAGAAAAAGTCGGGTGCCTCGACAGATTCCTGGATTTGAGGGGACGAACTTCGGCCTCGGATGGTGCGCGAAGGGAGACGCAATCTCTCGCCGTCAGGCAACCTGACCAACACCTCAATCAAAAGGAGAAGGAGTAATGCGTATTGGCAAGAAAGTAGTTGCAATCGGAACTCTGGCAATCGGGATCTCGCTCGCTGGCGCCGCAGCCGCCAACGCTGGCACGACCCTTCTCGGGTACAACATGATTGCACCGTACTGGGGAGGCGGCGTGAACACGCAACTGCAGACCAAGTCATATACCAACGTCGCCGGCTACGTGCAGACGGGTTACATCGGAGGCGGTGGTCTTTACAATGCCAACGCGAAGCAATGCAAGTACACCTTCGGCACTGGCATATCCGGTTGCGGCACCTTGGTGAGCAACGTGTACAGCTACGGCTATGTGAATCTTCCTCAGACTGCCACCGCGGGGACGTCGTGCGTCGCGACATTTTCCATCCAAGGGCTCAACTGGGTGAGGGTCAACATTCAGGGATACTGGGCAAGTAACTAGGGCTTTAGGCCTCTGAGGGCAGTCGTTGGTGTGCGAAGCGCGCGGCCGATCGTAGTCAACGGTCGGCCGCGCCTGTGAGTTGTTCACGTTCGAGCCAGAAGGAGATGAGCCAATCGCGTCGACGGCGTATTTCAGAAGTGAGCTGCGGGCTGCGGCCAGCTGGCCGACATTGTGCCTTGCGGTTGTTGTCGTCGTGCTTCCGTTTGTAGTCGGTGTTGTGATCCTGCCAGGCAACGGTTTTGCGAACGATCTCAGTCAGTTTGGATCGCTGATGGACTCACCGGTGCAGGTGTTGGTCCCGCTGATTGCCGCGTGGCTCGGTTGTGGGGCTCTATATGCAGAAGTCGGTAACAGATTCTTGACTAGCCAGCGAGCGCGGGTTGGTGCCGGGAGATTGCTCACGACCAGGCTCGGGCTGAGTGCCGTGATTCCGTTTCTGGTGCTGACAGCGTTTGTGCTCGTCACGTATTGGCTTGCGTTCGTTCTGCTTCCCAACGTGGGCGACCCGTTCGTCAATGCGGCCCTCTATCCCTCTCCTTCGGAGTCAGGTGGTAGCTCCGAAACGTCATTATTTAGCTACAGTCAGCTGACCGCAAACGGCGACTTTGCGTTTGGCCTCTTTTACGCTTGTTGGTTTGGCTTCTGTGGAGCGGTCTACGGCTCTCTTACGGCCGGTCTGCTATTGGTTCTGCCAAATCGGGCAATTGCATTGGTCGTGCCCACGGCACTCCTTGTTGTCGAAACGATTGCCGCCGCACTCTCTGGCTCCCCCTATGCCGGCCTGTTGTATTCGATGGTGCCCTTCGCGTTGCAACAGGCGCCGATCCTTACGGCAGCTAGACCGACTTTGATCCTCGCGGCGGTCTCCGCAACGCTGTGGCTTTTCATCGCCGCCAAGAAGCACGACCTCCCGACTTTCCGGTGAAGTAGACGATGCTCTCGAAATCGGGGCTATGGGCCCTTGCGATACCCATTGCCGTGGCGCTCGGTTACGCCATCCTTGCGCGCTCACAGGTCGCGGAGTCGGCTCATGGCTCGGTTGCGTCGCAAGTGTTGCTTGAGATGGCCTCGAACTCTCGACTTCAACTGTTGATCGTGATTCCTGCCTGGGTCTTCGGCAGCACGACCGCGATTCTCCATGCGACTGCTCCTCGGGAGCTAATCCGATATGGGACCTGGGGCGAGGCTGTCCTCAGACCGCTTCGGCGCTGCCTACTCATATATGTATCCGCCGCTGGGGCAGCGATCGCGCTATGTGGGGTTGCCCTGTACGGCTCCTACTCTGCCGGCGACTTCCCGACTGCGATCCTTGGCTCGTTCGCGGCGGTCGGAGGCGATGTTGTGCTGGTGGGGTTCTTCCTGGTCTGTCTCTACGCCGTGTTGGCAGTCGCCAATCTGACGTCCAAGTCATCAACATTCACGGTGGGCTTCGCGCTCTTGATCTGCTTCTGGGGATTTGTCTCAAATTTCAGCCTCATAGACGGGACCTCGCCGGCAAACGCAGGGCTTTACCTCTCAATGGGCAGCGCGCTACGAAGTGGGTGGGTGCCGTTCGCCACGGTTGGTGGAGCGCTGATGCTAATCGCGTTCACCTGGCTTTTGGGGACTGCAATCGACGCCCGTCAGAGAAAGAATGAGAGCGCAACTTGATTGCAAAGGGGGGTGCCGCGGTAGGCGTGATTGCGCTCGTCACAATCGCGCTGGTCGGCCTCGGCACAAGAACCATTCCTCTATCCGCGAGCGTCGCAGTGATCTTTGCGGGCAGCCGAGGAACAGTTGTCCAATACCTATTTGGGATGACCGTCTTGCTCCTGCCAGCGTTGAGTTTCTCGATCACGTTCTCGCTCGACTGGCATAGAAGAGCGCCGCTCTTGGCCGTCAGATACGGGAGCCTCAACAAATGGCTCGCAAGAATCCTCCGCCAGCAACTTCTGATCGCGGTGGCCTACGGGCTGGCCTTGCTCTTAGCCACAATCGCAATCAGATTCGGACTCGGCCCCGTGCCGAAGAGTCCCGTCGTGACAAGCCTCGCTTTGCTCGCCATTGTCGCTGTCAAGCTAGTCCTTGCGGAGGTTCTCTTCATCGCCGCCGCTATGACGACGATCGTTTTGGTTCACGGTGACGGGATATGGGTCCTGGTTCTTGCATTACTCCTTGCTGCCGGCTTGCTCCCCGTGGCGCGGTCGGAGCTATTCCCTATCACGGCTTGGTCTTCGGAGTGGACCGGAAATCAAACGTTGTCATCTATCGCTTCGCTAAGTATCGCCGTTCTACTGGTTCTTGTCTTCATGTTCATCGCCGCACATATTCGTAAGGAAGCGGGCTATATCAATGGTCGTCGTCGAGCTGTCCGGAGTTAGCAAGTCGTTCCGAGGTCATGACGTGCTGTCGGGCGTTGATCTACTGATCGACAGTGGGCGCAGCTACGGACTAGTAGGGCCGAACGGATCCGGAAAGTCATTACTCCTACAGATCATGTGCGGGCTAGTTCGCCCTGACTCAGGATCAGTCAAAATCGATCCAGAGTACCTATCCGGGGACCGAACCTTCCCCGATCGATTCGGCATAGCGATCAACGGTCCGGCCTATCTCCCGGGTCTGTCTGCAATGGGCAATCTCCTTCGGCTGGCCGCAATAAGACGGCGAGCAGACAAGGTCGAGTTGGCGGAAACGCTCACCTCGCTTGGTCTCGATCCGCTATCGAAACAGAAGGTTCGGAACTTCTCTCTGGGGATGCGTCAAAAGCTCTCCCTAGCTCAGGCGTTCATCGAATCGCCGGGGGTCCTCCTTCTCGACGAACCGTTCAACGCTCTCGACGCCGAATCGGTCGCGAACGTCAGCGGATTGCTGAAGCAGAAACTCTTGGCAGGTATCACCATCGTGATGACAAGCCACCATTCGAGCGAGATCGATTCGGTTTGCGATACGACGCTGCGTATCGAAAATCGGTCAGTAACTGCGGGCTGATTTGGAGGCAGGGCGCGCTTGGCGCGGCGGTCGAATGAGAGGAATTAATCAAGCGCCCTTTCGGCCCTGCTCGGAAGAACGGTAGGGTCTGATGCAGGAACTGGTGGCAGTTTCGGTTTGGTCGCCGTCGCAGGGTTCGAGCTACGGGGTTGTGTAGAAACTCACCGAGGTTGGCGTGCAGGTGTAGGTCGTCTTGCCCACGACGTGGGTGCCCTGGGCGAGGCGATTGCACTCCTCAGCGGCAAGCGCGATGGGGGGGATGATCAAGGCGAGGATGCCCGCGGTGAACAGAATCCCGACTACGCCGATGATGAGGCCGGCTAGGGCAAAGCCGTTTCGGCGCTTAGCGCGCCGCGCCATCACGAGCGCCACGATGCAGAGCACAGTTCCTGCGATGTCCAGGAAGGACACGAAGCTCATCGCGAACCCGACGATGCCGAGCACCCTGCCAGGGACTGGAGGCTGCGCGGGCGGGTACGAATATCCGGGTCCGCCTGGGTAGGCGGCGTAAGGCTGAAGTGGCGCAGGATCGGTCATTCGCTCAAGTTAGCAGCGGCCCCGCGGCCCGCGGACGACGATCACAGGCGGGGGTGGCCTTCTCGAAATCGATCATCAATGGGCGAGTGCCCGCGGTGCCGTCCGGGGGTCGGGATTCCTCAAACACACGACCGGCAACGGGGATACCAACTGGTACGCGGTGGCCTGCTTCCGTGGCTTCGCGTTCAACACGGATGCTTCGGGCGGAGGCGGAGAAGATCGGTCACGACTGACCTGTCCCGGGAACCGGTTCAGGCTCCGATCGCCACCATTGAGCCCCTAACGGCGACGGAGTCTAGGCGATTTTTGACCCCCGTTCTGGGGTAGACACTTAACGTGGAATTCACACGGGAACTTCCCAGTTAGTGCATCGCAGACGCTAACGTTTCCTCACCGATTGAGCGTTGAGGCTTCCTCGGTCGGGCGAACCGTTGGTAGCTCGGGGCTCCTCTGTCAAGGATGTTGTCGTGGCTCCTGCGTTTTCTGCCCGTCGTCTTCTGATCTCGTTCGTTGCAGTTGGGGCACTGGTTGTTGGGGTGCTGAGTCCGCTCCCTGCGGTCGCGGCGCCTGTTGCTGCGGCTGTTGCGACGAAGGTGGTGCCGCCGATTTCGTCGCCACCGGTGAAGTCGCAGGGTTCTGTGGAGCCGAAGGGTGCTTTCGATATCCCTAAGCCGTCTGCCAGCGCTACTCCATTAGCGAAGCCGGACTTGACGTTCGATAAGGGCTCAGCGACCGTGACGTCGCGGGATGAGTATTCGACGACGTCCACGGACAAGCACGGCGTGAAACAAGTGGTGACGTCTTTGTTCCCCGTCAATGTGAAGTCGGGTGGCAAATGGGTGCCGGCGGATTTCTCGTTGAAGGATGACGGCAAGTCGGGTCTGACGTCGAGCTTGAGTCCGTTGTCGCCGAAGTTGGCGGCGAAGGCGTCGGATTCGAAGCTGCTCCAAGTCTCACGCGATGGTCACACTGTGTCGTTCAAGTTGGAGGGTGCAACGGGAGCTGGGTTGCAGCATCCGGTCGTGCCTTTGCTGAACATCGGGGCTGATCAGGCGCATTACAAGTCGGTTTTCCCGAACACGGATCTGGCTTACCAGGTTGACAAGGGCGGCGTGAAGGAGTCGGTCGTCATTCGGAGTGCGGACGCGGCCAAGCCGGAGTATGTGTGGACCGTGACTGCTCCCGGCTTGACGCCGGTGAAGAGCGAGTTCGGGGCGCTGGAGTTCCGGGACGGCTCTGGCAAGGTGGTGTTCACGATGCCGATCCCGTTGATGTGGGATTCGTCGGGCAAAGACGGGCAGTCGCAGGCTGCGATGGCGAACGTGCCTTACACGGTGGAGAAGGTCAACAGTTCCCAGTATCGGCTGACATTTACGCCGGATTCTTATTGGCTGCATGACACTTCACGGGTGTATCCGGTGGTGCTGGATCCATCGATCTCTCCTGGCCCGGACGGGCTTGAGGCTTTCAAGCAGGACGGGCTCACGAGTTCGACGCCGTACATCGGTAACTCGCATCAGTCGAGTTCTTGCTGCGACTGGCAGACGGTCATTCACTACAACTACAGCTCGTTGTACGGCCAGCAAGTCACTGGTGCCACCCTGTACTCGACAGTGACGGGCGGCACCGCCAACTGTTACGGCGGTGGCCTGTATTGGGCGAGCGCGATTGCATATGGCGCGGCGTACAAATACCTGTCGTACTTCCCCAACTGCGCCGCCGGCGCTGCCAGCGATGCTCCGTTGTGGCAGTACCTGGCCAGTTGGGTGAACGGGCACGACAATACCGAGTGGTTTCTGATGACGGGCAGTTGGAACGCTTCCGGTGGTGCCTACTGCCAGTGTTATTCACTGAAGGTGTTGTCGACGAGTCTGAGCATCAGCTACGTGGCGGCGCCGACGGTCACGGGTGTGACGGGTGCCACTCCGGTGAATGGGGCTCGCGGTTCGGTGATGCCGATCATGCAGGCCACCGGGGTCGACTCGACGGGGTGGGGCCAAAACTTCCAATACGCGTTCTCATCCTCCGACGGTGGGGTCGCGTACACGAGTCCGTGGACCGCAGCGGGACCTTTCCAGGTTCCTCAGGGCTCTTTGACGCCGGGTAAGCATTACAGCTACTCGATCTCCACGAACGACAACTACCCGATGAGTCCCACGAAGACTGTGACGAACGCGGGCTGGGCTTTTGTGACAAACATTCCGGCACCGACGCCGCCGCAGGCTCAGGTGTTCCCGGGGGATGGGAACGTGGTCACCTCGGTCACCCCGACCTTTTCGACACCGCAGGTCACCGACCCCAATGGGGACACGGTGCAGTACCAGTTCCGCCTGTCCACAGGTGCGGATGGCAAGTCGGGTCAGGTGACAACGTCCGGGTGGTTGCCCGCATCGGGTAGCTCGCCGGTGACGTGGTCGCCGCCGGTGGGGACGCTGCAAGATGGCGGCGCGTACACGGTGTCGGTGATGACCAACGATGGGTACGACTCTGCGATCGACCCGTCGTGGGTCAGCCATTTCGCGGTGAACCTGCGCATTGGTACCTCGGGTCCCGCGCCCACGGACACGGCAGGCCCGGTGACAGTGAACCTCGTCAACGGCAACGTGAATCTCAGCTTCTCCTCGCCGATGGTGTCCACGGTCGGTGGGCCAATGGGGTTGTCGTTCGCCTACAACTCGTTGATTTCGGCGAACCAATACAAGGGTTTGACGGGTTCGTACTACAACGCTTTGAACCCGGGCCAGACATCAACTTCCGCGTTCGTGTACACGAACGCGGACGGCTCGCCGAGGACACCAGTTCTTGTGCGAACAGATCCGAATATTTCCTTCAACTGGGGCACCGGCAGTCCAGCCCCGTCAGTGCCCTCTGACTATTTCCTTGCGAAGTGGACCGGATTCATCAAGGTTCCCGCAACCGGTGGCCCGTACACCTTCGGCACGAGCACTGACGACGGGGTCAAGTTGATCATCAACAACTCGACCATCATCAACCAGTGGGTAAGTCCGGCGGGGATGCAGTGGGCGTCGGGTTCAACGTCGTTGCCAGCGTCAGCGGTGCCTTTCGAGATGGACTACTACGAGGGTGCTGTCACGGCCTCGGCAACCCTGTACGCGAAGGACGCGTCAGGTAATCAGTTCGTGGTGCCATCGGATTGGTTCACGACGACGTATCAGCCGTTGCCGGTCGGCTGGTCGGCGTCCGCGCCGATCGTCGGCAACGCTGCTCGCTACTCCTCTGTGACGGTCACCGACAGTGCGGCGACGGTGACAGACATCACTGGGACCACTCACACCTATCAGAAGGTGTCAACAGGCGGGTACAAGGCTCCCGCTGGTGAATATGGCGTGCTGACGTTGGATGCGAACGGGCTGGTCACGCTCAATGACGAAGACGGCACTGTCACGTCCTTCAACGCGCAGGGGAAAGTGGCGACCGTCACCAGTCCTGCCGACATACTGAAAACTGCGACCCCGGTCGCCAGCTACGACCCCACGACCGGGCGGGTGACGAAGATCGATGACCCGGTAACCGCGTCCCTGAGCCCGAACCCGCACGAAGTGTCTTTCGTCTACTCGGACGGGAATGCAAGCACCTGCCCGAGCGCCTCCGGGTACGCCACCCCTCCCGCCGGGCTGTTGTGCCAGATTGTGTATGTCGGCAACACGACCTTGAGCGCGACGACGCAGCTGCTGTACAACACGAACGGGCAACTCGCCGCAATCATCGACCCGGGTGCTAAGACCACAACCTTCGCCTATGACGCGAATGGTCGCCTCAACACGCTGCGCACTCCTCTGATCAACGACTGGCTGACCGCGCCGAACACCACTCGATCTCCGTCCGCCACCAATGCGGTCGGGATCAGCTACGACAGCGTCACCGGAAGGGCCACCTCGGTGACTCTGCCCGCACCGTATGGTGTGACCGCGTCGACGCAGCCGCAGAAGACCTACTGCTACCCCGACTCCACTATCACCTGCGCCGGCCAGACCGCCGGCACCACATACGTCGACGTGGCAGGCCTTGACCTCACTGGCTCTCCGATCGGTCACGCAGAGAAGGTGACCTACGACAGCGGTTGGCGCACCACGTCCACAACCAGCGCCATGGGCGTCACCGCAACCAAGGTGTGGTCGGCCAAGGATCAACTCTTGGCCTCCCAGGATGCGTCCGGCATCGAAACCACCACCCTGTACGACCCGAACACGGACCGGCCCACAGATAGCTACGGTCCGGCACCGGCGAGTTGTTTCCCAGCGAACTCGATGACCGCCACCGGGTCTCAGCAACCCACGGGAGTCTGCGCTGCAACATCGACCCCCGTCGCTCACACCTCGACGCAGTACGACCAGAACCTGTCAAGCACTGGCCTGAACGTGAGTTACTACAACAACCCGAACCTCGCCGGCTCGCCTGTGATGTTCAGCCAAGGACTTGTTGGCGGAACTGGGACAACTGACAACATGAACTGGGGAGCCGGGTCTCCGGGTTCCGCGATCCCGGCCGACAACTTCTCGCTGCGCATGACCGGCCGGATCGTGTTTCCCACCCCCGGCACCTATGTGCTGAAAACACTCGCCGACGACGGCAGCAAAGTCTGGATCGACGACGTGAACGTCGTGAACTGGTGGGGTGCCGCACCGGGTCTCATCGGCAGCACAGTGATCACCACCACACAACCCAATGAGTCACATCGGATCCGAGTCGACTACATGGAGATCACCGGCGGCGCATCCCTCGACTTGCTGTGGTCGGTCAATGGGGCCACCGCAGTCGATGTCCCCGTCGCCCAACTGATCCCGGACTACGGACTGGTCACCGGCACGCACCGGGACGACTCCGCACCCACCGGAGTGTCCGGGGTGAGCAGCGCGCAGGTCCCCGCCGCGAACACCACCACCAGCTACGGCACCAACCCATGGCTGGGGCAAGTCGCCGCAACCACGATCGACCCGGGCGGCCTGGGCCTGACCAGTTCGGCCACCTACGAGACCACCCCGACCCTGTATGCCCGACAACTCACCTCTACCAAACCCGCGGGAGCCGCAACGACCAGTACCAACGCCTACTACGGCGGGGTCGAATCGTATGGGTCCGCACTGAACATCACCTCACCCGTGTGCAACCTGCCCGTGACAACAATCCAGTTCGGGATGCTCAAAACCTCAACGGGCCCGGCGGCGGCTGACGGCACCCGGGCCAGCATCACCTACATCTACGACCTCCTGGGCCGTGTCGTGGGCACCCGACGGAACTCGGAAAGCGGCTGGACCTGCACCAGCTACGACACCCGAGGCAGAGTGGTCAGCACCGCATACCCCGCGTTCGGCGCTCTGCCTGGACGGACCGTGACCACCAACTACGCGGTCGGCGGTGACCCGCTGATCACCTCCGTCGGCGACGACACCACCATCACCGGTGCCCCCAACGGGGACACGATCACCAGCACCGGCAACCTGCTCGGCCAAACCGTCAGCACCACCGACATCTGGGGCACCGTCGCAACATCCGTCCACGACCAGCTCGGTCGCCTTACCAGCACCACAACGACCCCGCCGAGCGGATCAGCCACTACAACCAGTTATCACTACAACGCAGACGGTGAAGTCACGTCCGAGGACCTGGGCGGCTCGCCGATCGCGAACGTCAGCTACGACAGCCATGGTGTCTCAACCGGAGCCAGCTACCCATCTGGGTCTGGCAACGCCGGTAACGGCACGGGAGTAACAGTCGCCCGCGATGCCGCCAACCGGGTCGTCGGGCAGACGTGGAGCTTCGCCGGATCGAACACCTTCGCCGAGACACGCGTCCTGTCCCAGACAGGCCGGGTGCTGCAAGACTCCACTTCCGACAACGGGGGTACGAGCCAGTCATCCACCTACAGCTACGACGGCGCCGGTCGCCTCACCCAGGCGGTCATCCCCGGCCACACCCTGAGCTACGGATTCGGCACCACCACCTGCGGGGCCAACGTGAGCGCGGGAGCTGACGGCAACCGCACCAGCTACACCGACACCCCCACCACCGGCACCGCAACCTCGACCACGTACTGCTACGACAACGCCGACCGTCTCACCAGCAGTAACAGCAGCAGCGGTGCTGGCGCCGACACCCTCAACGCGGCAAGTCTCAGCACCGCCAACCCTGGCGCTACTCTCGCCTACGACAGCCGCGGAAACACCACAGTTCTCGCCGATCAGACTCTCGGCTACGACAGCACCGACCGACACATCAGCACCACCCTGACCGATGGCACCACGGTCACCTACGTGCGTGACGTTCTCGATCGGATCGTGCAGAGAAAGACAACAACACCCGGCTCGACAGTCACCGCTACGGCTCTCGCTGTTGACGTGACGGTGTCAGCGGACAGCACGACGACGGGCCCGTCCGTCAGCAGCCCACCGTTGACCACCACCGCGCCAGACGTGCTGATCGCTTTGGTGGGAACGTCTGGTCCCTTCGGCGCCGGTATGCAAACAAGCACCGTCAGCGGAGCTGGATTGAGCTGGTCACTTGTCACCAGAGCCAACGGACAATCAGGTGACTCCGAGATCTGGACGGCCACAGCCTCCGCGGCTCTGAGCGGGGTGACCATAACGGCGACCGAAGCAACTTCGAGTTCGAGTCAGACACTGACCGTGATCGCAGTCTCCGGCGCCGCGGGAGTGGGTGCGTCTGGTCAGGCAAGCGCTGGCACGGGTGCCCCGACGATCTCGCTGACGTCCACCCGTGCAGGGTCGTTGGTGTTCGGTGTCGGCAACGACTATTCGGCTGCTACTGCTCGAACCCTCGCTTCAGGGCAGACGCTCGTGCACGAACTCACCAGCACCGGCAGCGGCGACGACTACTGGGTGCAACGCATCACCGGCACCACCGCGTCTGCCGGCAACAGCATCACTCTCGTCGACACCGCACCCACCAGCGACATGTGGAATCTCGCCGCGGTCGAGGTGATCCCTGGTACAACCACGACGACCCCACCAAGCAGCACCACCCTCAACTACGGGTTCGCCGGAACATCGACGGGTCCCTGCTACACCCTCACCGCCACCAACACCGTGCAACAGCAAACACTGCCCCTGCCCGGCGGGGTCACCGTTCTGCTGAACGGATCCGGGACGCCGACGTCGTGGCTGTACCCGAACCTGCACGGCGACAACATCATCACTACCAACAGCTCCGGTACCCGCACCGGTGCTCTCGCCTCCTATGACCCGTTCGGGCAACCCATCGACCCCACCACCGGGAGGATTGGGACCCCCGCCGCGGATGGTGCGGTCCCGGATACCAGCGGCGGCACCAAAGCCGACAACGGGTGGGTCGGTGGCGCGCAGAAACTCTACGAACACCTCGGAACCATCACCACCATCGAAATGGGAGCACGACAATACGTCGCAGCCCTGGGACGGTTCCTCAGCGTCGACCCTATCGCCGGCGGCAACGCGAACGACTACAACTACCCCAACGACCCCATCAACGCCAACGACCTTAGCGGGATGATGCCAGCTTACGATCCAGGGCAGCCCCGCGAGAGCTTGTCAGTGATTTCGACCCGAAGCGCATCAATGGCCCTGTCCACGGGGAACAGGGCTAGTTCCTCCACATCAAAGCGGAGCGGAAGTCCCCTGGACTCGAACGGCATGCACTGTGACGCGGGCGGTGTCTATTGCCCGAACACCCTCACGCCGCAGCAACTTGCTATCGTTCAGAAAAATCAAGCTGGCATGGAAGCTAATTGGAACGCATGGTTGGACTCGCCGATATATCTCGGTCGAGGGTCCGTAAGGGAGGTGCTGGGAGGTTGCATGACGGGCGCCGGGTCGGGCCTGTTGGTTGGAGCAATAGGTCTCGACGAGACCGGAGTGGGCGCAGTCTTGGTCGCAGGACTCGGATGCGGATTTGGGGTTGAGTCCGCCTACGTGAATGCCATGTATCCGGGACTCGGGCAGGCATTGGACGCATTGGTGACTGGGAATGATGTCGGAGAAGCGATCAGACGACTTGGGGGAGGAAAGTGATCGGCTTCATTATTTGGACAAGCTTCCTCGCGGTCATGATCGCCGCGAATGTTCTCTATTTTTCGGTGTGGCGAAACAGGCGAGTCAACCAGGCCCCATCGGTCAAGCAGTCGGCAAATGCGCGCATCGTCCTTGCAGTCGTTGGCGTTGTTATTGCTCTTACCGGCATCTTGACTTTGATCGGAAGGTGAATTTCGGCGGTGGCGATAACCGGCGCAGAGGGACTGTCCTGAATTGGGTCTGTCGGAAATCTTGTGTAAGTGGTTCGGCGTGATGCTCTGAATCCCCCCGGTGTGTCCGGAGACTCTGTTCCTTGGGAAGGATGGAGTTATGTCGTCGAATACGTCGCGGAGGTATCTGCTGGAGTTGCGTGAGCGGGCGGTGCGGATGGTCGTGGAGTCGCGGCCAGATCATGCCTCGGAGTGGGAAGCGATGACGTCGGTCACGTCGAAGTTGGGGGTCGGGTCCGCGTGTCGCGCGCCACCGAGTGGGCATACTCACGCATCTGGACATCCAACACCGAACGAGCCGCAGCCTTGCCAACCTGGCTCGACTACTTCAACCTGGAAAGACCCCACCTCGGCATCGGCGGCCAACGCCCCATCGACCGAGTCAACAACGGTCCGGGTCAGAACAGCTAGTGCCCAAAAGCGATGCTGAAGTGATCGGGCCGCAGTTCGACGAATGGGTGGCCGAGCGCTGCGACTAGTGCCGCACCTTGGCGGTTTTTTTGCAGCGCTGAATGTTGCGCCTGCTGCGCATGCGGTGATTCTCACCGGGCGTGCTACTGCTTGCGGACGATGACCTTCCCACTTCTGGCTTGTTGGCTACGCCTTTGTGGGGTCAAGGTGGAAGTGAACGACATCGACCATGGAGTCGTCGCGGATGTCTGGGTAGTGGCCGCGCAAACCGCTCTTGAGGTCCTCGGCAACTTTTCGACCTTCGAGTTCAGCATCCGCATCCGTGATCTCGTCGAACCGCTTGGTGTCGATCGAGTCGACGATGCCCCCTAGGCGCTTGTATTCGTCATCGAACTCGAACACCAACCAGGCCGACCCGACAGCACAGGAGTCATCGAAACGTGTCGTCGCCGTCTTGCGCCCGTTCAGGACTGCGTCGTAGTAGCGGGGATTGAAGCGGATGAAACGTGCGGGCCGCGCGTCCGGGTGGCCGTAGGTGTATGGCAGCAGGTGGTGCACGGGCACCAGGTCCGGGCCTTCTGATTTGGGGACGATCACATAGCAGTCAGGATGCTGATCCAGCAGGACCTGACGGCAACGCCCGCACGGGGCGAGCACGCCGCGTCCCCCGTCCCCGACGGCGACCATGGTGGTCAGCGGTCCAGCGTTTTCCGATGCCGCGACCCCGAGTACCACCAGTTCAGCGCACGGGCCTCCAGTGAAGTGGTAATCGTTCACGGCTGTGAAGATTCGCCCGGCCGTATCCATCGCGGCCGCGGCAACGGTGTGGTTAGGGTCTCCGGTCAGTCGCGCGGCTTGGCGCAGCGCAGCGTCGAGAACGCGGATCTCGGGTGGGTAAAGCACCCGCCAACTTTGCCACACTGAGTCGTCCTGTCTTGGTGCTCCTTTTGAGTTGGAAGGCCGCATGTCATGCCGGTTCGCGAAGGAGCGGCATCGGATCCGCAATCTGGGAACTTCTGGACCCGTCTCTCCGTGTGCTTCTAATCCAGCTCTCTGTCCTCGGCGGCACTGTGCGCAAGAGCGCCGCCTTTGGCGCAGTCCACAGGTAGCGAGTCCAGCTACCACTCGAACGCACGTAGGTGGCTTTCTGCAGCATGATGACTTGGCGAGCGCTTAGATGTGGTGTGGCACTTCCCTCTTCTGGCTGCAGCGCTTGAGCCTTGAGGGCGTGGGCCCCAATGTACGTTTGCCTTCGTGCAGTATGACGTTGACCGGATAGTCCATGAGATTTCCGCGGCTGCTGATCAGTTTCTTCGGCCACGTTTTCGCTCACTTGGTTCCCAAGATGTGCGGGAGAAATCTGCCGGGGAAGTCGTGACCGTCGCCGACGAGGAGTGCGAAGCTGAGTTGGGACCTGCCCTTCGGGCTGCCGTTCCGGGAAGCGTGCTTGTCGGCGAGGAGGCCGCATCGAGTAACCCTGGCCTGATGAACGGGCTGTCAGGGACCGCGCCAGTATGGCTACTCGATCCACTAGACGGCACCTCCGCTTTCATCGAGGGATCACCGGACTACGCAGTTATGGCTGCTCTCATAGTGGACGGCGCCACCGTGCTGTCGGTGATTCACCAACCGGAGTACGAGCTCACATACGTTGCCGAAGTTGGTTCGGGCGCCTACGAAACCCACACCGGCATGCGCCTCACGGCCACCGATCGGGATTCGACCGAGGAGCTTCGAGGTTCGGTGATGAAGAGATTCCTTCCCGACGACATTCGACAGACGATCGAAGAGCACGAGAGCAATTTCGAATCGCTCACGCCTCGCACGACATCGGCAGGCATCGAATACCCCACGATTGCGGTCGGGGATCGTGACTTCATTTTGTATTGGCGCACGCTCGCCTGGGATCACGCACCGGGGGTTCTTCTTCTAACTGAGTCAGGCGGCGCAGCCGCTCATCTCGACGGCCATCCGTACCGGCCCACGGAGCAACGCAATGGGCTCCTGATCGCGCACACGCCCGAACTTTGGGAAGCGGCACTGATCAAGCTCGGCTGGTGAACACCCACCACCTCCCGGACAGACCCGCTTTTCTCGGTGAGGGTTCGTCTACTGGGCCTTACGACGCCCGCGAGCCGCGCCCCGTCGATGGTCGATGCAGACCCGTACCCACTGCGGCCTGCAAGTCCAGCTGAAAGCGCGCCGACTCTCTCCGTGCCACTTGCGCTGCTCAGCAACTCAACGTCGTGTCCCGAAAAAACGTCTCTGGACATCACATCTAGGGCAGGGCGAGACAGTCGACCGATTCCTCCATGGATGCCGCACTCATGATGGTGTGGTGACTTGGGGATCTTGTGTGCTTTCGAAACCCATTCTCATCAGGACTTTTGAAGTTGTGTAGGAAATCCCGAGCTAATCTGTAGAAGCGGGCGTCTCGGGGGCGTGCCGAACCCAGCAACCAGCGGGGCCGCGAGGAGTTATCGGAACCCCTCGC
>JABBOD010000001.1:0-41741 GCA_019351995.1 Acidobacteriota bacterium
ATGTGGTCGCCATGACGCCGAGGCGACGTGGAATCGTGAGGCAAGGGCGACCAGGCCTCGAGAACGGTACGGAATCGACAAGGTCCGCGTTGCATTGGCACAGATGGCTTCCATTGCTGCCATTTCGGCACGGCGCGTGGGCTGGTTCGGGTTCTACGTTGGCGTGTACCGGAGGCGTCGGTTCCCTCCACGACTCGAAGGAGAGAAATGACGGCTCAGACATCCACGATCCCGGGCGGGGATCCGTCGCTTGAGCACGAGTTGCGAAGGCTCGCCTCGTCACCCGCGGTGACCCACGCGGCGGTCATTCCGGAGAGCACTCCGCTGGAGGACGCGCGCTCCCAACTGGCCGATGTCATCCGTCTTCTCGGCTACAGCGATGGCCTCCACGCCATGTTGGCCACGGCTCGTCGCGAGCTCACCGTCGCTGTTCCGCTGCGCCGAGACCGCGGTGATATTTCGCTGTTCGTCGGCCATCGAGTGCAACACAACTTTTCCCGTGGGCCCGCAAAGGGAGGGCTGCGTTACAGCCCGCACGTGACTCTGGATGAGGTCCGCGCCTTGGCGATGTGGATGACCTGGAAGTGCGCGCTCCTCGATGTGCCATACGGCGGCGCCAAGGGCGGCATCCGCATCGACCCGCGCGACTTCAGCGTCGGCGAGCTCGAGCGAGTCACCCGGAGGTACACCAGTGAAATCCTGCCGATCATCGGCCCGTCGCAGGACATCCCCGCGCCCGACATCGGCACGGACGAGCAGACCATGGCCTGGATCATGGACACGTACTCGGTGAGCGTCGGCCACACCGTGCCAGGGGTGGTGACCGGAAAGCCGATCAGCCTCGGCGGCTCGCTCGGCCGCTCCAGCGCGACCTCTCTCGGCGTCACGCACGTGGCGATCAAGGCGCTGGAACACCTCGGCAGATCCCCGCGCGGGGCGAGCGCCGCGGTGCAGGGATTTGGAAAGGTCGGTCGGGATGCCGCACGCTTCCTCTCCGATGCCGGCCTGAATGTGGTCGCCATCAGCGACCAGTACGGGGCCGTCTTCGCCGGAGGTGGTCTGGATGTGGCTGCCCTCGCCGCTCACGTGGATGCGACCGGAAGCGTCGTTGGTTTTCCCGAGTCGGAGCCCCTCGATGCTGAGTTGCTCCTCGAGCTCGATGTCGACCTCTTGGTGCCGGCCGCCGTCGAAGGGGTGATCCACGCCGAGAACGCCGCTCGAGTGCGCGCGACCGTCATCGTGGAGGGAGCGAACGGTCCGACGAGTCCCGCGGCGGACCGTATCCTCGCCGACAACGGAGTGCTCGTGGTTCCCGACATCCTCGCCAACGCCGGCGGCGTGCTGGTGTCCTACTTCGAGTGGGTCCAAGCGAACCAGGCTTATTGGTGGACGGCCAACGAGGTGGAGACGAAGCTGGCCGATCGGATGACGGCGGCCTGGGTGAATGTGCGCGATTACAGCGCGAAGCACGGGCTGACACTCCGAACTGCGGCGACCAGCATGGCGGTCGAACGCGTGACGGAGGCCCACCGACTGCGTGGCCTCTACCCGTGATCCTCTGATGCGGGGGGCGCCGGACGCACCCGCACTTCGATGGGTCCAGGAGCCCGGTTGATCCCGGTGACGTCCTGCGGGCAGGCGCTCACGACGAGCCACAGATCCATGACCGCCCGCAGGGTCACGGAGTCACCCGGCATGGTTTCGGTGGCCAACCATTGTATTCTTCCGGCCGCGTCAGCGGGAGTGTTCATGAAGAGATTGATCGGCTGCGGTACCGCGATCTCGTGGAAGCCTGCCGCCGCCATCTGCGCGATCAAGTTCTCCTGGCACGAGGCGTGCCACCCTGCGACACCAAGCTGTTCGTATCGGGTTGGATCGCAGGCTGCGATCAGCAGGTCGTGGATTCCGGGAGAGTCGTCAGCCACCAGTTGCAGGATCGGGCGCCGTCGATTCGTGACGAAACTCTCTCCGATCGCCGGAAAAAGTCCGCCGACTTCGACGCGGGTGTGCTCGGCCGAGTGGAACTCGCTCACATCTGAGGCGTTGAAAGCCCACGTGTCCACAATTTGACCGCCGCCGAGGTCGATCACCTCGACCTCGGCGCCGGCCTCCACGCGGAGAGCAAGACCGGAGCGCGCCGCAACGACGTGTCGCCCCGTCGCCTCGCTCACTAGGTGAGCCCCAGGCCTTCCGGCGTGTATGGCATGTACCCTGGCGCGCTCAGTGCCCAAGGGTGTGCCTGCTCCCATCGGCGCGCAATCTCCAGCAGCCATCGGTCGCTGAAACGAGGTCCCGTCAATTGCAGGCCGAACGGCACTCCGTTCTGATGGCGTCCCGCCGGCAGCGAAATGGCAGGATTCCCGGTGATGTTCTGGATGACCGTGTTGAGTGCGTCGGGCAGGGTGCCCGGTTTCGTCAGGCTCTCCGCGACGCCGTCGGGCGTCAATCCGGTGATGCCCAGTGTCGGCGTCACCAAGATGGCATCGTGGCCGAGCAAGGCGTCGAGCTCTGCGGTGTACACGAATCGAGCACGTCTCGCAGCGATGTAGCGTTCGGTGGTTTGCTCCAAACCGAATCGCATGTGGCCGAGAAATACCGGGTCGAGGATGTCAGCGTTGGACTCGATGAAGTCCCGGCCGAGCTGGTGCGCCTGCTCTACTCCGCACAGAATGAACCAGTCGGTGTCGGGGTTACCCGAGGTGAACAGGGACGAGGGAGATACTCTTTCTGCTTCCTGGCCGAGGCAGATTTCAAGACGCTCGAGCGCCGTGTCGAAACACGCCTGCACATCGGCGGGCAGCGGTCCCCAGTCGTAGGTGCGCGGCGCGGCCAGCAAACGCGGCGGCCCGAATGTCTCGGGGGCACGGAGTGCGCACCGCGGGACCGCGTTCGGGTCCCCCGGAACCGGTCCGGAGATCAGGTCGAGCAACAGCTCCACGTCGTCGACACTGGTGCCCATCGGCCCATCCGTCGACAGGTCGATCCATGCGGGAATCGGACTCCGAGGCACCACACCGACGGTCGGCTTGAGCCCGACGAGCCCGCACAGGGCAGCGGGGATCCGAATGGACCCGCCTCCATCGGTCGCCGTGGCCAGCGGCGCGAACCCGGCTGCCAGCGCGGCGGCCGACCCGCCGCTTGACCCTCCCGGGGACCATTCGGGCGACCAGGGGTTGCGTGTGTCGCCGAACAGTCGGTTGGACGTGTAGGCCTCGAACGAGTACTCAGGGGTGTTCGTCTTCCCGATCACCACCGCATCGGCCGCCATCAACCGCGCGGGGACGTGCCCCGATTGATCTGCCGGAGCGGCTTCTCGACGAGTCAACGAGCCATGGGTAGTTCGCAAGCCCGCGACGTCCTCGATGTCTTTGACGAGCAGTGGCAGTCCTGCGAGCGCACCGAGCTGTTCGCCACGTTGACGACGGGAGTCGATCTGTGCGGCGGTACGCAGTGCCTTTTCTTCATCCATCAGCACCACCGCACCGAGCTGTGCGTTCGATGCGGCGATCCGTGCGATCGACTCGGTGACGAGTGCAGTGCTTGACACTGTGCCACCGCGGACCATGGCGGCCAACTCTCGCAACATGTGGCTCCTTCAGTCGGGGATGAGCTTCGGTGTTTCGCTGGCAACCTCATGACCCATCGAGGGGGCCCGGGTGACAGTGCGTCACCGGCCCCCTCGATGTTCTTCTTGCGCTAGTCGATGATGCTGCCGGCGAGGTCCTCCAGCTCGTTGTCGGGTACTTCGAGCGCCGCTGCCTGTGAGTCGGCGAGCGCCTTCTCCGCCTTCAGGTCGAGGCTGCGGGTCAACAGCCAATACAGAACGGCAGAGACGGGCAGCCCGATGAACAGCGAGATGTCCACGCCGCCCATCGCCTTCGAGAGGAAGCCCTCGTAGAAGCCGGCGATGTTGAAGAACGGGGTCATGCAGATGAAGCCGACCAGGTAGGCCGTGATGCCTTGCCAGCCCCAACGCCCGTAGATGCCGCGCGGCTTGAAGATTTCCGCAATCGCGTAGTGGCCCTTCCGCACGATGAAGTAGTCGGTCAGGTTGACGGCCGTCCAGGGGATGAAGAAGTACAGCACCAGGAACAAGAACCCGGAGAAGTACGTCGCGAAGCTGTCGAACACGAAGACGGCGACGATGCCCGAGAGCGCCGCCGTGATCGCAACCGTTACGACTCGAATCCCGAGTGTTGCCTTGACCTTCTTGACGCTGTCGATCGATGAGATGAGCGTCAGTGATCCGCCGTACATGTTCAGGACGAGAACGGCGACAAGGCCGAGCGCGAATACGATCAGGGCGATGACCCCGAAGCCCGGGAACAGGTCGTTCGACACGGTGTAGAGCGCCGCGACGGGATCGCCGGCGTTGAAGTCCTTCACCGCTGCGGCAAGATAGGCGCCGATCGACATGATCCAGGCGCCACCGATGGCACTGCCCCAGAATGTCCAGCGGAACGTCTGGGTCGTCGGGGTGGTCGAGGGCAGATAACGCGAGTAGTCGGACACGTAGATGGCCCAGGAAATCTGGTAGCCGGCCACAACGCCGAGCTGGGCGAAGAACGCGAGCGGCGAGAAGTGAGTGAGATCGAACGCTCCGGCTGGCAACCGCAGGTGCACCAGTGCCGAGATCGAAACAAGCAGCATGATCGCCACGGTCAGATACACGAGGTACCGTTCCATTCGATGGATGAGGTCGTATCCGAACAGTGCGATCGCCGCTCCCACGATGGTGATCAGAATCGCCCAGACCGGCCCGAACGATGCAGGAGCATGAGTCGCCTGCGTCAGGGCCTGCCCCGCCAACACCGTGTTGAACACGTTGAATCCTGCGTACTGCAGGAACGCGAACAGCCACACCAGAAGCGCGCCGATGTAACCGAACTGCGGACGCGACTGCACCATCTGAGGTAGTCCCAGCTTGGGACCCTGCGACGAGTGCGCCGCCATGAAGAACGTGCCGATGACGAGCCCGGCCAGGATCGCGATAATCGACCAGATCAGGTTGCCGCCCAGCGAGAAGCTGACGACCCCGACAGCGAGGGTCGCGATCTGCGCATTGCTCATGAACCACAGCGGGCCGACGTGCCAGACCTTTCCGTGCCGCTCGATCTTCGGAACGTAATCGATGGAACGCACTTCAAGGCCCCTGGATCGGTCCTTGGTGGTAGTGGAACTCACTTCTTTCTCCTTTGAAAGACCGCCCGGAATGGTGTCCCGTCAGCGATGACAGGCGCGGCGCTTGCGTGTCAGGTTATTGGTGCACCCTGTCCGGGCGCTATGCCAGATCGGAACACATCCGCCGTAGGCTGCCAATATGGCACAGACCCTCGCGGAGGTTGAGCCAGCCGCTCACGCACGCGGTGTCGCCTGCCCCAGAGCGCTACCGGGCTCGAACTCGAGCGCGTACAGGAGCGACCACAGCTGAGCCCGGTCGCCGAAGCTGTCCACCGAGAGCCCGAGCTTCTTCGCGACGGTCTCTACTCGCTTCTTGAGGCTGTGCCGGTGGATGCCGAGCTCCGCGGCCGCGCTGTCCCAGACCCCGTTGTGATCGAGCCAGACGACCGTGTTCGCGAGCATTTCCCGCCCAGAGTCATCTGACAACAGCGGCGAAAGCCTCGCAACTGCGAGTTCGATCATCTCGTCGCTCGAGACGATGCCGAGAAAAGCACTGTCGCTCACCGAGGCGAAGCTGACCACGCTGGGCGGAGTCGATGAGGTGCGCGCGAGGGCTTGCTTGGCCTGGGCGAGGGCGGGTCCAAGGCGGGAGAGCGTGGTCGGGTCCGAGACGCCGGCGGAGGCCTGCTGCTCGCCGAGAAAGCTCTCGAGAGACATCCATTCGTCCTCGCCCACAAGAATGACGAGGTCCTTCCCGCTCGGGGCGAGGAACAACCGCGAGACCGGGCCGGTCGCGAGTCGCTCGACCGCATCGAGGAACCACGGCGGCTGGCCTTCCAGCCTACACAGGACCACTCGGATTGCCTCGCGGGGCAGGTGTGGAACCGCGCGAAGCACGATGTCCGTTCGACCGGCGATGAGCAGCGACAACAGCTCCGCATGCAGCGGCATCAGGTCTCCGCGGCGCATGCGCCCTTGTGCAAGAGAGATCTCCACCAGCGCGACCGCGGTGGTGATCACGCCCCGTGCCGCGGCATCCGGCTGGGACCCGACGATCGCAAGGACGCCGCCGAGACCTCCGCGCGGACCCAGCGTTTGGAAGGTGGCCAGTTCCGAGCCGATGCCGACGGTGCTCGATGCACGGTTGGTCGCCCGCAGCAGCCTCGCTGCTTCTGCCGCGAGCGCGCCAAGGTCCTCGCCGAATCCGCTCGGCGACAGATCGGTGTCGAGCGAGCCATCCTTGCTGAACACGGCAACGCGGGCACCGAGCTGCTGCGCAAGTGTTGCGAGCACTCCTGGCAGCCCGCGCTGACTCACCGCGGCGAGCGAGATCGCGCGCTGTGCCGCGAGTGCCCAATCGTTCCGCTCGCGCGCCTCGCGCGCGATGTAGTCCGCTGTCCACCGTGCCAGCGCGATGAATGGCGTCTTGTACGGAACCTCGATGAGCGTGAGACGCGCACGCTTGCAGGCTGCGATCAGTTCGACCGGCGTGCCCGATCGGATCACCTCGGTGCCGAAGCCGAGCGCCACGATGCCCCGCTCGAGCAATCGGGTGACGTACGCCCGATATTCCGAAGGCGGTGCACCCTCACCGAACTGGGTGCCGACGGTCAAGAGCATCTGGCCGTTCTCGAGAAACGGGGTCGGGTCGACGAGGTCGGAGCTGTGGACCCACTGGATCGGCTGATCGATGGATTCTCCCTCGCACATCAGGCGGAGACGAAGCGAAGGCTCCGCGAGCATGCGACGAGTGGTGGCTGGCACGGTGACCAGGCTAAGCCCACTGAGCGACCAAGTGGCAACTACTGATGCCGAAATGCCAATCTGGCACGGTACCTTCCGGGATGCCGCACGTACGGTGAGACGTGCTGGCGCATCTACCGCGTGCGACCCGCTCATCTCAATGGGGAGGACCGACCATGACTTCGACCATCCACACAGTGCCAATCGGTGGGCCGACGCTTGCGCAGGAACTGAAACTTGTGACCGAAGTGCCCGGTCCGCGATCGCGCGAGATTCTCGCTCGAAAGAACGCGGCCGTTCCTCGCGGAGTGGGCATCAATGTGCCCGTCTTCGTCGTCGCCGCCGGTGGTGGCGTTCTTGTCGATGTCGATGGGAACTCGTTGATCGACCTCGGCTCG
Source organism: Acidobacteriota bacterium (assembly GCA_019351995.1). Classification (GTDB taxonomy): domain Bacteria; phylum Actinomycetota; class Actinomycetes; order Actinomycetales; family Microbacteriaceae; genus Lysinimonas. The sequence continues at coordinate 7,263 of JABBOD010000001.1, forward strand.
GGGATCGCCGTGACAGGAGTCGGCAACGCTGCGCCGAGCGTTGTCGCCGCGGTCGCGGCCCAGGCGGCGCAGTTCACGCATACCTGCTTCACGATCACCGGCTACGAGGGCTATGTCGAGGTGGCAGAAGCGCTCAATCGGTTGGTACCGGGTGATTTCGAGAAGCGCACTGCGCTCTTCAACTCGGGCGCCGAAGCGGTGGAGAATGCGGTGAAGATCGCCCGCTCGTATACCGGGCGGCAGGCCATCATCGCCTTCGACCACGCTTACCACGGACGCACCAATCTCACGATGGCGCTCACCGCGAAGTCCATGCCGTACAAGAGCGGGTTCGGGCCATTCGCGCCGGAGGTGTACCGCGCGCAGATGTCATACCCCTACCGGGACGGCGGAGTGAGCGGAGCCGAGGCCGCTCGTCGGGCCATCTCGCAGATCGAGAAGCAGGTTGGTGCCGCCAACACCGCGGCGATCCTGATCGAACCGATTCAGGGCGAAGGCGGTTTTGTTGTTCCTGCCGATGGCTTCCTGCCGGCGCTTGCCGCCTGGGCCAACGACAACGACGTCGTCCTCATCCTCGACGAGGTGCAAACCGGGTTTGCGCGCACGGGTGACATGTTCGCGAGCGAGCACGAGGGCGTGATCGGCGACCTGGTTGTCACCGCGAAGGGCATTGCCGGCGGACTGCCGCTGTCGGCTGTCACGGGCCGAGCCGAGATCATGGATGCTCCGCATGTCGGCGGACTCGGCGGAACGTACGCCGGCAACCCGATTGCGTGCGCGGCGGCGATCGCGGCGATCGCCTCCTTCGAACAGGACGGTCTCGTCGAACGCGCCCGCGAGATCGGCGTGCTGTTGCGAGACCGCCTGAGCGGTCTCGCGTCGAAAGATCCGCGCATCGGCGACGTCCGCGGCCGCGGAGCGATGGTGGCGATCGAACTGGTCGATCCCGTCACGGGCGACCCGGACGCCGCGCTGACCAGCAGGATCGCTGCCGCATGTCACGCCGCAGGAGCTGTTGTTCTGACGGCGGGAACCTATGGCAACGTCATCCGCTTTCTCCCGCCCCTCACTATTTCCGATGACCTTCTCGATACGGGGTTGGACATCGTCGCGGCCGCGCTCGCAGCGAAGTGAGCGTTCTCGAGCTTCCACCACCCGGATAGCGACCGCGGCAACGGCCGCTCCGCCGACCACGCAACCTGACGATGCGCACCGAGCCGATGGGCAGGCGCGCGACCGCCCGCATGTCCTGCCGCACCACCACCGAAACCAGAGAGCCAGTGTTCATGTCGCTTCACACCGCAACCCCGATCTCACTCAGCCAGATGTTCATCGGCGGCCGCTGGACGGCCGCCGAGAACGACCGCACCTTCAGCGTGTACGACCCCGCAACCGGCGAAGTACTCGCGACGGTTCCCGACGCGTCGCCTGCCGACGGGCTGAGCGCGCTGGACGCCGCGGTGAATGCCGCCGCGGAGTGGGCCGCGACGCCGGCCCGTCGCCGAGCAGACATACTGCGGCGCGCGTTTGACCTGTTGATCGAGCGCCGCGAAGATTTCGCCACGCTCATCACCAGAGAGATGGGCAAGCCGCTTGCCGAGGCGCGAGGCGAAGTCGTGTACGGAGCAGAGTTTCTCCGCTGGTTCAGTGAAGAAGCCGTGCGCATCGACGGTCGCTGGAGTTCCAACCCAGAGGGCACCGGCACCTCCATCATTTCCCATCGGCCTGTCGGACCAAGCCTGCTGATCACCCCGTGGAATTTTCCACTCGCGATGGCCACACGAAAGATCGCGCCCGCCTTGGCCGCGGGCTGCACGGCCGTCGTCAAGCCTGCTGAGCTGACTCCTCTCACGACTCTCGCCTTCGCCGGATTGCTCGAAGAGGTCGGCTTGCCTGCCGGGGTCCTCAATGTCATTACAACGACGCGATCGAGTGAGGTGTGTGCTCCGATCATCGCCGACTCCCGGCTGCGCAAGCTGAGCTTCACTGGGTCGACGGCCGTGGGCAGTGCGCTGCTCAAGCAGGCCGCAGATGGCATCCTCCGCACCTCGATGGAGCTGGGCGGCAATGCCCCGTTCGTGGTTTTCGAGGACGCCGATCTCGATGCCGCAGTGGATGGTGCGATGATCGCCAAGTTCCGCAACATGGGCCAGGCCTGTACCGCCGCGAATCGGTTCATCGTGCACGAGAGTGTCGCTGCCGAGTTCGTCGAGCGCCTGGCCGCACGGGTGTCGCAGTTGAAGCTCGGGCACGGCATCGAAGAAGGTGTCACCATCGGGCCGCTCATCAATGAGAAAGCCGTGAGCAACGTGCACGATCTCGTCAGTGACGCGGTAGCGCGGGGCGCGAGGGTCGTGAGCGGCGGTGTCCCCCTCGACGGAATCGGGTCCTTCTTCGAACCGACGATTCTCGCCTCGGTCCCGGCGGGTGCCCGTGTTCTCACGGAAGAGATCTTTGGACCGGTGTTGCCGATCACGACATTCTCGAGTGACAGTGAGGCGATCGAGCTCGCCAACGACACCGTGTACGGCCTGGTTGCCTACACGTACACACGGGACCTGGCACGGATGCAGCGCGTCATCGCGGAGATCAACACGGGAATGATGGGCATCAACGCGGGGATCGTCTCGAACGCGTCCGCACCGTTCGGTGGCGTCAAGCAATCCGGGCTCGGCCGCGAGGGCGGCAGTGAAGGCATCGACGAATACCTCGACACGAAATACACACTGCTGGCGAGCTGATTCCGTGGCTGCGTGTTCGCGGGATCGTCAGCCGATCACGCGTGAGACGAGTGGGACACCCGGGCGGTATGCGAGGTGAACGTAGCTGGGGGCATCGAGAATCACCAGGTCGGCGCGGTTGCCCACCGCGATGGTTCCGATGTCATCGCGCTGGAGGGCGGCCGCTCCGCCAGCCGTCGCCGCGCGGAGGGCCTCGGCCGGCGTCATGCCCATGTCTCGAACAGCGACCGCGATGCAGAAGGGCATCGACGAGGTGAAGCTCGATCCCGGATTGCAGTCGCATGCGAGCGCCACCGTCACCCCTGCGGCGAGCAGCCTCCGCGCGTCGGGGTAAGGCTGGCGAGTCGAGAACTCGACTCCGGGGAGGAGCGTGGCGACAGTGCTACCTGCGGCGAGATCGTCGATGTCGGACTCCGAGAGGAATGTGCAGTGATCGACCGACGCCGCACCGAGTTCCACCGCGAGTCGCACCCCCCCAGATGCGCCGAGTTGCCCGGCATGCATTCTCGCGCCGAGCCCGCGCGCGATCCCCGCAGTAAGGATCGTTCGTGCTTGATCGACGTCGAATGCGCCGGCTTCGCAGAACACGTCGATCCACTTTGCGTGTGGTGCCGCAGCATCCAGCATCGCACCGGTCACCAGCTCCACGTAGCCCGCGACGTCGTCGGCGTACTCGAGGGGAACAACATGCGCGCCGAGGTAAGTGGTCTCAGGGGTGAGTCGTCTCGCGAGCGCGAGTGACCGAGCCTCATCGAGGGTCGTGAGCCCATAGCCGCTCTTGATTTCGACCGTCGTTGTGCCCTGCGCGCGCATCTCGGCGACGAACCGCGTTGCGTTGGACAGCAGTTCCTCATCGCTGGCGGCCCGCGTTGCGGTCACCGTGCTGCGAATGCCGCCAGCTTCATATTTGCGTCCCGCCATTCTGGAGACGAACTCGTCGGTGCGGTCTCCCGCGAACATCAGGTGACTGTGGGTGTCGACGAAGCCGGGGATGACGCAGCGGCCGTCGGCGTCAATTCGTGCGTCGGCGGCGGGGGCACTGGAGCTGTCCCCGATCCACGAGATCAGGCCAGCGTCGTAGACCAGAGCGGCGTTGGGTCGCTCGCGTTCTGGCTCGACGAGCAGTCCGATGTTGTCGATGAGCGTCGCGGTCACAGGTTCAGCCTTTCGATCGCCGCGCTCAGGAGCGCGCCGACGTCTCCGAGCAGGTGATGTCCATCGCGTACGCGAACCTCGCCGCCGACGATGACATCTGTGACATCCGAGGCGGTCGCGGCGAACCATGCCTGCTCTGGGCGCGCTCCTGCGGTTCTCGGTGTCGAAAGTGACACGGCGACCAGATCGCAGACCGCGCCGGCCTGGAGGCATCCTCCGTCCCAGCCGAGCGAGTGATACCCCGCTGACGTTGCCGCCTCGAGGAGTTCCATCGGCGTGAACCGTCCACGCTGACCTGAGTCGAGGCGCTCGTCCATCTCGAGGCCACGCAGTTCTTCGAAGGGGTCGACGATGGCATTTTGGTCGCTCCCCAGGCTAAGGGTTGCGCCCGCATCGCGAAGGGCGATGGCCGGCCCGATTCCATCGGCGAGGTCGCGTTCGGTGCTGGGGCAGAAGCAGATGGTGCTGTGGCTGTCGGCCAAGAGTTGGATATCGCGCTCGGTCAGGTGGGTGCCGTGGACGGCGGTGAAGTTCGGTCCGAGCACATGTGAGGCCGCGAGCAGTTCGGTAGGAGTAGCACCGTGCGCAGCGATGGCTTCGTCGTTTTCTGCGGGCTGCTCAGACACGTGGGCGTGCAGGGGACGATCTCGCGACAGCGTCGCAGCCTCCTGAAGAAGTACCGCTGGAACCGCGCGGACGGAGTGGATCGCGGCGCCAGACCGGGCGAGCGGTCCGAAGACCACCGCGTCTCGCCGGGCAACCCATGCCGCGATCGAGCCGTCGCTGAACCGGCGTTGTTCGGACAGCAGCGCACTTCCGGTCCCCCCCGCCAGGTACAGGGTGTCTAAGAGCGTCAGGCGAATGCCGGCGACGCTCGCCGCTTCGACAACGGCATCCTCCATCGCTGTCGGCGTCGCGTATGGCGACCCGCCCGGCTGGTGATGGAGGTAGTGAAACTCCCCGACGACGGTATAGCCCGCGAGCACCATCTCGGCGAACACCGCGGTGGCCAGTTCGCGGTAACTGTCTGGATCGAGCGCCGCCGCGGCGCGGTACATCTCCTCACGCCAGGTCCAGAAGGTCCCGCCCCCGCCATGCGTTCTGCCGCGTAAGGCTCGGTGGAAGAGATGCGAATGCCCATTAGCGAATCCGGGGAGCACCAGTCCCAGAAGGACGACGGCGTCTGCCTCGCGATCACCCTCCTCGACGGAGGTGATCACCCCGCCGTGTTCCTCGATTCGAACCGACGCGAGGACCTGCCCTCCCACGACGGCCCGTTCGGCCCAGAAGACGGTCATGCGGTGAGGTGCCGAATCGCCGTAGCGAGAGCTGCGACTCCGAGTTCGCAGTCGGCATCTTCGGCGAACTCTTCAGGAGCGTGCGAGATGCCGCTGGGATTGCGCACGATGATCATCGCGGTGGGGATGCCGGCGAGCGCGAGGATCCCGGCATCGTGGCCGGCGCCCGAGGGGAGCAGCGGAAGTTCGCCGCCCACCGCTGACGCGAGCTCGCTCGCGAAACGGTCGTCGAATGGTGTCGAGGGTGTCCACGACTCGAGCGTCGAATCTCTCCCCATTCGGGCAATCGCGGCCCGTACGCGCGACTCGTCGCTTCCGCGCGCGTCGATCCAGGCGGTCGCAGCACTGGGGATCGCGTTGACGGCCCCGGGGGTCACCCGCACCTTCCCAACGGTCGCAAGAATGCCGACTTCCTCCGCGACGTCGCGTACATCGACAATGAGGCGACCGAGATCAAGCATCGGGTCGTGACGATCACCGAGCCGCGTGGTGCCCGCATGATTCTGTTGCCCGACCAGGTCGACGCGCCACCGTCCGTGTGGCCAGATTTCCGTCGCGAGCCCCAGCGGGGATCCTGTCGTCAGTCCGTCGACCCCGGCACTGGTGGGCAGATGCCCCTGCTCAACATGCAGTTCGATGAAGTGCCCGATGCGTTTCAGCAGTTCGTCATCGCGACCGAGGTGCTCCGGCGCCAATCCCGCACGGCGCATCGCCTCGGCTGTCGTCACACCGTCGGAGTCGGTCAGCGCCCGGAAGACGTCAGGCTCGATCGCTCCTGTCAGGAGTCGAGACCCAGCGCACGCAAGGCCAAAGCGCGCGCCTTCCTCGTCGGCGAATACCGCGATCGCGACGGGGCGCGACGGCACGAAATCCTGAAGCGCGTCGAGGGCGGCGAAAGCGGATGCAATCCCCAGCGGCCCGTCGAACGCCCCACCCCGTGGCACGCTGTCGAGGTGAGAGCCAATAACGAGTGCGTCGCCGGGCGCGGACGGATTGAGCCACGCCCACAGGTTTCCGTTGCGGTCTGTTTCCACGTCGAGACCGCGCGCGCGCGCGTGAGAGACGAACCATTCGCGACAGCTCGCGTCGGCGTGAGTCCAGGCAAGGCGGTTGTAGCCACCGCTGGGGTTGGTACCGATATCGGAAAGCTCGTTCAGCAGGGAGGTGACGTTCACTCGTCGCCCTCGCGCAAGGGTACGCGCACGCCGCGAGTTTCGGCGGCGTCGTTTGCCTCGTCGTAGCCGGCGTCCACGTGGCGGATGACGCCCATCGCCGGGTCGTTGGTGAGCACGCGTGCCAGTTTTTCGGCGGACAGCGCGGTGCCGTCAGCAACCGTCACCTGGCCGGCATGGATGGAGCGACCGATGCCGACGCCCCCACCGTGGTGGATGGACACCCAGGTCGCACCCGATGCCGTATTGACGAGGGCGTTGAGCAGCGGCCAGTCGGCGATCGCGTCGGAGCCGTCCTTCATGGCTTCCGTCTCGCGGTATGGCGAGGCGACCGACCCCGAGTCGAGGTGGTCGCGCCCGATCACGATGGGGGCGGACAGCTCACCCGAGGCGACCATGTCGTTGAACTTCAGTCCCGCCTTGTCGCGCTCCCCGTACCCGAGCCAGCAAATTCGCGCGGGGAGTCCCTGGAAGTGCACGCGTTCGCCTGCCATCTTGATCCACTTGGCGAGCGACTCGTTCTCGGGAAAGAGCTCAAGCACGGCACGGTCGGTCTTGTAGATGTCTTCGGGGTTCCCGCTGAGTGCCGCCCACCGGAAGGGTCCCTTGCCTTCGGAGAACAGGGGCCGGATGTAGGCGGGAACGAATCCCGGATATCTGAATGCGTCGGCGTATCCCGCCGCCTTGGCCTCGGTGCGGAGGTTGTTGCCATAGTCGAAGACCTCGGCGCCCATGTTCTGGAAACCGACCATCGCTTCAACCTGCCTGGCCATCGAGTGACGGGCGGCATCCGCGAAGCCGACGGGGTCTGAGTCGCGCTTCTGGTGCCACTCGTCGAAGGAGTACTCGATGGGAAGGTAGGCGAGAGGGTCGTGGGCGCTGGTCTGGTCGGTCACGATGTCGATCTCTGCACCCTCCGCAAGCAGCTGGGCAAAGACGTTCGCCGCGTTGCCGAGCAGCCCGACCGACAGCGGCTTTCGGGCGTCACGCGCGTCGTACGCCAGGTGGAGGGCGTCCTGAAGCGAGGTGGCTTCGACATCGAGGTACCCGTGTTCGATGCGCCGCGCGATGCGCGATGGGTCGACGTCGACCATGATGGCAACCCCGCCGTTCATGGTGACCGCCAACGGCTGGGCACCACCCATGCCTCCCAGGCCGCCGGCGAGCGTGATGGTCCCCGCGAGGGTTCCCGCGAACCGCTTGGCCGCGACCGCGGCAAACGTCTCGTAGGTCCCCTGAAGAATGCCCTGGGTCCCGATGTAGATCCACGAGCCCGCCGTCATCTGGCCGTACATGGTCAAGCCGAGCTGCTCGAGTCGCCGGAACTCGTCCCAGTTCGCCCAATCGCCGACGAGGTTCGAGTTGGCCAGAAGCACGCGCGGCGCCCACTCGTGCGTCTGCAGCACGCCGACCGGCTTGCCAGACTGCACCAGCATCGTCTCGTCGTTCTTCAGGGTCGTCAGCGTGCGGACGATCGCGTCGAAACTGTTCCAATCTCGGGCCGCTTTGCCTGTTCCGCCGTACACAATGAGTTGGTCGGGATGCTCAGCAACCTCGGGGTCGAGGTTGTTCTGCAGCATTCTCAGAGCCGCCTCTTGGGGCCAGCCGAGTGTGTGCAACTGCGTGCCACGGAATGCGGAAACGGGACGTGGACCGCTCATACGAGTTCTCCTCCTGCGTGATGGACGGCGGTGCCAGCTGCGATCAGCAGCGAGCGATCTTGCACGGCTGCGACGGCCGCAGCAATCTGCGGGGCGAGGTACCGATCCATCGAGGGCCCCGGCGTCCTCTCCCGAAGTTTGGCGACCACCGCTGCCGAGACGGCCGAGGGGACCAGGGGCGCACGCATGTCCATCGCCCGGGCCGCTGTCAGTATCTCGATCGCGATGACGCGCTGTGCGCCGTCAATGGCACGGCGCAATTTGCGGGCGGCACTCCAGCCCATCGACACGTGGTCTTCTTGCATCGCCGACGACGGGATGGAGTCCACCGACGCCGGGTTGGCCAGGCGTTTGAGCTCGCTGACAATGCCAGCCTGTGTGTACTGCGCGATCATGTGACCGGAGTCGACTCCGGGGTCATCGGCGAGGAAGGCGTTCAGGCCGTGATTGCGGGAGACGTCGAGGAACCGATCGGTTCGGCGTTCGCTGATGCTGGCAAGGTCTGCCGTGACGATGGCAAGGAAGTCGAGCACGTAGCCGAGCGGGGCACCGTGGAAGTTGCCGTTGGATTCGACACGACCGTCGAGCGTGATCACCGGGTTGTCGATGGCGGATGCCAGCTCACGTGCTGCAACACCCGCTGCATGTTCGATCGTGTCTCGCACCCCGCCATGCACTTGTGGTGCACAGCGCAGTGAGTAGGCATCCTGAACCCGGGTGAAGCCCTCTGGGTGCGAAAGCATCGCAGAACCGGCGAGCACGGCGCGCATGTTGGAGGCAGAGATGCCTTGCCCGAGCTGGGGGCGCAACGCCTGCAGATCGGCGGCGAAGACGGTGTCCGTCCCGCGCAGCCCTTCGACGCTCATGGCTGCCGCGAGATCCGCGGTGGTGATCAAGGAGCGCAGGTCCCCGATCGCCATGACGAGCATTCCCAGCATCCCGTCCGTGCCGTTGATGAGGGCGAGTCCTTCCTTTTCTTCGAGGACCAACGGTTGGATGCCAGCTTCGCGGAGCGCTTCAACGGCCGGGACGAGCACGCCGGAGTTGTCCCGGACATCGCCTTCACCCAGCATCGCCAACGCGCAGTGGGCGAGGGGTGCCAGGTCGCCCGAGCACCCGAGGCTGCCGTATTCGAAAACCACGGGGGTAATGCCGGCGTTGAGCGCCGAGGCGTATGTCCGGGCAACGATCGGACGAACACCGGTTCGGCCTGTCGCCAACGTCGACAGTCGCAGAAGCATGAGCGCGCGCACGACCTCTCGCTCCACCTCTGGGCCGGAGCCGGCGGCATGGCTGCGGATGAGCGATCGTTGCAGTTGCGCTCGGCTCGCGTGCGGGATTTGTTTGGTGGCCAGGGCGCCAAAACCAGTCGAGATTCCATAGTGGGGCCGTGCGTCAGCCGCGAGCGATGCGACAATCGCGCGAGAAGCAGCCATCGCCCTCACCGCATCGGGGGCAAGTTCTATCAGAGCATCGTGCCGAGCCACTTCGACGACGTCGCTGAAAGACAACGCACCGATTCCAACGCGCACGCGTGCGGCCCGAGCTTTCATTCCGCCATCAAACCCGAATGTGCTTGCGCCCGAGTGGCTCCACATGCATATCCTGTCTGAAATGCCAGACACTTCGCACCCTGATGTCCCGGCTGCACGCAACTCACTGCGCGTCTTGACATACATCGCGCGTCACAGTGGCCCTGTCCGTGCCTCCACCATGGCCCGCGATCTTGGTCTTCCTCGTTCGTCCGCCTACCAGCTGATTGCCGTGATGATCGAGGAAGGCTTTCTCGTCTACTACCCGGAGGACCACACATATGGGCTCAGCACTCTTTTGTCGGAGATCGGCACATCCGAGCTGAAAACCGCGAGGTTAGCTCGCCTCGCGCAACCGCTGCTGGAGCGAATGGTCGCGACGTCGTCAGTGCCCGTGGTCGCGCATCTGGCGGTGATGGCCGGCGCAGATGTGACATACGTTTCGAAAGTGCAAGGCTTCCGGGCACCCACGACGGTCTCCAGCGTCGGGGTCCGACTGCCGGCGCACTTGACCGCAACGGGGCGTGCGTTTCTGGCCGGGATGCCACCATCGCAAGTGACAGCGCTATATCCCCATGACGCGGATCTCGTGCAGCGCTCCGGCCGAGGACCCAGGACTCGTTCGGAGTTGGACGGAATCTTGAACCGTTGTCTCCGCGACGGCTGGGCGACCGAGGTAGACGAGATTACGGCCGAATACAGTTCCGTCGGCGCCGCGTCGTACGACGCGAACGCATTTCCGATCGCCGCCCTGGGGCTCACATATCGGGCAATTTCCGTCAGCGATACTGCCCAATCGGATCTTGGCCGGGCCGTGAAGGCTGCCGCCGACGCGCTTACCTCGCGGCTCGTCTCGCGGTGAACTGGTCAAAATCGGAGATCGTCACCACTCGCGTCACCGGGTCGCCGACGGGTGCACAATCGCTCTATGCCCGACTCGCTGCGCCGCCACACCGACTACGGCCAGACGCCGCTGACCGAGGAGGACGTCGCGACCGATCCCATCGGTCAGTTGGTCACCTGGCTCGAGCACGCCGAGGTGTCTGGGATCGACGAGCCGAACGCCATGGTGCTCTCCACGATCGCGCCCGACGGGTCTCCGAGCAGTCGGACCGTCCTCCTGCGCGGCGTTGACGAGCGGGGACTCGAGTTCTTCACCAGCTACAGCTCTGACAAGGGGAAGGCACTCCTCGCGCATCCCGAAGTATCGATCGTGTTCCCGTGGTACCGGCTGCACCGGCAGGTGATCGTGCGCGGGACAGCGGCGATGGTGGATGCCGCGGCCTCCGATGCCTACTTCGGCCGGCGTCCCCGAGGCGCGCAGATCGCCGCCGTCGCCAGTGACCAGTCCCGCCCCATTGCCAGCCGAGAAGCGCTGGAGCAGAAAGTGCTCGAGGTCGAGCAGCGTCTCGGCGACACGGCCCCGGTTCCACGGCCGGAGGACTGGGGCGGTTTCGTGGTGTGTCCGACGTCGATCGAGTTCTGGCAGGGTCGCAGTTCGCGTCTGCACGACCGCCTGCGATTCACGCGGCCGGATGCGGCATCCACCTGGGTCCTCGAGCGGCTGCAGCCCTAGCCGCGTCGTCCGGTCACGAGGCCCGCGAACACGGCATGCAGCAGCGGAATCGCGGATGCCGCCATCAGCACGGTGCCGAAGACGGCATCCGTGCGCTGCAGAAGCACGCCGGCGACCAGAAGGCCGACGAACAGGACCGCCGAGACGACCCGCCCCACCATGCGCTCCAGCTGCCGGACTCGCTGATCGAGCCGCGGCGTTTCGACCGCGATCTCCCCGTCTTCGATCCGGGTGATGAGACCGTCGAGGCGGCCGGGAAGCCGCGCCGCGATGCCGACGGTCGACACCGCTTCGCGGGCAAAGGCGCCGACGACACCGCCGCGCTCGTCCTTCAGCAGCTCCCCCGCATACGGTTCCACCGCGTTCCAGATGTTGAACTCAGGATCGAGCGTGCTCGCCAGGCCCGAGATCAGGGAGACCGCTCGAATCACCAGCAGGAAGTTCTCGGGCAGCTGGAACGGCAGCATCCTGATCGTTTCGCCGAACTCGGCCGCGAACTCCCGCAACTCTCGAGGGTCGACCGCTTGCAGGTCGGTGAAGGAAACCCCACCGAACCGCGAGAAGAGTGCCGACATCGTCCGCTCCAGTTCGCGCGTGTCGGCCGTGGGGAGCAGCACCCCCAGCTCGCGCATGCTCCCGACCAGCCGACGGCCGTCACGCGCTGCCACCGCGATCAGGAAGCCCTGCAGTCGGGTACGGAGGGTGTCGGAGATCTCACCCATCATCCCGAAGTCCACGAAGGTCAGTACCCAGTCACGTCCGTCCTCGCCTGGCGGGACGGGCGTGACGAAGATGTTGCCCGGGTGCGCGTCGCCGTGGAAGAAGCCGGCGATGAAGAGCTGATCGAACATGACGTTCGCGAAATCCAGTGCGACGGCTGAGGGGTCGATTCCCGCCGCGCGCAAGGCGACGAGATCGTTCACCTTGATGGCGCTCACGTCCTGGAGGGTGAGCACCCGCCGCGTTGCACGTTCCCAGGCGATGCCGGGAACGCGCACCCGCGCATCCCCCTCGAACTGCTCGGCGAACCGTTCGGCGCTCTGGGCCTCGTGCAGGTAGTCGATCTCCTCCAGGCTCGTCTGAGCGAACTCCTCCGCGAGGGCCGGCAGGTCGACGCGACGGGAGACCAGCTTCACCCGGTTCAATCGCCGGGCCACCCGCCGCAGCGCCGAGAGGTCGATATCGACGATCATGTCGATGCCGGGTCGCTGGACCTTCACCACGACGTCGGCGAACCCGGTATCCGCGGCCGCCTCGGGGCTGAGCCGCGCGCGGTGCACTTGGCCGAGGGATGCCGCCGCCAGCGGCGTCACATCGAAGAACTCGTACGCCTGCTCGAGCGCCATCCCGAGTTCGGACTCGGCGAGAGCGCGGATGTCGGCGAAATCTTCGGCACGCACCTCGTCTTGGAGCCCCTCGAGCTCCCGCGTGACCTCGGGCGGCAGCACGTCCAAACGGGAGGACAGGAACTGCCCGACCTTGATCATCAGACCGCCGAGGTCGGTCGCCAGGTGGTAGAAGTTCTTCGACATCCGTTGCCAGCGGCGGACGCGACCGCGCGCACCGAAATGGGCAAGACCGATCCGCGGAAGAAAGAGTTCAAACCACCAGTTCTCGACCATGTAGCGGGTCGCGAACCGCAGGATGCGACGGTACCGCACACGCCCGCGGCGGTCATACGCCATCGAGCCGCCTCGATGCGGTTCGGCCTCCGGCACGCCGTTCAGCCCTGAGCGAGGATCGAGTAGAGCTTTCGACGCGCCTCGTCGAGCACGGCGACCGCCGCGGCGACATCTTCCGCTGACCCGTTCCGCGCAACCTGGGCGGCCGCCTGAGCGAGCTGCGCCCCCGCCTTCGGAATGGCACTGGCGCGTCCCGCGGCGCGCATGCCGGGCATCTCCCACGGTGCCGAACGCTCCGCCGAGGGCTGAGCCTCTTCCCGCCCAGACTCGGTGAGCGAATACGTCTTCTTCCCGTCGGATTCGGCGGCGGTGACAAAACCCTCATCGGCGAGAAGCTGCAGTGTCGGGTACACCGAACCGGGGCTCGGCTTCCACATTCCATTGCTGCGTTCCTCGATGGCGCGGATGATCTGGTAGCCGTGCATGGGCTCCTCGGCCAAGATGGCGAGCACCGCGGCGCGGACGTCACCCCGGCCCATCCGGGAGCCGGCTCGCTGATCGAAGGAGTCCCACATCTGGTCCATCGCCCCCCAGAGACCCGTGGCGGCGCGCTCGGCGCTGGCCCGCGCACGCGATCCGAAAAGGTTGCTGGTGTTCGACCGGTTCATGGCATCCTCCTGAGGGGTTCGATCAGCTGAACGATACCGAACGATGCATCGCTGACGCTGGGAACCTCCCCGGCTGCAACTCAGTGCACGGTGGTCTCGCTGCTGCCGCCATCGACCCCGTCGAAGGTCAGCGGGTAGTCGCCGAGCCAGGTCCAGCGGCTGACCGGCCAGATGATCACGAATGCCCTGCCCACGACATCCCTCATCGGCACGAAGCCCTTCGTCGGCAGGCTCTGGTGGTATCGGGAGTCCTCGGAGTCGTTTCGGTTGTCCCCCATCACCCAGAGCTCGCCTGCCGGGACGGTGACATCGAAGTCGACGGAGGAGGCGCGAGTGTCGCCGGGGGGCAGTTTCAGATACGGCTCGTCGATCGGGATGCCGTTGACCGTCATGCGCCCATCCGCGGTGCAGCAGGCGACATGGTCACCGGGGATCCCGATGACGCGCTTGATCAGATGGTTGTCTCCGGGCTCGGGGATCAATCCGATGAAGGCGAGCGCGCCATCGACGACGGCGGCGATGCCGGTCGGCGGGGTGGCGGATGCCGGCGGCAGCCAGCCGCCAGGGTCACTGAAGACGATGACGTCGCCGCGCTGAACGGGTGTCAGCGCGGGCTCGAGCTCGTTGACCAGCACATGATCGTTGATCTGGAGCGTGTTCTCCATCGACGCAGACGGGATGTAGTACGAGCGCACCAGAAAGGTCTTCACCGCGAACGAGATGACGACCGCTGCGAGCACGATGAACAGGAGGTCGCGCGCGAACAGCAGAGCGGATCGCGCGCGGCGCCGAGGCGCGGCCGTCTGCTGCCCGGCCGAGACGTCGACCGCCGCTGGCGCGTCGTTCGGTCGGGCCGGATCGGCGCCGAAAGGGTCCACGCCCGGACAGTATCAGTCGAGGGTGGCCGATCGGCTGAACGTCGAACCAGCAGACTGGGGTGGTGCGTTTGGCGATCCTGGGAGTGGTGCTGCTCGTGCTCGGTGGGCTCGCTATCGCGTTCGGGATCCTGTCACCGGCGAGCGCCGCGGCCGTCGGCGACCGCGTCTGGCCGGTCCTGCTCTTCGCCGTCTCCATCACGGTGGTCGCCGAGTTGGCGGCGGAGGCCGGCGTGTTCGCCGCCGTGGCCGAGCGGACGGCCCGCGCCGCCCGTGGCCGAGCGGGACTGCTCTGGCTGTTCGTCATCCTGCTCGCGATCGTCAGCACGGCCTTCCTCAGCCTCGACACGACCGCGGTGCTGCTGACCCCGGTCGTGGTGCTCGTCGCCCGCGCCAACGGCCTGCCCCCGCTGCCGTTCGCACTCACCACGGTCTGGTTGGCGAACACCGCGTCGCTGATCCTTCCCGTCTCGAACCTCACCAACCTGCTGGCCCTGCACGCGCTGGGCTTCTCCGACCCCGGCCGTTTCGTTGCGCTCATGGTCGCTCCGGCGATCATCGCGATCATCGTTCCGTGCGCGATCCTGCTGGTCATCTATCGCCGAACCTTCTCCACCCGTTTCGAGCCGGGGCCGACAACGGCATCCGGCGACCGTGTGCTGTTCTGGATCGCTGCCGGTGTGCTGCTGGTGATGCTCCCGCTGCTCGTCACCGGGATCCCGGTCTGGATTCCGGCGACATCGGCCGCGGTCGTGCTGCTGGTCGTCTTCGCGTTCCGGCGGCGCGGGGCCATCCGGTTCGGGCTGCTCCCCTGGCAGCTCGTCCTGTTCGCTGGCGGGCTGTTCCTCGTGGTGGAGGCCGGCCATTCGCTCGGACTGACGGTGCTACTCAGTCAGGCCGCGGGGTCCGGGACCGACATGGCGGCGTTGCTGCGCCTCGCGGTCAGCGGGATGCTGGGCGCCAACGCCGTCGACAACCTGCCGGCGTATCTCGCGCTCGAGCCCGTCGCGACGCAGTCCGTCGGCGCAGTGCCCGTGCGGCTGGCCGCGCTCCTCATCGGCGTGAACGCCGGACCGCTGATCACGCCCTGGGCGTCCCTCGCGACTCTGCTCTGGCACTCGCGGCTGCAGGGTCTCGGCGTCGAGCTGCGCTGGTCGCGCTACCTGCTGCTGGGACTCCTCGCCGCCCCCCTCACAGTGGTGCTCGCCACCATCGCCCTCTCGCTCGCACAGTAGGCGAGCGCGGGGTGCACGCCCGAGCGCGGGGTGCGCGGGCACCGCACTCGCCAGCGAACCCCGCGCTCGCTACATGGGAGCGGCGTCGAACGGCGTAGTCTCGGCAGCACAGGGTCGCGCGGCTCTGGATTGCTACCGGAGGAGTCACCATGGCCGAGAAGTCAGCTCGTAAGAACAGCCCGAAAACTGCGGCGGCCAAGACGCTGAAAGAGAAGCGCAACGACAAGCAGGCCAAGAAGGCCAGCAATGAGCGCGCCAACAACACGGATGCCGTCACCCGGGCCAAGAACAAGTAGGCCTCCGGGAGCGACCCGCGTCGGCGCTCAGCCCTTCGCGGCCTTCTTCTTCTGCTTGGCCAGCACCTTCTCCTCGACCGGAGCGGTGCCCGCTGCCTTCTGTGCCGCGTAGTAGGCGCGCGCCTCGTCCTGGCGGACGAGCTCGACACCCGTCGCGATCGGCGCACGCAGGTGCTCCGGCGCGAACTGGAAGGCATCCGTCAGCGCGACCGCGTGCGGTCGCAGCCGCGGCAGCAGCCGGTCGTCGATGTAGTCGGTGATGGCGGCGGCACGTGACGCCGACAAGCGGCCGTTGATCAGGTACCAGGCGAGGTGCTTCTCGATCAGCGTGAAGCCGAACAGGTCACGCAACCAGGTGAGCACCTTCCTGTTGTCCTCGTGCTCGATGACAGCCAGGCGCTCGCTGAAGGCTTCCCACTCGAGAAGCTCGGCGTGCGCGTACGCCGCCTCGATCAACTCGTTCTGGTTCTCGTTGAAGAGCGCGGCGGCCTCGACGGCGGGAAGCGATCCGGCGTTCTTCAGGCGACCGGCGATGGCCGCCACCATGGTCTCGACGCGATCTGTCAGCAGCTGGCGCTGCGCGGCCTCTCCGCGCACGTTGCCGATCGAGCGGGCGGTCGACCCGAAGTCGGCGATCTTCTGTCCGAGGGCACGGAGGCCCGAGCGGCCGAGGGCGGCGCCCGCCTGCTGGCCCGCATATGCGGCGATGGCCGCGGCATCCGGTTTGGCGAGGCGTCGGGCGTAGTCGGTCAGCAGCCGCTTGGCGACCAGCTGCAGCAGGATGTTGTTGTCGCCCTCGAAAGTCGCATAGATATCCAGGTCGGCTCGCAGTTGTGTGAAACGGTTCTCGGCGAGGAAGCCGTTGCCGCCGCAGGCCTCCCGAGCCTCCTGGATGGTGTCGAGCGCCGACCAGGTGCTGAACGGCTTGAGCGAGGCGGCGAGGGTTTCGAGATCCTGACGGTCGTCGTCGGTGTCCTGCTCGCCCGAGAACACCCCGTGGAACTTCTCGAGCAGCTGGTCGTGCGCGAACGACATCGCGTAGGTGGTCGCCAAGCGCGGCAGCAGGCGGCGCTGGTGGCGCTGGTAGTCGAGCAGCACGACTTCGCCGTCGCTGGCGCCGTCGGCGAACTGTCGGCGCTCGGCGGCATAACGGATGGCGATGGTCAGGGCGAGCTTGCTGGCGACGGTCGCCGCACCATCCAGCGAGACACGGCCCTGGACAAGCGTTCCCACCATGGTGAAGAAGCGGCGGCCGGGGCTCTCGATCGGCGAACTGTACACGCCGTTCTCATCGACATCGCCGTAGCGGTTGAGCAGGTTGGTGCGCGGGACGCGAACGCCCGTGAAGTGCAGACGCCCGTTGTCGATGCCGTTGAGGCCGCCCTTGAGCCCGTCGTCTTCGCCTCCGATGCCGGGGAGGAAGTCCCGACCGTCCCGGATCGGTACGTACAGGGCGTGCACGCCGTGGTTCACACCCGAGACGATCAGCTGCGCGAACACCACCGCCGCCTGGCCATCCTTCGCGGCATTGCCCAGGTAGTCCTTCCACGCATTGCGAAATGGCGTGTCGATGACGAACTCGTCGGTGGCAGGGTCGTAGGTGGCGGTGGTGCCGATGGCGGCGACATCCGAACCGTGTCCGCTCTCGGTCATCGCGAAGGCGCCGGGCGTTGCCAGGCTCATGATCGAGGGCAGGAACTGCTCGTGCGCGCGCTGAGTACCGAGATGCATGACCGCGGCCCCGAAGAGGCCCCACTGCACGCCGGACTTGATCTGCATCGAGGGGTCGCCGATGACGAGCTCTTCGAAGGAGGCGATGTTGGCCCCGTGGTCCTCTTCGCCGCCGAGCGCGATCGGGAAGGCGCGATGCACGACGCCCTCCTCGACCAGGCGGGTGAGCTGCCCGGAGACACGAAGGCGGTGCTCCGCAACGCTGAGCCCGGGGATCTGGTGGAACTCATCGCGCCTGAGCAGTTCGCGCGAATGTTTGCGGGCGTCCGCCCAGCGGGCGAAGAGCACCTCGGCGAGCGCGGCCGAGTCGACGTGCAGATCGCCGGAGGTGCTCGAGGTCGCGGCGGCGCCGGACGCAGTGGATCGTTCGATGGTGTCGGTCATGACGGACTCCTGGAGGCTTGTGCTCGGCACGCTACGCCCCGGCAGGCGCTGCCGCCGATTTCGTTGCGCAAGGCCACGACCACCCCGCGACGGGAGCGGGAAACGTTTGGCGAGTCTCTACAAAAGCTGGAGACTGGCTGTGTGGGTTTCCTCTGTGATGGGAGGTCTCATCGCGGCGGCGGCGGCTGGGCGTCTGCGTCGACGAGTCGTTGAGCGGCGGCCGTCAGTCCTCCGTGGTCCACCGGTCGCCACTGGAACTGCCGATGATGTCGAGCAGCGCTGCACGCAGGGCGGGCAGGTCGGCAACTTCGGGGAACAGATCCGCCTCGATGTGACGCGTGCGCTCGAACACCTCGGCCCCGCGCGGGGTGCGCTCGACGAGGCGGCGGCGGCGATCGGCGGGATCCTCGTGGCGCACGACGTAGCCTTCGCGTTCCAATCGATCGATGGTGCGCGAGATCGTCTGCGCCTCGACGCGTGCCCGCGACGCAAGCGACGCTTGGCTGTCCGGAGCCTCCGCGAGCAGATGAAGCACGATCATCCCGGCGTGCGTGAGATCGAGTTCGGCGAGCGCATCGAACCAGGCGTGCTCGACCAGGCGCGACGCGATACCGAGCAGCCTGCCGGTAGGCCACTGGCTCATGCCCTCGTCCACGCGCCCCTCGCTCCCGCCAAATGATCAGCCGGCTTACTAAATCGGTGCTACGGTTTACTCGTCAGCCAGCTTACTAATACTGATCGCCGCACTGTGAGGTCCCCTGTGAACGACACCGCCCGCGCCGCCGTCCCCACCGGATACGACGCCGCCCCGGACCGCCGCCGCTGGATCGGTCTCGTCGTCATCAGCATCTCGGTCGCACTGATCATCGTCGACTCGACGATCGTCAACGTCGCCATCCCCTCCGTGGTGCGCGACCTCAAGATCGACTCCACCCAGGTGCAGTGGGTGCAGGAGAGCTACACCCTCGTCTTCGCGGCGCTGCTGCTGGTCTGGGGCACGCTCGCCGATCGGATCGGGCGCCGGCGTCTGCTGATCATCGGCCTCGCGCTCTTCGGGGCCGCCAGCGTCGGGGCCGCCCTCGCTCCCACCGGCAACCTCCTGATCGGCGCGCGCGTCATTCAGGGAATCGGCGGAGCGATGCTCCTGCCCACCACCCTCTCGTTGATCAACGCGACCTTCCGGGGCCGCGAGCGCGGCATCGCCTTCGCCGTCTGGGGGTCGACGATCGGCGGCATGGCCGCGGTCGGGCCGCTGCTCGGCGGCTGGCTCACCACCTACTTCTCCTGGCGCTGGGCGTTCGGCATCAACGTGCCGGGCGGCATCATCCTGATCATCGGGGCGGTGCTCTTCGTCGCCGAGTCGAAGTCGTCCGAATCACGTCGAGTGGATCTCGTCGGCGCCGCGATCTCGGTCGTCCTGTTCGCCTCGCTGGTCTTCGGTCTCATCGAGGGACGCAGCTACGGCTGGTGGTTGAGCGACACACCTCCGTCGTTCTGGAAGCTCGGCGTCTCACCGATCCCGTTCGCCTTCGCGCTCACCGTCGTGTCCGTCGTCGCCTACATCGCGTGGGGGCTCCGACGTCAGCGGGCAGGCAAGAGCACCCTCATTGACTTCTCGCTGTTCCGCATCGCGTCATTCCGGAACGGCAACATCGCGGCGATGGTGGTGTCGCTCGGCGAGTTCGGGCTCATCCTCTCTCTGCCTCTGTGGCTGCAGAACGTGCTCGGCTATGACGCGCTCCAGACCGGCTTCGTCTTGCTCGCCCTCGCGCTCGGCTCCTTCGCGGCATCCGGATTCGCGGGGGCCTTCAGCGGGCGGATCGCACCCGTCTGGGTGGTGCGCGCCGGCATCGCCCTCGAAATCGTGGGCATCGTGATCACGGCGCTCGTGATCAGCGTGACCACCCCGTGGTGGGCGATTGCCCTGGGCCTGTTCGTCTACGGCATGGGCGTCGGACTCGCGACCGCCCAGCTGACCGGCGTGGTACTCGCGGATGTCCCGGTCGAGCAGAGCGGGGCGGCATCCGGGACGCAGTCGACGGCCCGCCAAGTCGGCTCGGCACTCGGGATTGCGATCCTCGGCACGATCCTGTTCAGCACCCTCGGCACGCAGTTCGCCGACAAGCTGCCGTCGTCGATCCCTGCCTCAGCCCAGACGCAACTGGTCAACACCGTGGTGAGCAGTGCCGGAGGGGCCATTCCCGGTCTCGTCAAGCAGTCCCCCGAGGTCGGCGCGCTGGCGAAGCAGGCGTTCAGCGACGCGACCAAGATCTCGGCCTTCTCGGCAGCGGGTTTCCTCGCGCTCGGCCTGCTGGCGACGGTCTCCCTCGGTAGCGGCAAGCGGGAAGAAGACGAGTCGGACGCCTAACGCCGGGCTCGCTGGTCCACCCGCGCGGGCAGCTGCGGACCGGGTTGCGTGGCTGCGCCGGCCCCGCGAGGTGCACCAACGATTGACAGCGACACGCCGGACGAGTGGTCGCTGGATGCGGTGAGTCAGTCGAAACCGTTGGTGGAACTCGCGGCGCGGCGTGGGCCGCACAGGCTGCTCCCTCAGGCGAGTTGCAGGGACTCCCCGGTTTCCAGCCAGCTCTTCAGGTTCGAGAGCACGAACATCCAGCCGTCACCCGAGACGCTCTTGGCGGTGATCGGCGACGACTCAAGCCGATCGTGCAGCAGCGTCAGCTTGCAGACGCCGTCGGCGACCTCCTCGATCTCGAACCTGACCCGGCTCGTCGGTTCAGCCGCCATCGCCGGGTCGTACATCGAATCCCAGCCGTAGACGAGCGTGCGCGGCGGGTCCCAGACCTCGACGGCCGAGTCGCCGTAGACCGCGCCGCCGGGACCGTACGACCGCATGCGGTCAGGCGTCACCGTGATCTCGGCGTGGTGAAAGTACTGCTTGGTCTGCTCGGGGTCGGTGATCGCCTGCCAGATGCGGTCGGGCGTCGCGCGAATGAAGACCTGATACAGCTGCGTCGACAGTGCACGATCGGTCATGACGGGGTCCTCCAGGGTTCGCTTGAGATCGATGAGCGCGTCTGCCCTGCGCTCGGTGTATTTGTCCAGCCAGCGCCGCGACAGCTCGCGGATAGGCACAGGGTTCAGGTACAGCCGGAGCGCGCGTCCATCTCGACGACTGACAACGAGGCCAGCCTCCTCGAGAAGACGCAGGTGTTTCATCACCCCGAAACGGGTCATCTCGGCGCCGAAGGGCGCAGCGACCTCGCCGACGGTTCGGCCTCCGGCCTCGAGCAGGAGATCGAGCAGCCTGCGCCGCGTCGGGTCCGCGAGCGCGCGGAAGACCGGCGCGTCATCGATCCCGGGCGCCGCGTCATTCATGCGGCGATATTATGTGACTAAATGGTCACACGTCAAGGAAGGTCGCCGCGCGAGGGCTGCGCGACCACGTCCAGAACGCCCACACCGTAGCTCTCGAGCTTCTTCTCGCCGACACCCGAGATGGTGCCGAGCTGTTCCAGCGAGGAGGGCCGAGTGAGGGCGATGCCGCGCAACGTCGCGTCACCGAACACGATGTAGGCCGGAACGCCCTGTTCGCGGGCGACCCCCGCGCGCCACTCGCGCAATCGCTCGAACAGCGGTCGGGCCTCATCGGGGAGCTCCGATCCCGCCTTGGACTTCGCGGCCCTGGCCGGCTTGATCGTCTCGCGACGGAGCATGACGACCCGCGATCCGTCGAGAACGGAGGCAGACGCATCCGTGATCACCAGAGTGCCGTACCCATCGGCGGCGACGCCGAGCAGTCCCTGCGCGAGAAGCTGCCGCACCACGCCGCGCCACTCCTGCTCGCCGAGCTCACTGCCGATCCCGAAGGTCTTCAGCTCCGTGTGCGACTGGCTGCGCACACGCTCGGTCTCGCGGCCGAGCAGGATGTCGATCAGGTGCCCGGCCCCGAAGCGCTGGTGCCTCTCGCGCCAGAGCCGCACGACCGTCGAGAGGAGCTTCTGGGCGGGAACCGTGCCGTCCCACGCCTCGGGCGGGGACAGGCAGGTGTCGCAGTTGCCGCACGCGGTGGACGGCTGGCCGAAGTAGCCGAGCAGCTGCACCCGCCGGCACTGGACCGTTTCGCAGAGAGCGAGCATCGCATCGAGGTGGGCGGAGAGTTTGCGACGGTGCGCGAGGTCCCCCTCGCTCTGGTCGATCATGCGGCGCTGCTGCACGACGTCCTGCAGGCCGTAGGCCAGCCAGGCGGTCGAAGGCAGCCCGTCGCGGCCGGCGCGGCCGGTCTCCTGGTAGTACCCCTCCACGCTCTTGGGCAGATCGAGGTGGGCGACGAAGCGCACGTCGGGCTTATCGATCCCCATGCCGAACGCGATGGTCGCGACCATGACGATCCCGTCCTCCCGGAGGAAGCGCGACTGGTTGCGAGCGCGAACCTCGGCCGAGAGACCGGCGTGGTACGGCAGAGCGGGGATACCCTCCGCCACGAGCGCGTCGGCGGTCTTCTCGACCGAGGCGCGCGACAGGCAGTAGACGATTCCGGCATCGCCAGGATGCTCGGTACGGATCAGCTGCAGCAACTGCCGCAGCGGCTGGTCCTTCGGCTCGATGCGGTACTGGATGTTGGGCCGGTCGAAGCTGGAGACGAACAGTTCCGCGCCGCCCAGCTCCAACCGCGCGGCGATCTCGTTGCGGGTCTGATCGGTGGCGGTTGCCGTGAGCGCGATGCGCGGAACGGTGGGCCAGCGCTCGTGGAGCACCGAGAGGGCGAGGTAGTCCGGTCGGAAATCGTGACCCCACTGCGCAACGCAGTGCGCCTCGTCGATCGCGAAGAGCGAGATCGAGGTCCGATCGAGGAGGCCGAGCGTCGACTCCAGCTTCAGCCGCTCTGGGGCGAGGTAGACGAGGTCGAGCTCACCGGCGAGGAGGGCGGCTTCGACCCGGCGGCGCTCGTCGGCATCCTGGGTCGAGTTCAGGAAGGCGGCGCGCACGCCGACCGCCGACAGGGCATCGACCTGGTCCTGCATGAGCGCGATCAAGGGGGAGACGACGACGCCGGTCCCCCGCCGTACCAGCGCGGGAATCTGGTAGCAGAGCGACTTGCCGCCGCCGGTCGGCATCAGGACGAGCGCGTCTCCGCCCTCGATCACGCGCTCGACGATGGCCGACTGCAGGCCACGGAAGTCCTCGTAGCCGAAGACGCGGTGCAGGATCTCGAGCGCGGGCGAGGCGAGGGAGACCATGCCGTCAACAGTACGGGCAGGGGCTGACGGACGGCTCTCGCTACCCCCCGGGCGGGTGGCACCCTAAGACGTGCTTTTGTGGGGGACAAGAGCCCGGATAGCTTGTGTCTTGGCAACAGGGGAACTCCGGGGGGAGATATTCCCGTGGCGTCGCCCGCTTCTGGGGGGAAGCGGGCGACGCGCCCTCTTCGCAGCCTCTTCGTGCTGCGATCGCGCGCCGGCGTTCTCAGCCGCCGGCGTTGCGCCGGTCGCCGTTTCAGTCCGTGACGAGCCGCTTACCGAGGCTCACGGCGTCATCACGGCCGTAGCCGATGGCCGTGTAGAAGGCGAGCGCCTCGGTGTTGTCGCCTCGTACCTGCAGGTTGACCTTCGGGCAGCCGCGGGCGCGCAGCAGGCGCTCGATCTCGACCATCAGCGCCCTGGCGCGACCCGCCCCACGGGCATCCGGATGCACGGCGAGATAGTTCACCCAACCCCTGTGCCCCTCGTAACCACCCATGACGGTTGCGATCGGCGCGCCCGCCTCATCGACGCCCACGCGGAACAGCTCGCGCTGCACCGCGAGCTTGCGCGCGATGTCGGCTCGTGGGTCGTTCCACGGGCGCGTCAGATCGCAGAGACGCCAGAGGGCGACAACCGAATCGGTGTCGCCCTCCTCGAATGCTCTGATATGCATCCGCCAACGCTTGTCGTCAGCGCGCGGCGAGCTCCTCGATGAACGAGTCGCCCGGGACCACGCTGGTCCAGTTCGCCTCGATTTCGGCGCGGGCCAGCAGCTCCTCGGTGCGGCGGCGACGGCTGCGCGGCACGAGGGTCACGACGGTGCCCTCCTTGCCGGCGCGGCCCGTGCGGCCCGAGCGGTGCAGGTAGGCCTTGTACTCGTCGGGGGCGTCGGCCTGGATCACCAGGGCGATGTCATCGACGTGGATGCCGCGTGCCGCAACATCCGTCGCCACCATCACGTCGACGCGACCGCTCGTGAACTTCTCGAGCGCACGGGTGCGGCGTGACTGGTTGAGGTCACCGTGGATGCTTTCCGCGCGGATGCCCGCCTCGTCGAGCATGTCGGCGAGCTGCTCGGCGAACGCGCGGGTGCGCGCGAACACGAGCTTCTTACCGGGTCCGGACGCGAGTTCGATCAGCACCTGCTGCTTGTCGCGCTGGTCGAGCAGCAGCACCTGGTGATCGATCGTCGAGCTGGCCTGGTCTTCACCGGACACCTCGTAGACGGCCGGGTC
Source organism: Acidobacteriota bacterium (assembly GCA_019351995.1). GTDB lineage: Bacteria > Actinomycetota > Actinomycetes > Actinomycetales > Microbacteriaceae > Lysinimonas. Next base: position 31,648 of record JABBOD010000001.1, read on the forward strand.
GACGAGGTACCTCTCGACGATGTCGGCAACGCCCTTGTCGAGCGTCGCGGAGAACAGCAGCTTCTGGCCGCCCTGCGCCGTGCGGTCGAGGATCTCTTGCACCGGCTCGGCGAAACCGAGCTCGCACATGTGGTCGGCTTCGTCGAGCACCGTGATGATGGTCTTCGAGAGGTCGAGCTTGCCCTGTGCGGCGAGGTCGCCGACGCGACCGGGGGTGCCGATCACGATGTCGACACCGCGCTGCAGCGCGCCGAGCTGGCGGGCGTACGGGACGCCACCGTAGATCTGCGTGGTGAACAGGCCGACGCTCTGGGCGATCGGCTGCACGGTGCGGTCGATCTGCAGAGCCAGCTCGCGGGTCGGCGCGAGGATCAGCGCGCGCGGGGCGCGGCCGAACTCACGACGGGAGCCCTTGTCGGCGCCAGCGCTCAGGGCGAGCAGGCGCTCGACGAGGGGAGCACCGAACGCGATGGTCTTGCCGGATCCCGTGCGGCCGCGGCCGAGCACGTCGCGACCCGCGAGAACATCCGGGATCGTGGCAGCCTGGATCGGGAACGGGGTCGCCGCGCCGAGCTCGGCGAGCACACGGACGATGTTCTGTCCGAGACCGAGGTCGCCGAAGCCGATCCCGTCGACCTCGCCCGCCGTGACGGCGTGAGCGACCAGGTGCTCGAGGACGACATCGTCGTGCTGCACGCGAGGCGCAGCGGCACGGTCGTCGTGACGCGGGGCGCGGTCGTTGTCCCAGCTCTTGGCCGGACGCGCGTTGTCGTACGAGCGAGCCGGACGGCTGTCACGATCGAAGGTGCGCGCCGGGCGGTCATTGTCGAAGCGACGGGCCGGACGGTCGTCGTTGCTCCGAGCCGGACGGCTGTCACGGTCGTAGCTGCGGGCCGGGCGGTCGTCGGACGAGCGAGCCGGACGAGCATCGCGGTCGTACTCGCGTGACGACCGACGAGGCGAAGCCTCGTCGGCGCTGGCGTCGCGGCGACGCGGTGCGTCGCTCCCAGCTCCAGCGCGCGGGCGGTCGTCGTTCGAGCGGGCGGGACGGCTATCGCGGTCCCAGCTCTTCGCGGGGCGCTCGGTCCGCTCGGCCGGACGAGCGTCGCGGTCCCAGGTGCGAGCCGGACGGTCGGTACCGAAGGCGCGAGCCGGGCGAGCATCGTCGCGCTGCGGGCGGTCGCCGTATGAGCGCGCGGGACGGTCGTCGTAGCTGCGCTGCGGGCGGTTGCCGCGGTCGTCGCGGGCACCGTCGCGCTGCGGCGCAGCACCGTGGGTCGGGCGGCCGTCGTATGCACGCTTCGGCTCCCAGTTCGGGCGACCGTCAGCCGAGCGCTCAACGCGCTCACGGCCGACGCGAGCCGAGTTGCTGGCGGCGGCGCCGCGCGGCCGCTGCTCCGAGTGGCCGCGCGAGGCACGCTCGTCGGCGCTCCAGCGCTTCTTGGGCTCGCGATCGGACGGCGCGGGTGCGTCATCCGGGCGGTAGCCGCGGTGCTTGGGGCTGACGCTTCCCGACTTCCGAACGGAAGCGGCAGACGAGCCGGTGAAGGGACGGGAGGCGCGAGCAGGCGCGCCCTTCTTGTTGATGGGCATGTTGATATGAACTTTCCGGTGTTCTGTACAGAGTGCGCAGCGCAGAGCCCGCACACACATACACGGAGGGCACACGCCACGAGAACCCGGGCGATACTGACCGGGGCCGTTTTCCTGAATGGATTCCTCGCCAGCGGATGCGCTGGTGATCCGGCCCGCACGACTGAACAGTGGTGCAACGAGGCAGAGACCTCGTGAAGTGTCGTGAGCCGACCTTCCTACGTTAGTCGATCGGACCGCTTTGCGCGAGAGCGGGTTCCGGCGCGGCGGGCGGCGCCTCCTCAGACGACCGAGACCCCGGGGCGATCGGATGCGCGCGCCGGTTCCGCGCGCTGCGTACCACCCACACGATCAGGGCCGCGATCAGCAGCAGCAGGCCGACGATGAGGCCGAGACCCCCCAGGCGCACGCCGAGCGAGGTGCGTGCGAGGCCGGCCGCGACTCCCCCGGCGGTGAGGGCGATCCCGCCGGCCAGAAGTACGCCGCCGCCGATGGCGAGCACACGGGTCAGGATCGAGGTCGGCAGCTTCGGGTACTCCGCGCGACGCTCTGCGGCACCTTCCACCAGGTAGAAGAGCACGGGCAGCACGAGCAGCGTCAGGATCGTCGACGACACCAACCCGCCGATCACGATGATCGCGAGCGGCTGCGAGATGAAGCCACCGTGTCCGGTGAGACCGAGGCCGAGCGGCAGGAGAGCACCGATCGTCGCCAAAGCGGTCATCAGGATCGGGCGCAGACGACGCGCGGCGCCGTTGATGATCGCGTCACCGACCTTGAACCCGCGCGCTCGGTACTGGTTGATCAGGTCGACGAGCACGATCGCGTTCGTCACCACGATCCCGACGAGCATCAGCAGGCCGATGATCGAGGCGACACCGAGCGGCACCCCGGAGATCACCTGCAGGGCGATCGCTCCGGTGGCAGCGAACGGGATCGAGACGAGCAGCAGAAGCGGTTGCCGCAGGCTCTTGAACGTCGCAACCATCACGACGTAGACGATCAGGATCGCGGCCAACAGCGCCAGACCGAGCTGCTGGAACGAGCTGCTCTGCTGCGAGGTCACACCGCCGAGGGTCACGGTCGCCGACGCCGGAACCTTCACCTTGTTCACTGCCGCCTGCACGAGCGCCGACGCGTTACCCGTGTTGTCGGTCCCCGGGACCACCGTCAGCGTCGCGCTCCGGAGCCCCTTGATCGTGGTGACACTCGACGGTCCGTTCACGGTCGTCACGGTCGCGATGTCCGACAGCGGCACCGGGCCCTTGAGCGTCGGGACCGAGAACGCCTCGAGCTCGGCCTGCGTTGTCGGCTTGGCGGGGTTGTTCACGTAGATCGAGAGGGTCTTCTCGCTGATCACGATCGTGCCCGTCGCGCTCGGGTTCATCGCCTGGGTCACGATGCCGCCCACCTGCTGCTCGCTGAGACCGTCGGCCGCCGCCTTGGCGCGGTCGATCTGCACGGCGAGATACGGCAGCGAGGCCGAGAGGTTGCTGGTCGCCTGCGAGACGACCGACAGCTTGGAAACCGCGGCGAGGATGTCGCTGCTCGCCTTGCGCAGATCGGCGTCGCTGCCCGCGGTGATGTCGATCGCGATGTTGGACGACGCGAACCCGCCCTGCGCCGCCTGCACCGCGATATCACCCTCGCCCTTGATGGTCTTGAGCGCGGCGGTGATGGTGTTCTGCAGCTTCGCCTGGTCGGCATTCGGGTCGGTGGTGAGCGAGAACGTGCTCGACCCCCCGCCGGAGAATGCGGCGCGCAGGGAGCTCCCACCCGATCCGATGGTCAGGAGAACCGTGTCGACCCCCTTGATGCTGCGGAGCTTCTTCTCGACCACGGTGGCTGCGTCGTTCTGCGCGGCGAGGCTCGTGCCGAGTGGCAGCGTCTGCGTCACGGTCAGCGTGTTCTGCCCGCTGTTGCCGATGAAGTTCGTCTTCAGTCCGCTCGCCGCGAGTCCGCTGCCGGCGAGGATCAGCAGAGCGAGCACGAGGACGATGGCGGGGAACTTGAGGGTCCACCGGATGACCGGAAGGTAGGCCCGCTGCAGCAGAGTCGGGTGCTGCAGTTCATCCGCAGCGGAGAGGCGGCCGGTCGAGGCCGCCGCAACGGTGTCCGGGGTCGGCTCGCCTTCGGCGTGCTTGTGCACCGACTTGGTATTGCCGAGGAACCAGTAGGCGAGCACCGGCACGATGGTGAGCGCCACGAACAGCGACGACAGCAGTGCCATGGTGACCGTGAGCGCGAAGGGCCGGAACAGCTCGCCGGTGATGTCGCCGACGAACGCGACCGGGAGGAAGACGGCAACGGTGGTGATGGTCGACGCCGTGACGGCGACGGCAACCTCCCGCACCGCCGATTTGATGGCTTCGAGCTTGGGCTCGCCGAGACCGATGTGTCTCTTGATGTTCTCGATCACGACGATCGAGTCATCGACGACTCGCCCGATCGCGATGGTCAACGCGGCCAGGGTGATGACGTTCAAGGTGTAGTTGGCAGCGGTCATGCCCAGGAAGGTGATGAAGACCGAGACCGGGATCGAGATCGCCGTGACCAGGGTCGACCGCACCGAGAACAGGAAGATGAAGATGACGACCACGGCGAAGATCAGACCAAGCCCGCCCTCCTCGGCAAGGCTGTTGATCGACGTCGTGATCGAGGGCGCCTGGTCCGAGACGACGGTGAACTTCGTGTTTCCACCGAGCTGCTTCTCCAGCGTCGGAATGTCGTTCCGGACGGTCTGCGACACGGTCACGGTATTGCCGGCGGCCGTCTTCGTGATGTTCAGCGAGACAGCCGGCTTGCCGTTGACGCTGGAATAGCCGGCCACCGGGTTATCGACGACCGCCACCGTTGCGAGATCCCCGATAGTCGGCGGGGTGGGGAGACGGCCACCCAGCACCGGAAGAGCGGCGATGTCGGCGGTGCTGGTCAGCTTCTGGCCGGACTGCACGGTGAGCGTCTTGCCGTTTTCGGTGATGGAACCACTGGCGAGCAGGGTTCCGTTGGCCGCGAGCGCGGTCTTGATCGACTGGATGCTGAGGCCGTCTTTGGTCAGCGTGTCGGCGTTCGGCGTGATGGCGACGCGCTGCGAGGCGTCGCCGAGCAGCGTGACATCACTGACTCCGCTGAGCTGTTTGAGATTGGTGACGGTGAGGCTGGCGAGCTTGGACGCCAGCAGGTGCGGGTCGAGGTCGCTGGTGACGGCGAGCTGGATGACCGGGAGGTCGCTGAGGCTGAAGGTGATCACCTGGGGCGTGACGCCCGTCGGGAGTGTTGTCGAGATCCGGTCGATGGCGAGCTGGATCTTCTGCTCGGCCGTCGCGATGCTGGTGCCGTAGGTGAACGAAGCGGTCACCGTCGAGGCGCCGGTCTGCGAGGTCGCCGTCGTGGAGTCCAGGTTCTCGATGCCCTGGATGGCGCTCTCGATCGGGGTCGAGACATCGTTGCTGACCACATCGGGCGAGGCGCCGGGATAGGTCGTCACGATGAAGACCGACGGGAGCGAGAGCGAGGGGATGAGCTCCTGCTTGAACAGCGTCAGCGAGATCCCGCCGAAGACCGCCACCACGATCGTGATAAGCGCAATGAGTGCGCGGTTGCGCAGGCTGAAAACGGACAGCAAATGCACGTGGATGTCTCCCCAAGTCGTCTTGGCAAGTATCGCAAGGCGATTCTGGGTGCTCGTACTCCCCCGGGATGAAGGTGACGGCAGCCGCCGGTCAGACCACCTCGGCCAAGTCCTCGTGACCGATTCCCAGCGGATGCCGGCCGACCATGCTCCACGCGGAGGCCATGGCATCGACGGCGCGGTCGATCAGCTCGGGCGGGTGGCTGTAGGGAACGCGGATGAATCGCTCGAAGACTCCGTTCATTCCGAACCGCGGGCCTGCCGCGATCACGAGCCCCTCGTTGCGCGCGGCCAGCGCGAGCTGCGAGCTGATGGGTGCACCGATGTTCACCCAGAGAGTCAGGCCGCCATCGGGCGAGGGAACCGTCCACTCGGGCAGCCGCTCGCCCAGACGCGCGATCAGGTGGTCGCGTCCCGCACGCAGGTAGGCGCGGCGGTCGGCGAGGATTGCGTCATACTCTCCGAGCAGCTCGAGCACGATCAACTGGTCGAGGATCGGCGTCCCGAGGTCGCTCGAGTAGCGAAGTCGTGCGACGCGCTGAATCAGCTCCCGATCTGCGCGGATCCAGCCGACCCGCAATCCGCCCCACACGGTCTTGCCGACCGAGCCGACGGTGACCGCCCGCCCGTGGACGGCGAACGGCGGGGTGAGTGGGGCATCCACTCGGAGATCGGCGAAGCCGAGCTCCCCCATCGTCTCATCGGCGATGAGCGTGGTGCCCTGCGCGAGGGCGAGCGCGGTGGTGCGGTCACGGAGCTCCGGAGACATGGATCGGCCGGTCGGGTTGTGATGGTCGGGCATCAGGTAGCCGATGGTCGGGCTGGTGCGCCGGAACGCCTGCTCGAGGCTGGGTTCGTCCCAGCCCTCGTCGGTGGTCACCGCGACTGGGACCAGCCGCGCGCCGTTGTGCCTGAGCGCATCTGAGGCGTGCGGATAGGTGGGACTCTCGACGAGGGCGCGGTCACCGCGGGCTAACAAGGTGCGCGCGAGAAGCCCGATCGCGTGCTGGGCCCCGACCGTGATCATCAGCTCATCCGCATCGGTGGGCAGGCCTCTGGCTGTGAAGCGATCGGCGAGCGCTTGGCGAAGTGCCCGGAGCCCGATCGGGTCGAAGCCGGATTCGCCCAAATAGGAGGGGAGCAGCGCCGCCGCGCGCTCGGCGGCGGCGGCGACGGCAGGGACGGCCGGCAACGTCGCCTTGCTGAAGTCGAGGAACTCGGGCGGTGCGATCGTCTCGAGCGGAACCGCGTTGCGCCCGGGCAGCCGTACGACGCTGCCCGATCCGCGCAGGCTCTCGAGATACCCGGAATCGCGCAGTTGCGCGTAGGCCGCCGAGATCGTCGTGCGGCTGAGTCCGAGCTGGGTAGCGATTTCTCGTTCGGCGGGCAGCCGGGTGCCCAGTGCGAGACGACCATCGAGCACCAGAAGACGGATGCGATCCGCGAGCGCCGCGTACGCGGGGGTCGCCCCGAGGCCACGCCATCCGTCCAGAAGGGATACCAAAGCTCGAGCCGAGAGAGTGACCACGCGGCCACTCTAGCTCGATTGGCATCTACACAGAAGTCCAATTCGGCGATTGGCTTGCCCCATGACCACCGCTCTCGTCACTCCTCGCCTCACAGGGTCACGCGCCGTGTGGGCACGCCGCATCATCCAGCTCCTGGTGGGCCTCTTCCTCTACGGAATCGGTCTGGCCCTGATGGTGCGTGCCGGCATCGGACTCGCACCGTGGGACGTGCTCTCCCAGGGGATCTCCCTGCGCACTGGGATTCCCTTCGGGCTGGTGACCAACATCCTGGGCGCCATCGTGCTGCTGCTCTGGATCCCGATCCGCGTGCGCGTCGGCCTCGGCACGGTCGCCAACGTCCTCCTGGTCGGCACCAGCGCGCAGCTCGGCCTGAACGTCATCCCGCAGCAGACCGTGCCGGGCATTCAGGCGCTCGTGTTCGCGGGGGGCCTTGCCGTCGTGGCCGTCGCCACGGGCCTCTATATCGGCGCACGTCTCGGCCCCGGCCCGCGCGACGGGCTGATGACCGGTCTGCATCGCCGCACCGGACGACCGATCTGGATGGTGCGCACCGCCTTGGAGACCGTCGTCCTGATCGCGGGCGTTCTTCTCGGCGGTCAGTTCGGGATCGGCACCATCGCCTTCGCCATGCTCATCGGGCCGATGGTGAACGTGACGCTCCCGCTGTTTCACATCCCCGAGCGCGCGTAACCATCGCTGCCGGAACGGCGATGCCTCCGTCGCGACGCCGCCACGCCCGCAAATCGCCACGCCCCCAAATCAAGGATGAGCGCCCCACCTCCCCGGCCCGCCGACCGTCCGACAGGCGCTGAGGGCCACGGCAGCCTTGATTTGGGAGGGCAGGTGACGGCGGGCTCGAGCCCGGAATCCGGGCGATCTCGTCAGCGGAATAAGAAAATGCGCAGCCGCAATCGGCGGTGTACGCTAACCCCTCGTGACTGACGACGCCCGGTCTCCCGAAGACGCCAAGTCGCCCAAGCGCTGGCTCATCGGGGACCCGCTGCCCTCCGACAAGCTGGAAGGGCAGCTTCTCCCCAAGCACTTGGCGCTTCCGATCTTCGCGAGCGACCCGCTCTCCTCGGTCGCGTACGCTCCCCAGGAGTTGCTGCTGATCCTGCTGCTCGGCGGGCTGTCATTCCTGGCGTTCACCCCGTGGGTCGCGGCGGCCGTCGTGCTGTTGCTCATCGTGGTGGTCACCTCCTACCGATTGCTGATCAAGGCGTACCCCAGCGGCGGCGGCGACTACGAAGTCGCCAGCAAGAATCTCGGCGAGAAGGCCGGCCTGGTCGTCGCCGCGGCGCTGCTCGTGGACTACATCATGACGGTCGCCGTGTCGGTCGCCTCCGGCGTCGACAACATCATCTCCGCGTTGCCGTTCCTCAACGGCATCCGCGTCGAGATGGCCGTCGTGTTCGTCGTGATCCTGGCGGCAGTCAATCTGCGCGGCGTGCGCGAATCCAGCAAGGTATTCGCCGTTCCCACCTACCTCTTCATCGGCAGCGTCGCCCTGATGATCGGGGTCGCGCTCGTGCGCACGGCGGCCGGAGACGCGCCCGTCGCCGAGACGGCACACTTCGCGATCAAGAGTCAGTCGATCGCGCAGGCCGCGGTGGTGCTGCTGCTGCTGCGCGCCTTCTCGAGCGGATGCTCCGCCCTCACCGGCGTCGAGGCGATCAGCAATGGCGTCCAGGCCTTCCGCCGCCCGAAGATCCAGAACGCGCAGAAGACCCTCGTCGCCATGGGGGCCATCGCCATTGTGCTGTTCGTGGGACTCATCACGGTCGCCCTGATCTCGGGTGTCCACTATGTGGAAGACACCTGCAATCTGGTCGGATTCGCCAACTGCACTACCGCACCGCAACGCAGCGTGATCGCGCAGATCGCCGCGGCGGTCTTCGGCAACAACTCGATCCTGTTCTTCGTCATCCAGGCGGCAACAGCGGCGGTGCTCCTGTTGGCGGCCAACACGGCGTTCAATGGGTTCCCCCTGCTGGGTTCGGTGCTCGCCACCGATCTCTACGCGCCGAAGTCCCTCGCGACCCGCGGTGACCGGCTCATCTACTCGAACGGCGTGATCGCGCTGGCCGTCACGGCAGCGGTGATCCTGGTGGTGTTCCGCGCCAGCGTGACGTCCCTGATCCAGCTCTACATCATCGGCGTCTTCGTCTCCTTCACCCTCGGTCAGACCGGCATGATCCGGCACTGGCGGCGCCTGCTTCGCGAGGGGCCGGTGACCGGGTGGGGCGGAATGCGGCGGGGCCAGGTCCGCACCTACCTGGCGATCAACAGCTTCGGCGCGTTCATGACCTTCTCGGTGCTGGTGATCGTGACCATCACCAAGTTCACCTACGGTGCCTGGGTGGTCTTCGTGATCATGCCGATCCTGTTCTTCCTCATGCTCGGAGTGAACCGCTACTACCGGGACGTGGACATCGAGATCGAGGCGGATGCCACCACGCGCTTCGGAGCAGACGGCGACCACGCCATCGTGCTGGTCGGCAAGATGAACAAGCCGGTGCTCAAGGCGCTCGACTACGCGATCGCCGCCCGCCACGAGACGATCGAGGCGGTTCACGTCTCCATCGACGATGCCGCCACCGAGGCACTCGAGCGGGAGTGGGAGAACTACAACATCAAGATCCCGCTACGGGTTCTCGCCTCGCCGTACCGCGATATCAGCGTGCCGCTGATCAAGTACATCAAGGCGTGCCGGGTCGACAACGGGTCCGAGGTGGTGACCGTCTACACACCGCAGTTCATCGTGGGGCACTGGTGGGAGTACCTGCTGCACAATCACAAGGCGCGACGCATCCGCCACAAGCTCATGCTCGTGCACGGGGTGATGGTGGTGCTGGTCCCGTGGCTCCTGGACTCCTCCGACGTGATCTACGGCCGCCGGTCACGCCCGTTGCCCGGCCAGGACCGCCGCGGCGAGCCCCGCCGCCCCGTGCAGCGGGAGGCCATACCGCCCGCCGAGATCAAGGCAGCCCGCGTTGCCGCGCGTGCGAAGGTCGAGTCGCAACGCTCCACCCGGAACGGGCAGGTGCCCGCGAAGGTCGGCTCCGCCACGAAGTCGGCCCCGGCCGCCAAGCAGGCGGCGGCAACCGCGACGCCGACGGAAAAGGTCAGCGCGACAAAGCCAAGCGGTGGCAAGGGCTCCTCCCCGGCACGCTCCAAGGGATCCACCACCGAATGACGGTCATCGCGGTGCTGCTCGGCGGCCTGCTCGGCACCGGACTGCGCTTGGCCATCGGCACCGTGCTGCCGAACGGCGACACGGTCTTCCCCGTGGCGACGTTGGTGATCAACGTCGCCGGCTCGTTCGTGCTCGGCTTTCTGGT
>JABBOD010000001.1:42119-189654 GCA_019351995.1 Acidobacteriota bacterium
TCCCTCGTCGGCGGCATCGTCATCGGGCTGGTGCAGTCCGGCGCCATCGGGGCGGATGCCCGGCTCGTCGTCCTGGGCGGCTTCGCCGGGGGGCTCACCACCTTCAGCACCTTCAGCGTGGAGGCCGTGCAGCTCGCCATGGACGGACGCTGGCGCACCGCGGTGAGCAGCGTGCTCGCCAACCTGACTCTCGGCCTCGCGGCCTGTGTCGCAGGGTTCGCGCTCGCGGGCGGCTTCCGCTAGGTGGTCACTCCTTGATGGCGCCGTCGCTGGCGTTGAGGATGCGGCGCTGGAAGATGAAGAAGACGATCGCCACCGGGATGGTCATGATGGCACCGGCCGCGAGCTTGAGCGGGTACTGCGTGCCCTGACTCAGCTGGCCACTCGCCAGCTGCGCGACCCCCTTCGTGAGAGTCGTGAGGCTGGGGCTCTGCGTCGAGATGATGAATTGCGCGAGCTCGTTCCAGGAGCCCTGAAAGCTCAGGATGATGATGGTGATCAGCGCCGGTCGTGCCATCGGCAGCACCACCGACCAGAAGATCCGGAAGCTGCCCGCCCCGTCGATACGGGCTTGCTCTTCGATGGACGCCGGGATCGACTCGAAGAAGTTCTTCATGATGAAGACCCCCGCGGCATCCGCCAACAGGGGGATGATCATGCCCGCGTAGCTGTCATAGATCCCCAGCTGGTTGATGACCAGGAACTTGGGAATGAGCAACACCACCCCGGGAACGGCCATCACGGCGATCAGGCCGGCGAAGATCACGTTTCGGCCGCGGAACTGCAGGCGAGCGAGCGCGTAGCCGGCCAGCGAGTCGAAGAAGACCCGACCGAGAGTGACGGTGACCGTCACGATGGCCGTGTTCTTGAACCAGATCGGGAAGTCCGAGTTGAAGAACAGGCGCTGGTATGCCGCCGTTGTCCAGGTCTGCGGGATCAGCGAGAGCGGGTTGGCCGCGGCATCCGGTTCCGTCTTGAATGACGTCGCGACGTCGATCAGGAACGGGAAGATGTACAGCACCGCCACGGCGATCAGCAACAGGTATGTCAGGATCTGCGCGGTCAGCGCACTCGGCTTCCAGCGGTGGTGCTGCCGCACGCTCACGGTCCTGCCGGTCAATGCGGTCATCGCGAACCTCGATTCGTATTCGGCACGGCATCGACGGCGACCGCCTCGCTGACGCGACCGTCACGCTTTTCGGCGTCCGTGATCCACCCCATCCGCCGTTTCGACACCTTCTTCTCGGCGAGGACCCAGCGCTGGATGATCGTGAACACGATGATGATCGCGAAGAGAATGAAGGCGATCGCCGCTCCCTGCCCCCACTGTTGATCGTCGAAGGCGGCGGTGTATGACAGGTAGGCGGGGGTCAGGGTCGTCTTCGACGGGCCGCCCTTGGTGCCCGTATAGATCTGGTCGAAGACCTGCCAGCATCCGATCAGGCCGAGCGTGATGACCGTGAACAGCGTGGGCCGCAACTGGGGAAGCGTGACCCGGAAGAAGCGCTGCCGCGCGTTCGCTCCATCCATCATCGCCGCCTCCTCGACATCACCGCCGAGGTTCTGCAGGGCGGCGAGGAACAGCAGCATGAAGGTTCCGCCGGTGGTGAAGACGGCCAGGATGACGAAGGCCGACATCGCAACGGACGGCCCGCCGAGCCAGTCCCACCAGCTCACGCCCAGGGTGGTGTTGCCGGTCAGGAAGGCCGGACCGCTCGCGGCACCGAAGTGGAAGATCCCCCGGGGCTCGTTGAACCAGTTCGGACCGTGAGCCCCGAGAGCGGAGATGACGGCGTTCACCGCACCGGTGGTGGAGAAGAGGAAGAGCCAGAGCACGGTGATCGCCACCGAGCTGGTGACCGACGGGAAGTAGAACGCGGTCCGGAAGAATCCGCGGCCCCGCAGCATCCGCCGATTGACCGCGAGCGCGAGCGCCATGGCGACAATCGTCTGGGTGGGAACGACCAGCAGCACGTACCAGAGGTTGTTCTTCAGGGCGGTACCAAAGTCGGTCTCGGATAATCCGCCAGCCCACAGCACCTGGCCGTAGTTCGTGGCGCCGATGAAGTTGACGCCCGACGCGAATGGCGACCCACGACCGCTCCAGTCGGAGACGCTCACCCACGCCGCCATGAGGACCGGGACGAGCAGGAACAACCCGAGAATGATGAGGATGGGAGCGGTGAACAACCAGCCGGACGCCGCCTGCCCGCGATGGAGGCTCCTGCCCCGCCGCCGCGGAAGCCGTGTCGTTGATGTCGTCATCGTCTCTCTCCCATCCCCATCTATTCCGGATCAGCGCGGCACTACTTGAGGAGCGCTGCGAGGTTGGCCTGCGTCGACGAGAGGATCGTCTTCGGATCACCGGTGGCGAGCTTCGCCACCTGCGAGTTGAAGTCGCTCACCACGGCGGCGGCACCCTTGGCTGCCGGGACACCCTGCGCGTAGCTCGCCGCGTCCAGGAACGGGGTCAGCTTCGGGAACTCCTTCTTCCATTCGCCGGCCGCCGACTGGATCGACGGCATGACGCCGAAGGCCTTGGCGAATCCGAGCTGGTCGCTCTTCGTCGTCAACTGCTGGACGAGCGAAAGCGCGCCGGACTTGTTGGCGCTGTCCGCCGCGATTCCCCAGCAGTTGGTGAACTGCAGAGTGCCGGCTCCGGCGGGGCCCTTGGGCAGCGGAACAACCTTGTAGTTGACCGCCGGGTAGTCGGCCGACTGCGATCCGGTGATCCAGTTGCCCTCGATGGTCATGGCGCCCAGCTGCTTGCCGAATGCCTCGCCACCCCACCCAGCCCCGACATCCGCCGCGTACTTGAAGTCGCCCGCGGCCAGGTTCTGCTTGACGTAGTTCAGCGCGTCGAGGTTCGCCTGCGTGTCGGCGGTCGCCTTCGTGCTGTCGGCGTTCATCAGGTTGCCGCCGGCCTCGGTCATGAATGCTCCGATGCGCGCGTACTCCCCGCCGATGACCAGACCCGTCTGGGTGCCGGTGGTCAGCTTCTTGGCGACGGCGGACAGCTGGTCCCACGTGGTCGGGATGTCAGCATCCGTCAGCCCCGCCTTGGCCCAGAGGTCGGTGTTGATGATGAGCTGCAGCGTCGAGAAGTCCTTCGGAGCGCACACCAGCTTGTTGTTGTACGTGAAGGACTTCACCAAGCTCGGGTAGAAGTCGCTCTTGTTGGTGAGCTTGTCGCCGTATTCGTAGAGCGAGCCGTTGCTGGCGTACCCGGCAAGCGAGTCGGTCGACAGGTAGAACACATCGGCAGGCTTACCCGAGCTGAAGCCCTGGGCGAGTTGCTGATTGAGATCGCTGGCGACCGTGACGGTGGCTTTCACGCCTGAGGTCTTCGACCAGGCTGCGACGGCGCTCTTCACGGCGGCGGTCTCGGCCGCGCCGCTCGAGCCGATGAGAACGGTGATGGGCTTCGTGCTGCTCTGCGTCGCAGTGCCGGAGCTGAACCCCGACCCGCATGCGGTCAGAGCGGCGGCGAGTCCCGCTGCAACGATTACCGCCCCCAATTTCCTGTGTTTCATGACTATTCCTTTCGATCGTGATTGCCGGGCACGGTGCCGCCGGCTTCCTCGACGAGCTCCAGGTGACTCGACCTGCGCACGACAAGTTGGGGGGTGATGAGGCGATGCCGCGGGTCGTCGTCCGACCCGGACCCGTGCGGCAGCACGCGACGGCCGGTCGCGCCCATCAGCAGTTCGAAGGTGCCGGCGGCGACCTCGCCGAGGCGCTGATCCACGCTCGACAGGCCGACCGCCTGGGCGGTGGGGGTGTTGTCGAAGCCGAAGATCGGGAAGTGCGGAAGGCCCGCCTCGCGGACGGCCATCATGGCTCCGAGGGCGAGCGAATCGCTGGCGCAGACGAGCGCATCCAGCGGATGAGCCGCCGCGTCGCAGCGCGCGATGAGTTCCTCGATCACGACCCGGCCGGGGCGAACACCCTCGTCGGTCTCCATCGACAGCTCGGCAAGCTCGGCCTCGCCCGAGCCGAAAGCGGCCACCATGGCGTCCTGCCAGCCAGCGCGCCGATCGTCACCGGTACCGGATCCGAGGGGCCAGCCGAGGAATCCGATGCGACGGAGTCCGCGCTTCACGAGGTGTTCTGTCGCCTTCCGCGTGCCGGCGCGTCCGTCGACGTCGACCCAGAGGCGGTCAGGATCGTCGAGGTCGGCCCGTCCCCACGGTCGCCCGAACGCGACGAACGGCATCCGGTGCGCGGCAAGCCATTCGATCCGCGGGTCGTCGTAGAAGGTGGCGGTCACGACAATGGCGTCGACGTCAGCACCATCGCGAAGCTCCTGGTAGTGCCGGATCTCGTCGTCGATGTCATGCGCGGTGAAGAGCATGATGCGCATGCCGCGCTCGTCGGCTCGCTCGCCGAGCGCGTGCAGGTAGAGGTCGAGGATCGATCCCGAGATGCCGTTCAGCACCGGATTCAGACGAACACCGATCGTGGAACTCTGCTGCGTGCGCAATCGACGTGCGGAGGCGTGCGGCCGATAGCCCAGTTCGGCGATCGCGGCCTGCACCCGGAGGCGGGTCGCCTCGCGCACGATCTCGGGGGAGTTGAGCACATTGGAGACGGTCTGGCGGGAGACTCCTGCCCGCTGGGCGACGTCGTCGACGGTGGGGAGCTGTGCCATCCGCCGACCTCCTTTGGCCATGTCGTCGGCCGGCATCCGCGGTGTCCGCGCCCAGCCGGCCGAAAGTTTGAACGATCAAATCTTCGGTGCTACATTACCCCTCACGCAAGGGCTGTCAACCGGACCCCCTCGAAGAGCGGAATTGACGAGGTCGTTGTTCACATGGAAGAGACCCGGATCGAACAGCGCCAGCCGCTTCTTCACGAGGCGGTGATCACCTTCCGCGCCCCCTCCCAGTTCTGGTCAGCCGACGATGGATCCGCCTCGCAAGCCACCTCCGGATCGACGATCGATGGCGCCTATCTCGGCGACACCCGCATCCTCAGCGGCTTCACCGTCGCGGTCGGTGGCGAGCGCGGCGAGCACCTCGTCACCGCACAGCTGAATGCCTCGACCGTGCGCTTCGACGCCCTGCACCGCCAGCTCGACGGGGCGAGCACGCCCGACCCGGAAGTCCGCTCACGTCTCACCCGCTCGGTGCGAGCCGACGGAGTCACCCATCGGCTCGAGCTCAGCTCCCGCCGCCACGTCGGCGTGAAGACCGAGTTGCAGATCGGCCTCGTCGCCGACCTCACAGCAATGCAACTGATCAAGTCAGGCGCTCACTCGCACCTCGCGCCTGCGGTCCGCGCCACCGTCGATGGCGCCGCCTGGGGAGACGGTCCGGTCAGCGTCGAACTCTCGGCACCCGGCGCGACCGTGACCGTCGATGGCTGCCGCGTCTGGCTGAGCTGGCCCGTCGAACTGGCCCCCCACGGATCCGTCTCCGTGGCATTCACGGTGACCGCGGTGGATGCTGCAGCAGCCGTCAGCGCCGCTCCTGGCCCCACGCCGTGGAGCCCGCCGGCGCTCAGCGGCGTCGACGATCTGCTCGCGCGCTGGGTCACCCGCGCTCTCGATGACCTCGACGCCCTCCGACTGGTCAGCAGACGCGCACCCGATGATGAGTTCGTCGCGGCCGGTGCGCCCTGGTTCTTCACCCTGTTCGGGCGTGACTCGCTCTGGGCCGCGCGCCTGCTGCTCCCCCTCGGAAGCAAGCTCGCAGGCTCGACACTGCGCGCGCTCGCGAATATGCAGGGAGCGGCATCTGTCGTCGACACGGCGGAGCAGCCGGGCAAGATCATGCACGAACTCCGCAGCACGGCGATGACATTCACCGAGGGATCGCACGCCGTCGAGCTGCCGCCGCTCTACTACGGAACCGTGGACGCGACCCCGCTGTGGATCTGCCTGCTCGCTGATGCCGCAGACGCCGGCCTGCCCGACGGCGAGGTGCGAGCACTGCTCCCCAGCCTGGTCGCGTCGTTGGAGTGGATGCGCGATTTCGGCGACAGCGACGGGGATGGCCTGCTGGAGTACGTCGACGCGAGCGGTCGCGGCCTGTCGAACCAGGGCTGGAAGGACAGCGGCGACTCGGTGCAGTGGCGCGACGGCACTCTTGCGGAAGGCCCGATCGCGCTCTGCGAAGTGCAGGCCTATGCGTTTCAGGCGGCAACCAGAGGGGCCGAGCTTCTCGACCGATTCGGCGCGGCCGGCGACGGCGACCCTTGGCGCGTCTGGGCCGCTCGACTGCAAACCGCCTTCCGCGACCGTTTCTGGATCGCTGACGCCGCGGGCTCTTACCCCGCGATCGCCCTCGACGCGCAGAAACGCCCGGTCGACACGCTCACGAGCAACATCGGCCACCTGCTCGGCACCGGCCTGCTGAATCCGGATGAAGCGGCTCGTGTCGCCCGCCGTCTCGTGTCACCCGAGCTCGCCTCCGGGTTCGGGCTGCGCACCATGTCCACCGACTCGACCGGATATTGGCCCCTCTCGTACCACGGCGGCAGCGTGTGGACCCACGACACGGCGATCGCCATCGCCGGCCTCACCGCTGACGGCTTCACGGACGAAGCAGCCCAGCTCGCGGAAGGCCTGTTGCGCGCGGCGGTGGCCTTCGACTTCCGGATGCCGGAGCTGCACTCCGGCGACGCGCTGACCGACACCCCGAGGCCCGCCCCGTATCCCGCCGCCTGCCGCCCCCAGGCGTGGAGCGCCGCGGCCGCGATCACGGTGCTCACCGCCCTGCGCTGAAAGCGCCCGCCCGCCCGCCCGCCCGCCCGCTGAGAGTACGTATATCTGCGTACTCTCAGCGCCGAGAGCGGGTCGAAACCCGTACTCTCGGCGCGAGGTGCGAGGTGCGAGGTGCCGGAACGAGCGGTACCCCTCGACGGCGAGAGTTCGCAGCATCCGGATGCCGCCCCTATCGCTGATCGAGGGAGGAGAGCGTGGCGACCACCTGGCGCGCGATCGTGCGCCCCGCTCGGTTCGCTCCGATCGTGGACGCGGTGGGCCCGTAACCCGCGAAGAACACCCGTGCGTTGCGCCAGGCCGCGCCACCGCCGACCCCGATGCCGCCCGCCTTTTCGCGAAGTTTGAGGGGGGCCAGGTGGCGCAGTTCGGGACGGAAGCCGGTCGCCCAGATGATCGCGTCGGCGTGCTGGAAGCGGCCATCCGGCCAGCGGACGCCATCCGCTTCGATCGAGGCGAACATCGGCTGCGCGGTCAGCAGGCCGCGATCGATGGCAGCCTGGATCCGACGCGACCGCGGCACGCCGGTCGTGGAGACGATGCTCGGCAGCGCGCGGCCTTCGCGGGCCGCCGCATCCTGCAGCGCAACGGCGCTGACCCCGGACTCGATGTTGAGCTCCTGGTCTTCGAGAAACTCGATCGGGCGGCGCGCGACCCAGGTCAGTGAGCCTGCCACGTTCTCCAGCTCCATGAGGAAGCCGATCGCGCTCGTCCCGCCTCCGACGACGACGACATCCTGCCCGGCGAAATCGACGGCGCTCCCGTACTCGGTGGTGTGAAGCTGGCGTCCACCGAAGTCGTTCATCCCCGGATACCAGGGAACAAAGGGCGAGCCCCAGGTTCCGGTCGCGTTCACCAGCACGCGCGTCGAGACCGCTCGCTCGCCGTGGTCGCCGCTGAAGCGGACGCGGAATCCGTCGAGCGTCGGCTCGACTTTCGTCACGTTGGCCGGACGAACCACCTGCAGGCCGTAATGCTCCTCGTAGCGGGTGTAGAAGTCGGCGACGACATTCTTGGCGGGTGCGGCGCGGTCAGCGGTGTCGAAGCTGACGCCGAGCTCTTCCATGCCGGGGAGGTCGTTGACGCGGTGGGCGTAGCCGAGTCGGAGAGCCTCCCACCGGAACTGCCATGCGCCCCCCGCGCCGGGTCCGCGATCGAGCATCACGAAGTCGTTGCCGGGCTCGAGTCCGAGCCGACGCAGGTAATAGGCGACCGACAGACCCGCCTGACCCGCGCCGACCACGAGTACCGCGGTGTCGGTGGTGCGCTCGGTCACGACACCACGTTAGCGGGCTGCACCGCGGCCCATCCTGGGTCATGGATGCTGCGTGATAGACTTCCGCGCAGTCTTTCACCTGTTCCACATCCTGATATCTGAGGGGGTCACGCATGGGGCGCGGCCGTCAAAAAGCGAAGCACACCAAGGTCGCTCGCGACCTGAAGTACTTCTCCCCTGACACCAACTACGGTGCTCTGCAGCAGGAGCTCAGCCACGGCGAGCCCGGCGACCCTCGACTCGAGGAGGATCTCGAGAAGTGGCCGGAATACGCGGCGTATGACGCGGACGACGACGAGTTGGATGACGCCGAGGACCAGTCGAAGTCTGCCTAGACTCGCGACTGTCTCAGTCCGCGGTTGTCTGAGTCCGCGACTGTCGCTCAGTCGGCGCCGGTTCAGCCGGCGTAACTGCCGACCAGTCTCACCGCGCCGCCGTTGACTCCCTTGGCGCCCTGCTCGAAGCCGGCGAGGTCCCGCGGGCCGACGGTCACTTGTCCCGCAACCCATGCGGGAATGCCATCGGTCGCCAGCTTCGTGATGAGCGCGTCGACCGACCGTGGCGTCGCAACCACGAACATCCCGATGCCGAGGTTCCAGGTGCCCTCGGCGCTCTCCAGCGTGGAGCCGGCGAGATCGCTCAGCACCCGGAAGACGGGCGGCGGCGACCAGCTGGTGCGTTCGAGTTCGGCCCACGAGCCGAGCGGCAGCACCCGCGCGAGGTTGGCCGCGATCCCCCCGCCGGTGACGTGGCTGATCGCGTGGATGCCCGTCCCGGTCGCGGGGTCGGCCAGCGCCCGCAGCAACGGAGCCGTGTAGAGGCGGGTCGGCTCCAGCAGCACCTCGCCGACGACGCCGCCGAACTCGTTCGAGCGGTCGGCATAGCCGATGCCCCGCTGGCCGAGGATGTGGCGCACCAGCGAGTAGCCGTTGCTGTGCAGTCCGCTGGAACCGAGCGCGATGATCACGTCACCGTCGGCCACGCGCTCCGCGCCGAGCACGGCATCCGCCTCGACCGCGCCGACGGCTGCACCGGCGACGTCGTAGTCGTCGGGACCGAGGAGGCCCGGATGCTCGGCCGTCTCACCGCCGACGAGCGCCGTGCGCGTTTCGGCGCAGGCCCGCGCGATCCCAGCGACGATGTCGGCGATGCGCTCCGGCACCACCTTGCCGCAGGCGATGTAGTCGGTCATGAACAGCGGCTTCGCGCCGACCACCACGATGTCATCGACCACCATGCCCACCAGGTCCTGACCGATGGTGTCGTGCTTGTCGAGCGCTTGCGCGATCGCGACCTTGGTGCCGACGCCATCCGTACTGGTGGCCAGCAGAGGACGGTGGAAGTTCTTCAGAAACGAGACGTCGTACAGCCCGGCGAACCCGCCGACGCCGCCGAGCACCTCGGGGCCGTGGGTTTTGGCGACCGCCGACTTCATCAGCTCGACGGCCAGATCGCCCGCCGCGGTGTCGACGCCGGCTTCGGCATAACGGTTGGGCTCGGTGCTCACCCGCCCAGGGTACCGGCGCGCTAGCCTCGCCGCGTGTACCCCGGACCCGACGGGCGCTCCGTGGTCGTGGCTTTGGTCGGAGGGGCCGTGGCGGCGCCGCGGAGCCCGCACGCCGGCAGGATCACCCCGTCGATGATCGAGAGCACGAACTCCCGATCGACGGGCAGGCCCAGCATCAGCGTCCGGTGGGTCGCCATGGCGCCGCCGACGTGGGACAGCAGCTCGACGTCGACATCGGCGGGGATCTCGCCGCGCTCGATCGCACGCCGCAAGAAGATGCTGTTGACCTTGACCCGAGGGCCGACGATCGCGGCACGTGCTGCGTCGGCGAGCTCCGGCTGGCGCGTCATCAGCGACACCAAGCCGGCCATGACCTTCAGCTTCTTCGCGCCGTCCTCGATCGAGTGCGGCTTGATCATCGCCACCAGGTCGCCGCGCAGGGTGCCCGTGTCGGGGAGCTTGTTGAAGTCGATGTCAGCCGACTTCATGCACGCGACGGCGTCGATGACGAGTTCGCCCTTCGACGCCCAGCGCCGGTAGACGGTCGCTTTGCCGGCCTTCGCCCGAGCCGCGACCATGTCGATGGTCATGCCGTCATAGCCGGTCTCGGCGAGAACCTCGAGCGTGGCGTCGAGAATCTCAGGATCGCGCGTGAGATCACGTTTACGTCCGAGCTTCGGAGTGGTGGCGTCAACCAGCGTCATCGCGGCCATCGTCCCTCTCTGTGTCACATGCGATGATACTCGCCGGTTCAGGAACTGTTCATTTCCGAAACTGATCAGTACCGCATATAGTCTCCTCCATGTCTTCGAATGCACCCGTCGCCGCCCCGGTCTCCTCGCGCCGCTGGTGGACCCTCGCCGTCGTCGCGCTCGCCCAGCTCATGGTGGTGCTCGATTCGACCGTCGTGAACATCGCCCTCCCCTCCGCCCAGGCCGACCTCGGCTTCAGCAACGGCGACCGGCAGTGGATCATCACCGCGTACTCGCTCGCCTTCGGCAGCCTCCTGCTGCTGGGTGGGCGCATCTCCGACCTGATCGGTCGCAAGCGCGCGTTCATCATCGGTCTGATCGGATTCGCGGCCGCCTCCGCACTCGGCGGCCTGGCGGGCAGCTTCGGTCTCCTTGTGGGCGCTCGCGCACTGCAGGGCGCATTCGGCGCGCTGCTCGCCCCGACCGCGCTCGCCGTGCTCACCACGACCTTCACCATCCCGAAGGAGCGCGCTCGCGCGTTCGGCATCTTCGGCGCTCTCGCCGGCGGGGGCGGCGCGATCGGACTGCTGCTCGGCGGCTATCTCACCCAGGACGTCGGCTGGCGCTGGAACCTCTACATCAACGACGTGATCGCGATCATCGCGGTGATCGGCGCCGTATTCCTGGTGCCGACGATCGCCCGCAGTGGACCGCGGCCGAAACTCGACATCCCCGGCACGATCCTGGTCTCCGGTGCACTGTTCGCGCTGGTCTACGGCTTCTCGAACGCCGAGACCGACAGCTGGGGCTCGCCGCTTACCTGGGGGATGCTGACCGCATCCGGCGTCCTGCTGATCGCGTTCGTGCTCTGGCAGCGCCGCGCGGCGCACCCGCTGCTGCCGCTGTCCGTCGTTCTCGACCGAAACCGCGGAGCGGCGTACGCGTCGATCCTGATCGCGGGCGCCGGCATGTTCGGCATCTTCCTGTTCGTGACCTACTACCTGCAGGTCTCCCTGAAGTTCACGCCGATCAACACCGGACTCGCCTTCCTTCCGATGATCGGGATGCTGGTGCTCGCCGCCCAGCTCGGGACCAACCTCTTCGTTCCGCGCTTCGGGCCGAAGATCCTGGTGCCCATCGGCATGAGTCTCGGGGTCATCGGGATGCTGATGCTCACCCGCCTCGACCTGAGCAGCAGCTACGCAGCCAACGTGCTGCCCGCGCTGATGGTGCTCGGATTCGCGATGGGCACGATCATGCCCGCCTCGATGCAGACCGCCACCCTCGGGGTCGACCGCCACTTCGCCGGCGTCGCCTCCGCGATGGTCAACACCAGCCAGCAGGTCGGCGGTTCCGTGGGAACGGCTCTGCTCAACACGCTGGCGGCGACAGCGGCGACGGACTACGTTGCCGCACACCTGCCACCGACTGCCACGGTCGCGGCCGAAGCCGCCGTTCACGGCTATGCCGCCGCGTACGGCTGGGGTGCCGGGTTCTTCGCGCTCGGCGCGGTCGTCTCCGTCCTGCTGTTCCGCCGCCGAGGCCACGGCCTCTCGCTCTCACACACGGCGGCTCCGGCCGTTGCGACAGCCGCAGTCGCAGAGAGCGAGCCCGTCGTCGCACACTGAGTCGGCCGCCCGCAGCGGCGACGGCCAACGCGTGAGAGACTGGGGCGTACCCGCTCCGGGTACACGACTTCGAGCATCCGGGAGCCATCCGCCTCATGTGCGGCATCGTCGGCATCGTCTCATCGAGTCCCGTCAACCAGCAGGTCTATGACGCACTCGCACTTCTTCAGCACCGTGGCCAGGACTCGACGGGGATCGCGACCTCCGACGGCAGCATCATCCACATGCAGAAAGCCAAGGGTCAGGTGCGCGAGGCGTACCGCACTCGCGACATGCGCAGCCTGCTCGGCACCATGGGCCTCGGCCACGTGCGCTACGCCACGCGCGGAGACGCGAACAAGGAGCAGGAGGCCCAGCCCTTCTACGTGAACGCGCCGTACGGCATCGTGCTCGTGCACAACGGCAACCTGACGAACACGCGTGAGCTCACCGAAGAGCTGTTCCACATCGACCGCCGACACCTGAACACGAACTCGGACACCGAGCTGCTCGTCAACGTGCTCGCCCACGAGTTGCAGGCCCAGGTGCGCGGCACCGACCTCGACCCCGACCAGGTGTTCGACGCGATCTCGACGCTCCACGAACGGGTCGAGGGCTCGTACGCGGCGATCGCCCTGATCGCGGGGGAGGGGCTGCTGGCGTTCCGCGACCCGTTCGGCATCCGTCCCCTGATCTTGGGAAAGCGGACGAGTGGGCTGGTAGGCACCGAGTGGGTGGTCGCGAGCGAATCGCTCGTGCTCGAAAGCGGCGGCTACGAGGTGGTACGGGATGTCGCCCCGGGTGAGGCCATCTTCATCACCAGGGGCGGTGAGATGTTCTCGCGGCAGTGCGCGAAGAACCCGGTGCTCGTGCCGTGTTCGTTCGAATACGTCTACCTGGCCAGGCCGGACTCGATCATGAACGGGATCTCGGTCTACGACGCGCGCCTGCGCCTCGGCGACCGACTGGCCGACACGATCGCCAAATACACCCCGTCCGGCGCGATCGACGTGGTCATGCCGATCCCGGACTCCTCGCGCCCCGCGGCGATGCAGGTCGCGCAGAAGCTCGGCATCGAGTACCGCGAGGGCTTCTACAAGAACCGCTACGTCGGACGAACCTTCATCATGCCCGGTCAGGAGCAGCGCACCCGCAGCGTGAAGCAGAAGCTGAACGCGATGGGCTCCGAGTTCCGCGGCAAGAACGTGCTCATCGTCGATGACTCGATCGTGCGCGGCACCACCTCCCGGGAGATCGTCGATATGGCCCGTCAGGCGGGCGCGAACTCGGTCACCTTCACCTCGGCGGCTCCGCCGGTGCGCTTCCCCCACGTCTACGGCATCAACATGCCGAGCCGGGCGGAGTTGGTTGCGTCCGGCCGCAAGATCCCCGACATCGCGACCGAGCTCGGCGCCGACTACCTGATCTACCAGGAGGTCGCCGACATGGAGGCCGCCATCCTCGAGGGCTCCCCCATCGAGCGGCTCGAGATGAGCTGCTTCACCGGCGACTACGTGACCGGGACGGTCACGCCCGAGTACCTGGCCTGGGTCGAGGCGAACCAGCTCAGCTAGCTGTCAAGGAATCCGCCATGCCGATCACCACGCTCGACCAGACCACCGCACTCATCGTCATCGACCTGCAGGCGGGCGTCGTCACTCTGCCCGTTGAGCCATCGCCCGCGAGCGTGATCGCTCGGACGGTCGAATTGCTGGAATCCTTCCGCCGGCACGGGCTTCCCGTCGTGCTCGTCAACGTGGATGCCGGAGCCCCCGGTCGCACAGAAGCGGGCGGCATCGGCGCTCTGGCGCGGCCCGACGGCTGGACCGAACTCGTGCCCGAGTTGGACGCGCGGCCGTCGGATCACCTCATCACGAAAAGGACCTGGGGCGCCTTCCAGGGCACAGGTCTGGCCGAGCTGCTTCGCGACAACGGGGTGACCCAGGTGGTCATCACGGGAATCGCGACCAGTGCGGGCGTCGAGTCGACGGCACGACAGGCCCACGAGCACGGCTTCAACGTCACCCTGGCCACCGATGCGATGAGCGACCGCAACCCCGAGGCGCACGCGAACAGCATCCGGAACATCTTCCCCCGCCTCGGTGAGACCGGCACGACCGCCGAGATCCTCGCCGTGCTGGAGGCGACGCGCTGAGTTGACGGAGGCATCGACTTCCGATCCGCCGACGAAACCGTTCAGCGGGCGGTTCACGGCACCGCTGCTGCTCGGCAGCACGCTCAACCCGATCAACAGCTCGATGATCGCGACCGGACTCGTCGGCATCGGGGTCGATCTGCATGCCGGGCCCGGTGCGACGGCGACCCTGATCTCGGTGCTGTACCTCTGCTCGGCGGTCGCGCAGCCGACAATGGGCAAGCTGTCGACCATCTTCGGGCCGCGTCGAGTCTTTCTGACGGGTGTCGGCATCCTGCTCGCCGCGGGGGCGATCGGCACGCTGGCACCCAGCTTCGGCTGGCTGCTGCTCTCACGGGCACTGATCGGGATCGGCACGTCCGCGGCGTACCCGACCGCGATGGCGCTCGTGCGTCGCCGCGCCGACGAGGTCGGGGTCGGAGTTCCCAGCCGTGTGCTCGGCAACTTCTCGATCGCGGCGCAGATCAGCGCCGTCATCGGCCTCCCTCTCGGTGGTGTGCTCACCGGCGTCTTCGGCTGGCGCGCTCTCTTCTTCGTCAACATCCCGGTCGCCATGCTGAGCATCGTGCTCACCTCGCTCGGCGTCGCGGCTGACGGCCCAATCGCCTTCTCGGGAGTGGGTGAGCTGCTCCGGCGCGTCGACATCCCGGGGATCGCGCTCTTCGCCGGGACCGTCGTCAGCCTGTTGCTGCTGCTGTCGAATCTGACGCACCCGACGTGGTGGCTCGTGCCGGTCGTGCTCGTGCTGGGCGTCGCCCTCGTGGTGTGGGAGCGCAGAAGTTCGAGTCCGCTGATCGACGTCAGGATGCTGGGTCGCAACCGTCCACTCCAACGCACGTACATCCGACAGATCCTGGTGTCGCTCGCCACCTATTCGGTGCTGTACGGCATCAGTCAGTGGATGGAGCAGGGCAGGGGTCTTGACGCCTCGCAGGTCGGCCTGGTCCTGATCCCGACCTCGCTGGTCAGCATCGTCGTCGCGCGCATCGTGTCCGCGCGCGGCTGGGTGCGATGGCCGCTGCTGGTGTCCAGCCTGGCGCTGATGGCGGCGGCGCTGGTCACGGTGTCCGTGACGCACGAGTCGGGCATCCAGGTGCTCGTCGGTCTGACGATGCTGTTCGGTTTCACCGGCGGGCTCGCGGGGTTCGCCAACCAGGCGACCCTCTACGCGAATGCGGCCGCGGCCGAGATCGCGGTGGCCTCCGGCCTGTTCCGCACCGCTCTGTACCTCGGCGCGATCTTCTCGGCCGGTCTCATCGGGATCGTGTTCGGTGCGAAGGCGACCGACCCGGGGCTCCACGCCCTCGGGTGGGTTCAGTTTGCCCTCGGCGTGGCTCTCGTGATGTTCGTGGCTTTCGACCGACAGATCCCGAACCGCGCGGCGAAGTAGTCGCGCCGCTCGCACGCTCTGGTTGTCAAGGACTGTCCTTGACAACCGGAACACGGCGAACGGATCAGGCTTCGGGGACGTCGACCCGCTCGAGCTTGGCGCTGACGGTGCGCGCGAGCCGGGTTGACCGGCGGTCGAGCAGCAGCCCGACGAGGGCACCCAGCGCAAAACCTGCCGGCACCCCGAAGAGGCAGAAATAACCGTAGGTGGCGCCGAAACCGATCTTCGGATCAGCGGGCGCGAGCGAGGTGACGACCAGCGTGGCGATCGCACCCACGATCGCGCCCAGCAGCAGAAACACCCACAGTCGCGGTGCGCGCCGAAACCGCACCTCACTGGCGACGGGGGATCCGGTCTCGCTCACGAGTCCATTGTGCGCCACGCGAGGGGCAGAACCTCGCGCAGGTCCGCCCGCTGGCCGGATGCCGAGGCCCGCGCCGCTGAAACCGCATCCGGCCACGACAGCGAGCCGGTCGCGAGCGCGATCCATGTGGCGGCATCCATCTCGATCACGTTGGGTGGAGTTCCGCGGGTGTGGCGCGGTCCCTCGATCGCCTGAACCGCGCCCCACGGCGGGACGCGCACCTCGACGGTGTGGCCTTCGAAATCGGACGCGAGAACTTCGAGCAGGTAGCGCACCGCGAGTGCCATCGTGTCGCGGTCATCCGCTCCGGCACCGGTGAGCACCGCGTCCACCGCGTCGGAGCCCGCGGCTGGCGCGATCTTGCGACGGACACTCATACGGCCAACCGGCTTCGCGCGAACATGCGGTCACGCTACCGCCGGTAGCCTGGGCGGGTGAGAATCCTCGTGCTCGGTTCCGGCGCCCGTGAGCACGCGATCGTGGTGGCCCTGCTGCGCGAGAACGTCGGCCATGAGCTCATCGTCGCCCCTGGGAACGCGGGCATCGCGTCCGAGCGCCGCGTTGGCGGCACGGTGGAGACCGTCACGCTCGACGCCTCGAACGGCAAGCTCGTCGCGCAGTACGCCGTCGAGAACGGGATCGACCTGGTTGTTGTCGGACCGGAGGCACCGCTCGTCGCCGGTGTCGCCGACGTCGTGCGGGCGAAAGGCATCCCGGTGTTCGGTCCCGGGAAAGCAGCCGCAGCGCTGGAGGGTTCGAAGGCATTCGCGAAACGCATCATGGACGCCGCGAAGGTGCCGACCGGTCGCGCGCAGCGGGGAAAGACGGTGGAAGAGGTGGAGGCGGCGCTCGACGCACTCGGCGCCCCCTACGTGGTCAAGGCCGACGGGCTCGCGGCCGGCAAGGGCGTTCTCGTGACGGACGACCGCGCCGCCGCCCTCGCGCACGCCGAGTTCTATCTGCAGCAGGGCGAGGTGCTCGTTGAGGAGTTCCTCGACGGCCAGGAGGTCTCGCTGTTCTTCATCGCCGACGGCCACGATGTCGTGCCGTTCAGCCCGGCACAGGACTACAAGCGGGCTGGCGACGGCGACACCGGAGCGAACACGGGGGGCATGGGGGCATATTCCCCGCTTCCGTGGCTGAGCGACCGATGGGGTTCCGAGGCGAGTTTCGTCGATGAGATTCTCGACACCGTCGCCCTGCCGACCGTTCGAGCCCTTGAGGCCGAAGGCACTCCGTTCATCGGCTTGCTCTATTGCGGACTCATCGTCACCGCACACGGCGTGCGCGTGATCGAGTTCAACGCGCGCTTCGGCGACCCGGAGACCCAGGTCGTGCTGCCGCGGCTCGTGACACCGCTGTCTGAACTGCTGCTCGCGGCATCCACTGCCACCCTGGGGCGGCTGCCGTACCCGCGCTTCTCCTCCGACGTTGCGGTCGTGATCGTGCTGGCCAGCGAGGGCTATCCCGACGCGCCGGTGACGGGCCGCGCGATCACCGGACTGAACGCGGCATCCGCGGTCACCGGGGTGACGGTGCTCCACGCCGCCACCACTCGAACCGCCGACGGCGGATACGTCTCCACGGGCGGGCGCGTGCTCAGTGTCGTCGCGCAGGCCGCGAACTTCCGCGCGGCGCGCGCCGCCGCCTACGAGGCGATGGGGCTCATCCACTTGGACGGCTCTCACTACCGCACCGATATCGCAGAACGGGTCGCACGATGATCTCTCAACCAGGCGGGGTTCCCCGCGGTGACACCCGGCTCGAGGCGCTCGGCTGGGTGCACGTCTACTCGGGAAAGGTCCGCGACCTCTACACCTCGGCCGCTGCGCCCGACCGGGTGCTGGTGGTGGCGTCAGATCGCGTGAGCGCGTTCGACCACATCCTCGAACCGGGCATTCCGGGAAAGGGTGCTCAACTCACCCAGCTCAGTCTGTGGTGGTTCGGTCGCCTCGGGATGCGCAACCATCTCGCCGCCGCCCACCCCTCGCTCGCCGCGCACCTGCCCCCGGGCATCGCCGAGCGCGCGATGCTCGTGCACGAGTTGCAGATGCATCCGATCGAAGCCGTCGTGCGGGGGTACCTGGTGGGCTCTGGCTGGCTCGAATACCAGCAGACGCAGCGCGTGTGCGGCATTGCATTACCGGCCGGCCTGCGTAACGGCGACAAGCTGGCCGAACCGATCTACACGCCGGCGTTCAAGGCACCGCTCGGCGAACACGACGAGAACATCAGTTTCGAGCGCACAGTCGAGCTGGTCGGCGCGACCAAGGCGGCCGAGATTCGGGAGGCCTCCCTGGCCACCTTCGCGACCGCCGCGGGGGTCGCCGAGGAGCGCGGTCTGATCCTGGCAGACACCAAGTTCGAGTTCGGGGACGACCCGCAGACGGGCGAGCTGACGCTGGCCGACGAGGTGCTGACCAGCGACTCCAGCCGATACTGGGATGCCGAGACGTATGCCGCAGGAGGCATCCACAAGCTCGACAGCTTCGACAAGCAGATCGTGCGCGACTGGCTCTCCGCAAACTGGGACAAGACGGGAACCCCGCCCGAACTGCCGAGCGACGTCGTCGAGCTCACCGCCGAGCGGTACCGGGAGCTGATCGAGCGGCTCACCGCGTGACGCTGGTGATTCGTCCCGTGCCGTGGCACGACCCGGTCGGCGCGGCGCTGCGCGATGACCAGCAGGCCGAGATCTCGGCGCGATACGGGGTGCCGGACTCCGAACCGGGGCCGAAGCCGACCGCGGATAGCATCACGGTGTTTCTGGTGGCATACGAGGTGCTGGCGGATGGCGTCGAGGTCGCCGTGGGCTGCGGCGGGCTCCGCACCCTCGACGCCACGCACGGCGAGATCAAGAGGATGTACGTGATCCCGGAGCGCCGCGGCACCGGCATCTCCGTGGCGATGCTGACCGCGCTCGAAGGCGAGGCCCGCGACCGCGGCTGGCTGCGTGTGGTGCTCGAGACCGGCGACCGGCAGCCCGACGCGATCCGTCTCTACGAGCGTGAGGGCTATAGGCCCATCCCGAACTTCGGCTACTACGCCGACTCCGAGCTGTCGCTCTGCTACGAGAAGGTGCTCGCGCCGCCCTCCCCCTAGCGATCAGCTCAGTCGCGCTGCTCGAGCTTCGCCAGGAGCGGCTCGAGCAGCGCGGCGAGCGCGCGGGCGTCAGAATCCGGGAGATCGCCGAGCAGGGGAACGCGCACGGCCGCCTGCTGGCGGGGAGCGAGCCGCCGAACGACGTCCAGTCCCTCGGCGGTCAGCACGACGTCCTGGCCTCGGCCGTCTCCGACCGCGGCCTCCCGTGACACCCAACCCGAACCTTGCATGCTTCGAACGGCATGACTCAGCCGGCTCGGACTGATCCGTCCAGCATCGGCGAGGGCGCCGGCCCGAAGTCGACGATCGGGGGCCTCGTAGAGGGCGACGAGCAGCACGTAGTACACGTGCGGCATGCCGGCGTCGCGTTGGGTCTGACGCTCCAACTCGGCCGAGAGCAGGTGACTGGTGAGGGCGAGGGCGCGCCACGCTCGGTTGCCGGCCTCCGTCAGGGACTGGGCCATGACATCCTTTCCTCCGCCGTCGGAATATTTGAACTCTCAAGTACATTAGACGGGATATGACCGATCGCCTCGCCGCCGACACCGCCATGGGTGCCGTGACCCTCCATGTCGCCGACCTCGACGCCATGACCGCGTACTACCGCGACGGCGTCGGACTCGACGTGCTGCTCGCCGACGGCAACCGGGCGGTGCTCGGCAGGCCCGGCGTCGAGGTCATGATCCTCATCCAGACGCCCGCCCTGCGCCACGCCGCCCCGCACGAGGCCGGGCTCTTCCACACCGCGATCCTGTTCGACACGGAAGCCGCGCTAGCCGCGGCCGTGTACTCCGTCGCCCAGTTGCGCCCCGGCTCCTTCACCGGCTCGAGCGACCACCTGGTCAGCAAGGCCTTCTACTTCGACGACCCGGAGGGCAACGGCGTCGAGCTCTACTGGGACCGCGACCGCAGCGCCTGGAGCTGGACACACGGCCAGATCGAGATGTCGACCCTCTTCCTCGACCCGAATGCCTTCCTGCAGGAGCACCTCACCGAGCAGGGACTCGCCGGATCGGGATGGGGCGACGCGCAGGTCGGTCACGTTCACCTCTCGGTGGGTGACGTCACGACCGCGCGCGAGTTCTACGTCGACCGGCTCGGCTGGGACGCGACGATCGAGATCCCCCGCCAGGCCCTGTTTGTGAGCGCCGGCGGATATCACCACCACATGGCCATGAACGTCTGGAACAGCCGCGGGGCCGGTCGGCGCCGACGCACCCTGGGCCTCGGCCAGCTCGCTATCGTCGTCCCGACCACCGACGACCTCGGCGCCCTCGGCGAGCGGATGGCGCACTACGGCGTCGAAACCCGCGACGATGGCAAGACGGTCAGCATCGACGACCCGTGGGGCAACCTCATCCGGGTGGAGGCCGCGGGCTGATCCCGCTGCCGCGCGACGGGTCGCTGGCGCATGATGGACGGGTGCGCATCCACCGTTTGCTGAGCGCGACCCTGGCGGTCGCCCTCGCCGTGGCGCTCGTCGGCTGCGTCGCGCAGCCGGTCGTGCCGCGCGGGGTGGCACCGAAGCCGCACACCGCGCCGCCGAGTCACCCGGCCGTCACCGGCTTCCTGCAGTCGTGGGCCAACCACGCCGATCAGGATGCCAGCAAAGCCGCGATCGACACCGTCGCGATCTCCGGCATCGACATCGCCGCCGGCGGCGCGGGGGTGACGTCCCCCACCCCCGCCGTGCTCGGGCAGCTCACCCACGCGCACCAGCTCGGCAAGAAGGCCGAGGTCCTCCTGCTCAATGAGGGTCCGAACGGCTTCAGCGACGTGGTGGCGAAGTCGATGCTGTCCACCGCGGCTCACCGGGACGCGGCGGCGGCCTCACTCGCCGACGTGGTCCGCCAGTACGGCTTCGACGGCGTGATGTTCGATTTCGAGGAGTTGAGCTCCGGCGACGCCGTGGGTCTGACCGCCTTCGCGGCGGCCCTTCGCGCCGATGTCGGGCCCGGCATCCATCTGGATGCGGCGATCCAAGCCTCGACGAGCGCCGCCGGCTACGCGGGGCTCGGCTACGACATCGCCGGGCTGCTGAGGTCGCTCAACACCGTCACGGTGATGGGCTACGACCAGCACGGCACCTACAATCCGTCCGACCCGGGCCCGATCGGAGAGCTGAGCTGGCAGAAGAAGGTGCTCGACGCCCTGCTGCTCACCGCGCAGCCGGGACAGGTGGACCTCGGTGTTGCGGGCTACGGCTACGACTGGGCGTCGGATGGCGTTCACACCGTCGGCGACATCCGGGCGCGACAGCTGGTCGCGGCCGCCGGCGTGACACCGACGTTCGACAGCGTGCGCGGCGAGTGGACGGCGACGCTGCCGGACGGGGAGATCCTCTGGTGGTCCGATGCCCGGTCGATCAGCCTGCGCGAACAGCTTGCCGCGGCCATGGGCTTGCACGGGATCGCCGTCTGGTCGCTGGTGGTCTCCGATCCGATTCCGGTTGCGCAGTGAGCTTGACGCCCGGCGCCTGCGGTGGCACACCTCGCGCCCTCGATCGCACGCGGCCTAGACTCACCGCGTGAGCCGCCTCCCCGCCCTGCTGCTCGCCCCTGTCGTGCTCCGGCAGGCGCGACAGCTCCGCGAGGAGGTGCCACGGTTACCCGAGTCGCACGGCGCAAAGGACGGGCTGGTGCCCAGTGCCCGTCAGGATGCCGGGGGCGACGCGGACCGACGTCCGCATCCGCTGCGGCTCCTCGTCGTCGGCGATTCCACCGCGATGGGGACGGGAGTCGCGGTGCTGGATGACGCGCTCCCCGGCCGGCTGGCGCGCCTTCTCGGCGCCACCCGTGCCGGTGCGAGCGGTGTGGCCTGGCGCGCGGTGGGGCGGAGCGGGGCGACATCCACCCAGGTGCTCGACGACTTCGCGGATGCCGCGGTCGCCGCCCACTTCGACATCGCGGTGGTGCTGGTCGGCTGGAATGACGCGCTGCGCCTGCGGTCGGGCCGCGAGTTCTCGCGGAGCCTCGGTGCGCTCCTCGAGCGATTGCACGCCGCGTCTCCCGACGCCCGGCTCTGCGTCGTCGCGCCCCCCGCGTTCGCGCGGTTCGCCCTCCTGCCGAACCCCCTGCGCTTCGCCCTGGGACGGCACGCGCTCGGGTTGACGCGCGCGGCCGCCCGGGTCGCGCGCGCCCACGACGCCGTCGAGGCCCCCGGATTCAGCGGGATCGAGCTCGCCTCCGACGGCTTCCACCCGAACGCGGCCGGCTACCAGCGTCTCGCCGAGGGGATTGCGGCGGCACTGGCATGACCCGCCCGCCTCGCTCGCCTCGCTCTCCTCGGCGACTGGTCGGCATTGTGGGCCCGCCCGGTGTCGGCAAGTCGACGCTGGCGGCCAGGCTGGCCGCCGGCGCTCCCGATGGCACCGCGGCCGTGCTGCCGATGGACGGCTTCCACCTCCCGCCCGCCCGCCTCGTCGAACTCGGCCGCCGCGACAGGATGGGCGCGCCGGACACCTTCGACGTCGACGGCTTCGTCGCCGTGCTGCGAGCACTCCGGTCGGATGACGCCGACGTCTCGGCGCCGGCCTTCGACCGCGCGACCGAGGAGCCCGTTCCGGGCGCGATCGTGATCGGCCGCGACATCCGCACCGTCTACGTGGAGGGCAACTACCTGCTGCTCTGGCCCGAGGTGCCCCCGCTTCTCGACGAGACCCACTACCTCCAGCTCGACGAGACGGTTCGCCGGGCCAGACTCGTGGCCCGCCACATCCTGTCGGGAAAATCCCCCGATGCCGCCGCCGACTGGGTGCGAGACGTCGACGAACCGAATGCGCGAACCATCGCCGCGAGCGCCGAACGCGCCACGCGGACCCTCTCGGTAGACTGAAACCGTTCCGCCACGCCACCCCCACCGACGAAACCGGAGTCGAATCGTGCCCACCATCGTCGTCGAGGTCATGCCGAAAGCCGAGCTGCTCGACCCGGCAGGCAAGGCCGTCGCCGGAGCCCTCGGCCGGCTCGGCATTCCGACGTTCAGCGCCGTACGCATCGGCAAGCGTTTCGAACTCACCGTCGACGGGGAGGTGACCGAGGCGGTCATGGCCGAGGCGCAGCAGCTGGCCGATGACATGCTCAGCAACAGCGTGATCGAGGATGTCGTGCGGGTCTACGTGCTCGAGGGCGCGACGAGCGGCGCCGGCGCGTGAAGGTCGGCGTCGTCACCTTCCCCGGCTCGCTCGACGACCGTGACGCTCAGCGCGCCGTGCGCCACGCCGGCGCCGACGCCGTCGCGCTCTGGCACGGCGACCACGATCTGCACGGCGTCGACGCCATCGTGCTGCCGGGCGGGTTCAGCTACGGGGACTACCTGCGCTGCGGCGCCATCGCGGCTCGCTCGCCGATCATGACCGAGGTCATCGCGGCGGCGAACGCCGGGATGCCGGTGCTGGGCATCTGCAACGGCTTCCAGATCCTCGTCGAGGCGCACCTGCTGCCGGGCGGACTCATCCGCAACGACCACGGCGACTTCGTCTGCCGCGACCAGAAACTGCGCGTCGAGAACGCGTCGACAGCCTGGACCAACGGATTCACCGTCGGCCAGGAGATCACGATCCCGTTGAAGAATGCCGAGGGCGGCTTCATCGTGGATGCCGAGACGCTGACCCGCATCGAGGGCGAGGGGCAGGTCGCGTTCCGCTACCTGGACGTGAACCCCAACGGCTCCCTCGACGACATCGCCGGGCTCACGAATGCCGCGGGCAACGTCGTCGGGCTGATGCCGCATCCCGAGCACGCCATCGAGCCGGGATTCGGTCCGGACACCCCGGATGCCATGCGCAGCGGCACCGACGGCATCACCTTCTTCACGAGCGTGATGCAGAGCGCGCTCGCTCGCGCCTGACGGGGCACCCGGTGGGGATCTCGATTCAGGCTCCCGGCGCCGTCGTGCTGGTTCGGCCACAGCACTTCACGCCGAACCCGCAGACCTCGGCAGACAATGCGTTCCAGCGCAGCGACCCGAGTCGCGAGGCCCGACAGATCGCCGCCGCCGCGGCCGCCGATGCCACTCGCCTCGCGGAGGCGCTCGAGGCGGCCGGCGTGACGGTGCATCTCTTCGATGATGAGGAGAACGAGCGGCCGGACAGCGTCTTTCCCAACAACTGGTTCTCGACCCACGCGGGCGGGCGCATCGCCGTGTACCCGATGTATTCGCCGAACCGCCGGCGCGAGCGTCGACCCGATGTCATCGAACTGCTCAAACACCGCTACCGGGTTCAGGAGGTCATCGACTATTCCGGCCTGGAGGCCGACGGCCTGTTCCTGGAGGGCACCGGCGCGATGGTGCTCGACCACCTGAATCGCGTGGCGTACGCCGCTCGCTCGCATCGCGCCGACCCGATCGTGCTCGAACGCTTCTGCACCACGTTCGGCTACGAGCCGATGGTCTTCGACGCCGTTGCCGACGGGGTGCCGATTTATCACACCAACGTCATGATGTGCATCGCGACCGAGTTCGCGCTGGTCGGGTTGGACCTCATCACCTCCCCCACACGGCGCCAGGAGGTCGCCGACCGCCTCGCGGAACCGGGTCGCGAGGTGATCGCGCTGAGCGCCGAGCAGATCGCGGATTTCGCGGGCAACGCGATCGAGCTGCGCGCCGCATCCGGGCGCATCCTCGCCCTCTCCACCCGGGCCGAGCGCAGCCTCACACCCGCGCAGCGCCGGATCATCGAGGGCAGCTGCACGATCCTGCCGGTCGACGTCTCGACCATCGAACTGGCGGGGGGTTCCGTGCGGTGCATGATTGCCGGCATCCATCTGGACCGTCGAGGTGCGGGCCAGGAGGGCCCGATGTCGGCCCTCAACACCGTTGGCGCTCAGCCTTCCGCGAGCTCGGCGTCGCTCGGGCGCTGAATCGGCGTCGTCCCCGTGAAATGGTGGGCCCGCTCCTCGGCCTCTGGGCTGCCGCTGAACAGCCCCTCCGGCGTGGACCCGGATCGTGGCGTGGGCTTTCGGCTCTCGGGCGCCGGCCGATCGGCGACCTCCACACGGCTCAGCGGCAGCGCCTGCGGCTGCTCGTGCTGCAGCCACTCGACCATCTGCTCGCGCACCCGACACCGCAGATCGAACAGGGTGGGGGCGTCCCGCGCCGTGACCAGGATGCGGATGTGCACGTGCCCGGCGATGGCATCCGTCACCTGCAGCACCTTGGTCCGTCCATCCCACAGCTCGTTCCCCTCGAGGATCACATCGAGCTGCTCGCGCATCTTCCCCGGCGAGACTCGCCAGTCCAGGTCGAACTCGACCGCACCGAGCAACTCGCTCGTCCGCCGAGTCCAGTTCTCGAACGGAGTCGAGGCGAAATGCGTCGACGGCACCACCAGGCGGCGGTCGTCCCAGATGTGGACGACGACGTACGTGAGGGTGATGTCCTCGATGCGGCCCCACTGACCGTCAACGACCACGACATCCTCGACGCGGAGGGCATCCGAGAAGGCCAACTGGATGCCGGCAAACACGTTCGCCAGCGTGGATTGCGCGGCGAGACCGGCGATCACCGACACGACTCCCGCCGAGGCGAGCACCGAGGTCCCGACGGCCTGGACTCCGGGGAAGGTCAGCAGAACGGCGCCGATCCCCAGAATGATGATCACCACGATCACCACGCGCCGCAGCACGCCGATCTGCGTGTGCACCCGGCGCGCGACGCGGTTGTCATCGACGTCGGTCGGGTACCGCGCGAGGGTGCGCGCAAAGAGGAAGTCGATAAGCCCCGCCACCAGCCACGCGGATGCCGCGATCGTGGCGATCCACAGACCGTGGACGAGATGTTGCCGCCAGGCGGGGTCCGGATAGGAGGCACCGATCACCGCCCAGAGGCCCACGGCGAGCAGCAGCACGCGGAACGGTCGACGGATCTTGCCGATCAGCTTCGGATCCCAGCCGGCGCGGCGCGCGACGAGTCGGACCGGGAGCGCGACGAGCGCGGCAATCACGACCGCCGCGACCACCACCACCGCCACGGCGATCGCGAAGACGATCCAGGGATGCCAGTCGAACATGGTTCCTCCGTGCAGCTCGGTCCCTCAACGCTAGCGCCGTCGTCTCGGGGAACTCCCGACGAACGCCCAGAGAAGGTCAGACGCGCCCGTGCTCCTCGCAGCGGGCATCATCGCCGAGGTTCTCACCGCGCACGCTCGGTAGACTCGAAGTCCCCGACGAAAGGGAGACCGGCCGCGTGTCCGACCTCGCCAAGACCGTAACCGCCGCGAGTCGGCTCGACTCGGTCGCCAACGCGATCGCCACCCCCGAGAAGGAGCAGCCGTACGCGGCGCTCGGCCTCAAGAGCGACGAGTACCAGCGCATCCGCGACATCCTGGGCCGCCGCCCCACCAGTGGTGAGCTCGCCATGTACTCGGTGATGTGGAGCGAACACTGCTCATACAAGAGCTCCAAGGTGTGGTTGCGTCAGTTCGGTCAGAAGGTCAGCCCCGAGATGACCAAGAACCTCATGGTCGGCATGGGCGAGAACGCCGGCGTGGTCGACATCGGCGAGGGCTGGGCGGTCACCTTCAAGATCGAGAGCCACAACCACCCGAGCTACATCGAGCCGTTCCAGGGCGCCGCAACCGGTGTCGGCGGCATCGTGCGCGACATCATCTCGATGGGGGCGCGACCGGTGGCCGTCATGGATGCGCTGCGCTTCGGTGCCATCGACCATCCAGACACGGCCCGCGTGGTGCCGGGGGTCGTCAGCGGCATCAGCTTCTACGCGAACTGCCTTGGACTGCCGAACATCGGCGGCGAAACCTGGTTCGACCCGATCTACCAGGCCAATCCGCTGGTCAACGCGCTCGCCGTCGGCGTGCTGCGGCACGAAGACCTGCACCTGGCCAACGCCAAAGGTGCGGGCAACAAGGTCGTGCTCTTCGGGGCGCGCACCGGCGGTGATGGAATCGGTGGGGCATCCATTCTGGCCTCCGACACCTTCTCCGCCGGCGGGCCGACCAAGCGCCCGGCCGTGCAGGTGGGTGACCCGTTCGCCGAGAAGGTCCTCATCGAGTGCTGCCTTGAGCTGTTCGCCGGCGATCTGGTGAAGGGCATCCAGGATCTGGGTGCGGCCGGCATTTCGTGCGCCACCTCCGAGCTCGCGAGCAACGGCGACGGCGGCATGGAGGTCTCGCTCGACGAGGTGCTGCTGCGCGATCCCACGCTCACGGCGGAGGAGATCCTCATGTCGGAGAGCCAGGAGCGCATGATGGCGATCGTAGAGCCCGACAAGCTCGAGGGCTTCCTCGCCGTCACCAAGAAGTGGGATGTCGAGACGAGTGTGCTCGGCGAGGTCACCGAGACCGGGCGGCTCATCATCACCTGGCACGGCGAGACCATCGTCGATGTCGACCCACGCACGGTTGCCGTCGACGGGCCGGTCTATGACCGCCCGATCAGCTACCCGACATGGATGGATGCGCTGAATGCCGACGGCGCCGAGAAGTTCCTCCGACCGAGTGACGGCCCGACGCTGAAGGAGCAGCTCCTCACCCTCATCGGCAGCGCCAACCTCTCGGACAAGAGCTGGATCACCAGCCAGTACGACCGCTACGTCATGGGCAACACCGCCCTCAGCTACCCGGACGACGCGGGCATGATCCGGGTTGACGAGGAGAGCGGCCTCGGTGTCGCCCTCGCCACCGACGCCAACGGCCGTTACGCCTATCTCGACCCGTATGCGGGCGCGCAGCTCGCGCTCGCCGAGGCGTACCGCAACGTGGCGGTCACGGGCGCGACTCCGGTGGCGGTGAGCGACTGTCTGAACTTCGGCTCGCCCGAGAACCCCGAGGTGATGTGGCAGTTCTCTCGCGCCGTCGAAGGTCTCGCGGATGCCTGCCTGGAGCTCGGGATCCCGGTGACCGGTGGCAACGTGAGCTTCTACAACCAGACCGGCGACGTGCCGATCCACCCGACTCCGGTCGTGGCGGTCATGGGCGTGATCGACGACGTCGGGCGCCGCGTCCCCTCGGGCTGGCAGGATTCCGGCGACAACCTGTACCTCCTCGGGAGCACCCACCTCGAGCTCGACGGCTCGGCATGGGCCGGGGTCATCCACGGTCACCTGGGCGGCACGCCTCCGAAGCCGCACCTCGCACGCGAGCAGGAGCTCGGCGCGCTGCTCGCCGCCGCCGCCCGCGAGGGCCTTCTGAACGCCGCACACGACCTCTCGGATGGCGGCCTCGCCACCGCGCTCGTCGACGCCTCGCTGCGCTTCGGGATCGGTGCACGAGTCTGGCTCGACGAACTGCTCGAGCGCGACCAGATCGATCCGCTCACGGCGCTCTTCAGCGAGTCGGGAGCGCGCGTGATCGTCGCGGTCCCGCGCGAGGAGGACGTGAAGTTCCTGCGGCTCTGCGAGGGCCGCAACTATCCCGTCGCGCGGATCGGCGTGACCGACGCCGGCGCCGCGGGGGTCGGTGCCGCTCTGGAACTTCAGGGGCTGTTCACCGCGTCCCTCGAGGAGCTGCGCACCGCATCCCGCGCCACGATGGTGGAGCACTTCGGCGCGGTTGTCGGCTATGCGGCCGACCTCAGCGGCAGCGGCATCCATCGCGCCCCCACCGGCGCGCGCATCGTCGAGTAGCGTCGTCGAGTAGCCTCGTCGAGTAGCCTCGCGGCTACGCGACCACCGCGAACGTCACTCCGGTCGCCTCCTCGGCGATGGCCCAGAACCGCGCCCCGAACTCCGGGCTGGCGCTCGACAGCACCGGGGCCATCACGATCGGTTCGCCGGTGAGCGTGCGATTCGGCCCGAAGAACTGGCCGCTCTGCGCGTCCGGGTCCAGCGCCGCCCGCACCGACGGCCACGCGCCCTGCTGCTTGCCCTGCGCGACGACTGACAACAGCGTGTCGCGAGCTCGACCCATCATGGACACGTCGTTGATCCCGGTGCGACGCTCGGAGAGACCATCGACCGCGAATCCCGGATGCGCGAGCAACGACTCGCGCGATGACCCCGCCGCGCGGATCCGGCGATCGAGCTCGAAGGCGAAGGCGTGCACCGCGTGCTTGGACAGCCCGTAGGCGCGGAACGGCCGGTAGCGGCGTTCGCTGAACAGATCGTCGGGTGCGAGCCGCACCATCCGAGTGGACATGCTTCCCAAGCCAACGATCCGTGCGGTGGGTGTCAGGGCAGGCCAGAGCTGAGCGGTGAGTGCGAAATGGCCGAGGGCATTGGCCCCGACGAGAAGCTCCAGGCCGTCATGGGTGAGCTGGCGTCTGGCACTCGGGTTCACGATCCCCGCGTTGTTGATCAGCACGTCGATCGGGTCGCGAGCTCCGAGTTCTGCCGCGGCATCCGCCACGGAGGCGAGCGAGGCCAGGTCCAGCTGCACGAACTCGAGCTCGGCCGCCGGAAGGCGTTCGCGGATCGACGCCATCGCACGCTGAGCCTTGTCGGCGGAGCGCGAGGCCAGGATCACGCGGGCGCCGGCGGCGGCCAGCTGCTCGCTGGTGAAGTAGCCGATGCCGGCGTTGCCCCCGGTGACCACGACCGTGCGCCCTGCCGCGAACGGCGGGGCCAGGGGATCCCAGCTCACGCGTGATCGATCGAGTGCGTCGCGGGCTGCGTGCTCACCGCGCCCGTCGCCAACTGCTCGTGGTGGTGGATGACCTCCGCCACGACGAAGTTGAACCACTTCTCGGCGAAGGCGGGGTCGAGCTGCGCCTCCATCGCCATCGCCCGGAGGCGGGCGATCTGGACGCGCTCGCGCTCCGGGTCGGAGGCCGGCATCCCGTTGGCCGCCTTCAGGCGACCCACCTTCTGGGTGAACTTGAAACGCTCGGCCAGCATGTGGATCAGGGCCGCATCGATGTTGTCGATGCTGAGGCGGATCGCCGCGAGCTCGGCCGCGGCATCCTCGAGTGTCGGGTCAGCGCTCATGCACCGACTCTAAACGCTCCGGAACAGCACCGGACGTTCCCCCCAGTGCGACAGCCGGGCCTCGAGGCCCGCCTTCACGGTCGGCCACTCCTCCACCAGCACGGAGAAAATGGCGGTATCCCGCCAACTGCCGTCCGCGCGCCGAACGGCGCGACGCTCGACGCCTTCGAAGCGCGCCCCCAATTTCGCGATCGCCGCCTTCGAGCGTGTGTTGATGTCATCCGCCTGGATCTTCACGCGACCGTAGCCGTGCTCGAAGGCGAGGCCGAGCATCAGCAGCTTCGCCTCGGGGTTGACCTGGGTTGCCCAGACGCGCGGGTCGAAGGCGGTCCACCCGATGTGGGCGTGCTCCTTCTGCTCGTCGAAGTCGGCCAGGCTGGATGCCCCCACCACTTCGCGGTCATGAGGCCCTCCCCGCACGACCACGACGTAGCTGTTGCCCGCGGCGTGCGGAAAGTACTTCGGTGCCCACTCGTGGAAGGCCGCCTCGTCTGCCGGCAACCCCGCCGCCCCGCCACCGTAGCCTCCCGCGAACACCTCGGGGCGGCCGATCGCGGTCCACAGGCCGGGCAGGTGCTCGGCGCGATACGGCTCCAGCTGGATGAAGCGTCCCGTGACGACCTCGCGGGGCGGTCGTGTCGCGGTCACCGGCCCCTCCCCTCTCTCCCCGAAAGTACGGATATATACGTACTTTCACGCGTGAAAGCGGCACGAAACGCGTACTGTCGCGGGGTCATCGAGCCCAGCACATCCTGTCGCGGGGTCATCGAGCCCAGCACATCCTGTCGCGGGGTCATCGGAACGAGTCCCTCAGCCCAGCAGGTCGTGCCGCACGACGATCGCGTCGCGACCGGGGCCGACCCCGATCGCCGAGATACGCGATCCACTCATCGCCTCGACGGCGAGCACGTAGTCGCGCGCGTTGCGCGGCAGCTCATCGAAGGAGGTGACGCCGGTGATGTCCTCTGACCAGCCCGGGAACTCCTGGTAGATCGGCACGGCGTGGTGGAAGTCGGTCTGGTTGACCGGAACCTCGTCGAAGCGCTGACCATCGACGTCGTATGCCACGCAGACCTGGATCTTCTCCAAGCCGGTGAGCACGTCGAGCTTCGTGAGCACGAAGTCGGTGATCCCGTTGATCCGCGCCGCGTATCGGGCGATCGGCGCGTCATACCACCCGCAACGCCGCGGGCGGCCGGTGGTCGTACCGAACTCGAAGCCGTTGGCGCGCAGGAACTCGCCCCACTGGTCGAACAACTCGGTCGGGAAGGGGCCAGCGCCGACACGCGTCGTGTACGCCTTCACGATGCCGATCACCCGGTCGAAACGGTTCGGAGCGACGCCCGAGCCGGTGGCGGCCCCACCACTGGTGGCGTTCGAGGACGTGACGAACGGGTACGTACCGTGGTCGACATCCAGCATCGTCGCCTGCCCGCCCTCGAAGAGCACGGTTTTGCCGGCGTCGAGGGCCTGGTTCAGGATCAGTCCGGTGTCGGCGACCATCGGCCGCAGCCGGTCGGCGTAGCTCAGCAGGTCGTCAACCACCTCGTTCACCGCGATCGCTCGCCGGTTGTAGATCTTGACCAGCAGATGGTTCTTCTGGTCGAGGGCTCCCTCCACCTTCTGCCGCAGGATGTTCTCGTCGAAGATGTCTTGGATTCGGATGCCGACCCGGTTGATCTTGTCGGCATACGCCGGTCCGATCCCGCGTCCGGTCGTGCCGATCTGCCTGCTGCCGAGGAAGCGCTCGGTCACCTTGTCGATCGTGCGGTGGTACTGGGTGATGACGTGCGCATTGGCGCTGATCAGCAGCTTGGACACGTCGAGACCGCGCGCCAGTAGCGCCTCGAGTTCGTGGAAGAGCACCTCGATGTCGACGACGACACCGTTCGCGATCACCGGGGTGACGCCCGGGGTCAGGATGCCGGAGGGCAGCAGGTGCAGTGCGTACTTCTCGTCGCCGATCACCACGGTGTGGCCGGCGTTGTTGCCGCCGTTGAACTTGACGACATAGTCGACGCGACTGCCGAGAAGGTCGGTCGCCTTGCCCTTGCCTTCATCGCCCCACTGGGCGCCGATCAGAACGATTGCGGGCATCGATGACTCCCTGGTCGAGTGCGGAGGGATTGCACCCCAGTCTAGCGA
The DNA here is from genome assembly GCA_019351995.1 of Acidobacteriota bacterium. Taxonomy (GTDB): domain Bacteria; phylum Actinomycetota; class Actinomycetes; order Actinomycetales; family Microbacteriaceae; genus Lysinimonas. Next base: position 73,963 of record JABBOD010000001.1, read on the forward strand.
ATGGGCCGGAACCAGACCCCGACGGCACCCGTCATCGTAACTTGCACGTCGCTGTGCAAGTTAGTGGTACAGTCGACAGCATGACGTCGACTCCTCCGCGCCCTCAACGCCCTGCGCGCGCTCCGCGGCGCGATGCGACCGAGAACCGCGCTGCCCTGGTGGAGGCCGCCCGTGTCGTGTTGAACCGCGACCCCGACGCGGGGCTCGACGCGATCGCCGTCGAGGCCGGGCTCACCCGTCGTGCCGTCTACGGCCACTTCGCCAATCGCGACGCGCTCGTCCAGGAGATGGTCGTGCGTGGCACCGCGCGAGTAGCGGAGGCGCTCGTCGCGATCGACCACCCGCAGCCACTGGTGCGGCTCGCACTCATCGCCTCCCGGATGTGGCGAGAAGTCGACACCATGCGGCTCACCTCCTTGCTCGCCGTGCGCGGCCCCTTCCAGGAGCAGGTCGCCGAGCAGCTGCGGCCGGTGCGGCGCCACCTGCTCGACACCGTGCGAGACGGAGCGCGTCACGGCGTGCGCACCGACATCCCTGCCGACACCCTGGCGCGCCTGATCGAGGGTGCCGCGATCATGGTGCTCGATGAGGCGACCCGCACCCGGATGTCCGCCGCCAGCGGGCGGCGCCTCGCGATGCTCGCGGTGCTCGCGGTGGCAGGACTCGACGCCGCCGCCGCGAATCGGCTCGTGGACGAGACGCCGGAGTTGCGGGCATGATCCGCGTGACCCTGAGTGGTGCCGCGGTCGGCACCGGGGCGGCCGCCGCGCTTCCCCGGGTGTCCGCGGGCTTCGCCACCGGCACCGTCACCCTGCTCGCGACCGAGGGCGGCACCCGTCAGACGGTGCTGTCGCTGGTGGCATCCGGACGCATGAAGCTCGATGCCGGCTCCGTCAGCGCGGTCGATGAACACGGCCGCACGATGAGCCCCGCGCGGCTGCGGCGGGCGGTCGCGCTCGTCGACACCCCATTGGTCGCCGAGCACTCGGACGAGGTGAGCATCGCCAGCGTCGTGAAAGAGGAACTGGCCATGGCGAGGGGTCGTTCCCGGGGCACTCGCCCCGCCGAGATCACCAACAGGCGACCCTTCGGCAGCCTCAGCGGGGAGGCGCGCCTGGCTCTGCTCACCGAGCTGGTGCTGCTGCGTCCGGATGTCGAAGCGCTCGTGATCACCGCGCCCGAGCGACACGGCGGAGAGCCGGCCGCGTGGTGGCGGTTGCTGCGCGACGTTGCCACGGGGAGGCGGGGCGGCCCCGCCGACGGAGTCGCCGTGCTGGTCGTCACCGACCACGCGACCGTCACGCACATCGAGCGGCTGCCGGAGTGGGAGCCGCTCGGCGTCGACGCGCTCCCCCTGTTCGAGTTCGACGTGATGACATCCCTCGAAAGCACCGGGTCATGACCGTTCCCGCTCTCATCCGCGCCGAGCTCGCGCGTCTGGTGGCGACGCCACTCGCCCGGCTCGCATTTGTCGCGCTCATGCTCGTTCCCGTGCTCTACAGCGGCCTGTACCTCTGGGCGAACCGCGACCCATACGCGAGCCTCGACCGGGTACCGGCCGCGATCGTGGTGCTCGATGCGGGGGCCACCATGACCGACAGCACGACGTCGACCACGACGACCGTGAACTACGGCGACCGCGTCGCGAAACAGGTCCTCCGCGACGGTGCCTTCGACTGGAAGCGCGTCTCCGCAGCGGACGCCGCCGCCGGTGTGACGAGCGGAAAGTACGACTTCAGTGTGACCTTCCCGGCGAGCTTCTCGGCTGATCTCGCCTCCAGCACCGTGACTGTCGGCCCCGACGGGTCCGCCGTCGCGAGTCCCCGCACAGCCGACATCCACCTGGTCACCAACGACACCAACAGCTACCTGGCGTCGACGATCGCCACGCAGGCAGCGACCGCGATTCGCAGCTCGATCGCTCAGCAGCTCGGCACGGATGCGGCAGGCCGCTTCCTCCTCGCGCTCTCCCGGGTGCACGACTCGCTCTCGACGGCAGCGGACGGTGCGTCGCGGCTCGTCACCGGCGCGAACTCGGCGCAGTCCGGCGCGCAGACCCTCGCCAACGGCACGGCCAGCCTGGCCTCGGGTGCGTCACAGCTCGCAGCGGGCACCGCACAGCTGGCGACGGCGGGCAACAACGCGGCCGCCGCCGGGACGGTATTCGCCACTCAGCTTCCGGCGATCCAAGGTCGGCTGCAGCAACAGTTGGTCGCCGACGGGCTCACACCCGAGCAGATCACGGCGATTCTCGGCCAGCTGGCGCCGCTGGCGTCCCAGGCGGGGACGGCGCAATCGCGGTTGAGCGCGTTCGCCGCGCAGCTCGACGCGCTGAACGTCGGAGCCCAGCGGGTGTCGAGCGGGGCGACGCAGGCGCACGCCGGCGCAGACTCGCTCGCCTCCGGCCTGAGCTCGCTGAGCGCCGGGGCATCGACGCTGCAGAGCGGCCTCGCGACCGGTGCCGGTCAGATTCCGAACACGGATGCCGCCCAACGCGATGCGGTCGCCGGCACCATCGGTGACCCCGTCACCGTGGACCGTCGGGCGGTGACGAAGGCGAGCGACTACGGAGCAGGACTCGCCCCGTTCTTCATCTCTCTGGCCGCCTGGATCGGGATCTATGCGCTGTTCCTGATCGTGAAGCCGCTCTCGCGACGAGCGCTCACCGCGGTGCAGCGGCCGTTGCGGGTGACGCTCGCCGGGTGGCTGACCCCGGGCATTCTCGGGCTTCTCCAGATGGTCGCGGTCTTCCTCATCGTGACGGTGGCGCTCGGGTTCTCCGTGGCGAACCCGGTGGGAGCCCTGGCGTTCATGGCCCTGATCTCGGTGACCTTCGCGGCGATCATTCTCGCGCTGAACGTCTGGCTGGGCAGCGTTGGGCAGTTCCTCGGCCTCGTGCTGATGGTCGTGCAACTCGTGACGGCCGGCGGCACCTTCCCGTGGCAGACGTTGCCGGGCCCGCTCGCCGCGCTGCACCACGTGCTGCCGATGAGCTACGGGGTCGACGGGCTGCGCCAGCTCATGTACGGCGGCAGCGGCGCGATGGCGCTCCAGGATGCCGGTGTGCTGCTGCTCTGGCTGGCCGTCGCCTTCGTCGCCGCCGCGATCGGTGCCACGCGGATGACGCGCTTCCGCACGCTGCGCGACCTGCGACCGTCGTTGATCGGCTAAGCGAGCGGGCCGAGCAACGCCCCGGCGACGGTCGAGTGAATCGACTCCGTATCGGAGGGGTGGTAGATCCCGGCAAGCACGTCGCGCTGCAGCCGGGCAAGTTCGCCGGACGCGCTGTAGCCGCTGCCCCCCGCGGTCCGCATCGCCTGGTCGACGACGTACCGAGCGGCTTCGGTTGAGCGATGCTTGGCACCCGTCAGGTAGCGGAACCAGTTGCCGCCGTAGTCGACGAGGGTGTCGACATCGGATGCCAGCCCCTCGAGTTCTGGACGCAGTCCGTCGAGCGCGAGGGCGGCATCCGCGACCCGCCAGCGGATGTCGGGGTCCTGCGCGTAGCTGGCCCCGGCGTTCTTGAGACTGGTGCGACCGTGCGCCGCCGCGACCGCCAGTTCGAGCCCGCGGTCGGCGATGCCGGCGTACACCGATCCCATCAGCAGCAGGAAGTTGGAGAAGATCCCGAAGACGAAGGGGTTGCCGTTCGGGCCGACGGGAAGAAAGCGCGACACGTCAGCGTCGGGTACGACGGCATGGTCGAGCCGTGTCGTGTTGCTCTGGGTCGCCCGCATCCCCAGGGTGTTCCAGTCGCTCAGAGTCGTGACACCTGCAATGGGGGTTACCGGGGTCTCGCGACGCAGGAAGCCGTGCACCAGGCGAGGGCCGCCCTCCGTGCCCTCACCGGTCGTCTGCTTGCCGAAGATCCCGAGGCGTGTCCACGCCGGGGAGAGCGAGGTGAAGACCTTGGTGCCCGTGAAGGCGAAGCCGCCGTCGACGCGCTCGACCTCGACCAGCGAGTCCCAGAGCACGAGGTCATTGCCGCCCTCGCTGATGGCGAAGGCGAAGAGCTCGCCGTTCGCGGCATCCTCGAGCATCCAGTCGAGGCTGGTGTCGCCCCGGTCGTGCAAGACCCGCGCCACGCCGATCCAGATGAGGTGCATGTTGACGCCGAGCGCGGTCGCCGGAGCGTAGGCGGCAAGCAGACGCTGATCCCGCGCGGTCTCGAGCAGGCTGCGCGGCGCGAGGTAGCCGGCGGCGCGCAACTCCTCCAGATCTTCGGTGAAGAAGGCGTTGTCGCGGTCGTAGCCGGCGGCGCGGGAGCGGATGCGGTCCAGGAGTTCGGGGGTCAGAACAGACACGTCTTCAGGCTAGCCGCGCGCCGGGATGGCCGCTGGGGTCGCCCGCTGACGCGCGCGGCCGACCACGATCGTGCCGACGACCACCAGCGCTCCGTCCACAGCCACCAGCGCGACCGTTCCCGGCACGCCGACGACCGGGGCGGCCACAGGAATGATCAGCGCCAGCGCCGCGGCGGGAAGCACCACGCGCCCCGGAACCTCCGAGTCGTCGACCAGCGGCCGGTGCAGCACATAAAGCAGCACAAACAACAGGGCAACCGGGACCGCCAGGGCGTACCCCGTGGCCACCGAACCGATCAGGAGCGGATGCGCGGCACCCTCGACCGCCACCTCGATCCCGGCCCCGACTGCGGCAATCGCCGCAAACAGGAACCAGTGGCCGTAGCCCCAGAAATACGCGTAGCTGGGGCGTGCGGTGAGGCCGCGCTCGGTTGGCGCGAGAAAGTAGATCCACCAGATCGCGAATAGCAGCGCGAGCCCCGCCACACCCACCATCACGAGTGACGGAGTCACGCCGCCCGCCGCGAGCGCGCGTTGCATGGCGGCCGTCGCCGCGGCAACGCTCTCGCCCAGCAGGATGATCACGAACAGCCCGTACCGTTCTGCGATGTGGCCGGGATGCCACGAGGTCCGCGCGCCGCGCTCCGCCAGGAGCGGCACCGACATGTCCAGCACGGCGAGCACGACGAACGAGACGATTCCGAACTCTGCCGGCAGGAGCAGACGAAGCACCCAGCCGAGCTGCACGAGCGCGATCCCACCGGCGTAGCGCCAGGCGGGCCGGCGAGATTCGGGGTGCTCGAGTCCCGCTCGCACCCACTGGGCGATCAGGCCGACCCGCATGATCGCGTAGCCGAGGGTGATCGCCAGATAGTGCGAACCCGTGAAGGCGGCGGGAACACCGGCGGCGAGCACGAGCACGCCCGCCATCTGCACGAGGGTGAAGATCCGGTACAGCACGTCGTCGGTGTCGAACGCCGACGCAAACCACGTGAAGTTCATCCACGCCCACCAGATGGCGAAGAACACCATGAGGTAGGGGACGATCGCGGTGAGCGGGTGGCCGTCCACAATGGACGTCGCCAGCTCCGCCGCAAGCGACGAAATCGCCACCACGAAGGTCAGATCGAAGAGCAGCTCGAGCGGGCTCGACGCACGGTGTGCTTCCGTGCTGCTGCGGGCGCGCATCCGCACATGAAGCTGGGGCCCGGAGCTCATGCCGAGAGCCTAGCGATGGGCGGCTAGCTCCTCGGCGATCGCGTGAATCCCGAGTTCGACCTCGGCGAACGAGGTCGACAGCGGCGACAGGCCGAGCCGGATGCCGGTGGGCCGCCGGAAGTCCGGGATCACGCCGCGCTCCCAGAGGCGCGGCATGATCGCGGCGAAGGCCGGGTGGTCGAGGGTGATGTGGGATCCGCGGCGGTCGGGATCTCGGGGGGTGGCGAGCACGGCATCCGGGAGGAGCTCGTCGGCGAGGGCGATCGCGAACTCCGTCAGCGCGATCGACTTGGCCCGGATGCCCGCCAGCCCGGCTTCGTCGAGGAGCGCGAGCGTGTCCTGCAGGCCGACCATGCCGAGAACCGGCGGGGTGCCGCTGAGGACCCGCCGCATCCCGGGACCCGGCTCGTAGCCCTGCCCCATCTCGAACGGCCGAGCCGAGCCGAGCCACCCGGCGATCGGCTGCCGGAACTCGTTCTGCAGATCCGCGCGCACGTAGGCGAAGGCGGGCGCGCCCGGGCCGCCATTGAGGTACTTGTAGCTGCAGCCGACCGCGAAGTCGACGCCCCACGCGTCGAGCTCGTGGGGGAGGACTCCAGCCGAATGGCAGAGATCCCAGAGGATGAGAGCCCCCGCGTCGTGCACCAGCCGGGTGATCGCGGGAATGTCGGCGAGGAATCCGGAGCGGTACGCGATGCTCGACACGATGACGACCGCCGTCCGCTCGCTCACCACCTCGGCAACGCGCTCGGGGGTGACATCGCCCTCGTCGATCCAGCGCACGGTCATTCCCCGGTCGGCGGCGATCGTCTCGACCAGGTAGCGGTCGGTCGGGAAGTCGTCTCGGTCGATGACGAGTTCGTCCCGGCCGGGGCGCAGCCCGATCCCGGCCCGGATCACCTTGTAGAGCAGCACGGTCGTCGAGTCGCCGATCACCGTCTGGCCGGATGCCGCCCCCAGCGCCACACGGCCGAGCTCATCGCCGATCCGCACCGGCAGGTCCATCCAGCCCTCATCCCAGCCGCGGATCAGCCGCTCGGCCCACTGGGTACGCATCACCGATTCGACACGCTCGACGGATGCCGAGAGCGGCCGCCCGAGCGAGTTGCCATCCAGATACGCGGCCACCCCCGGTGCGGGCAGGAAGCGGGCGAGGTAGCCCGAGAGCGGATCGGCGGCGTCTCGTTCAGCGGCGGAGAGGTCCATGTCGCGATCCTACGACCGGTCCCTCGCGCGGCGGTCGCGCGCGCCCGCCCTCCACTCCTGGACGAGCAGCGCGTACACGCCCGTGTCCGCCCACTCGCCCTTCAGCCACATGTCCTGCCGGAAGGATGCCTCGTGCCGCATCCCGAGCCGCACACAGAGCGCAATCGACGCGTCGTTGCGCGGGTCGAGTTCGGCTCGAACCCGGCGCAAGCCGATGTCGTCGAACGCGAGCCGGAGGGTCGCGCGCGCGGCCTCGCTCGCGTAGCCATTGCCGAAGAAGTCCGGATGCAGGGTCCAGCCGATCTCGCCTTGCAGGCTCTCCGCGCTCGCGATCCGCAGGAACATGTGCCCGATGACGCGATCAGCGAGTTGGATCGCCAGCTGCAGGTAATCGTGGTCCCGTGTCATCCGGGTCGCTGCGCCCCACTCCGCGATCTTGGGGACGAGTTCCTCCCGGCTGCGCGGGCCGTGCAGCAGGTAGCGGCAGACGTCCTCGCGGCCCTGGTACGCGGCCACGTCATTCACGTCGTCCGCGGTCATCAAGCGCAACGTCAGCCGCTCCGTGGCAACCGGCGAGGCGAAGACGTAGCTCAGCGGGGCAGGGGCTTCCACCTCGCCGACGCTAGCAGCGCGGTCACCGTGTCGGCCAGGACCCAGACGCCGCGAGGCGAAGACGTCATCCAGATCACCCGGTGCCATCGGTCGACGTGTCAGCGCGGCGGTCAGACGAGCCCCGGCGACAGGGTGCGGAAGCCGTACTCCTCGGCCGCGACCAGCAGCCGCTGGTCGTAGCCGCAAATCAGGTCAACGCCGAGGAGATTGGCAGAGGCGAGATGGATGGCGTCAAGACTTCGCAGCGTGACCGGCCCGAGGCGTTGGGCGATGTCAATGACTTGGTCGGTGATGGCGAACTGGTAGATGCCCGTCATCGCAGTCTCGATCACGTCGATGACTCGTCTCGGCGACTCTTCTTCGAGACGCTTCCGTATGGTCCGTGATACTTCGATCCATGCCAAGTTGGAAGATACGAGTTCGTCGCCATCACGGGCAAAGCCCTCAAGAGCCTCGCGACAAGCTTGCGACTCCAGCTCGGTCACGACTCGCTTCAGGATTGCACTGCTATCGAGATAGACGCGCACTTAGAAGCGATCATCGCGGTCAAGGAGCTCCATCATGGTGTGCCCTCCAAGATCGAGTGGCTGTTCGACATGCCGCATGGGTTCGCGCGGGGGGACGAGGAGCCCCGCAGTGTAGAGCTCCTCACGTGAGCGCTGCCGCGCGACGGGCGGCACGTCGACGAGGCCGAGGTACTGGTCGAGCGCGTCGCGGATGAGTTCCTGCTGCGAGCGTCCGGTGCTGGCCGCACGCTCGCGCAGTGCCGCTTCGGCCCGGGGCTTGAGCCGCAGATTGGTTGCCATAGCGGGATGGTACCAATATCGGTACTAGCCCGGTACCGCACGTCGCGTCACCATTCCCGACGAAGTCCGGGTGCACGGTCCAGCCGATCTGACGGTGCAGGCTCTCCGCGCTCGCCGCTCAGACGATCGGAGCCAGAACGCCGACCATGCCGAAGAGATCCTTCGGGTCGTCCGGCTCGGCGACCAGGTCGATCTGGACCTCGTACTCGGTGCCGAGCACCTGGTCAGAGAGATACCGCAGTGCCGTGAAGTCTTCGATCGCGAACCCGACGGAGTCGAACACGGTGATCTGATCCGCCGCAACGCGGCCCGGCGCGTCCCCGGTCAGGACCTGCCAGAACTCGGTGACCGGGAAGCTCTCGGGCTTCTGCTGGATCTCACCCTCGATGCGGGTCTGCGCGGTGTGTTCGACGAACACCGTCGAACGGTCGAGGATCGCGGGGTCGAGTTCCGTCTTCCCGGGGCAGTCCCCCCCGATGGCGTTGATGTGCATGCCGGGTTGCACCATGTCGTCCCGCAACACCGTCGCGAGTGCCTTATCGGCGGTGCAGGTGGTGACGACGTCAGCGCCTGCCGTCGCGTCGGCGGCGCTGCTCGCGATCCGAATGTCGAAGCCGAGTGGTTCGAGGTTGCGAACGAACTTCTGCATCGCCAGCGGGTCGGTGTCCCAGACCCGCAAGGTGTTGATCCCCAGGGCTGCGCGCATGCCGAGAGCCTGGAACTCCGCTTGGCTGCCCGAGCCGATCATGCCCATGACCGTGGAATCGGGTCGCGCGAGTTGACGAGCGACCAGCGCCGAGGTGGCCGCCGTCCGGAGCGCAGTGAGAAGAGTCATCTCCGCGAGAAGGATCGGGTAGCCGTTGCGCACGTCCGAGAGGAGACCGAAAGCCGTCACCGTCTGGAATCCGAGCGTCGGATTGGATGGGTGTCCGTTGACGTACTTGAACGCGTACTTCTCGAAATCACTCGTCGGCATCAACTCGATGACCCCGTATGGCGTGTGGCTGGCCACTCGCGGAGCCCGTTCGAACTGCTCCCAGCGCCGGAAGTCCTCGTCGAGGTAGTCGACCATGCCAGCGATGACCGCCTGCGGGGCCCGCGAGGAAACCCAGCGCACCATGTCGCGGACACCGACGAATCTCGTCATCGGCGCAGCTCCAGCGTGCAGCACTTCACGCCGCCGCCGCCGAGCAGCAGCTCGCTGAGGTCGACACCGTGCGGGGTGAAGCCGCGCTCGCGCAGTTGGCGCTCGAAGTCGGTGGCACGCGACGCGATGACCACGTTCTTGCCGTCGGAGAAGGAGTTGAGGCCGAGCACGGCGGCATCCTCGTCGTTGACCAAGATGGCATCGGGAAAACGGTCCTCGAGGATCGCGCGCGACGCGTCGTCGAAAGCCTTCGGCAGGTAGGCGACCGAGCCGGGGCCGCCATTCGAGTCCAGCACGGCAAAGGCCGTGTCGAGGTGGTAGAAGCTCGGATCGACCAGCGTCAAGGTCACGACCTCGCGACCGTAGAGCTTGCGGAGCTCATCGTGGCTCGCGGCATCACTGCGGAATCCGGTCCCCGCGTAGATGGTGTCGCCGACGAGCAGGAAGTCGCCTTCTCCCTCGTTGGTCGAGACGGGCTCGGCCACCGTGAAGCCGTTCGCGGCGAACCACTCCATGTAGGCGGGACCCTCCGGCTGACGCTCCGGGTACTGGAACTTGGCCCCGTAGGCGATGCCGTCGAGCACGTAACCGCCGTTCGCCGCGTAGACCATGTCGGGCAGACCTGCCACACCGTCGATCAGGTGCACCTCGAACCCGAGCTCGAGGTACTTCGCGTAGAGCGTCTCCCACTGACGCACGGCCAGACCGGTGTCTGTCGGGTCCTGGGGATTCATCCACGGGTTGATGCGGTAGCTGACGGTGAAGAAGTCCGGCCGGCACATCAGAACGGTGCGGGTGGTGGCGACGCGCTCGGGCGCGGAAGCAGAGGGGTGGGTCAAGGTCATGCCTTCAGTGTGTCACGCACACATCCGGACGTTCAGAGCTTCAGGCGCACTGAATCAGCGTGATTGGCTTCCCTCATGCAAGAAATCGCCGTACCCTGTTATCTCGTGGACAATCTCGACTACGGCATCCTCGACCTGCTTCGCCTGAACGCGCGCGCCGGCTACGGCGACATCGGCGAGCGTGTGGGTCTCTCGGCCTCGGCGGTGAAGCGCCGAGTCGATCGGCTGGTCGCCGATAACGTCATCCGTTCTTTCACGATCCAGGTCGATCCGGCCGTCGACGGACTCGGAACCGAAGCGTACGTCGAGCTGTTCTGCCGGGGAACCGTCGCCCCCGATGAGCTCAAGCGAATCCTCTCGGGTATCCCCGAGGTGGTGGATGCATCGACCGTCACGGGCTCCGCCGACGCGATGGTCCACATCCGCTCGCGTGATATCCCCTCACTCGAGGATGCGCTGGAACGGGTGCGGATCGCGCCCAGCGTGGATCACACGCGCAGCGCCGTGGTACTCACGCATCTGATCCACCGCAGCTACGACTGAACGCGTCTGAGGCGCCTCCCGCTACGCGGCACCCGGCTGAGCGAGGGCGGCCGCCAGCGGCCACTCCTCGCTCAGGATGACCTGCCGCGCTGCTCCCGTTGTGCGGTTCACCAGCACCGGGGCCATCAGATTCACGATCGGCGACCCGTCGGAGATCCGCGTGACCACCAACACATCCACGTCGTCACTGCTCGACCCGATGGAGTCGTAACTCTCCTCGTCGAAGGCCGGCAGGTACCACGGCAGGAAAACCGGGGCGTCGAGCACGAAGAGGCGGATATCCGGCGCGTCTGCCGAACGCAGGGTGTGCAAACCGTGCGCGCCCTCCACCTCATCCAGCGTGAAATCGAGCAGCGGGGCGAGTCCGGGAGGCGACTCCACGAAGGTCAGCGCGGTCATCGGAGGAACGACATCAGGGTCGGCTGCAGCGCCTTGCTCGTGATACCGAGCGCGGCCTGATAGGCGTTCTGCTGGGCCGAGAGCTCCACGAGCGCTTTGGTCAGGTCCACCCCGTCGACGTTGGAACGCTGGGTGGTGAGGGATGTCGCCTGTGCGGTCAAAGTTGCCTGCCCCTGTTGAACCTGGTTGTAGTTCGCCGCGACCGCCGACTGCTGGGCCGACACCGCGGAGATGCGGGAGTCGATCGCGCTGAGTTGCGACGTCACGGCGGTACCGGACTGGATGCCGCTGACGATGGTGTCGATCAGGGCGAACACCGAGTTGCTGCCGGTGCCGTAGGTCGCGGCACCGTCTCCGCTGACCGAGACCGTCGAGGTGGCGCTGATCGAGCGGCTCACCGTGGCCCCCGGGGTGCCCGTGTAGCTGTAGCTCGTCCCGTTGAACGCCGCCCCCGCGTCGGAGTTGCCCGCGAAGACCGGGCGCCCCAGGTAGCTGGTGTTCGCTTGGCTGAGCAGTTGGGCCTTCAACCCCTGCAACTGCGAGACGATCGCTCCCTTGGCCGTCGCCGACAGCGTCGCATCGCCCGTTCCCACGACAAGCGATCGCACGCTCTGCAGGGCGGTGACCGAGGAGCTGAGCGCACCGCTGACCGCGGTCAGCCAGTTGCTCGCATCCTGGGCATTGCCGGCGTACTGGGCGTTGGCGGCCTGCTCGCGCTTGAGCGCCAGCGACATCGCGATCCCGGTCGGATTGTCCGACGGCTTGCTGATGGCGTTGCCACTGGATGCCTGGTTCTGCAAGGTGGACAACTGTTGAAGTTGGGCCTGAAGGTTCGCCTGCGAGTTGGCGTAGATCATCTGATCCGTCACGCGCGTGATCATGGGATTCGTCCCTATCCGGTCTTGTTGATGAGCGTGTTGAGCATGTCATTGAGGGTGGTCATCACCCGAGCGGCCGCGCTGAAGGCGTTCTGGTACATCAGCATGTTCGTCGTCTCCTGGTCGGTGTTGACGGAGGAGTACGACGACTGCGCGGATGCGGCGGTGGCGAGCCCCGTCGCGGTGAGCGACGCGTTGCTGCTTGCGGCGTTCGACGCGACACCGATCTGCACCACGAAGCTCTCCCACTGACTGTCGACGCCCGTCGTCGAGTTGGTGAGGGCGGCGATCGAGTTCGCGATGTCGCCGTTGGCGGCACCCGCCCCGGGCGTGGCGGCGGCGATCCCGGTCGCATCGGTCGGAATCACGCTGAGGCCGAGAGCTGCCGGCTTCGCGGGGTCGAGCGCGAAGAACGAGAGCCCCGTCGTTCCCGCGGCGTTGGAGCCGGTCTGCATGATCGAGTTCACCGAGCTCGCCACCGAGGTGGCGAGACTGTTGTACTTCGCCGCCGCTTCGGCGATCGCGCCCCCCGTCCCCCCGGGATTCGCGGGCGCCAGCATGGCGAGGTCGGCGCCCAGCTTTCCTCCCGAGACCGCGGCGGTGGCCGCTGGGTTGTCGACGAATCCGACGGTCACGGGGGAGCTCGACGCCCCCGCGAGCGTTCCCGATCCCGTTGCCGCGATCGAGTGCACCGTCGTGCCCTCCACGAGCGGGTTCCCGCCGAGCAGCACGTCGACGCTGCCGTCCCGGTTGCCACGGACCGTGGCACCGCTCAGGTTGGCGAGAGTCTGCGCGAGCGTTCCGACGCTGTCCATCAGGCCGTTCGCGTTGCCGCCCGACGCCGTGATGGAGCGGATCTGGCCGTTCAGGGTGGCCAGCTGTTCGGCGGCCGTGTTGATGCTCGAGATGGTGGTGTCGACGCTGGAACGCACCGCGCCCCACTGCTGGGATGCCGCGGTGTACCCGGCAGCCAACTGCCCGGCGACCTGCGTCCCCGCAGCGATGACGGTCGTGGCCGCCGAGGGGGAGGTGGAGGTGTTGGAGACGTTCTGCCACGCCGACCAGAAGTTCTGCAGCGAGGAGGAGAGGCCGTTGGCGCCCGGCTCGTTCAACGCGCTCTCGATCGAGCTCAGCTGGGTCGCGGTCTCCTGCGCATAGCCGTCGGCCGCGGAGGTGACGCGCAGCTGGGCATCGACCAGGGCGCTGTCGACGCGCGCGACACCGTCGACCGACACCCCGTCGCCCACGGCGAGGGGGTTGACGAATCCGGAGGTCGATGCCGGCGTCATCGACGAGGTCGTCACGGTCTGCCGCGAGTAGCCGACGGTGGTGGAGTTGCTGATGTTGTCGCCGACCACGGTGAGACCCTGCCGAGCCGCCACGAGGCCGGTATACGCGGTGTTGAGAGCTCCGAACGAGCTGACCATTCCTACATCTTCCCGTCGAAGAGGTGCGCGGTCGACGGGCCGTCTCCTGCGTGGCCGCGGGCGTCATAGGTGCCGGGCTCTGACGACATGGTGGCGAGGGTCTCTTGAGTGACTCGAGCAGCCGCGCGAAGGTACTTCACGTTGGCGTCCCGCAGTTCGGCGATCGACGAGGCGAGCTCCGAGAGGGCGATCAGGTGGCCGGTGAAGTTATCGCGCCACGCCTCGGTGGGGGCCGCTTCGATCACGGACCGAAGAGACGGATCATCGCCGGTGCCCCATTCCTCTCCGACGACCGCGACCTCCATCGCCCGCTCGATGCCGTTCTCGCGGAGGCGCTCGATGACCTGCTCGACCTCGCGGGTCGCGAAGGGAAGCCAGCGGCTCGCCCCGGCGGTCAGAAGGAGTTTCTCCTCCTCGAGCTTGAACACCAGCATCTCGAGGAGCTCACGCTCACGCCAGAGGAGCGCAGAGAGTTCCTGTGCGCCCATCGGCTCCACTTCCTGTGATTCGGTCAGCAACAATCTCCGGCCCTCGCTCCAGTGTGACGCACCCACGCGGCGTCGTCACTAGTGACCATCGGTCGCGCCCCCGTGAGCGGTTAGCGCTCGCCGTCGATCGGATCCGCTCAAGGCCCGGCGCGGAGAGCCGCGCACGCCAAATGAGTAAGGATCCCGCACGCGGCGCGGGCGACGAGCGCGCGAACTTAGCACAGCTCCGGCGCCCCCTGCGCCAGAGCGCGCAACCATTCCGGGGGGCTCCACTTCTGGGGTCTACAGGGCGTGCGCGGCGGTACGCCAAGATCATGACATTCCCACCGCTTCGGCGGCGGGCCGCTTACCCAAGCACCAGCAGTAGCCGCACCCGCATGATCGCGACTCGAGCACCCGCCCGATCCGCACCGCACCATTCGTCGTGGCGCAGACCGATCGCTTACCCGCTCGATCCGCGCCTCGCACCACCACGACATCCATCCCGAATGTTGAACGCAAGTTGCTTTTGTGTCCAGATATTGTTCAGGAGTTTCGTGATGGATCGCACCGCGCGCAACGCGCTTGTCGTGGAGAACCTGCCGCTCGTCGGTTACCTCGTCTCCGAGGTCTGGGGCCGGGCCACGCACCTGTCACGTGACGATCTCGCTTCCGCCGGCGCCCTGGCCCTGATCACGGCCGCCGAGGCTTTCGACCCGACCCTCGGCGTCCCCTTCGGTGCCTACGCTCGTCGCCGCGTCCTCGGCGCATTCGCCGACGAGATGCGTTCCTCCGACTGGGCGACGCGAACGGTACGCCACCGCATCCGCGAGGTGCTCGAGGTCAAGGAGACACTGACCGCCGCCCTCGGACGCGACGCCACCATCGACGAGGTCGCGTCGGCACTCGGCGTCGATCGCGCATCCGCCGCCGAAGCCTTGGCGGACGCCTCGCGTTCAGTGAGCTCTCTCGACGAAAGCGTCGGCGATCAGCTCGCCGCCGAGATGTCGTCTCCCGAAGAATCTCTCGTCACCTCGGAGCGCGCCGGCATCGTTCGTGCCGCCGTTGACGCCCTCCCCGAGAAGATGCGCTACATCGTCACCGAGATCTACTTCAACGATCGGACCGTCAAAGAGCTCGCCGAGGAACTGGGCGCAACGCACTCCGCCATCTCCCAGCAGCGTTCCGAAGGAATCCGTCTGCTCCGCGACGGCCTCGAAACGCACTATGCCGACGACGAGGAGGTCAGCGCGGCTCGTCATTCTCGCATCGCGGAGTCGCGCCGCAGCGCCTACCTGTCCCGCCTGGCACAGACCGCGGGCCTCGGCCTCGCGGGCCTCGTGCGCCCGACTCCCGTCTGGGAAGCGGCCGCGTCCTAGCCGCGTCGGGATTCCGGAAAAATAGTTTTCGCGAACTGCTAACGCGAATCCGGACCCGACCGAAAGTCTTTCATGTCAGCCCACGGATGGGCTGGCGTACAACGCCACATCACGGAGGAACAAAATGGCACTCAGCATCACCAACAACATCGCAGCACTCAACGCATACCAGAACCTGACCAACGCACAGGACAAGCTCACCTCGTCCATCGCGAAGCTCTCGAGCGGTAACGCGATCACGTCGGCGGGCGACAACGCAGCCGGCCTGGCCATCTCGACCGGCCTGACCTCGCAGGTGAACGGCTTGAACGTCGCCGCCACCAACGCGCAGTCCGGCCTCGATGTGGTTCAGACCGCGAGCGGTGCTCTCACCCAGGTGACGAGCATGCTGCAGCGTCTGCGCGACCTGGCGGTCCAGGCGGCCAACGACTCGAACAGCACGTCCTCTCGCGCTGACATCGGAACGGAAGCCACCCAGATCACGTCGGAACTCACGCGAATCAGCACGGCAACGACCTTCAACGGCATCCACCTGCTCGATGGCACCGGCGGAACCGCTGGCGTGCTGAACTTCCAGGTCGGTGCCAACGGCACGGCGGACAACACCATCGCAGTCGACTTGTCCACCGCGAACGTCGGCGCTGTCGTGACCGGTCTCGGAACGCTCGACTTCTCCACGAACACCGGAGCAACCGCGGCGATCTCGACCATCGACACCCAGCTGGGCACCGTCTCCACCGCGCAGGCAAACCTGGGTGCGACCGAGAACCGATTCACGAGCGCCATCGCGTCGGTGAACGTGGCATCGCAGAACCTGAACTCCGCCAGCTCGCAGATCACGTCGACCGACATGGCCAAGCAGATGGTGATCTTCACGGGTCAGCAGGTTCAGTCGCAGGCCGCGACGGCGATCCTCGCTCAGGCGAACCAGCTGCCGCAGGGCATCCTGAAGCTCCTCGGCTAAATCGCCACCCTCGTCCGGCGGCGGAGAAGACCTGAACCGTCTCCTCTCCGCCGCCGGGCACTTCCCTGGAGCCCAGCCGACACGAAGGAGCGGACGCGGTGACCACCACAAATGTGACAACGTCGACAAACACCGCCGGCGCATCCGTGCTTTCGGGGCTTGTCAGCGGGTTGAACACCTCCGCGCTTGTCGCCGCACAGATCGCGGCCGAGTCGGCTCCCAAGGACGCCCTGCAGCAGCAGGTCGCCACCGACACCACGCTTCGCACGGCACTCCAGTCACTGAACGCCGGTTACGCCAACCTCGCGACCCTGGCAACGGCCGATGCCGCGAGCAACGCATGGAATGTCTTCACCACTGCCAGCTCGGACCCGAGCGTCAGCGCCACCACCACCACGAACGCGAGCGCCGGAACCGTCTCCTTTTCGGTCGATTCGGTGGCGGCCGCCCAAGTGGATGTCACCGCCCCGATGTCGGATTCGAGCACCGTCCCCGTTTTCACGATCGTCGGGAGCACCGGCACCCAGGTCCAGGTCCAGCCGGCGTCCGGCTCCGTCGCCGACATCGCCACCGCCATCAACCAATCTTCCGCGGGAGTCTCCGCGATCGCCGTCGCATCGGGGACCGATGCGACAACGGGTGCGGCACTCTACCGGCTTCAACTCACGTCCTCCCACACCGGCGCCTCGGGTGCGTTCGGTTTCTATGGAGGGTCTCCGAGCAGCGTCACCGCCGGTACAGCGCCGAACCTGCTCACGCAGCCCGGGGCGGCCACCATCCAGACCGCATCGGATGCCGCCGTCACCCTCTGGGCAGGAACCTCGGCCGCGCAGACAGTCAGCTCGACGAGCAACACCTTCGCCGACCTTCTTCCCGGAGTGACCGTGACGGTCTCGAAGGCATCCGCAACACCCGTCACGCTCACCATCGCGCAGGACAACGCGACCATCACGAACGCGGCGGCCACTCTGGTCTCGTCGGTCAACTCACTGCTGCAGTCGATCGCCTCGAGCAGCGCGGTCACGTCAAGTACCGACGCATCAGGGAACGTCACCACGTCCGGCGGCCCCTTCACCGGAGACAGCCTGATCCGAAACGCGTCATACGCACTTTTCAACACGATCGCGCAGCCGGCGAGCGGCGCGTCACCGGCGAGCATCGGCATCATCACGCACCAGGACGGCTCGATCACCCTCGACGCGACCAAATTCCAAGCGGCGCTTGCCGCGGATCCCAGCGGAACCCACGCCATGATGCAGAGCATCTCCACCGCCGTCGCCGCGCAGGCGACGGCGCAGTCCGATCCGGTGGTCGGTGCGCTGACCAGCAGAGTCTCGAGCCTCGCCAGCGACATCGGCGGCCTGAACAGCCAAGTGAGCGCCTGGACCGTCGAACTGGCGAGTCGCCAGGCCACACTTGAGTCAACCTTCGCGGCGATGGAGAGCCAGCTGTCTGCGCTCAAAACCCAGTCCACCTGGCTCAGCCAGCAGTTCCCGACCACCATCTCGAGCACGGGACACTGATGTCGATCGCAACAGGAGCAAACGCGCGCGCGGCATATGTGCGCGATTCCATCACCTCCGCCTCACCGGCTCAGGCGCTCACGATGCTCTACGACCGGCTGCTGCTCGACCTGCAGTGGGCCGAGAAGTGCCAGAGTCGCGGAGAATGGATCGAGGCGAGTAGACACCTCGTCCACGCGCAGGACATCCTCACCGAGCTGGCGGCCACCCTGAAGCCGGAGCTCTGGAGCGGGGGGCCCGCGCTCCTGTCGCTCTACGTCTATGTGCTCGGTATCTTGCGCACAGGCAATGCCTGGCGCGACATCGAGCCGACCCTCGAGGCGATTGAACTCCTCGAGCCGCTCCGCATGGCCTGGCACACCGCCCGCGATGCCGCGGCCACCGAGCCGACGCCCGCCCGACTGTCCGCCGTTGGCTGAGCCGCTGAGCCGCTGGGTGGCGCTGCTGGACGAGCTCGATCGCCAGCTGGTACGGTCACGGGCCGGATTCGGGCTCGGCAACAGCACATCGGGCATCTGGACGATCGAGGAGATCTGTGCCGGGATCGGGCCGGTCGGCCCCATCCCGGAGAGTCTTGTTCCGCGCGCCCGGGCGATCCTCGAGGACTACACGGTCGAGCTCCCCCGCATCCAGGCAACCAAACGGCTGGTGGCAGAGCATCTGGAGATTCTGCACTCCATCCGCGGCACGGGTGACGCTCATCCCGTCTACCTCGACCAGGTCGGCTGACGCCCTCCCTGACAAAGAATTCCGCGCGCATGCCTTACGGGGTCGCGTGGCTGACCGATAGCTCTCTGTAGAGCAGGATCGCTCGATGCAGTAGGCCAGGGATCGGCCGCCCGTCCTTGTTCGACTTGCGCGAAAGTCAGGTCCCGATGCTCGATTCGGTCTCCATCAACGCACTCTCGAGTGCTCTCGCCGGCCTGTCGGCCCGGCAATCGGCGACGGCGAACAACATCGCCAACATCAACACGCCCAACTACCGGGCACAGACGGTCTCCTTCGAATCCGCGCTCGCGGCATCCGTCCAGGCGGGAAGCGGCATCGTCACGCCCACCAAGGGCCTCTCGCTGGAACCGACCCAGCTCGACGGCAACAACGTGAACCTCGACACCGAGGTCATCACCAACGCCAACACGGTGCTCCAGTACCAGTTCGCCAGTCAGGCGATCGGCAAAGAGCTCACCGCGGTCGTCCCCGCACTGAGCGTCAACTGATGAGCATGAATGCGATCGGCATCGCCGGCTCCGGACTCGACGTCAACCGGCAGTGGCTGAACGCCATCTCGGACAACATCGCCAACATGAACGACGTCACCCCGACGAGCGGTCCCGCCTTCCAAGCCCGTTACGTCGTGGCACAAGCGGGGATCGGCACCTCGGGCGTCTTCGTCAAGGGCACGGCGCTCGGCGATGCCGCCGGCCTCATCAAAAACGACCCGACCAACCCCCTCGCCGATGCGAATGGCAACGTCAGAGTGCCCAACATCGACCTGGGCTCTCAGATGGGCCAGCTCATCATGGCCCAACGTGCATACGAAGCCAATGCCAAGGTCGTGTCGGACGCGCAAACCACCTATCAGGCTGCCATTGCCATCGGAAAGGGCAACTGATGTCGATCCCGTCCATCTCCTCGATCTCCTCGATCGCGGGCCCCACGAGCATGCAGTCGGTCACCCAAGCTGCCGCCACGGCACCCACCAGCGGGTCCGGTTCCTTCGGCTCGGCCCTGGTCGACGCTCTCAACTCGGTGCAGGCCACCCAGGCCACGTCGAACCAGCTCAACATTCAAGCGGCCACCGGGAATCTGCCGGACATCGCGCAGGCCACCATCGCCGCGACGCGCGCCCAGGTCGAGGTGCAACTGGTCTCCTCGGTGCGTAACCGCGCGATCGACGCCTTCAACGGCATCATGAATATGAGTGCCTGATGCCTCCCGCTCTCACAGCGACCCTCCGCCGCCTCACGCACACGCTCCGCGAGTTCACCGTCGGGCAGCGCACCATCGCGATCATCGGACTCGCCGTGCTCCTGGTCGGCGGCGGCGGGCTCACCGCGTGGCTCAGCCAGCCGAGCTACTCGCCGCTCTTCACCAGCCTGTCCGCCACCGATGCCGGATCGATCACCACCATGCTCCATACCGACGGCGTTCCGTACCAGCTGGCCGACGGAGGCAACACGATCCTTGTGCCCCAGCAGAACGTCGACTCCGAGCGACTCAAGGCGGCTGCGGCAGGCCTTCCGAGCCTGAGCAACAGCGGATACGGGCTCCTGAACACCCTCGGCGTCACGGCCTCGGCGTTCCAACAGACCACGACCTATCAGCGAGCCCTCCAGGGAGAGCTCGCCAACACCATCGAGGCGATGAACGGCGTGCAGACCGCATCCGTGAAACTGGCCATCCCCGACCAGACCGTCTTCACCTCGCAGCAGGTGCCGACAACGGCATCGGTGTTCGTGAAGACCCAGGGCAACGCCACGCTCAGCACCTCGCAGGTGGCGGCGATCACCCATCTGGTCGCGGCATCCGTCGACAACCTCAAACCCACTGATGTGTCGGTGGTGTCGGCGGACGGCACCCTCCTGTCGGGCTCCGGCGCCACCAGCACCTCGGACACCACCACGGCGACGAGCTACGAGGCGCGCACCCAGGCCAGCGTTCAGGCGATGCTCGACCGGGTGCTCGGCGCCGGGAACTCGACGGTGGTCGTGTCGGCCGATCTGTCGAACCAATCCGCCCAGCGGGTCACCCAGACGTACGCGGTCCCGACCAATGCCCCCTCACTGAACGAGCAGAACACGACGACCGTCGACAACGGGGCCGGCGGCTCATCGACGGGCGCCACCGGTGTTCTCGGACCCGACAACATCGCCGTGCCGACCGGGGCCGCCACCCCGGGCGCCAACAGCAGCTGGACGACATCCACCACCAAGAACAACGCCATCGATCAGACCACCGAAACCACGACCATCCCCGCCGGATCCATCAACCGGCAGACGATCTCCGTCGCCGTGAACAAGGCGGCGGCGTCGGGCATCACGGCGTCGAGCATCCAGACGCTGGTCGAGAGCGCGGCGGGCGTCGACACCACCCGCGGCGACCAGGTGCAGGTGCAGGTCGTTCCCTTCAGCACGGCGGCAGCGGCGCAGGCCAACGCGGCGATCGCGGCGCAGAGCGGCCAGGACACCCAGCAGAACATCGTGAAGATCGCGACGACCGGGCTCACGGTGCTCGGGGTGCTCCTCGCACTCTTCCTGCTGTTCCGATTCGTGTCGTCGGCGTCGAAGCGTCGCGAGGGTTCGCCGATCGACATCGGCCCCCTGAACGCTCACACGCTGCCGGACTCCAACCCGGAGATCGACTTCTCCGAGTACCCCGGCATCACCGGCAGCCCCCTCTCCGCCCAGGCGCCCGGGCCCGTCGACCCGCTACCGCTCGAGTCGCTCGCCGAACAGCCTGAGCCTGCCAGGATGCGCGCCACCATCGACCGGCTCTCGGCCACGGATCCGCAACGCACCGCCAAGTACCTGCAGTCGCTCATGGACGATAAGCAGCCGGTATGAGCGAGCCGACGACACTGACCGGCGTGCAGACGGCAGCTCTGGTCATCATGCAGATGTCGCAGCAGAACGCGGCCGAAGTGATGCGGCTTCTGCCGGAGAGCGAAGCCGACGAAATCATTGCGGAGATCGTCAGGCTCCAGAGAGTCGACAGCTCGCTGATGAACCAGGCCGTCGCGGAGTTCTACGCCTACACCCAGAAGGGCACGAGTTCCTCCCACGGCGGGCTGGCGTTCGCGGAAGAGTTGCTGAACGCCTCCTACGGGGCCGAACGCGCCGCGGGTTTCCTCGACCGCGTCTCGTCAGCGATGGCAGGCACGTCCTTCGAGTTTCTCGACGGGGCCGATCCCCAGCAGATCTCCCAGCTGCTCGCCAACGAACTGCCGGAGACCAAGGCGTTGGTGCTCGCCCACCTCACGCCGAGTACCGCCTCGCAGGTGCTGGCGCACTTCGACACCGCTGCCCAGCTCGATGCCGCCGAGGCGATCGCCGGGATGCGTTCGGCGACCCCGGAGGCGGTCAGCATCGTGGCCGATCATCTGCGCCGTTCGACTCGGGCCGTCGCCGCTCCGCGTCAACGCACCGAGGTGGTCGGGGGCGTCCAGCCGCTCGTCGACATCATCAACCGCGCCGACGTCGCGACCGAGCGTGAACTGCTCGACGCGCTGGACGCGCGCGATCCGCAACTGGCCGAAGAGGTGCGATCGAGGATGATCACCTTCGCCGACATCGTTCGCCTCGAGGTCCGAGACGTGCAGCAGGTGCTGCGAGGGATCGACGCCGCTCTGCTGGCGACGGCCCTCAAAGGCGCGACACCGGAGCTGACCGCGACCGTGCGGGACAACATCTCGGAACGCAACCGGGAGTCCCTCGACGACGAAACGCAGAACCTCGGGCGCGTGCGCAAGAAGCAGGTCGACGAGGCGCGAGCCGAGATCGCCAGAACGATCCGAGAGCTGGAGGCCGACGGCACCATCTCGCTGCAGAGGACCGACGACGAGGAGAAGGAGGAAGAGTATGTCAGCTGACATCGCCTTCTCCGAACTCCGCTACCCGACGATCCCCACCGCAGGGCTGGAGGAGGAGACCGACCGCGCCCGCGCCCGCGGGTACGCGGCCGGCTACGCCGAAGGCCTTCGTGCGGCAGAAGCAGAGGCAGAGGAAGCCGTCGTGCGTGCCCGCGTGGAACGCGAAGCCATGCACGCGGGCGCCGCCACCGCGCTGACCGCGGCTCTCGACGCGCTCCGAACCGCCTCGTGCCAGTTCGAGGCCGCCGCGGCGCCGGTGTTGGAGGATGCCGACGAGGCGCTCGTCGCTGCCGCGATCGAGCTCGCCTCGGCAATCATCGATTGCGAGTTGGATGACGCCACCTCGTCAGCGCGCACCGCGATCGCGCGCGCACTCTCGACCACGGACCCCGACGCGATCACGGCCGTGCGGGTGAGCCCCGTGGACCTCGCCGTCTTCGGCGCATACGGGGTCACCGTCCCGGAACTGCGCTTCGTCTCGGACCCCACCCTGTCGCCGGGCGATGCCGTGGTGGAGATCGCCGACGGACGGATCGACGCCAGGATCAGCACCGCTCTCGAGCGCGCTCGCGCGGAACTCGCGGTCGCCCGATGACCGCGACGCTGCCGTACCGTCCGCGCTCGCTCGACCGGGTTCGTGCGGCGGCCCACCCCGAGCGGATCGGAGCGGTCGACTCGGTCGTCGGGCTCGGAATCCGCGTCATCGGCATTCCCGCCGCGATCGGCGACATGCTGATCATCGGTGGCGGGATGGCGGGCGAGACCGGCGCGCGCGCCGAAGTCGTCGCGGTGGCCCGCGACGCGGTCACCGCGATGCCGCTGGACGCGCTGACCGCGGTCACTGCCGGCACCGACGTTCGAACGACCGGCGGACCGATGACGATCCCCGTCGGGCCCGGGCTGCTCGGCCGCGTCCTCGACGCCGCCGGGGACCCGATTGACGGCAAGGGTCCGCTGCGTGGAATCACGCGTGTTCCGGTCGACAACGAGGCGCCATCATCTTTGCTGCGCGCCCGCATCGATCAGCCGATGCCAGTGGGCGTGCGGGCGCTCGACACCTTGACGGCGATCGGCCGCGGCCAGCGCATGGGACTCTTCGCGGGATCCGGGGTTGGCAAGTCCTCCCTGCTGTCGATGATCGCGCGCGGCACCGCCGCCGAAGTCACCGTAATCGCCCTGATCGGTGAGCGCGGGCGCGAGGTGCGGGAGTTCCTGGAGGACGACCTCGGCGCCGACGGGCTCGCCCGCTCGATCGTGATCGTCTCCACGGCCGATGAGCCGGCACTCATGCGGGTGCGTGCCGCGTTCACCGCCACCCGGATCGCGGACGCATTTCGCGAGGACGGTGCCCACGTCATGTTGATGATGGACTCCGTCACGCGGGTCGCGCACGCGCAGCGCGAGGTCGGCCTGTCGATCGGCGAGCCGCCGGCCACCCGCGGGTATCCGCCGTCGGTGTTCGGCCTGCTCGCCCGGTTGTTGGAGCGCGCCGGCACCGGGCCCATCGGGTCTGTGACCGGAATGTACACCGTGCTCGTCGACGGAGACGACCACAACGAGCCGATCGCCGACGCCGTGCGCTCGATTCTCGACGGTCACGTCGTGCTCGACCGCAAACTGGCGGTGAGCGGCCATTTCCCCGCGATCGACGCGCTCGCGTCGGTCTCGCGCGTGGCGTCCCGGGTGACCACACCCGAGCAACGCGAACTGGCTCTGGTGTTGCGCCGTGTGATGGCGGCGCGCGCCAGTGTCCAGGACCTTCTCGACGTCGGCGCGTACCAGGGCGGCGCCAACCCGCTGGTGGATGCCGCGGTGGATCACCAGTCCGAGATCGACGCGTTTCTCACGCAGCGAATCGACGAGCAATCCGCAGCGGAGCATTCATGGTCCGCGCTCGCCGGCCTCGTTCAGCAGTTGGGAGTCTCGTGATGGCTCCGTTCTCGCTTGCCGCGCTCCTGCGCCTGCGTCGGCTTCAGCAGGACCAGGCCGCCGCCGAGGTGTCGATCTCGCGGGCCCGTGCCGCCGCGGTCGCCACGCGTCGTCGTTTCGCCCAGAACTCGCTCGCGAGCCTGACGTCGTCGAACGGCGGCTGGGAAGTGCTGCGCTGGACTGCCGCGGCCCGGGCTGCGTCGTCCAGCACCCTTGGCGACCTCACGGTGCTCGTCGATGAGGCCGAACAACAGCTCACGGACACCTCCGCCCAGCTGGCCGAGAGCCGCGCGAAGACGGTCTCGCTCGAGAAGCTCGAGGCCCGACATGACGCGGACGCGTTCCGGGAGGAGCTGCGAGTGGAGCAGAACGATCTCGACGAGATCTCCTCGAGACTTTTCCACGCGAACGGGAAGACGGTGAAACCGTGACCTCGCTCTCCATCCTCAGCACACTCCAGCAGGTGCAGGCGAACCTCGCCGGAATGTTCCCGGCGGGAGCGACATCCACCGCCGCGTCCGACAGCTCGACGCTGGAGTCCTTCCAACAGATTCTCGCCACGCTCTCCCCGACGACGGCCGGCGGCGTGCTCGGCGGCTATCCCTCGACATCGGCCGTGGCATCCACCACCGGCCTGTCAGCTTCAGTGGCGCCGGGCGGAGGGGTCACCGGCTCACAGGTGGTCGCCGACGCACGGAAATACCTCGGGGTGCCTTACGTTTTCGGTGGCACGAGCGCGAACGGCCTCGACTGCTCCGGCCTGGTGCAACGGACGTACAAGGACCTCGGCATCACCCTGCCGCGTCTCGTGCACCAGCAGGAAGCGATGGGCACGGCAGTCCCGTCTCTGGCGCAGGCGCAACCGGGCGACCTGATCGTCTTCAAGGGTGCCGGCCACATCGCCATCTACGAGGGCAACGGCCGCGTTCTCCACGCGCCGTCCCCCGGACGTTTCGTCACCGATCAGAAACTGTGGGTGAACGATTCCGGCATCGAGGCCATCCGACGGATCGTTCCGAGCGCGGGAACGCCGGATGCCGCTTCCGGGGCAACCGCGTCCGGCCCGACCGCCGCATCGGGCTCGACCGTCGTCGGCTCGAGTGCTGCGGTGCAGGCCGCCGCGCTGGCCACGGTGCAGGCGATCATGCAGGCCGATTTCGGCCTGCTGTCGAGCGCCACGAGCGACCCCGCGCTGGCGGGGCTTTCGGCGCAGTCGACCGGTTCGGCGTCATCGATGCTGCAATCCGCACTGTCGGCCATGACGGCGAGCGCGTCGGCGAGTGGTTCGACCGGCGGATCGACCGGCGCATCAGCCAGCGGCAGCAGCGCCTCCGACCTCGCGGCACAGCAGACGCTGGCCACCATGCAGTCGATGCTCGTGCAGGGGCGCGGATGACCGCGCTCGGCGTGGGCTCGGCCACGCTCGATGCAACGAGCGCCCCGTCCGCTCGCACCTCGACGCCCGCGAGCAACCCCGACGTGTTCGCCGCCGAACTCAGCACGGCAAGCTCCCTGCCGACGAC
This sequence comes from Acidobacteriota bacterium, assembly GCA_019351995.1. Lineage (GTDB taxonomy): Bacteria > Actinomycetota > Actinomycetes > Actinomycetales > Microbacteriaceae > Lysinimonas. The sequence continues at coordinate 99,721 of JABBOD010000001.1, forward strand.
CGCATCGGCGACGGCGACGGCGACGGCGGATGGCACCCCGCCGGCTCCGGCCACGGGGCCTGCCTCCGCACCTGGCCAACTCTCGACTTCGGCAGCCACCGCGACCCCCACGACGAGCGCGGCGACTGCCGGCTCGGATCGGCCGGCTGCCGCCGAGTCGACCGTCGGCAACGGAGCGGCGGCGAACCAGGCGGCAGGTCCACAGGCGGCCACGAGCACGCCCGCGGCGAGGCCCGCTGCCGTCGGTGCCGAGGTTGTCGGCTCCGCGGTCGCGGCCGGAGGCCCGCTCGTCGCGACCGCTGCCACCGGCAGTGCCGGCACCGGAAAGGCAGCGCTGCACGGGGCACACCGCGATCGTCGGCACGATGCCTCGGCTGCGGGGGCCGGCGGCTCGGCTGCCGCGATTTTCCCCGCTTCCCTGGCTCCCGTCGCGCCGTCCGGCGCGGTCCCTCCGTCAGCAGACGCGGCGAACATCGTCTCCTCCGCGACGCAACCGAGCGCACCGGCTGTTCTCGGGGTGACGGGCTCCCCCGGCCCGGTTCCGGTGGACTCGCCGCGGGTGGGTAGCACCACCTCAGCGACGGGGTCGGCGACCGCGATCTCCGGCCCGTCGACACCGAACGCGGGGGGCGTCTCTCCCGCGGCAGCTGCGCCGACCGCCACCGCGCAGGCAGCGGCCTCGGCGCCTGTCCTCCCGGCGACGGCCACGCCGCTGGCCGCCCTCCCGCTGGCCGCGACCGGGAGCGGCGCCGCTGTCGCCGCCGATGGCGCTCAGCCGGCGGTGGTGAAGTCCCGGCCGGGGATCCCCGGCCAGTGGGTTCAGCCGGGCGCGGTCACGCTCACCCCGACCTCGACGGTCGCGGCGGCAAACCAGGCGGCAAGTCCACAGGCGGCCACGAGCACGCCCGCGCCGCTGAACGCTCAGCTGGCCCCGGCACTGTTCCAGCTTCGCGACGCCGGTGCCGGCACCCACGTGCTCACTCTCACCGTCGCCCCGGAGGCGGTCGGTCCCGTGACCGTGCGCGCGCATGTCGAGGCGAGCGGCATCCGGATCGAGCTGAGCGCACCGACCGAGCACGGAAGGAACGCGCTCGACGCGATGCTCCCCGATCTGCGCCGCGATCTGTCTCAGGGCGGCATGAACTCCTCACTGAGCCTGGCGGCCGGAACCTCCGACGGCTCGGGAGGAGGTCGCTCCGCCTTCGACGCCGGGGGTGGTTCCTTCGCGCGCGACCCCGGCCGGGACAGCCCCGTCCCAGCGGGACACAGCACACACGACTCGCGCCCGCTCTCCGCGGGCCCATCCATCACCCTGCGCTCAGGGGCCGCGGCCCTTGATGTGCTCGCCTAGAAGGAAGCAGCTGAACATGACCATCGCCGCCACGAGCAACAACGGAGCGCCCGCATCGCTCTACACCTCTGGAACATCCACGAAACCCGTCAGCAACTCGCAGATGAACTCGCAGATGTTCCTGCAACTTCTTGTCACGCAGCTCAAGACGCAGGACCCGAACGCCCCGATGGACAGCAACACCTTGATCACACAGACCTCCCAGCTGGCCTCCATGCAGGCGCTGGCCACCCTCTCGGATACCCAGACCAGCAACTACAGCCTGCAGCAGCGCCAGTCCGCCTCCCAGCTGATCGGCCTGACCGCGTCGTACCTCGACTCGACCGGCGCGACCGTCTCGGGCCCGGTCACCGGCGCCTCGTTCGGCGGTACCTCGCCGACCGTCACCATCGGCGGCGTCAGCGTCGCCCTCAGTTCCCTCACCGCGGTCAACAAGACCGCCTAAGCAGCAACGTCCGCACGACCACACCACAGAAAAGGATTCCGCCATGCTCCGCTCACTCGATTCCGGCATCTCGGGCCTCCGCGCTCACCAGACCATGCTCGACGTCACCGCCAACAACATCGCCAACGTCAACACGGTCGGATTCAAGGCCGGCTCGGCCCAGTTCGAAGACACCCTCTCGCAGATGCTCCGTCCCGCCGGAGGAAGCAGCACCGTGGTCGGCAGCACCAACCCCGCCCAGGTCGGGCTCGGCGTGAACGTGGCCGGCATCGCGACCGACTTCACCCAGGGCTCGACCGACTCCACCGGCAAGGCCACCGACATGATGATCTCCGGTGACGGATTCTTCACCGTCAAGTCGGGCGGCAACACGACGTACACGCGCGCCGGCAGCTTCGCGTTCGACGCCAACGGGCAGCTCGCCGCTCCCGACGGCGCGCTCGTGCAGGGCTGGACGGCCACCAACGGAGTGGTGCCCGCCGGCAATGCGGCGCTCAGCACCATCACGCTGCCGGCCAACTCGGTGGCTCCGGCCGTCGCCACCACCAAAGCCACCCTCTCCGGCAACCTGCCGTCGGATGCCGCCGTCGGCGCCACCTTCACGCAGACCGAGGGGGTGTACGACGCGGCCGGCGCGTCACGCAACCTCAACCTGACCTTCACCAAGACGGCAACCGGTTGGAATGTCGCGGGCGCAGACGGAACGGGCGCGACCGGCACGGCGACGCTCACCTTCGCCGGCGGGGCGCTTACCTCCGGCGGATCCATCACGGTCGGCGGCGTCAGCGTGGACATGTCATCGACCACGGGTTACGCCGGGCTCCAGACCGCGGCGATCTCGGGCCAGGACGGGAGGGCATCGGGAACGCTGCAGTCGTACAGCCTCTCGAGCGACGGCAAGCTGGTGGGCTCGTACAGTAACGGATCGACGCAGACCCTCGCCCAGATCGCGCTCGCGAACTTCTCCAACCCGGGCGGGCTCGCCAAGGCCGGCTCCTCCGAATACACGCCGACGATCGCCTCCGGAACGCCCAGCTACGGCACCGCCGGCTCGAACGGCCTGGGGTCGCTGGTGGGTGGAGCGCTCGAGATGTCGAACGTCGACCTCACCCAGGAGTTCTCGAACCTGATTATCGCCCAGCGCGGCTTCGAGGCGAACGCCCGCATCATCACGACCTCCGACCAGATCCTGCAGGCCCTGAACCAGATGCAGCACTGAGCAATGTCACCGATCGGCGCCGCGCCCTAACGCGCGGCGCCGATCGACCGACAGTGTGACCTGAAGCCATTGAAGGCGAATATCCAGGGCAAGGAAAGCCACCATGATCATTCTTACGCGGCTCAATGACAGCCGTTTTGCCGTGAATCCCGACCTCGTCGAACGGATGCACAGCAACCCAGACACCACGCTCACGCTCGTGGACGGAACCACATACATCGTCACCGAGACGATGGATGAGGTCATCGAGCTCATGGCTCGCTACCGTGCGCGGATCATCTCGCTCGCGCGCTTTCACGACCTGGATGCTCCTCGTCACGAGAGCGACGGGAGGCTCGTCCGTTTCCCCGAGCAGCCCGCACGCGCCGGCGCGTCGACGCGGGAGAGGTCCATCTAATGGATCCGGCAACGATCATCGGATTGATCGTCGCCTTTGGGTCGATCGTTTCGATGATCTTCATGGAGGGCTCGAGCCTGAGCTCGTTGCTTCTGCCCGCACCCATGATCCTGGTCTTCGGAGCAACGATCGCCGTCGGAATCGCGAGCGGCACGATCAGCGACATGATGCGCGCCGCGAAGGCGATCCCCATCGCTTTTCGCGGCAAGCTCGCCCAACCGGCGGGACTCATCGATGAGGTGGTCGCGATCGCGGACAAGGCGCGAAAGGACGGCCTTCTCGCTTTGGAGGCCGAGGCGCAGAACGTGAAGGATCCGTTCCTCAAGTCGGCATTGCAGAACATCGCTGATGGCATGGATGCCGAGGAGTTGCGTGGTCTGCTCGAGGAGCAGGTGGCCACAACGGAACGCGAGCAGCGTGCGGCCGCCAAGTTCTTCAACGGGCTCGGCGGATACGCCCCGACCATCGGAATCATCGGAACGGTCATCTCGCTCACCCACGTGCTTGAGCACCTCTCCAATCCCGCGACGCTTGGTCCGTCGATCGCCGGTGCATTCGTCGCGACCCTGTGGGGTGTTCTCTCCGCCAACATCATCTGGCTGCCGCTCGGCGCCCGCCTCACCCGTCTCACCGACTTGAACATCGAGCGGATGCACGTGCTGTTGGAGGGCGTGCTCGCTGTGCAGGAGGGCAGCCAGCCGCGCGTTGTCGGCGAGCGTCTGCGGGCGATGATCAACGTCGCCGACAAGGGCAAGGCGGCGAAAGGATCGGGCGAGGCCACCAAGGGGAAGCCTCTGAAGGAAGCAGCATGAGTCGGCGGCGCAAGATCTCGCACGGCGGCGAGCACGAGGAGGGAAGCAGCGAGCGTTGGACCACGTCGTACATGGACATGGTGACCGTTCTCATGGTGCTGTTCATCGTGCTGTACGCGATGTCCACCGTGGACCAGGGCAAGTTCGACAAGCTCCGCCTCGCCCTGTCGACGGGCTTCGGCGTCACGGCGAGCCAGAAGATCGACACGGCAACGGGCGTCGTGGTCCCTCCGTCACTGGTGGGCAAGAAAGGCGTCGCGGCCACCAACTACAACGCGGCCATTGTCCAGCTGGCGACGCTGAACTCGGTGAAGAACTCGATCGCCACCGCCCTGCAAGCAAAGGGGCTCGCATCGAACGTCTCCATGTCGATCACCAGCGACGGTCTGACCATCAGCCTGGTCGGCGCCTCGTCGTACTTCGCCGGAAACAGTGCGGTGCTGCAGCCCGCGACGGAGAGCATCCTGAACGTGATCGGGCCGGTGCTGACGACGATCCCCAACCAGGTCTCCATCCAGGGCCACGCCGACAACACGCCAAGCGAAGCGCCGTATCCGACGAACTGGGACCTTGCGGCGGCCCGCTCGACGGGGGTGCTCAAGTATCTGGTGTCGGCCACGGCGGTCCCCGAGGCCAGGATCTACTCCTCCTCGTACGGCTCGGCGCGTCCCCTGACTCCCGGTATGCCCCCCGATCAGTGGCCGCTCAACCGACGGGTCGATATCGTCGTGCTCTCGTCCGCCACCAACGACGTCAAGTCGGTGATGGCCTCGATCCTCGCCGCACAGAAATAGCGATGCGCGCCTAACCGCCCGGCAGGTCGAGCCGATAGTGCTGGACATGACGGTTCAGGTTTCGGGCGATACGGATGTGCGCCCCGGGGCGACGCCGACGATCGAGGTCTACGACTTCCAGCGTCCGACGACGCTCGGCCGTGAGCGCATGCAGGCTCTCACCCTGGGGCTCGACAACTTTTCTCGGCAGTGGGGGACCCAACTCACCGCAATGACCCACTCCGTCGCTCACGTGCGGATGGAGTCCATCGGTGTCGAGCGCTACGGCGAATACGTCGAGAGTCTTCCGGAACAAACCACGATGGTCATCGTGCAGGTTGCGGAGCAGAGCGGCCGCGCCGTGCTGCAGTTCGCGCAGGACACCGCCCTCGGGTGGGTCGGCCGGATGCTCGGCGGTACTGCCAAACTCGTGCCGCCGGCGCGCGCCTTCACCCCGATCGAAGGCACCGTCCTCGGGCGCATGCTCGGCTACCTCCTCGAAGACCTCTCGTACTCTCTCGACAAGCTCATCGACGGCCCGCTCAGCGTTGACAGCATCCAGTTCAGCTCGCAGACCGCGCAGGCGGCCGGAGCCGGTCAGTTCATGCTCGTGGCGCGCTTCGTGATCGCCCTGGGAGACACCGTGGCCCCGACCACGCTCGCGATCCCGCTCGACAGCCTGGCCGACTCCGAGGCAAGCAGCCGCAGGAGGTTCGCGTCGAGTCAGCGCACCACCGTGCAACTCGCGCCCGTTCCGGTGTCGGTCGCCCTGCGCCTCGCCCCCGCGGTGGTCGGCCCGTCCTACGTTCTCGGGCTCGCCGAGGGCGATCTGATCCGGCTCCCCCACCTGCAAAGCCGTCCCTTGGACGTCGTCGTCGACGACGTCATCATCGCAGGAGCGGCGGTGGGCGCGAACGCGTCCCGGTTGGCCTGCGTCATCGTCTCTCTGGAGGAGCACTCGTGACAACTGCAACCAAGACCCGTCGGCCGGCCGTGGTGGACTTGCCGCAGAGCGCGGTCAAGGCGCTGATCCTGCACATGCCCGGAAGCGCCAAGCTGCGCGCGGTGGTCGTCGACGCGCCGTCGCCCCTGCCCCCGAGCGCACAGACCGCGATCATGGCGAGCTACGTCGGCGAGACCTCGGCTGACCTCGCTCTCGTGCTGTTGGACGCCGGCTTCCTGTCCAAGGCCTCGGGGTCTGACAGCCGCGTCAAGCCCACCGACGTGATCGTGCCCGCCCTTCTCGAGAGCGCCTCCGTTCTGGGGGTCGGCGTGCTGAGCGACGCGCTCGAGGGCGATGCCTCCGCTCTCTTCGCGGACCCCGACTCCGGCATCTTCGAACTTCTCGCCGACGAGACGGTTCTGGGCTGGTACGTCATCCGCCTGCGCAGCAACGGTCTTCCCGGTGCCGAGCCATACACCGCGCCCCTGTCGACCGAGGGGCGGATGAGCCGTCTCAACGAGGTCGAGATGACCCTGACCGTGGAGATCGGACGCACCCGGATGCCGATCCGCACTGTCCTGAACCTCGAGGTCGGGGCGGTGGTCGAGCTCGATCGCGCGGTCGGAGCGCCCGCCGACATTCTGCTCAACGGCCGGCTGATCGCGCACGGCGAGATCGTCGTGGTCGATCAGGAGTTCGCGGTGCGCGTCACCAGGATCCTCGACAACGCAGAGGTCACGGTCCGCTGAGTGGACTCGCTGCTGCTGGCGTTGCGCGCCCTTGTCGGACTGGGCGCGGTCATCGCCGTGATCTGGTTCCTGCGGCGACGCAACTCGAGCGCCGGCAAGGACCGTCGAGCGCGTAAGCCCCTCTCCGTCGTCGCGCGGCAGAACCTGGCCGCCAAGGTCAGCGTCGCCGTCGTCGACTTTGGCGGCAAGAGATTCCTCCTCGGCGTCAGCGAGCACGGGGTGACGGTCCTCCACGACTCCGAGCTGGAGCCAGTCGAGGAAACCGTGGACGAGCCGCTCGAGGGACGTCGGGCGATGCCGGACGGCTACAGCTCGGCGGAGTTTGCGCAGACACTGAGCGCCGCCGAGCAGGTCGCCGCCAGTGGCGTGCCGACTCCGGTGCGACTCGTGCGTGACCCGGCGATCGATGCCGCCTTCGCCGCCTCGTCGTCGCATCTGGCTGGCTCCTTGCTCTCCGCCGCGACCTGGAAGCAGGCCTGGTCGGCAATCCGGACGGGTCGCTGATGTCGCACACACTCGCCACCCGCCCGAACAGCCGAGGCAGCATCGGCCGCGGCTCAACCGGCACCGCGGGCGGTGGGAACAAGGTTGCTCGCCGCGTTGGCGTCGTGTCGGCGGTTGCGGTCGTCTCCGGTTTCGGGCTTGCGCTGCTCGGCCCCGCACTCTCCGCGTCGGCGATCACCGCACCGACGCCCGCACCGACGCCGACGTCTCCGTCGCTCAACGGGCTCATCCAGAGCACCCTCAACGGGCCGAACGGCACTCCGTCCGCCAGCGTCCTCGTCATCATCGGGATCACGCTGCTGTCGATCGCGCCGTCCCTGATCCTCATGGTGTCCTCGTTCACGAAGATCTTCGTGGTGCTCGCGATGACGCGCAACGCGCTCGGCCTCCAGACCATTCCCCCCAACCAGGTGCTCGCCGGGCTCGCACTCTTCATCTCGATCTTCATCATGTGGCCGGTCATCAGCAACATCAACGTCCACGCACTGCAGCCATACCTGAATGGTTCCCTCGACCTCCAGCACGCCATCACCCTCGCGGAGGTGCCGCTGCGGCACTTCATGGTCGCGAACACCCGCCAGGAGGATCTGGCCCTGATGACCCGCGCTGCCGGCCGCCCGAACCCCACGTCCCCTGAGACCGTGTCCCTGTCCACGCTGATCCCGGCCTTCATGATCTCCGAGCTGCGATCGGCCTTCATCATCGGTTTCGTCATCTTCATCCCCTTCCTGGTCGTCGACCTCGTGGTGTCGTCGTCCCTCATGGCGATGGGCATGATGATGCTCCCGCCGGTGATGGTGTCGTTGCCGTTCAAGATCCTGCTCTTCGTCCTCGTCGACGGATGGGGACTCCTCATCACCACGTTGGTCGGAAGTTACGGGGGGATCCATTGAACCCGTCCAGCATCATCGACATCGGTGTTCAGGCGCTCTGGACCGCCGCCGAACTCGCCGCCCCCATCCTCATCACGGCGCTGGTGGTCGGCTTCACCATCTCGGTCTTCCAGTCGATCACGCAGATCCAGGAGACCAGCCTCTCCTTCGTCCCGAAAGCGGTGGCCGTCTCCATCGCGCTGATCATCTGCGGGCAGTGGATGATCGCGGTGCTCGTGCAGTTCACCACCAACCTGTTCCACCAGATCCCGAACCTGGTGGGCCACTGACATGTCCCTGCTCGACTTCGGCTGGCTCGAGACGGTGCTCCTGGCGGGAGTCCGCATCGTCGCGTTCCTGATCGTCGCTCCGCCGTTTTCGCACGGCGCGCTCCCCACCCGGATCCGCGTCATGCTCGCTCTCGGACTCGCGATCGCCGTCGCCCCGACGCTGCCAGGACAGCAGCCGCTCGACACCGGGGCATTCATCGAAACGATCGTCATGCAGGTGATCGTCGGACTCGCTCTCGGCTTCCTGATCCAGCTCGCTTTCGCGGCGCTGCAGTCGGCGGGCGGCCTGATCGACCTCTTCGGCGGATTCCAGCTGGCTCAGGGCTACGACCCGCAGTCGCTCGTCAACGGCGCGCAGTTCACCCGCCTCTTCCAGATCACCGCGATCGCGCTGCTGTTCACCACCAACGGGTATCAGATGGTCGTCGCCGGAATCACCCGCTCGTTCACCGCCATCCCGGTGGGCGGCATCCCCAACTTCTCGCTGACGGCGGAGGCGCTCATCCGAGGCTTCAGCCAGATGTTCCTCGCCTCGGTGCAGATCGCCGGACCGCTCATCCTGGTGCTCTTCCTCGCGGATGCCGGCCTGGGGCTGCTCACGCGGGTGGCGCCGGCACTCAACGCCTTCTCGCTCGGCTATCCGCTGAAGATCCTGATCACCATCTCCTTCGCCGGCGTCGTGTACGTGCTGCTTCCCGGTGTCGTCTCCTCTGTTCTGCAATCCGGAATGGGTCTGCTCGGGAGCGTTGGCTGATGGCCGATTCGCAGGAACGCACCGAGGATGCGACCGAGAAACGTCGCAAGGAGGTCCGCCGCAAGGGCGAGCTGTCCAGTTCGAAGGATCTGGGCGCGTGGCTGTCGGTGGCGGCCGCCGCCGCCGCGATGCCCGGGCTGATCCAGGCCGTTGAATCCAACGCGCGGACCCAGTTCGCGCTGGTGGCGCACGTCATTGCCCATCCGACACCGGCGAGCGCCCTGCAGGTACTCGACACGGGCATGGGCAGCATCATCCCGACGCTGGGGCCGCTTCTCGCCTCGGTCGTGATCGCCATCGTCGCCGGCGCCGTGTTGCAGGGCGGTCCGCACATCAAGACCTTCTCGGTCTCGTTCAAGAGCTTCGATCCGATCGCCGGCGTCAAGCGCATCTTCGGCACCCAGGCGTTGTGGGAGGGGGCGAAAGCCCTGCTCAAGACCGCCGTGGTCGGCCTGGTGCTCTTCAGCGTCGTGCAGAGCGTCGTGCCCCAGCTGATCGGCAGTGGCTTTCTCCCGCTCGACGAGGTCGTCGGCATCGCGCAGAAGAGCCTGACCGTGCTGATCGAGACGGCCATTCTCGCCGGTCTCGTGGTGGCGGGCTTCGACGTCATGGTCGTGCGACGCCGCAACCTCCAACGCATGCGGATGTCGAAGCGCGAGGTGAAAGACGAGAACAAGACCTCGGACGGCGACCCGCTGGTGAAGAGTCAGCGCCGGGCGCTGGCCTTCGCGATGAGCCGTCGGCGCATGATGGACGCGGTTCGCACCGCCGACGTCGTCGTGCTCAACCCGACGCACATCGCGGTGGCCTTGAAGTACGAACCCGGCAAGTCCGCGCCACGTGTCGTGGCGAAGGGCGCCGACGAGGTTGCCGCCCGCATCCGCGAGAACGCGAAGGAGCATCGCATCCCGATGGTGCACGACATCCCACTCGCCCGCACCCTCAACAAGATGTGCGAGGTCGGCGACGAGATCCCGCAGGAGCTCTACAGCGCCGTCGCCCAGGTGCTCGCCTTCGTCTTCGCCCTCAAGTCCCGCGGCGCCGGACATGGCGTCCACAAGCTCGCCGCCTCCACCGTGTTGGTCTGACAGCTAGGAATCCATCGTGAGAAAGAATCTGCCGACATACGCCGTCCCGGTCGGGGTGGTGGGCATCGTGCTGCTCCTGGTCGTTCCCGTCCCGGCCTGGATGCTCGACATCCTGATCGTCGTCAACATCATGTTCGCGCTGCTCATCCTGCTGACCACGATGTTCGTCAAGAAGCCCCTCGACTTCTCGGTGTTCCCGTCGTTGCTCCTCGTCGCGACGCTGTTCCGACTCGGACTGAACGTGGCATCCACGCGGCTCGTGCTCAGCACCGGCTACGCGGGGCAGGTGATCGGCTCGCTCGGTCAGGTGGCGGTCGGCGGATCGTTGATCATCGGGGCGGTCATCTTCTTGATCCTCGTCGTCATTCAGTTCGTCGTGGTCACCAAGGGTGCCGAACGCGTGGCCGAGGTCGGCGCCCGCTTCACCCTGGATGCCATGCCGGGTAAGCAGATGGCGATCGACGCCGACCTGAACGCGGGCACCATCACGGAGGCCCAGGCACGCCGACGCCGCGCCGAGGTCTCGGCCGAGGCCGACTTCTACGGCTCGATGGACGGCGCATCGAAGTTCGTCAAGGGTGATGCGATCGCGGGCATCGTGATCATCATCATCAACATCATCGGCGGCATCGCGATCGGGATGTTCCAGAACGGCATGACCATCACGGACGCCGTCAACAAGTACACGTTGCTGACCATCGGTGACGGTCTGGTCAGCCAGATTCCCGCCCTTCTCATGGCGGTCTCCACGGGCATGATCGTGACCCGCTCGAACGTCGACGCCGACATGGGTTCCATGACATCCGCCCAGTTGTCGCAGTCGCGAGTCGCGGTGCTGGTCGCGGGATGCGCGGCGATCGCGCTCGCCCTGATCCCCGGAATGCCGATTGTGCCGTTCATGGTCGTCGGTCTGAGCCTCATCGTGGCGTCGCGACGTATCGGCGCCCGGCAACGGCAGGAGGCCGCCGCCGGGGAGACCAGCAACACGGTGCCCGTTGCGAACCCCGACAGCACCGAGAACCTGATCGAGCAGATGCGCGTGCACGCGCTCGAGGTGCAGCTCGCCCCCGACCTGGTGGAACTGGCGTCCGGGGCCGGCGACGACCTGCTCTCGCGCGTGCGGGCGCTGCGCCGCCGGCTGGCGATGGAACTCGGCATGGTCGTCCCCCCGGTGCGCACCCGCGACAGCATCGATCTGCCGATCTCCACCTATGTCATCAAGGTCGCCGGGACCGAGGTGGGCCGTGGCATCGCGCCCCCCGGCAAGGTCCTCGCCCTCGGCGACTCGCTCGACGCCCTGCCCGGCACTTCGACCGTCGACCCGGTGTTCGGCCTTCCCGGAAAGTGGATCCCGGCGGAGCTGCGCCACGGCGCCGAGCTCGGCGGCGCGACCGTGATCGACCGGGCATCCGTGATCATCACCCACCTGTCGTCGGTGATCAGCAACAATGCGGCGCGCCTGCTGAGCCGTGAGGACGTACGCGTGCTCACGGACGGCGTCAAGTCGATCAACCCCTCGGCGGTGGACGAGCTGATCCCCTCGCTGCTGTCGCTCGCCGAGGTGCAGCGGGTGCTGCAGGGCCTGCTGTCAGAAGGCGTCCCGATCAACGACCTCTCGCGCATCTACGAGGCGCTTGCTCTGCGGGCCCGGACCTCCACCGACCCGGACGGCCTGATCGAGGCGGCTCGCGCGGCACTCGGTCCGGTGATCGCGGAGCGGCACCTCAAGGACTCCACCCTGCGGGTGATCATGATCGAGCCGCTGCTGGAGCAGGCGATGCTGGAAGGGCTTCGCGCCTCGGAGCAGGGACCGCAGATCGTGCTCGACCCCGATCGGCTGCAGGCGATGATGACGTCGCTCGCTCAGGCACGAACGGTCGCGGAGGCTGACGGCGATCCGGCCGTCATCGCGTGCGCCCCCGCGCTGCGCTCCGCCGTGCGCCGCCTGTTCGCGCCCAACCCGGGCGACCTGTCTGTGCTCTCCTACCTCGAGATCACCTCGGCGCGCCCGACGATCGAAACGGTGGGGGTGATCCGTGCCCTCGATCAGATTCCCGTTTGAGGACCTGACACGGCAGGAACTCTCCGCTCGGATCCAGTCGAAGTTCGGGCCGTCCGCCCGTGTCGTTTCGGCGCAGGAAGTGCGGGTCGGCGGGGTGGGCGGCTTCTTCGCGCGCCGATACGTCGACGTCGTCGTGGATGTCCCCCCGGGCGCGGCGGCGATCGCGTCGGGCTCCGGCGCGGTGGGTCTCGCCGCCCTCCTCGAGGAAGCCGAACGGGCGGAACGAGCCGAGCGGAGGCCCTCCGGAGTACCCGTGATCCCCGTGGTGTCGACGCAAACCGAGGACTTCGCGCAGTTGATGGCGGAGTTGCGCTCGTATTCGGAGGTCCCCCGCGCCGGCCTTCTCCGAGGGGCCGGCGCCCCTGCGTTGCATGACACCGCCGGGGGAATCATCCTCTTCGTCGGACTCGGAGAGGACGCGCTGGTCGTTGCTCGATCGCTCGCCCGCACGGTGCCCTCCTCCGAGGTCCGGATGGGCGGCCGCATCCTCGGTGACGCGCTGCCCCGCGTCGACGACCGACGCCAGGCGGCCGCCTTCCGCGCGCAGTGCATCCAGAACGAATCCGTCGGGCTGCTGGCATGGGGGATCGGGCTCGGGGCAACGCAGGTTCAGTCCAGCCTCGCGATTTTGCATGCCATCGACGCGGATCAGATCTGGATCGTCGTCGACGTTTCCCGCAAACCCGCCGACACGGCGGCCTGGGTCGGCGCCGTGCGTGCGAGCGTGGCCGCCCAGGCGATTGCGGTGCTGCACGGCGTCGAAACCGGAACCCCGGATACCGTCAACGAGCTCGGCCTGCCCGTCGGGTGGTCCGACACGGTGGGATAGGCTGACCGCGTGCTGGTCCTGACACGTAAGCGTGGGGAGCGGATCCTCGTCGGAGACGACATCGTCATCACCATTCTCGAGATCAAGGGTGACGCCATCCGCATTGGAGTCGACGCGCCCTCCGGGGTGCGCATCCAACGCCACGAGGTCGTCGAGGCCATCGCCGAGGCGAACGTCGCCGCCGCGGGAGCACATGACGAGGCGGCCGACCTCGCCGCCCTTCTCCCGGAGCGCGCTCAACCCGATAGTTGATGGCTACCCGACGAGTGACGGTGACGCCTCGCGGACCGCATCGAGGACACGTTCGTTGACGGTCCGCTCCGGGCAGCCTCGCGTGTCCACGTCGACGATCACATCGCGATAGTGCGCCAGCAGTTCGTCCTCCGCGGGGGTGGGCGCGGCATCCGTTCGCACCCACAGTGCCACGTCGATCGACGCCGCCCGCGCATCGAGGACGGCATCAATACCGACGGCCTGCGCGACGGTGAGCGCGGAGCCGTCGAGCACGAAGCCGTCGGTGGTCGCGGCGAGCGCGGTCTCCAGTTCGCGAGGGCCCGCCTGCGCGACGACGTGGGTCGCACGGATCGCCTCCGCCAGGCGCGCGCCCTGCCGCGCGGCGTCGGTGCCGATCAGCACGATCCTCACGCTCATGCGGCCACCGCGTCCAGTTCGCGAGCGGGCTCGATCAGGTAGCGGGAGTACGCCGCGATCGTCAGGAACGTCGGGAAGTCCTCGCCGAGCGTGACGGCACGGAAGATCTCCGCCGCCTCGTCGTAACGGTCGCCCTCGCGGCGCGGGGACTCGGCCATCAGCTCGTCGAGCACGGCGGTCACGTGCGCGCGATCGACCTTCGTGCCCTCCGCGGTGACGACGCGCTGATGCATCCACTGCCACAGCTGGGAGCGGCTGATCTCGGCCGTTGCCGCGTCCTCCATGAGGTCGTCGATCGCCGCCGCGCCCACGCCGCGCAACCAGCTTTCGAGGTAGCGCAGCGTGATCGACACGTTGGCACGCACGCCGGCGTCGGTCACGTCGCCGTCGATCCGCAGGTCGAGCAGGTCACTCGCCTCGACGTGCACATCGTCGCGGCGCCGGTCGACCTGGTTCGGCCGGTCGCCCAGCACCGCGTCGAACTCGGCACGCGCGGTCTCCACGAGGTCCGGATGCGCCACCCAGGTCCCGTCGAAACCATCGCCCGCCTCCCGGCGCTTGTCGGCCGTGACCTGGGCCAGCGCTCGCTCGGTCACCTCGGGATCGCGGCGGTTCGGAATGAACGCACTCATGCCGCCGATGGCATGTGCTCCGCGCTTGTGGCAGGTCTGAACGAGCAGCTCGGTGTACGCGCGCATGAACGGGACCGTCATGCTGATCTTCACGCGGTCGGGGAGCACGAAGCTCGCCCCGCGGCCGCGGAAGTTCTTGATGATCGAGAAGATGTAATCCCAGCGGCCGGCATTCAGCCCGGCGCAGTGGTCGCGCAGTTCGTACAGGATCTCGTCCATCTCGAAGGCGGCCGGGATCGTCTCGATCAGCACGGTGGCGCGGATCGTGCCGTGCTCGATCCCGAGCGCGTTCTCGCTGAAGGTGAAGATGTCGTCCCAGAGCCGGGCCTCGAGGTGATTCTCGGTCTTCGCCAAGTAGAAGTATGGGCCGCTGCCGCGCGCGATCAGCTCCCTCGCGTTGTGGAAGAGGTACAACCCGAAATCGACGAGGGATCCGGATGCCGGACTCGAGATCCCGGCCGGGTCCGTGTACCGCAGGTGCTTCTCCACGAGGTGCCAGCCGCGCGGGCGCATCACGATCGTCGGCGTCGTGTCGCCGAGCCTGTACTCCTTGCCGTCAGGACTGGTGAAGTCGATCTGCCGACGGATCGCGTCGAACAGGCTGATCTGGCCATTGATGACGTTGAACCACGTAGGGCTGGTGGCATCCTCTTGGTCGGCCAGCCAGACCTTCGCACCCGAGTTCATCGCGTTGATCGTCATCTTGCGATCCGTCGGGCCAGTGATCTCGACCCGGCGGTCCTCGAGCCCGGGGCCGGGGCCCGCGACACGCCACGTGGTGTCATCGCGGATCGCGCGCGTCTCGGGCAGGAAGTGGAGGTCACGGCCGTTGTCGATCGCGGTGCGCCGCTGCATCCGGGCGTCGAGGCGTTCGTGGCGGCGTCCGGCGAACTGGTCGTGCAAACGGGTGAGGAAGGCGAGTGCCTCGGGGGTGAGGATCTCGTCGAATCGGCCCTCGAGCGGGCCGAGCACCTCGATACGTGGGGTCGTCATGGGTGTCTCCTAGGTCGGTTGAGCAAAATCCGCCAGTCGCGCGTGGGCTGGACTGGCAGTTTTTGCCGAGTTGGTGGGTGCCGGGGGTGGGCGGCAGGCCGGGGGTGGGCGGGCGAGGCGGTTAGTGGAACTGGGCGGATTCGGTGGAGCCGACGAGCGCGAGCGTCGCGCTGTCGGGGTTGAGGGCGGTGGCGATCCGATCGAAGTAGCCGGTGCCCACCTCTCGCTGGTGCTTCGTCGCGGTGTAGCCGCGCGCCTCGGCCGCGAACTCGGCCTCCTGGAGCTCGACGTACGCGCTCATCTGGCGGTCGCGATATCCGGAGGCGAGTTCGAACATCCCGTGGTTGAGGGAATGGAACCCGGCCAGGGTGATGAACTGGAACGCGTAGCCCATCGCGCTCAGTTCGCGCTGGAATCGCGCGATCTGGTCGTCGTCGAGGTGGCGCTTCCAGTTGAAGCTGGGCGAGCAGTTGTATGCCAGTTTCTGGTCGGGGAACTCCGAATGGATGCTCTCCGCAAAGGTGCGCGCGAGCTCGATGTCCGGCTCGCTCGACTCCACCCAGAGCATGTCGGCGTATGGCGCGTACGCGTGGCCACGGGCGAGGACCGGGCCGAGGCCGTTCTCGACGTCGTAGAAGCCCTCGGCGGTGCGGGTTCCCGTCAGGAAGGGTCGGTCGCGCTCGTCGTGGTCACTGGTCAGCAGCGTGGCGGCCAGGGCATCCGTCCGCGCGATGATGATGCTCGGCACGCCGGCGACGTCGGCGGCGAGCCGAGCGGCATTGAGGGTGCGGATGTGCTGGCCGGTTGGGATCAGCACCTTGCCGCCCATGTGCCCGCACTTCTTCTCGCTGGCGAGCTGGTCCTCCCAGTGCACGCCGGCCGCACCGGCCTCGATCATCGAGCCCATCAGCTCGTAGGCGTTGAGCGGGCCCCCGAAGCCCGCCTCGGCGTCCGCGACGATGGGTGCCATCCAGTCAACGGTTTCGCGGCCAGCCGCCCCCTCGAACGTCTCGGTGAACTCGATCTGAGCGGCACGCAACAGCGCATTGTTGATGCGACGCACGACGCTCGGCACCGAGTTGACCGGGTACAGGCTCTGGTCCGGGTAGGTCTGGCCGCTGAGGTTGCCGTCGGCCGCGACCTGCCAGCCGCTCAGGTAGATCGCCTGGAGCCCCGCGCGAATCTGTTGCACAGCCTGGTTGCCGGTGATCGCCCCGAGCGCCGACACCCACTCGTCGGGGTTCTCGCTGTTGTTCTGGATGAGCTCCCAGAGCTTCTCGGATCCGCGCCGGGCGAGCGTGCGCTC
Organism: Acidobacteriota bacterium; assembly: GCA_019351995.1. GTDB lineage: Bacteria > Actinomycetota > Actinomycetes > Actinomycetales > Microbacteriaceae > Lysinimonas. Next base: position 116,391 of record JABBOD010000001.1, read on the forward strand.
CTCACGCACCGAACCGCGGAGGGCGATCACGTCGGCAGCGGTGTAGTCGCGACGAACCCCGCTCCACCGCGGGTCGGCGGCCCATTCGGCTTCGAGTTCGACGGCGGTCTGCGTCTGGTCGCCGGCACGGGTGCCGGGGTTGCTGGTGTGTGTCATCGGGGTGCTCCTTCGCTGGGTCCTGGGGCGGTCTCCCTCGACTCTGCGGTCCGTACAGCCACATTTCGAGTGAATACACGGCAGAATTTCGGCGATATTTCTATTCAACGGAAGAACCGGCGTGGCATCCTGGTTCCCATGGCACAGAAGCTGAGCGAGTCGTTCGACGATGAAGAGGTGCTCGACTCCCTGACGATCGGTCGCCGCATCCGGCAACTCCGGGTGGACCGCGGCCTCACCCTCGACGCGCTCGCGACCGCGCTGGACCGCGCGCCCTCGCAGGTCTCCGTGATCGAGAACGGCAAGCGCGAGCTGAAGCTCGGCGAGCTGCAGAAGCTCGCGCGCGCGCTCGGGACGACCCTCGACGAGCTGCTCAGCCCGGAACCCCCGTCGAAACGCGCCGCTCTCGAGATCGCGCTGGAGCGAGCGCAGCGCGGACCCCTCTACGCCTCTCTGCCGCTGCCCGCCTTGCCGGTGCGCAAGACCTTGAGCGACGAGGCGATCGAGACCATCCTCGGCCTGCATCAGGAGTTGGAGCGCCTGCACCGCGAGCGCGCAGCGACCCCGGAGGAGGCGCGTCGCGCGAACGCCGAGTTGCGCGCTGAGCAGCGCAGGCGCGGCAACTACTTTCCCGAACTCGAAACCGCGGCGCGGGAGCTGCTGACGGCCGTCGGCCACCGGGGTGGACCGCTCTCGCAGCGCGTCGCATCCGACCTCGCCGCGCACCTCGGATTCACCCTGCACTACGTCGCCGACCTGCCGGGAACCACGCGCAGTGTCACCGACCAGGAGAACGGACGCATCTACCTGCCGGTGCGGGCCAGTGGGAGCGACCCGCGATCCGAACTGCTGCAGGCGCTCGCCGCCCACGTGCTCGGTCGCCCCGAGCCGCAGGACTTCGCCGAGTTCCTGCGCCAGCGGGTCGAGACCAACTATCTCGCCGGCGCGCTGATGCTGCCCGAACAGAGTGCGGTCGAGTTCCTCAGCGCCGCGAAGGCGAAGCGCGAACTCTCGGTGGAGGATCTGCGCGATGCCTTCGCGGTGAGCTACGAGACGGCCGCGCATCGCTTCACGAACCTGGCGACCCAGCACCTCGGACTCCCCGTGCACTTCCTCAAGACGCACGAGAGCGGTGCGATCTCGAAGGCGTACGAGAACGACGGCGTGCAGTTCCCGACGGACACCCTGGGAGCCGTCGAGGGCCAACTCGTCTGCCGAAAATGGAGCGCCAGACAGGTGTTCGACGTCGAGGACCGCTTCAGCCCGTATCACCAGTACACCGACAAGCCGGCGGGGACGTCGTGGTGCACCTCCAGCATCCAGACCACCTCCACCGGTGTGTTCTCGGTCAGCGTCGGCACGCCGTTCGCGCACGCGAAGTGGTTTCGCGGGCGGGACACGGTGCGACGCCTGGTCTCGACGTGCCCGGATCCCGCGTGCTGCCGGAAGCCACCTGCCGGGCTGGCGGCACGCTGGGCGGACAAGGCATGGCCGAGCGCCAGACTCGAGTCCTCGCTGCTGGCAGCGCTGCCGACCGGGACCTTCACGGGCGTCGACCTGACCGAGGTCTACCAGTTCCTCGAGACCCACGCGCCGAGCGCCTGATGTTCACGATCGATCCGGACGCCGCGACGCCGCCATTCGAACAGCTGCGGCTGCAGGTGCTCGAGGGGATCGCGGACGGCTCGCTGCCGGCCGGCACCCGCCTGCCCACCGTGCGAGCGCTGGCCGAAACACTCGGTCTCGCCACGAACACGGTCGCGCGCAGCTACCGCGAGCTGGAGGCGGCGGGGGCGATCGAGACGCGCGGGCGCAACGGCACCCTGATCGCGCTGTCGACGGATGCCGCGGCGCACGCCGCGCAGGAGGCCGCCGCGGTCTACGCCGCGCGCGTCCGAGCCCTCGGCGTCGACCCGGATGACGCGATCGACTACGTGAGGACCGCGTTGGACCGGTGAACCCGGGTGCCGGAAGACCGGTGACGGCACCCCGCGGCTAGAGCTGCAGCCCGATCATCCCGCGGTCCGGATTTCCGAAGCGGTGCGCGGTGATCGAGACGGCCTGCTCGCGGAGGAACGGCAGCAGCTCGAGCCGTCCTGCGCTGGTGACGGGGCCGGCCCAGACGGCGACATCCGGGGTGCCCTCGATCTCGCAGGCCAGGTCGGCGGCCGTCGTCGAGCCGTCAGCGGCGATGAGCCGGATGCGACTGGGCAGTTCGCGCCGGACCCGAGCGGCGAATGCCGCATCCGCCTCGATCGTCACCGACTCGATCCCGAGCAGCAGTTCGCCGCCGAGGTCGGTCGCCCCGATCAACGGGAGCAGCCCAGACGGCAGCGGGACCGCCGAGCTGATGCGCAACGTCGCCCGCGCCAGCACCGCGGCAGCAACCACCCGCACCAGCTCGGCGAGCGAACCACCCTCGGCCAAGCGGATCGTGGTGGTTGCCGGGCGATAGCGGAACACGTTGCGTTCGACGCCGAGCCCCGACACGTCGCGGGCGACCGAGAACTCGGACGCCCAGGCGGCAGCGTCCGAGAGCGCACCGCGGCGCACCATCTCGAACTCGGCGAAGTCGATCGCGGGCTGCGACGCCTCGATGACGGCGGTCACGCGGGCTTCGACGCCCTCCAGGTGCAGTTCACCGCTCGGAGCGGCGTCGTCAGGTGTCCATGACCCGAGCACCAAGAGGGTGTTCGGACCGCCGGCTTTCACGCCGGGACCGACGGTGGAGCGCTTCCAGCCCCCGAACGGCTGGCGACGCACGATCGCGCCGGTGATGGGGCGATTCACATAGAGGTTGCCGGCCTGCACGCCGTTCATCCAGCGCGTGACCTCGTCCGGATCCAGGGAATGGATGCCGGCGGTCAGCCCGTAGGCCACCGCGTTCTGCAGCCGCATGGCCTCGTCGAGCGTTGCGGCCTCCATGATGCCGAGCACCGGACCGAAGTACTCGGTCAGGTGGAACTCGCTTCCCGGCGCCACCCCGTCACGCACTCCCGGCGACCACAGCCGCTCGCTCGCGTCGAGCTGACGGGGCTTGACGACCCAGTTCTCCCCGTCGGCGAGGGTGGTGAGCGCGCGCGCCAGCTTGCCCTGCACCGGCTCGATGACCGGGCCCATCTGCGTCGAGGGGTCGGCCGGGTAGCCGACGGCGAGGGTGGCGGTGGCGTCGGCGAGCTGACGGCGGAAGCGCTCCGAGGTGGCGACAGAGCCGACCAGGATCACCAACGAGGCCGCCGAGCACTTCTGTCCCGCGTTGCCGAAAGCGCTCTTGACGACGTCGTTGACGGCGAGGTCGAGGTCGGCGCTCGGCGTGACGATGATCGAGTTCTTGCCGCTCGTCTCGGCCAGCAGCGCCAGGTTCGGCTGCCACGAGCGGAACAGCGCCGCCGTTTCGTAGCTGCCGGTGAGCACCACCCGGCCAACCTCCGGCGCGGTGACAAGCGCCCGACCGACCTCGTTCTCGGGCACGTCGACGAACTCGAAGACCTCACGCGGGATCCCGGCCTCCCAGATCGCATCGGCCAGCACCGCGCCGCTGCGCCGCGCCTGCGGGGCGGGCTTGAGGATGACAGCGCTCCCCGCGGCGAGCGCCGACAGCACGCCCCCTGCCGGAATCGAGACGGGGAAGTTCCAGGGCGGGACGACGAGGGTCAGCGCGGTGGGGTGGAATGTCGCGCCGTCGATGGTGTCGAGTTCCCGAGCACGTGCCGCGTAGTAGTGGGCGAAATCGACCGCCTCGCTGACCTCGACATCCGCCTCGGCGATGGTCTTGCCGGTCTCGGCTGCCATCACCTCGATGAGCCGCCCCCGGAAGACGGCGAGAACCTCGCCCACCCGGTCGAGCAGCTCGGCTCGATCGGACCCGCTGGTGCGTCCCCACTCGGCTCCCGCCTCCGCGACCGAGCGGACGCGCTGCTGCACGACATCGACGTCCGTCACGGTCGACGCCGCCAGGGTGGCCGTGCCGAGGTCGGTGTTGAGGCTGCGAGTCAGAATCGCGCGGCCCCAGGTGCGGTTGACGGCGATGGCCGGGTCGGTGTCCGGCTCGTTCTCGAAGCTGGTCGCCGTCTCGGGCAGCCCGGGATGCAGCCGGTCCTGCACGCGCGTCGCCGGAGGCACGCTGTCGTCCAGTTCGCGGAGCGATGCGGCGAAGCGATCGGCCTCGCGCCCGAAGATCTTCCCGTCGTCGAGCTCGAAAACCCCCGACATGAAGTTCTCGCTCGACGCGTTTTCCTCGAGGCGGCGGACCAGATAGCTGATGGCCGAGTCGAACTCGTCGGGCTTCACGACGGGCGTGTAGAGCAGGAGGCCACCGGTCTCGGCGCGCACCGCATCCGCTTGGGCCGTTGCCATGCCGAGCAGCATCTCGATCTCGATGCGGTGCTGCACCCCCCGTCGCGTGGCCAGAAGCCAGGCGAAGGCGAGGTCGAAGAGGTTGTGACCGGCGACGCCCAGACGAACCGCATCCGTGTTCCGCGGGGTCATGGCGCGGATCAGCAGACGCTTGTAGTTGGTGTCGGTCTGCTGCTTGCTGGACCAGGTGGCGAGCGGCCAGCCGTGCACGGTGGCGTCGACGTGCTCCATGGCGAGGTTGGCGCCCTTGACGATCCGCACCTTGATCCCGGCGCCGCCGGTGGCGACTCGGTGTCGCGCCCAGTTCGTGAGGCGGTCGAGCGCCGCCACGGAGTCCGGCAGGTATGCCTGCAGCACGATTCCCGCCTCGAGGCGGCGAAGCGACGGCTGCTCGAGCAGGGTCGTGAACACCGCGATGGTGAGATCGAGGTCGCGGTACTCCTCCATGTCGAGGTTGATGAACTTGGTGCTCGCGGATGCCGCCGCCTGCTCGTAGAGCGGGGTCAACCGTTCCACCACGCGCGTCACCGTCTCGTCGAAGCCCCACATCGAGAGCTGGCTGACGACCGAGGAGACCTTCACCGAGACATAATCGACGTCGTCCCTGGCCAGCAATTCCTGCGTGCCGGCCAGTCGGTCACGGGCTTCACGATCCCCGAGCACCGCCTCGCCAAGCAAGTTGACATTGAGCCGGATGCCGCGGGTGCGCAGCTTGCGCAGCGTCGCACCCAGCGCCTTCGGGTCGGCGTCGATCACCAGGTGGGCGACCATGCGCCGCAGCACGCCGCGAGAGATCGGGATGATCGGCCACGGCAGAAGGCGCGCGAACCCTCCGCCGACGGCGATCGCGGTCCGCAGGTACCAGGGCAGAAAACGCGGAATCCGGTGGGCGAGCAGTTCCAGGTTCTTCGCGGCAACCCGGATGTCCTCGGGGCGTACCACTTTGTCGACGAAGCCGAGGGTGAACTCGAGCCCACGAGGATCCTTGAGAACACCGGCGAGGCGCTGTGCGCTCGGGTCCGGCTTGACGTCGGCACTTGCCGCGAGCCAACGGCGCACGAGCGCGACGGTCTCGTCGGCGGTCGGGATTCCACCGGTCACGGGGATGCTCGGGCTCGGGTTCGCGTCGCGGATCACCTCTCTAGTGTCCTCTCGATCGAACGGGAGGCAACAGCGATGTTTTCCCTCCAGTATTGTTCGGAAATGCTGATCATTTGGGTGGAGCGCACATGATCGATCTCCGCCGGCTCACACTCCTGCGCGAACTGCACTTTCGCGGCACCATCTCGGCCGTCGCCGCGGCCATGGCATACAGTCCGTCATCCGTCTCCCAACAGCTCTCGCAGCTCGAACGCGAGGTCGGCACCGCGCTGCTGGTCAAGTCGGGACGACGCGTGCGACTCACCGCCGCGGCCGAGACCCTGGTGGAGCACACCCATCAACTGCTGGCCAGGATGGATGCGCTCGAAGCGGCACTCGCGGCGTCCGGCGCCGAGGTGGCGGGCACGGTCAGACTTGCGGTCTTCCAGTCGTCGGCGCTCTCCATCGTTCCGCGCGCCCTGACCATGTTCGCCGAGCGACATCCCCTCCTTCGGGTCGAGATCACCCAGCGCGAGCCCGAAAGCGCGCTCGCCGCCGTCTGGGCGCGCGAGTTCGACCTGGTCATTGCGGAGCAGTATCCGGGACACGCCGCGCCGCGCATCCCGGAGCTCGATCGCGAACCGCTCTGCAGCGATCGACTGCGGCTGGGGGCACTGGACTCGACCGTCACGTCGATCTCGACCGCTCGCCATTCGAGTTGGGTGATGGAGCCGCGGGGCACCGCGTCCCGCCACTGGGCCGAACAGCTCTGCCGCGTCGCCGGGTTCGAACCCGACGTCCGTTTCGAGACCGCTGACCTGCAGGCGCACATCCGCCTGGTGGAGTCCAACCACGCCGTCGCGCTTCTCCCCGATCTGATCTGGGCGGGTGATGCGCCGAGCGTTCGCCTGGTCGAACTGCCCGGTGAGCCTCGGCGAGAGGTCTTCACCTCCGCGCGCCTCGGCCCGCCCAGTGTGGCGGGAGCCGCGGGAGCCGCTGGGAACATCGGGACAACGATCGCGGCCTGCCGCACCGTGCTCGCGGACGCGGTGGACGCCCTGCAGCTCCCGTAGCTGGCAATACCCTGCCCCGGTGCGGGCCGCCGAGTAATATGCCCGGCATGGCGACCGACGAGCAACTGAGCGATCAGGACTGGGCGGTCTGGCGCGACTTCATGGCGATGAGCAGTCAGCTCGCCCGCGAACTGGACCGTCGACTGCAGAGCGACGCCGCCATCTCGCATGCCGACTACTCGGTGCTGCTGATGCTTCAGCAGGCATCCGGCCAGCACGTGAGAACGGGCGAGCTGGCCGAGTTGCTGGCGTGGGAGAAGAGTCGGGTGTCCCATCAGGTCGCTCGCATGGAGGCGCGCGATCTCGTCGAGCGCACCGAGTGCGACACCGATGGCCGCGGCACGTGGATCTCGCCGACCGCCGAGGGCTGCCGCGTGCTCGCGGGCGCGATGCCGAACCACAACCGGACGATCCGCGAGCTGTTCTTCGACGTCATCCCCGAGGAGCAGCGTGCGGCGATCAGCACGGCCGCCGGGAGAGTGCTCGACACCTTGAGCCCGGAAAGCTGCACCCTGGCCGAAGAGAACGGCTTGCCGACGCATCGCTCGGCCAACCCGGTGTCGACCAACTCGACGGCGGCGGTCTAGCCATCTCCCGCGCGACGGAGTACGACGTCGCCGTGATCGGCGGGGGCCACAACGGACTGACGGCCGCCGCCTATCTGGCGTCGGCCGGCAAGCGGGTCATCGTGCTCGAGCGGCTCGACGAAATGGGCGGAGCCGCGGTCTCGGCGGAGGCTTTCCCCGGGGTCGAAGCGCGGCTTTCGCGCTACTCGTACCTGGTGAGCCTGCTCCCCCGGCGCATCGTGGACGATCTGCGCCTGGATATCAGGCTGGCACGGCGTCGCTATTCCTCCTACACACCGCTTCCCGGAACCGACACCGGGCTGCTGATCGACACGGCAGACGCCGCGGCGACCGCCGCATCCTTCGCCGCGATCGGGGCGGCAGCGGATGCCGCGGCCTGGACCACCTTCTCCGACGACACCGCGCGGCTCGCCCGCGTCCTCTTCCCGACCGTGACCGAACCGCTGCCCACCCGCTCGGAGGCCCGGCGGATGCTGGGTGACGATGCGCTCTGGTCGGAGCTGATCGAGACGCCCATCGGCACGACCATCGAGCGCCGTTTCGCGAACGACCTGGTGCGCGGCGTCGTCCTCACCGACGGGCTGATCGGCACCTTCGCCCCGCCGATCGACGAAACGCTGGCGGCCAATCGCTGTCTGCTGTACCACGTGATCGGGGGCGGCACGGGCGACTGGGATGTCCCGGTCGGCGGCATGGGGGCGGTCTCGGGCGAGCTCTACCGCGCCGCGCTCGCCGCGGGAGCGACCATGCTGACCGGAGCAGAGGTGACCGGCCTGACCCCCGATGGAGAGGTGAGCTACCGTCACGGTGACGGCGAGCACCGACTGGCCGCGGCCACCGTGCTCGCGAATGTCGCCCCGCAGGAGCTCGCCCGATTGCTCGGGGAGGAGGCGCCGAGACCCGAGGGCGCACAGGGCAAGGTCAACCTGCTGCTGACGCGCCTCCCGCAGCTGCGGGATGCCCGGCTCGACCCGGCCGCCGCCTTCGGTGGCACCTTCCACGCCCATGAGGGCTTTCGTGAGCTCGGCGCCGCATACGCCGCCGCGATCTCGGGCCGGCTGCCGGATCCGCTCCCCGTCGAGATCTACTGCCACTCGCTCACCGACCCGACCATCCTGTCGCCGGAACTTCGTGCGGCCGGTGTGCACACGCTCACGGTCTTCGCTCTGCAGACGCCGGACCGGCTGATGACAGAAGCCACCAATGACGCGCGGCGCGCCGAGCTCCAGGCTGCCGTGCTCCGATCCCTCGATTCGGTGCTCGCCGAACCGATCTCCGAACTGCTGCTGCCGGATGCCACCGGCCGCCCCTGCATCGAGACGAAGACGACGCTCGACGTCGAGCACTCGCTCCGGATGCCCGGTGGCAACATCTTCCACGGTCCGCTCAGCTGGCCGTGGGCCGAGGACGCCGCACCACTCGAGACTCCCGCAGAGCGCTGGGGCGTCGCCACCGCACACCCCCGCATCCTGCTCGCCGGTTCCGGCGCCCGGCGCGGAGGAGCAGTCAGCGGGATTGGTGGCCACAACGCGGCAATGGCGGTTCTCGAAGCCGGCTGAACCTCCCCCGGATTCGGCCCCTAGGAGTTCTCCGGCCCGTCCCACTCGCTGGGCGCCTCGACGCGGGTCGAGGGCAGCGCGACCTCGTCGGCCCAGCGCTGCACCCATGCTTCGAGCGGAAGATCGCGCAGGTCAACACCCGCCAGCTCGTTCAGCTCGGCGACCGAGACCGTGCCGCCCGAGCGCTTGAGAAAGCGCGCCTTGACGAACGCGCGCGCGAAGATCTCCCCGTCGACGACAAAGCGTTGCTCGACGAACACCGCCTTCTGATGGAATCCCGCCATGCGCGTCTCGAGCACGAATCGCTGCCGCCAGCGGAGCGACTTGCGGTACGTGATCGTCTGACTCGCGACCACCGGATACCAGCCGACCTGCGTCAGCTTCTGCCAGAACCCGCTTCGCCACAGCAGATCGACGCGGCCGAGATCCATCATCGAGAGGTACACGCCGTTGTTGACGTGCCCGATCTGGTCGAGATCGGTGAGTCGGGCCCGCATGCGAAGGCGACTGATATCGAACATGCCCAGCGGAGAGCGGCGGCCGACGGTGAGTCGCAACCAGAGCAGACGGAAGACGAGATTCACGGTCCCCATTGTGCCGCGCTGCCGACCGGGGTCAGCGCCTGCCGAGACGGCGCTCAGCGATGACGGTTGTCGACGATCGTCATCCGGGGGCCGTGGCGCTCGTAGCCGACCCCGGCCGCCTCGATGAGACGCACGACGCGCTGCCGGTGCCCACGCCACGGCTCGAGCAACTCCATCATCCCGTCGTCGTCGACCCGCTCGCCGATGAGGGCCCAGCCCACCCTTTTGCAGACGTGGAAGTCACCGATGCTCACGGCATCGGGGTCGCCATGCGAGCGCTGCACCACTTCGTGGGCCGTCCAGACGCCGATGCCGGGGATGCTGCGGAGTTTTCGCAGTGCGGCCGGGACCGCGTCATCAGCAGCCCGTTCGAGTGACTCGCCGACACGAGCCGCGCGCATGATCGTGTCGGAGCGCTGAGGGCCAACCCCGGCTCGATGCCACTCCCACGACGGCACGGTGCGCCAGACCGCCGGTGTGGGGGCGACTCGCATCCCGAGCGGCGCGGGACCGGGTGCCGCCTCGCCATAGCGTCGCACCAACTCGCGCCAGGCCCGCTTGGCCTCGATGCCGGTGACCTTCTGCGCCAGAATCGTGGGGATCAGAAACGGAAGGATGCGCGCGGCGCGCGTCAGCCGCAGCCCGCGCGCGCGGTGATGCAGCGCGGCGACCACGGGATGCGTGCTCGGGTCGAAGCCGCTGTCATCGTCGTCGGCCCCGAGCAGGGCGGGGACGCCGGCGATCGCCTGCTCGGCGCCGACGCCCCACGCCGCCGCATCCACGCCGCCCGCGCGGGCTGTGAGGTGCAGCGTCGCGCTGCCGTCCGTGGTCGCCACGGTGAGCCAGAAGCCCGCGGCATCGCGCTGGATCGTCGGATCGGTGCTGCCCTGCGCAAGCGGTCCCAGCGTCAGCCGCAGCGACACCTCGCGGTGCGGCTCATAGCGGGTGCGCATCGGCTCCATCGCTGCGAGCCTAACCGGCACGGACGACGAGGGAACGCGTCAGGGGCCGGGATGTCGCCGCCCCGGCCCACCATGCACCTCGACCTCCCGGAAACACGGCAGGATGGTGATCCATGAGCATCGGAATCCTCACCAGCGGCGGCGACTGCCCCGGCCTGAATGCCGTCATCCGGGCGGCCGTCTTCACCGGGATCCGGCTGCACGACATGGAGTTCGTCGGCTTCCGCAACGGCTGGAAGGGCGTCATCGACGGCGACATCATGCCGCTGGCCAACCCGCAGGTGATGGGCATCTCGAAGCAGGGTGGGACGATCCTCGGGACCTCCCGCACCAACCCCTTCGAGGGCGGCGGGGCCGAGCGGGTCGCCGAGGTGATGGAGCAGAACGGCATCGATTCCCTCATCGCGATCGGCGGCGAAGGCACGCTGGCGGCCGCCAAGCGGTTGACGGATGCCGGCATCAAGATCGTGGGCGTTCCCAAGACGATCGACAACGACCTCTCCGCCACCGACTACACCTTCGGTTTCGACACCGCGGTGCAGATCGCCACCGACGCCATGGACCGCTTGCGCACGACCGGCGACTCCCACGGTCGCTGCATGGTGGCCGAGGTGATGGGCCGCCATGTCGGCTGGATCGCCCTGCACTCGGGCATGGCAGCCGGCGCTCACGCGATCCTCATCCCCGAGCAGCGCACCAGCATCGAGCAGATCTGCGAGTGGGTCGAGTCCGCTCACCATCGCGGTCGGGCTCCCCTGATCGCGGTCGCCGAGGGGTTCAAGCTCGACACCATGGACGACGCGCACTCCGAGCGCGGACTCGATGCCTTCGGCCGCCCGCGGCTCGGTGGCATCGGCGACCAGTTGGCGCCGGAGATCGAGGCGCGCACCGGCATGGAGACGCGCGCAACAACGCTCGGCCACATCCAACGCGGAGGCACGCCGACCGCGTACGACCGCGTCCTCGCGACCCGGTACGGGATGGCCGCGGTCGAGTCGATCCGCAACAAGAACTGGGGCCGCATGGTCGCTCTGCGGGGCACCCAGATCGTGCATGTGCCGTTCGAGGATGCGCTGGGCCGTCTCAAAGTCGTGCCGCAGGCACGGTACAACGAGGCCGCCGTTCTCTTCGGATAGGGCGCCGCGAGTGCAAGACTGACGGGATGAGCGCACTCTTCCTGGTGATCGGCGCAGTCTTCGTGGGTGTCGCAGCTGCGATCCATGTGCTGATCTTCGCGCTCGAAAGTGTGCTGTGGACCCGACCCACCACCTGGAAACGCTTCGGGCTGCGATCGCAGCAGGATGCCGACACGGTGCGCCCCATGGCATACAACCAGGGCTTCTACAACGCGTTCCTCGCACTCGGGGGTGCTGCCAGCCTGGTCATGATCGCCTCGGCGAACGTCGAGCGCGAAGGCTTCACACTCGCGATCTTCGTGTGCCTCAGCATGCTGCTGGCATCCATTGTGCTAATCACCTCGAACCCCCGGCTCGCTCGAGCCGCCGCAACCCAAGGGGTCGCACCACTCCTGGCTCTGGTGTTCCTGGTGCTGTCGCTGACGTCCTGATCGCCCGCGAGCCTGGGCACGCCGGTCTCGTCACCGCGCCCGCGCCCCCCATTCGGGGTGCAGTGGACACCCGCAGGCTCACCTAGGGTGGGAGCACTGTCTCGGGGGGAGACGGGGGTTGCGATGCGGGGGCAGCAAGCGGTGAACGGCACACCTGGAATCTCCTGGCATCGGCGAATCCTCGGTGCGGCGATCGCGGCAGCCGTGATCGCCGGCGGTGCGCTGCTCGGGCCGTCAGCAGCCAACGCGGCGACCCCCCTTTCGACCGCGGTGGCACGGATTCTGGCCGACACCAACGCACTGCGCGCGGCCGGTGGCCTCGCCCCCCTCGTCGAGAACTCGGCCATGGATGCCGTTGCCCAGAACTGGTCAGCCCAGATGGACGCGAACGGCGCCCTGACGCACAACCCGAGCTACTCGAGCCAGATCCCATCCGGCTGGACATCGGCGGGTGAGAACATCGCCAGCGGCTACAGCTACGACACGGTCGTGGCGGCCTGGCACGGCTCCGCCGGTCACTACGCCAACATCATGGGCAACTACACCGATATCGGGATCGGCTTCGTCGAACTGAACGGCGCGACATACATCACCCAGGACTTCGGCAGGTATCCCGGGCACGTCACGAGCCCGACGCCGGCCGCTCCACCGCCAGCGGCAGCACCGGCCGCTCCAGCATCGCCGGCCGCACGACCCGCCGCGCCACCCGCCGCGGCACCGTCCTCGGTCGCTCCGCAGACCCCCGTCCCGCCCGCAGGATCGATGCCCGTGGGTGCCGCCCCTCACGACGCGACGCCCCCACCGCACGCGGCGGTCGCCGTGCCGTCGGAGAGTTGCCTGCGCTGTGGACTGCACCAGCGCCGCATCGCCAAGGGCTTCGCGCGGATGTTCCGGACGGTCAGCCCGATGTCGCCGCCGCAGCGGCACGTGCCGCCGCGGGCAGCGCCGCGATGACACGATCGAGCACGCGATCATCGAACGCCGCCGACAGGAACCACGCCTCGAACACGCTGGGCGGCAGGCTGACGCCGGCGTCGAGCATGGCGTGGAAGAACGCCCGGTAGCGGAAGACATCCTGCGCCTGTGCATCCGCGTAGTTGCGCACCGGCTCGGCACGGAAGGCGATCGAGAACAGACTGCCCGCGCGCGGGATGACGTGGGCGACCCCCTCGGCGTCGAGGGCGTCGTGCAGGGCGCTCGCCAGGGCATCCGCTGCCCGATCGACGCGTGCGTAGACCTCGGCGGTGGCATTCGTCAGGGTGGCGATCCCGGCGGCGACGGCCAGCGGGTTCCCGCTCAAGGTGCCGGCCTGGTAGACGGGACCGAGGGGCGCGAGTTGGTCCATGATCTCGGCGCGGCCGCCCAGAGCGGCCAGGGGGAGACCACCGCCCAGCACTTTGCCGAAGGTGAGGATGTCGGGTGTCCAGCCGGCACCGTCCGGCACGACGCGCGCGGCCTCGAGACCCCACCAGCCGGCGGGACCAACCCGGAAGCCGGTGAGCACCTCATCCACGATCAGCAGCGCGCCGTTCTCGTGGGCGAGTGTCGACAGCGATCGATTGAAGCCTCGAGCAGGAGCCAGCACTCCCGCGTTGGCACCGGCGGCCTCGGTGATGATGGCGGCAATGCGTCCGGGGTGCAGGGCGAAGGCCTCCCGCACCGCCTCCAGATCGTTGTACGGCAACACGAGGGTCAGCGCGGCGATCGGCTCTGGCACCCCGGCGGAACCGGGCAGCCCGAGGGTCGCGACCCCGGACCCGGCCTGGGCCAGCAGCCCGTCGGAGTGCCCGTGGTAGTGCCCGGCGAACTTGATCAGCAGGTCGCGTCCGGTCGCGCCACGCGCCAGCCGGATCGCGGTCATGGTGGCCTCGGTGCCGGTCGAGACGAGCCGCAGCTTCTCGATGCCCTTGGTCCCGTCGACGGTGAGCCGGCTGCGCACCAGCTCGGCCAACTCCGTCTCGCCCGGTGTCGAGGCGCCGAACGACAGCCCGCGGCTCGCCGCCTCCTGCACGGCCCGGACGACCGCAGGGTGCGCGTGTCCGAGCAGTGCGGGTCCCCACGAGCTCACCAGGTCGATGTACTCGCGGCCCTCGACGTCGGTGACGGTCGCGCCACGCGCTGACACCAGGAAGCGCGGCGTCCCGCCCACCGAGCCGTACGCCCGGACCGGCGAGTTGACGCCGCCGGGGATGGCGATCTTCGCCCGGGCGAACGCGGCGTCGTTGCCGACGGCGCGCAGCGAACCCGTTGCGCCTTCCGTGGTCATGAACGGGCCCATCGCTCGGCGGCTTCGACCGCCCAATACGTCAAGACCGCCTCCGCGCCGGCACGCCGGATGCTGGTGAGAGTCTCGTCGATGGCCCGCTCCCGATCGATCCACCCGTGCGCGGCAGCGGCCTCGACCATCGCATACTCGCCACTCACCTGGTAGGCCCAGACCGGCACGGGGCTGGATGCCGCGGCATCCGCCAGCACGTCGAGGTAGGACATCGCCGGCTTGACCATGACGACGTCTGCCCCCTCCTCGACGTCGAGCAGCACCTCGCGCGCGCCCTCGCGGCGGTTGGCGGGATCGAGCTGATAGCTGCGCCGATCGCCCTGCAGCGAGGAGCCGACCGCTTCGCGGAACGGGCCGTAGAACGCGGAGGCGTACTTGGCCGCATACCCGAGGATCGCGGTCTCGGTGTGCCCGGCGGCGTCGAGGGCGTCGCGCACGGCGGCGACCTGGCCATCCATCATGCCGCTGAGCCCCAGCAGGGCCGATCCGGACTCCGCCTGGGCGATGCCCATGTCGCGGTACCGCACCAGGCTCGCGTCGTTATCGACGCGGCCCGCGGCATCCAGCACTCCGCAGTGACCGTGGTCGGTGAACTCGTCGAGGCAGAGGTCGGTCTGCACCACGAGCGCATCACCCACCTCCGCGACGGCGAGACGGGTTGCGACATTCAGGATGCCATCGGGGTCGGTCGCGCCGGTTCCGGTCGCGTCCTTGTGCTCGGGCACACCGAACAGCATCACGCCGCCGATGCCGGCGCGGGCGGCGCGGCTCAGTTCCGCGCGGAACGAGTCGAGCGAGTGCTGCACGACTCCCGGCATCGAGCCGATCGGGACCGGCTCGCTCACACCCTCGCGGACGAACATCGGCAGGATCAACTCGGCAGGGTGCACGCGCGTCTGCTGGGTCAGGCGACGCAGCGCGGGAGTCGCTCGAAGCCGGCGAGGGCGGATCACGGGCCGAGTCCCGGCACGGAGATCAGCGGAGCGGAGCGGGTCGGGCAGGGTGTCGGTCATTCGTTCTCCGCATAGTCGACAAGCGCCTCGATCAGCGAGTCAGCCGAACGCTCTTCGGCGATGACATGCACCGGCAGCCCGGCGGCGCGCGCGTCGAAGGCGGTGCGCGGTCCGATGCAGGCGACAACGGTGTCATCGGGCAGCGGCGCGAGTTGGGTGGCGAGCTGACGGGCGACACTGCCCGAGGTGACGAGCACCGCACGAATGCGGCCGGATGCGACATCCGCCGCCACGTCCGGGGTGACCGGGACGCCGACCGTCCGATACGCGGTCACGAACTCGACCGCAAACCCGAGCTTCGACAGTCCGGCGACGAGCGTCGGCTCGGCGATGTCCGACTGCGGAATCAGCACCCGACCGCGGATGTCGCTGGCGGGCCACTCCTTCACCAGACCGCGGGCCGAGTTGTCGGAGGCCGGGATGAAATCGACGCGATACCCCGCGAGCGCCAGTGCCGCCGCCGTGGTCTCACCGACTGCGGCGATCCTGGTGGTATCCGGCACCCGAGTTCCCTGGCTGGTCAGCACGTCGACCGTCGTCGCGCTGGTGATGACGATCCAGTCGAACTGACCGTCCTGCAACTCGAACAGCGCGTTACTCAGCGCCGACGGATCTTCGGTGCTCGCGAAGTTGATCAGCGGCGCAATCACCGGAATCGCCCCGACCCGACGCAGCGTGGCGGACACTCCGTCTCCCCATTTGCCGCCGCGAGGCACCAGGACACGCCACCCTGTGAGCGGCTTCTCCGACACGGCGCTCACTCGCTCGCACCCGGTCCACGGATGTCGCGGCTCGCGGCCAAGGGCGCCAAATCCGCAGCCCCCGCCGCCAGCAGTTCATCGGTCACACGTTTCGCGAGTTCGCCGACCGGGTCGGACGAATCCTCGGGATAGAGCGCGTGCGAACTTGTCACGTACTCGGATCCGTCTTCGCGATACACCCTCGCGCTCACGAACAGCAGACCGTCATCGTGGAGCGCATGCACGCCGACCGGCGCCGCGCAGCCGGCTTCCAGCAGAGCCAGCACAGCACGCTCCGCCTCGGCGGTGAGACGGGATGGCGTGTGGTCGACCTTCGCCACCTGCTTCTCGTGGCCCAGTCGCACCTCGACGGCAAGCGCCCCCTGAGCGGGAGCGGTCGGCCAGCCGTCGATGCCGAAGTACTCGGTGATCGCGTCGAGGCGGTGGATGCGATCCAGGCCGGCGGCGGCCAGCACCACGGCGTCGAGGCGGTGGTCGGCATCAACGTCGCCAGCCTCGGCGCCCACGCGGCCCAGTCGGGTGTCGATGTTTCCGCGCACGTCGACCACGTCCAGGTCGGGGCGACGCGAGAGAAGTTGAGCGCGGCGGCGGGGTGAGCCGGTACCGATCCGCGCCCCGACCGGCAATTCGGCAAGGGTGAGCCCATCGCGGGCGCACAGCGCGTCCCGCGCATCGGCGCGCTTCGGCACGGCCCCGATCGAGAGACCGGGAGTTAGCACGGTCGGAAGATCTTTGAAGGAATGGATCACGGCATCCACCTCATCGGCCAGGAGCGCGTCCCGCAGCGCGGAGGCAAAGACGCCGGTCCCGCCGAGCGACGAGAGCGACTCGGTCGATCGGTCGCCCTCCGAGTGGATGACGACGAGCTCGGCACCCAGCCTCTCGGCGACGGTCTGCGCCTGGGCGAGCGCGAGGGCGCTGCCGCGGGTGCCGATCCTCACGGAACAACCCCGGAGATCGCCGGTTTGAAGCCGAGTCGAGCGTTCTCGCAACAGCCGGGACGGCACACGTCGTACCAGGGTCCGAGCTCGGTCTTCGCCGGACGTTCGGCCGCCGGTGTGCCGTTCACGCGCTCGAGCACCAAGTCGACAAGGCCGCGCACGTATGCCGGGTGCGTGCCGGGGGTCGGAGTGCGCACGGCGATCATCCCGTGCTCCTCGGCGGTCTCGGTGGCCTCGGTGTCGAGATCCCAGAGCACCTCCATGTGGTCGCTCACGAAACCGAGCGGCACGATGACGACCGCCTCGACCCCCTCGCTCGCGAAGCCCCGGATGACGTCGTTGACATCGGGTTCCAGCCACGGCTGGGTCGGTGGCCCGGAGCGGCTCTGGTAGACGAGTTGCCACGGGATGTCGGTGCCCGCCTCACGCATGACGACCTCGGCCACCGCGCGGTGCTGGGTCGCATACGCGCCACCCGCATCGAAGGTCCGCGCCGGGGGACCAGAACGCTCCGCGTCGGAGGAGGGGATGCTGTGGGTGGAGAAGAGGATGCGGATCGCGCCCTCGGCAACCCCGCGCTCGACCAGCTCGGCGATCGCGGTGCGCAGGCCGTCCACGAACGGCTCGACGAATCCCGGGTGGTCGAAGAACTGGCGCACCTTGTCGATCTGCAGCTTCTCGCCGAGCCCGGTCTGCTCGAGAGCCATCGCGAAGTCCTCGCGATACTGCCGGCAGCTCGAATACGAACTGTATGCGCTGGTCGCCAAGCCGATGAGCTTCGTGAATCCGCGCTGATCGGCCTCGGTGAGCGCGTCGCGCAGGTACGGGTCCCAGTTGCGGTTGCCCCAGAGCACCGGGAGGTCGATGCCCCGGGAGGCGAGCTCGGTCTCCAGTGCGGCCTTCAGCACGCGATTCTGCTCGTTGATCGGGCTGATGCCGCCGAAGTGCCGGTAGTGGTGCGCGACCTCCTCGAGACGCTCGTCGGGGATGCCACGCCCTCGCGTGACGTTGCGCAGGAACGGGATGACGTCGTCCTGCCCCTCGGGGCCGCCGAACCCGGCCAGGACGATCGCGTCGTAGGCCGTGGGCGTTGTGACGTGTTCGGGGCCGCCGGCCGCGGCATCCGTTGCCGCCAGGATTCCGCCATTGTTGGTGATGGCGCCGGTCACGCCAGCACCTCGGGGACCTCGTCGACCGAGATGCGGCGCCCGGTGAAGAACGGAATCTCCTCGCGTACGTGCCGACGGGCTTCGGTGTTGCGCAGGTGACGCATCAGGTCGACCAGGTGGATCGGATCGGCCGCTTCCAGCGCAAGGATCCACTCGTAGTCTCCCAGCGCGAACGACGCGACCGTGTTGGCCTGCACCTGCGGGTACTCCGAACCCTTTCGGCCGTGGTCGCCAAGCATTGCCGCCCGTTCCGCCTCGGGCAGCAGGTACCAGTCATAGCTGCGCACGAAGGGGTACACGGTGACCCATTCGAGCGGCGGCAACCCGCGCATGAACGAGGGGGAGTGGCTGCGGCTGAATTCGGCTTCGCGGTGGACGCCCATCGCGTTCCAACTGGGCAGCAGCGCGGCGATCGAGGGACTGCGCCGAAGAGTGCGCAGCGCCTGCTGCAGGCCATCGGCGGTGGAACCGGTGATCCAGAACATCAGATCAGCATCGGCGCGGAGGCCCGACACGTCGTAGATCCCCCTGACGGTCACGCCGTCTCGCTCGACGGCGGCGACCGCCTCCCCCAGGGGAAGGCCACGCACCACCTGGGCCGGCGCCGACGCCGGCGCCGGCGCGGCAGGGTTGCGACGAAAGACCGCCCAGAGTGTGTATGCGGTCTCGTCGGGGGTGTCGGAAAGGGAATTCGAGCCAGTGCTCACCCTTCCATTGTCTCCCGAGTCCCGCCGAGGCGCGAATCGACGGACGCTCAGTCGTCGCTGAAGATGGCCCAGGCGACCAGTCCGACGGTGACGGCCGCCGCGATGGCACCTCCGATGAGGAACGGCATCGGGTGCTGCCGGTAGGAAATGGCTGCGCGGTCGCTCAACTCGCCCACCCGCTTGGCGATATTCAGCTTGTCCTCGATCGCGTCGAGCGTGTCGGCGAGGTCAGCGCGTGCCTTCGCCGCCCCGGCCTTCGCTTCCTGCGTCGCGCTGTCGATGATGCTCATGCTCGTGCCTTCTTTCCGATTCCCCTGATCGCCCGGTAGTCCTTCTGCAGACTGTCGATCGACTCCGTCGGCACCGGGGGAATCCCGCGTTTCAGGATGCGAGAGCCGATGAGCGCCAAGATGCCGGCGACGATCACCAGGAATACCGCGACAACCAGAGCCGCCAGCCAGCCCGGCATGACCTGCGCGAGGGCGAGGATCGCGGCGGTGAGCAGGGTGCCGACCATGAACAGGAGCACAACGGCAGCTCCCGCGAGCAATCCCGCGCCGATGCCGAGTGCCTTCAGCTTCCCGATCAGCTCCGCCTTGAGCAGTTCGACCTCGCGGTGGAACAACTCCTGGATCAGAGCCGGAATGTCGGTCACCAGCGAGAGAAGCGAACGCTTGGGTGCCGGCTTCGAGCTCGTGGTGTCTGTCGCCGCCATGAGATCAGCCGATCAGGACTTCGCCGCGCTCGACGACCCGGTGCTCGACGACCCGGTCGACTTTCGCGTCGACCGGCGTGTCGCGGGCTTCGTCGTGCCGGTGACTTGCGCGACCACCTTCTTGGCCCCGTCTGCCACGAACTCCGCGACGTCGGGCGCCTTGTCTTTGACGAAGGCCTCCGCGGTGTCCACCTGCTGTTGAACTCGGGGGTCGTTCCAGAACTTCAGCGCGGTCTTCTTGATCAACTGGTACCGCTCCCGACCCGCGCGAGCGCCCAGCACATAACCGACCCCGAGGCCGGTGACGAAAAGGATCTTGCCTTTCATGGAACACTCCATTCCTTGATGGCTGATCGTTTCAGCCTAACGCTCGCGCTCCGAGTCGGCGTCGAGAAGGCTCTCAGCCTGGGCCTCGGCCTGCGCGACGACGGACGCCAATCCGGTGCCAGCACCAGCCTCCCCGACGTAGCGCATTCCGTCAACGGCATGCGATCGAGGTGCAGCCCGTTCCCAGGTGATCGAGGCCGCATCCACGATTCTCCCGATCGGCATTCCGAGAAGAGCGACCGCGTCGTCGCGCGCGCGCTCGATCGCGTCGGGCCGGTCTCCGTCGTAGGAAAGTCGCAGCGCATGCAGACCGCCCCGTGTCTCGTCAAGCCATGGCCATTTCGCCGTGACGTGCGTGAGCGCGCGAGCCGTGACGCCGCTGGCGCCTTCCGCGACCAGGACGCCCGTGCCGCGCGGGGCGGCATCCAGTTCCGGCTCATCGACCACCAGCGTGGCAAGAGTGATCTTCCGTCCCGGTGTGCGATCGGCCGCGACGCCCGGCGCGGCAACCAGCACCTGACCGCTGAGCGACTCGCCATTGGCATTCAGCCCCTCGGGCGTGACGTCGCTGACCTCCGTATTCATCCGCACCTCGACGCCGAATCGCTCCAGGTCGGACATCAATGCGTCGATCAGTCGGGCGAGACCGCCGCGGATGCCGCTGACCTGCGATCCGGCCGGCGCGTTCTTGCGCATCCCGCGCACGGCGTGCGTGAGCGATCCGTCGCGCAACAGCGCGGAGCGGAGGCCGGGAACCGCTCGCTCGACCGACAGCTCGTCCGGGCTCATCGAATGCACACCGCGCACGATCGGCGCGACGAGCTGATCGACGACAGCCGACCCCATTCGGCGTCGCACCAGTTCGCCGATGGTCGCCGCTTTCGCGCCCACGACCGAAGGAAGAAGCAGCTCGAGCTGTGCACGCATCGCCGCCCGGAGCCCGATCGCGTCGACGACGTCCGGAGCGAGAGAGATGCCAGGGATGCCGAGCACGCTCGTCGCGGGCAGCGGTTTCGCCGTGCCATCGGCGCGATACAGCCACGCGGGCAGGGCGGCAGGCGCGACGATCTCGTCCCCGAGGCCGAGCCGGGTGGCGAGCGCTGCGACCGTCCCGCCGCGGGTCGCGAAGGACTCGGCCCCGGCATCCAAATCAATGCCGCCGACGGAATGTCGTGCGAGCTGGCCGCCGACACGATCCGAGGATTCGAGGACGACGACCTCGCGGCCGCCCAGCACCAGCCGGCGCGCAGCCACCAGGCCGGCGATGCCGCCGCCCACCACGAGAACGCGTCCGGTCATGCGCAGGGACCCATGATCAGCCGTGCTCGTGCACGAGTTCGACGATCCGCGTCAAGACGTCAGGGTCGGTGTCCGGTGGCACGCCGTGCCCGAGGTTGACGATGTGCGCCGGCGCCTTCGCGCCGCGCTCGAGCACGTCGCGTACGTGCGCCTCGAGCGTCGGCCACGGCGCCGACAGCAGCGCCGGATCGATGTTCCCCTGCAACGGGACGCGGCCCTCGAGTTTCTCGTTGGCTTCGTCGAGCGGCAGCCGCCAGTCGACACCGACGGCGTCGGCCATGCCTGCCATCAGGTCGAGCACTGCCGCGCTGTCGACACCGAAGTGGATCCGAGGAACAGCCGTGCCGCGCAGGGTGCTGAACGCGCGCTCCGAGTGCGGCGCAACGCGGCGCTGATAGTCGCGCCGCGACAGCGATCCGACCCACGAGTCGAAGAGCTGCGCCGCGCTGGCCCCCGCGTCGACCTGCGCCCGGATGAATGCGCCCGTGACATCGGCGCACCAGTTGAGCAGCGTCGCCCAGCTGTGCGGGTCGGAGTACATCATCGTGCGGGCGCGCAGTTGGTCTTTCGATGGACCGCCCTCGACGAGATAGGAGGCAAGGGTGAAAGGTGCGCCGCCGAAGGCGATCAGGGGCGTGCTCCCCAGCTCCGCCACCGTCATCGCGACGGCTTCGCGAATCGGATCGAGGGACGCCGGGTCGAGCGGCGGCAGGCGCAGCACGTCCGACGCCGTGCGGATCGGGCTGTCGAGCACGGGCCCTCGCCCGGCGACGATCCGCACGTCGAGCCCCGCCAGCTTGACCGGCACGACGATGTCGCTGAAGAAGATGGCGGCATCCACGCCGTGTCGACGAACCGGCTGCAGGGTGATCTCGCTGGCGAGTGCGGGAGTCAGGCAGGCATCCAGCATCTCGGTGCCCACCCGCAGTGCACGGTATTCCGGCAACGAACGACCGGCCTGCCGCATGAACCAGACCGGTCGAGTGTCCGGCGCGTCGCCGCGCAACGCGCGCACCAGCGCCGACGAGGACGTCCGACCATCAATCAGCGGGTGCTCGGCGCTCAGAGCCGAATCGGGAGGGGTCACCCGTCAAGGTTAAGCGTGTCACCCGGCTCCGCATGCCCCTCCCGCGGCTCTCGGCACTTTCCCCGGCGATCCGTGCGTACCATGAGGGGTGCTTCTGTGCGTGACGGCGAGTCACCGCACCACTGACTTCGCCCTTCTTGATCGTGTCTCCCGCGAGGTTTCGTCGACCGCCGTCGACCTGGTGGCCTCCAGTGAGTCCGTGCACGGAGCCGTCGTGCTGGCGACCTGCAACCGTTTCGAGGCCTACCTCGATGTGGATGACGCCCTCGCTCATCAGCCGGCTGTCGCGGCCGACCTCGTCTTCTCCGCCCTCGCAGAATCCGTCGGAGAGGATGCCGCCACCCTCCGCTCCTCCTCCGAGCTCCTGCGTGGCGAGGAGGCGATCCGCCACCTCTTCGCGGTGAGCGCGGGACTGGAGTCCGTTGTCGTCGGCGAAGACGAGATCAGCGGCCAGGTGCAGCGCGCGTTGACCACCGCGCGTGCGGAGCACACCACGAGCAGTCCATTGGAACGTGCCTTCCAGCGAGCCGCGCGCACCTCCCGCGAGGTGCGGCATGCCACAGACCTCGGCGGTGCCGGACGTTCACTCGTCCGGCTCGCGCTCGACCTGGCGTCGTCGCGCTTTTCCGACTGGGGCGAGATGCGCGTGCTGATCCTCGGCACGGGGCACTACGCGGCCACCTCGATTGCCGCGTTACGGGCGCGGGGGGCCACCGACATCCGCGTGTTCTCGGCCACCGGCCGTGCCGACATCTTTGCCACCCGCTATGGGGTGCGTGCCGAGTACGAACTCACCCCGGCCATCATCGACGCCGACGTCGTGATCACGTGCACGACCCGGTACACGGTGACGGCGGCGGACATCCCGGATGCCGGTGCCGGTGCCCCCGAACGGCGCCTCATCATCGACCTGGGTCTGCCCCGCAACGTCGACCCCGAGGTCGGCACCCTCTCCGGGATCGAGCTGATCGATCTGGAGCTCCTGGCGCTCCACGCGCCGCTGTCGGAACTCGGCGCAGGCGCACAGCAGCTGGTTGCCTCGGCTGCCGCCCAGTTCGGAGCCGAGGCCGATGCGGTCCCCGGCATTGTGGCGTTCCGCGAGCACATCTTCACCACGCTCGACGCCGAGCTCACCCGGGTACGCGCGCGCGGCGGCGACCAGCAGGACACCGAGCGCATCGAGGAAGCCCTCCGCCATTTGGCGGGGATGCTCGTGCACGGTCCGTCGGTCAGGGCACGTGAACTGGCAGCCGAGAATCGCGCGGCCGAGTTCGAGGCCGCACTTGCCCTGATCTACCAACTTCCGGTCGAGCGGCCAGCTCGCGATCTGCGCGCGGGCGACGCCACCGCCTGAGCACGCCGAGACCGGAGGATGCGGCGTCACGCCGCCTGCCCGGGCTCCCGGTTCACCGCAGTGCCCCGCCCGCGAGGCGGGTTGGGGCGGGGCACTGCGGTTGCCATCGATTCCCCCGGTTCTCAGCGCCGGGTGAGTCGAATCTTGTGGGGCCGTGGCAGGAAGACGCCACCCCGCCCCTCGTGTCTCAGCACACGGGGGCGGGGTGACGCCGTTGAGCGGCTCCCCGACTGCCTCGCGACGACGCGCGGAGCGCCGTGCGAGGAGCGCCGGCCAGGAGACCAGCAGGAGAGAGCCAAGTACGAGCCGGCCAGGAGAGCACGAGCCGGTGAAAGCCAGCGTCGTCTGCTCGCAGGCCGTATGGGGAGACAACAGCGGCGGAGCCCCGTCCGGCGCGGACTTTCTGAAGCATGGGGTGATTCCTTCGGCTGAGGTCAGGAACGTACGCACCAGGGTGCGCGCAGGGCAGGGATTGCTCTCACCACAGGGACCTCGGGAAGGTCCCGACCGGCGGTGCCGGAAACTGAGAGGGGCAAGATCGGGCGCGCAGACTTCGGATTCGCGTCGCCCGTCGGTGGGGGTAGTCGAAATAACAGGGTGGGTGGGGGACCGCAATCTGCCGCGGCTGAGGGGATGCGACGTGCGGGGGACACGCCGCTCACGCGACAACCGTCAAGTTAGCACGTCCCCTCTTATGGGGACAAGAGCGAACCTCAGTGCACGTACTCGAGGACATCGAATCCAACCGTGCGCATCGCCTCCAGCACGCGAAGTCGCGCCGCGATCCCGTCATCTCGGAACTGCACGGACACCGCGTAGGAGACGGCGCTTCGTGGGCCGCGAACAACTCCAGCTTCGGATCGCACCCCGGCATCGGTGCCGGTCTTATTGACCAGAAGCATCCCGTGATCGACTCCACGATGCGAGAGCGGGTCCAGGCCGAAGGCGCTCGCCACCATCGACAGGTCGGCGTTCAGCGACAGCCAGCCCAGCACTCGACTGCTCGTGAGGTTGTCGACGATCTCGCCCCGAGTGAGTGCCGCGAAGAGCCAGCCGAGTTCAGCAGTCGAACCCACCGACAGTTGCGGAGCATCGTCCGGTCCCCTGCTTTCGCGCACCAGATCGAGGAGCGCGGTTCGCATCAAGCCGAGGGACTCGGTGCGGTCCCGTACCGCCTGCAGCCCCACCTCCCGAAGCAGCACGTTGGTGGCGAGGTTGTCGCTGGTGGCCCCCACGAGCGACGCAAGGTCCGCGATCGGCAACGACGGCGCCTGCAGATGCTGCCAGATCCCGGCGTCACCCACGGCATCCCGTGAGGTCTTGTCGAGGATGCCGTAGCCCGAGACATCGCGCGCGCTCAGACGCGCCGACACTTCGATGAGCAAGAGGATCTTGCCGATGCTGGCGGTCGGAAGAACGATCCGCTCGTCGATGCCCAGCAACGAGCGTCCGGTCTCGAGATCCATCACCGAGGCCGACACCTGGGCACCCTCGTAGGCGAGCTCCCCGAGCGCCGTGAAACTGGTCGCGAAGCTGGCCAGCGGATCGGGGCTTCGGTGTCGCGGGACTCGCGGCGCGCGCATCCGTTCGCGACGCTCGCGGATATGCGTGACTTCGGTCACCGGTCAGCCTTCTCGGGGTGCCTGGGGGTGCGGCCTATCGTACGCACCCAGCCCCTCGCGCCGCACACCGACCGCGACCCGAGCGACCTCACGCGTGAATCTCAGGGGCGTGAGGTCGCTCGGGTAAGGGATGGACCGTTTACCGCAGCGCGAGCGCCCGCCGCACCAGCACCAGCACCAGGCCGAACAGGGCCAGGAACACGGCAAGCACGAGCAGCCCGGTCGGGTTGGACCCGGTGAAGGCCAGCGTGCCGTCGTGCAGGGCCAGCGTCGGGAGAGTGCTGCACAGCGCGGCCGTCGCGAAGGTCAGCGTCCAATCCTGCTGTTGACCGAAGCTGAACCCGAAGTTAGGTCCGTTCGGATCTGCATGGATCGTCACGGTGCGCGCCGACGTCACCGAGTAGGTGCCGGGAGCCACCGGTGAACCGTCAACCGTCCAGATCACGCCGTTGGGGGCGTTCAGGTCGTTCGACAGGGTGTAGCTGCCATCTGCGGTACAGCCGAGCTGGGAGGACGTGACAACCGGCGTGACGATCGGGTGAGAGACGAGCTGGCCACACACCCCGTCATAGGCGGCGATCGTCAGCGGGAAACTCGCCGGCGACGTCAGCTTGTACCCGGTATCGGCCGCCACGGCCACCGTGTACGCCCCCGGAGCCAGCGACGAGGTGGTGCCCGTCGTCCCGTTGAACGGCACCACGCCGTTCGGGCCCGTGATCTGGTAACCGACGTGCGGGGTGATGACCACCGTGATCACGCCACCCACCAACTGGGAATCCGTGCAGAGCTGATTGGTGTTGCTCGGGTCACCCGCCGCCACGTCGAGCAGCGATGGTGTGCCGACGAACGTGTAGTTGACGCAGCCGAGGGTGATCCGCTTCACGATGCCGTCCGCGTGGACGCCTGAACCGAGAGAGAACCCGACGGCCAGAACGTGAGCGTTCGGGTACAGCGCGAGCCAGTCGTTCAGCGTGCCGTGGCGAGCGGAGCCGAAGCCGCCGGTCGTCATCGAGGCCGGGAGCGTCGGCGATCCGGGCAGAGTGCCCGAGTTGCTCAGCCACCAGTCGGTGCCGCCATAGACCGCTTCGCCGACCAGGATGCCGTCCGGCGTTCCATCGTTGTTGAAGTCGACGACCTGCTGCAGTCCCGGCGCAATGCCAGTAGTTGCCGTGTAGTCGAGCGAGGCACCCACCGTCTCGGTCCCGGCATGAGCCAGAGCGAAGTCAGTCGGGTAATAGGCAGCAACCTTGTCGGTTGATGTCGCACCCTCGGTCCAGATGTGCAGACCGTCGGCGGTCACCGCGTAGTGGCCGGTTGCTCGAGTGTCGCTGGTGTTCCAGCCGGTCAGGTCATGAGAGACGACCGACCCGTAGGTGGTGCACGCCTGCACCGTCGGCGGCGGTGTCACGCAGTCGGCGTTCTTGACGAACTTCCATGCCTGTCCGAGGCCACCTGGGGCGAGGTACTTCCCGTCTTGAGCCGCGTTCGGGCCGGCGAGTCCCGTCGCGAACAGCGCGTCGAGGGCGGCGGTGTTGTCGACCTTGCCGTTGATCTGCACATAAACATCAACCTGATACTGAGTGCCGCAGGTGGTGGGAACCGTGACATCGAGTGTCGGCGTAGCCTCACCCTTGTACTGCGCGACTCCATGCTGAGGGTAGGTGGCCACCGTGCCGTTGTTCGGCGATGGCATCGACCACACGATGGTCTCGTAGCTCACGCTGGCCGCCACGACGGGCGCGCACGCCGCTGTCTGGATGTGCTTGGAGAACGAGGACTTGTACGCCCCACCCGGCCATGACTGGCCACTCCCGTTCAGGACCTTCCCGCTGAGCAGACTCGCGGTCGTGCTGTCGTTCGCGTAGAGGTCGACCTGATAGCTGGTTCCACAGCTCGTGGCTTTGCCGTCGAGCTGGTCGAGGCTTGTGCTGTTGGTGGGGCCGGTATCCGCCACGTAGCTCTGCGGGAACTTCGGGGTGAAGTTCGGCGAAGCCTGCCACAACACGAGCACGTAGTTCTTCGCCGAATCCGTGTTTTTCGAATCCGTGTTTTTCGAATCGGAGTTGTTGGTGTCTGCATTCGCGGCACCTGCGCCGACGAGGGCCAAAGCCACGCCGAGAGAGAGCGCCACGAAGGCAGCGATGAGTCGCTTGATCATGGGTAAGCATCCTTGCTGAGAGGAACGTCGCCACGACGTCAGCGCCCGGGGGGACGGGCGCAGAGGTGTCGGGCTCCCGGTCGACACGGGGGTGAGCCGATCGGGCTAAGGCCGCCCTCCCAAGGTTCGGGAGGAGGGCGCCTCAACATGAAACATAGTCGTCCCCCTTGTTGGGGACAAGGGGCACAGGCGATTGCCCCGAACTACCAGATGCGCACGCGCTCCGCGGGGTCAAGCCACAGCGCGTCGGAATCACTCAGCCCGAAGGCGTCCGCGAACTCGTCGATGTTGCGCACGATCTGGTTGCACCGGAACTCGTTGGGTGAGTGCGGGTCGATCGAGAGCAGACGCAGCGCCTCCTCATCGCGCAGCTTGATCTGCCACGCCTGCGCCCAACTGAGGAAGAAGCGCTCGGCACCCGTCATCCCGTCGATGACGGGCGGAATGCCCCCCTCCAGCGACAGAAGATAGGCCTTCCAGGCGATCGCCAGGCCGCCGAGGTCACCGATGTTCTCGCCGATCGTGAGGGCGCCGTTGACGTGGTGGCCTGGCAGCGCCTGCGGCTCGAGTGCGTCGTACTGCGCGATGAGTGCGGCGGTGCGCGCCTCGAAGGCGGCGCGGTCCGCATCGGTCCACCAGTTGGTCAGCCTGCCGTCTCCGTCGTACTGCGAGCCCTGGTCGTCGAAGCCGTGGCCGATCTCGTGGCCGATCACGGCACCGATCGCGCCGAAGTTGGCCGCCGCATCCCGGTGCTCGTCAAAGAACGGATACTGCAAGATCGCCGCCGGGAACACGATCTCGTTGAACCCGGGGTTGTAATACGCGTTGATCGTCTGCGGCAACATGAACCACTCGTTGCGGTCGATCGGCTTGCCGATCTTGCCGAGCTCCCGCTGGAACTCGAACTCGGTCGTCGCTCGCACGTTCGCGAGCAGGTCGTCCGGCACGATCACGAGGCTCGAGTAGTCGCGCCACTCGGCCGGATAGCCGATCTTGGGCGTGAACTTCGAGAGCTTCTCGAGCGCGCGCGCCCGGGTCTCCTCGGTCATCCACTCGAGGTTCTGGATGCTGCCACGGTACGCGTCGATCAGGTGGCCCACCAGGGCATCCATCTCCGTCTTCGCGGTGGGACTGAAGTGCCGCTCGACATAGATGCGACCGACGGCCTCCCCCATCGAGCCCTCGACGACCGAGACGGCGCGCTTCCACCGGGCGCGCAGCTCGGGGGTGCCGGTCAGTGTCCTGCCGTAGAACTCGAAGTTGGCCTCGACGATCGCCTTCGTCAGGTAGGGGGCGCTCGAGCGGATGAGCTGCCAGCGCAGCCAATCCGTCCAGCTGTCGAGGCGGTCGGCCGTCAGCAGCGTGCCGAGGCCTTCGACGAAGCTGGGCTCGCGCACGACGACCTCGGCGAATGCGTCGTCGGGTGCGTCGAGAGCTGTGAGCCAGCCGGCGAGCGGCGCCTGTCCCGCCAGCGTCTCGACCTCGGCCCACGGCATCAGGTTGTATGTCGCCTGGCTGTCACGGGTGCGCACGTTGTCCCAGTGCTGCGCGGCGATCTCGGTCTCCAGCGCGAACACCCGTGCTGCACGGTCGGCTGCGGCATCCAGGCCGACGAGAGCGAACATCTTCTCGAGGAACGCCCGGTATGAGATGCGGATGTCGGCGAACTTCTCCTCGCGGAAGTACGACTCGTCTGGCAGGCCGACGCCGCCCTGCTCGAGGAAGACGAGATACCGCTCCGGGTCTCCGGGGTCGTTGTCGACGAACGCCTGCAGAAAGCCGCTGGTTCCGAGCCGCTCGACACGGCCGAGTTCGCCGACGAACGCCGGAATGGTGTCCACGGCGTCGACCGCCGCGAGGTCAGCCGCGAGTGCCGTCAGCCCGAGCTGTTCGATGCGCTCCTCGTCGAGGAAGCTGGCATAGAGGTCGCCGACCTTGCGCGCCTCGGTGCCGGGTTCGGCCGTCTGCGATTCCTCGATGATGGCGCGGACGGCGCGCTCCGCCTCTTCGGCGAGCACCGAGAACGAGCCGTAGCGAGCTTTGTCGCTGGGAATCTCGGTGCGGGCGATCCACCTGCCGTTGACATGACGGAAGAGGTCGTCCTGCGGCCGGATCGACGGATCGAGTTCCTCGGTGGCGATCCCGGAGCTCACGGGCTGGTCGGGCGTTTGCGGCGCGGACGTCATGGTGGAAGCCTAAGAGACTATGGCTCAACGCGTCCTGATCATCGGCGGCAACGGCATCATCAGCGGGTCGGTCACCCGTCTGGCCCTCGAGCGCGGCATGGCGGTGACTCTGCTCAACCGCGGCACCTCGACGACGCGGCACGCGATCGCCGGCGTCGAGTCCCTGATCGGCGACGCGGGGGATGC
Organism: Acidobacteriota bacterium; assembly: GCA_019351995.1. Classification (GTDB taxonomy): domain Bacteria; phylum Actinomycetota; class Actinomycetes; order Actinomycetales; family Microbacteriaceae; genus Lysinimonas. The sequence continues at coordinate 146,118 of JABBOD010000001.1, forward strand.
TGCCTCGTTGCGTGCCGCCGTCGGCGATCGCGAGTTCGACGTTGTCGCCAACTTCCGCGCCTTCACTCCCGACCAGGTCGCGGCCGACATCGAACTCTTCTCCGGCCGCACCGGGCAGTACGTCTTCATCTCCTCCGCCTCGGCGTATCAGAAGCCGATCGCGCATCTGCCGATCGTCGAGTCGACGCCGCTGCGCAATCCGTTCTGGGAGTATTCGCGCAACAAGATCGCCTGCGAGGATCTGCTGGTGAGCGCGTACCGCGCGAGCGGTTTCCCGATGACGATCGTCAGGCCGTCGCACACCTACGACGCGACGCTCGTCCCCCTTGACGGTGGATGGACCGCGCTCGACCGACTGCGGAGAGGGGTGCCGATCGTGCTGCACGGCGACGGCACGTCGCTGTGGACCCTGACCAACTCCCGCGACTTCGCCGGCGCGTTCGTGGGGCTGCTCGGCAATCCCCACGCGATCGGCTCCGCCGTCCAGATCACCTCCGACGAGTCGCTCACCTGGGACGCGATCGCGGAACTGCTGGCGAACGCCATGGGGGTCGCACCCAGCATCGTGCACGTCGCCAGTGAAACGCTGGCCAGGTACGTTCCCTACGGCGACGGGTTGCTCGGCGACAAGGCGCACAGCGTCGTCTTCGACAACTCACGGGTGAAATCGCTTGTCCCGGGATGGCACGCCGTGATCCCCTTCCACGACGGGGCTCGCGAGATCGTCGACTGGTACCTCGCGGATCCGGCCCGGCAACAGGTGGACGGGGAACTCGATGCCGCGTACGACCGTCTGGTCGAGCGGTTCGGCTGATCGCTACTCGGCGTGCCCGGGCGCGCCGCGCTCCGCCTCCCACTCCGCGAGGAGCGCCGGCATCCGCCTCTCCAGGAACTCGAAGAAGGCACCGAGCTCGGCGACCCGCGCCTGCGCGACCGGCCGGTCGCCGAGCCTCTGAGCGGCGTCGGTGATCATCTCGGCCAGGTGCCGGTAGCGGCCGTGGACCTGCAGCGATCCGGTGTACCACGGTGTCTCGCCGAGGGCGTAGACGTGTTTGCGACTTCCCGGCTGGGTGACGACGCGCACGAAGCGCAGGGCCTGCAGGTAGCGGACCGCGACGGAGATCGCAGCGGGGCTCACCCCGAGTTGCTCACTCAGTTCGGCCGCGGTCAGCCGCCCCGATTCGGTGACCGTGATCGCCATGATCACGAAGGCGGGGATCCGCGGGAAACCCTGGCTCGCGAGATCCGCGCCGACGCGTGCGACGAAGTCGGCGGCAGCTCCATCGGCCGCACCGCCCTGGCTCACGAGCTGAGTTCCCGCCGCCGCACCAGCACCAAGGCCAGCGCGACGAGCGCGGCATCCACCACCAGGAGAACGACCGTCGGACCCCAGTCGGTGAACGGTACCGAGGGCACGTGACTGAAGGGGCTCGTGTCGAGCACGCCGGTCGGAAGCGTCAGCAGCGGACCGAACAGCCCGATCACGATCGCCGCCGCGAACACCAGCCAGGCGAGCAGGATCGACGCGCGCGGCACGATCGCGATCAGCACGGCTGCGGCGGCGACGATGGTGAACGCGGCCGGGAGTTCTGCGAGCGCCTGTTCGACGGCGCGCCAGCTGTCCGATAGACGTCCGGATGCCGCCAAGCCCGCGAAAGCCGCAATTCCCGCGAGCACAAGCACCACCGCCACGGCCGCCAGTCCGACGGCGAGCGCCGACCCGAGCCAACGCGCTCGGCTCACCGCCAGGGCGAGCAGCGGCTCGGCCCGGCCGTCGGTCTCGTCGCCGCGAACCCGAAGGACGGCCTGGATTCCGGCCGCGGCCGCCATCATCCCGGTCATGAGCATGATCGCCCCGATCAGGAGCCCGACGGTGTCCTGCCTGTTCGGCGCGAACGCCTTCAGCACCTGCGTGATCTGGGGATTGCTGGCGGCAACTCCCGCCACGGCGTTCGTCAGTGTGCCGATCAACGCGCCGAGGAGCACACCGCCGACCGCCCACGCGATCAGGGCGCCCCGCGCCAGCCGAGCCGCGAGTCCGAGCATCGAGCGGAGTCCCACTCCCGCATGCGCCGGACCCGAACGCTCGGGCAGCAGGCTCGCCCCGAGGTCACGGCGGGCGTGCACGGCGAAGGCGATCCCGCCGGCGAGCGCGGCGAGCGCGAGGGGGAGCAGCGCGGGTCCAACCCGATTCTCGGTGAAGGCGAAGCTCTGCTGGGCCCAGCCGATCGGCGAGAGCCACGATGGCCAGGAGGGCGTGAGGGTGAGTTTCTCGAAGTGGGGCGTACCGAGCGCATCGCCGGCACCCCGGAGCGCATACGCGAGCAACACGGCCACCACGCCGATCGAGTTGGCTGAGCGGGAGGTCGCGGCCAGCTCCCCGGCCAGCATTCCGACGCCGAGGAAGGCGAGTCCGCAGCTCGTCAACCCCGTGGCAGCGACGAGAGCGCCGGTGCCGTCGTATCCGGCGACGAGAAAGCCGAGCGCGCTCAACACCCCAAGCACCAGGTTCGCCAGGAGCCCGAGCATCGCTGTCGCCACGAGCGGGGCGAGCCGCCCGATCGCGCCGGCGGCGAGGAGTTCTCGGCGCCCCTGCTCTTCGTCGGCGCGGCCATGCCGGGTGGCGAAGAAGGTGTTCATGAGTCCCCCCGCGACGGCGAGGAAGGCAAACACCTGGAACCACAGCAACGATCCCGCGGAATCGCCGTTCGGAATCCCGCGCAACGCAAGCAGCGACGGCGTCGCCAGCCCCAGCTGCAGCACCGCCGCGCGCGCGGCAGCACCCGTGAACTCGGACGACACCGCGGCTGCGCTGCCCGCCAGCAGGACGGCGATCGCGACGATCCAGATCGACAGGACCACGCGATCCCGGCGCAGCTGTTGCCCCAGCACCGCCATCACGACTCGACCCGATCGCCGTAGTGCCGCAAGAACAGCTCCTCGAGCGACGGCGGCGCCACCGTCATGGCCGAGACGCCCGCGGCCGTCAGAGCCGTGAGCACGGGGCCGATGGCATCCGTGTCGACGTCGAAGGCGAGCCGGTCGGCCTCGCGATGGACGTCATGGACCCCCGGCAGCGCGGCGAGTTCCGCGGGCGTCGCGCCCGTGGCGACATGGAAGCTCGTGCGCGTCAGGTGTCGGAGTTCACTGAGCGAGCCGGATTCGACCGCCTTGCCCGCCCGCACGATGGTGACCTTCTCGCACAGTTGCTCGACCTCGCTCAGGATGTGACTGGACAGCAGCACGGTCGCTCCCTCGCCACGCACCCGCTCCACTTCGCGACGAAACACCTCCTCCATCACGGGATCGAGACCGCTGGTCGGCTCATCGAACAGGTACAGTTCGGCGCGGCGGGCGAATGCCGCCACCAGGGCGACCTTCTGGCGGTTGCCCTTGGAGTACGCCCGTCCGCGCGTCGTGGGGTCGAGTTCGAAGTCGCTCAGGAGCCGCGCTCGCAGCCCGGGGTCGGCTCCGCCGCGGAGCGAGGTCAGCAGATCGATGGTCTCGCCGCCGCTGAGGTTCGGCCACAGACTGACGTCGCCGGGAACGTAGGCCAGCCGTCGGTGGATGGCGACGGCATCCCGCCACGGATCGAGGCCGAGCACCATCGCCGAGCCGCCGCTGGCTCGCAGCAGACCGAGCAGCACGCGGATCGTCGTGGATTTGCCCGAGCCGTTGGGACCGAGGAAACCGTGCACTTCTCCCGGCTCCACCGTGAGGTCGAGACCGTCAAGGGCCCGGACGCGTCCGAAGGTCTTGACGAGCCCGCGGGTGTGGATGGCGATGGTCACGGGGGTGAGGCTACGCTTTTTTCACAACTTTGTGAATGTTGAAGAACAACTCGCCGACGGCCGAAAGTCGGCGGACGCTAGCGTTGAACGGTGAGCACCTCCGTCCGAACACGCGCCACCGCCTGGCGAAACGCCGTGTTCGCGATCTTTGCCCTGAACGGTTTCGGCATTTCGGCCTGGGTCGCGCGCATCCCGAGCGTGCGCGACCGCCTCGAGATCACGACGGCCCAGGTGGGGATCCTCATCTTCGGGCTCGCGGCCGGCTCCCTCATCGGCCTCATCCTGGCGAGTCATGTCGTGCACTGGCTCGGCGGGCGGCAGTCCATTCGACTCGCGCTGATCGGCGCCGGGGTGGCGCTGGCGGGTATCGGCTTCGGCACCACCGTGCTCTCCAACTTCGGCGTCGTGCTCGCCGCATTGCTCCTGTACGGGTTCTGCAGCTCGATCTGCGACGTGGCCATGAACGTGGAGGGGGCAGCCGTCGAGCGCACGACGGGTCGCACGATCATGCCGCTCTTCCATGCCAGCTGGAGCCTCGGCACGGTCGCAGGTGCCGGGCTCGGCTCGCTCGCCGCATTCAGCGGGATCGACCCGGTCTGGCACCTCAGCGCCATCGGACTGCTGCTGATCGTCGTCACCCCGATCGTGGTCCGGTTCATCCCGGATGACGAGCACCTCGCGGCGGACGGCACCCCGACGGTCCCGCTCACCTTCGGTCAACGGATGTCGATCTGGATCGAGCCCCGCACACTGCTGATCGGGCTGATCGTTCTGGGGATGGCTTTCACCGAGGGGTCGGCCAACGATTGGCTGGCGCTTGCCATGGTCGACGACCGTGGCGTTGACAACGGGCAGGCGGCGCTCTTGTTCGGGGTCTTCACCGTCTCGATGACGCTCGGGCGCATCATCGGCGGGCCACTGATCGATCGCGTCGGCCGCGTGAGCGCGCTGCGGGCTTCGGGGCTGGCTGCCGCCGTCGGTCTGGCGATCGTCATCCTGGTGCCCTCGGTTCCGGTCACGGTGGTCGGCATCGTGCTCTGGGGTATCGGAGCATCGCTCGGCTTTCCGATGGGCATGTCGGCCGCGGGCGACGACCAGACCCGAGCCGCCGCTCGCGTGAGCGCGGTCGCCACCATCGGGTATCTGGCCTTCCTCGGCGGACCCCCGCTGATCGGCTTCGTGGGAGACCGGATCGGCCTGCTCAACGCCCTCTGGATCGTGATGGGGCTGATCCTGCTGGCGATCGTCGCCGCCCCCGCCGCGCGCGAGCGCAGCGGGAAGTTCTCCCGCGGCTAGGCTCGCGACGTGCGTCTCGTCGTTGCCCGGTGTTCCGTTGACTACGCCGGCCGTCTCAGTGCGCACTTGCCGCTGGCGACCCGGCTTCTGGTCGTCAAGGCAGACGGCAGCGTCCTGGTGCACTCGGATTCACTCAGCTACAAGCCCCTGAACTGGATGAGCCCGCCCGCCACCCTCGTCGCCGACGAGGTCGACGAGGAGCGCGCTGCGGCCGGGGTCACCCAGCTCTGGCGCGTCACCAATGCGAAGACGGCCGACATGCTGGTCATCTCGATCCACGAGGTTCTGCACGACTCGGCACACGATCTCGGCATCGACCCCGGGCTGCAAAAAGACGGTGTCGAGGCCGACCTCCAGCGCCTGTTGGCTGAGCAGATCGAGCTTCTCGGCGACGGATACACCCTGGTGCGCCGGGAATACATGACCGCGATCGGCCCGGTCGACATCCTGGCTCGGGATGCTGCCGGTGCCAGCGTCGCCGTCGAGATCAAGCGGCGCGGCGACATCGACGGGGTCGAGCAGTTGACCAGGTACCTCGAGCTGATGAACCGCGATCCGCTGCTCGCGCCGGTGAGCGGCGTCTTCGCGGCGCAGGAGATCAAACCGCAGGCGCGCACGCTGGCGACGGATCGCGGCATCCGGTGTCTGCTGCTCGACTACGACGCGATGCGAGGGCTTGAAACGGGTCACTCGCGCCTGTTCTGAACCACGGGCGAGTCCATTCCCGGTGCGGCAGGGCACTGGCCGGCGCCCCTAGGCTGGGGACAATGTCGCACCCGTACTCCGCCGTGCTGTTCGACCTCGACGGAACGATCGTCGACTCGGCACCCGGCATCACCGCAACCCTCGCGTACACCTTCGAGCGCCTCGGACTGCCGGTCCCGACGCCGGCCGCGTTGCTCGCCTGGGTGGGACCACCGATCATGGACTCGTTCCGCGATCTGGCGGGCCTCGACCTCGCGGACGCGCACCGCGCCCTCGACATCTACCGCGAGAAGTATCTGGCCGGTGGGGCATACGACGCGACCGTGTACCCGGGAGTCGGCGAGGCGCTGCGGGCGATCCACGCAGCCGGCATCCCGCTCTCCCTCGCGACCTCCAAACCCGAGACACCCGCACGCGCGGTACTCGAGCATTTTCACCTCATCGAGCCCTTCGACCACCTCACGGGCGCCAGCGATGACGAAGTCCGCAGCGCCAAGAAAGACGTCGTCGAAGAGGCACTGCGCCGCCTCGCCGGGAGCGGAGCCGACCTCTCGACCCCGGTCTTGGTCGGTGACCGGCACCACGATGTCGAGGGCGCAGCCTCCCATGGCGTCCCGACGATCTTCGTCACGTGGGGCTACGGCTCTCCCGGCGAAGCAGCCGGGGCCTTCGCCGTCGTCGACACCCCGGAGCAGTTGCTCGGCGTGCTCGGTCTCGTCCAGCGGCGCTAGCGCGCGAGGCGCTCCACGGCCGCGCCGAACAACACGGGAGCCGCGTGGGCCAGTGGCACGACCACCCGCCGAGCCGGTGAGTCCGCGACCCGCACCAACGCGCCGGTGAGCTGCCGGAAGTCGCGGGTCACCTCGCGCCAGGCCGACTCGTAGGCCGCCGTGGCCCCGTGCGCAATGGCATCGACGGCGGCGTGCGCCTGCGCCAACCCGATCCGGATGCCCTCCCCGGTGAGCGCATCCACGTACCCGGAGGCATCCCCGACCAGCAGCACGCGGCCCCGCGTGCGAGCTCGGGTGCGCTGGCGTAGCGGTCCCGCCCCGCGCAATTCGCTCATCGGTTCGGCGTCGCGCACGCGAGCGGCGAGCTCGGGAGCGGCGGCGAGCGCCTCCTCGAATCGCACGCCGCGTCGCGCCAGCAGGGCAAGCCCGACCGTGTCATCGCCATTGGGCGTGACGTAGAGCTCGCCGAGTGGCGTCCAATGCACCTCGATCAGCTCAGACCACGGCTCGACCGAGTAGTGCCGGCGCAACCCGAAGCGGCGCCGCGCTGCCGGTGTCTGGCGGTGCAGTCCGCTGAGTCTGGCCACGTCGGAATGCAAGCCGTCGGCCGCGAGCAGCCACCGCGCGCGGATGCCGGCCGCGCTGACCCCGTCGGCATCCTGCTCGACGGCCTCGACGCGATCGGTCACGCGCGTCACACCGAGTGCCTCGGCCCGCTCGAGGAGCGCGCGGTGCAGGGTCGTGCGCCGCACCCCGAGGCCCGACTCCCGGGCGAAGCGGTGCTGTGCGCTTCGCCGTCCGTCGCGATAGTCGACACCGCGCAGGGCGAACCCGCGCGGCTGGACCCCGAGCCGGTCCAGCGCCGCCACCGCGCCGGGCATCAGCCCCTCGCCGCACGCCTTGTCGATGACGCCCTCACGCGGTTCCACGATCGTCGCCTCGAACCCGGCCAAGCGCGCCTCAATCGCGGCGGCGAGCCCGATCGGCCCGCCTCCCACGACGAGGACGTCGGTGGCCCACGTCACGTCCGCACCCCTGTCGTGATCTCGGCGGCGCCCGACAGCGCGCGATTCTCGGCCGGGATCCGGAACCCCAGCAACAGGACCGCGTTCAGCACCGTGAAGGTCAGCGCGGTGATCCAGGCGGTATGCACGAGTGGCAGGGCGACGCCCTCGATCGCCACGATCAGATAGTTCGGATGCCGCAGCCGCTCCCAGCGATAGAGCCCGCGCCGCACCAAGGCGAGCCCCGGGACGACGATGACGCGCGTGTTCCACTGCCGACCCAGGGACCCGATGACCACGTACCTCCCCACCTGACATGCCAACGCGATGACCAGCATCGGCCAGCCGAGCCAGGGCAGAAACGGTCGCCCGAGCAGCCACACCTCGGCGAGCGCGCCCAGCAGCAGACCGATGTGGAGGGCGAACATCCAGGGCATCTGCCGGCGATTGGTCTCGATCCCGCCGCGCGCGAACGCCCAGTGCGCGTGCCGTGTCGAGAGCACGAGCTCGAAGATCCGCTCCCCGCCGGTCAGCAGCACGAGGACGGTGAACAGCATCAGGCTGAGCGTCGGCACCGCCATCAGGCGGCCCACCGCAACAGCACGTACTCGCTGGTCACCCCGGGACCGAGCGCGAACAGCAATCCGTTCGTGCCGATCGGCTGGTGCAGCATGTCGCTGAGCACGTGCAAGACGGACGACGACGAGAGGTTGCCGACGGCATCCAGTGAGCGCCAGCTGGCCGCCAACTCGGCGTTCTCGAGGTGCAGGCCGTGCTCGAAGGCCTCCAACACCTTCGGACCGCCCGGATGCGCGATCCAGGCACCCACGTCATCCGGAACCAGCTCGTGCTCGGCCAGCAGTCCCCGCACATCCGCGTCGATGTTCGCGTCGATCGTGTCGGAGACGGCGGCGGTGAGCATGATGCGGAACCCGGTGCCCCCGATATCCCAGCCGATGACGCTCTCGCTGTCCGGGTACAGGTTGGCGCGCGTCCCGAGGATCTCGGGGCCTGGCAGGCCCAGCTCTGCTGCTCGCCGCGCACCCGCCACCACGACCGCGGCGGCGCCATCGCCGAACAGCCCGCTCGCGACGAAATTGGCCGTCGAGTCGTCGTCGCGCTGCAACGTCAGGGAGCAGAGTTCCACCGAGACCAGCACGGCGATCTCGTCGGGATGCCCGAGCAGGTAGTCGTGGATTCTCGCCAAACCGGCGGCGCCAGCCACGCACCCGAGGCCGAAGGACGGCATCCGCTTGATGTTCTGGCGCAGCCCGAGCACGGGAACCAGTCGCGCATCGATCGAGGGGGCGGCCATGCCGGTCACCGAGGTGAAGAGCAGGTAGTCGACCTGATCGGCGTCGAGCCCGCAGGTGGCGAGCGCGGCCGTCACGGCGCGAGCGGCGAGCGCCGTGCCCTCGCTGATCCACAGGTCGTTCGCCTGCTGGAAGCTGCGCAGATCGCGGTACTCCTCGAGCGGGAGCACCGTATGCCGGTGGCCGATCCCGCTCGCCTGATGAAACCGCGACATCACCGCTCGCTTGACGCGGTCATCCGTGATGATGTCTGACAGCTCGGCGGTGATCTCCGACTGCGCGTACACGTGCTCCGGCAGCGCCGGGGCGACCGCCAGGATTCGGGACATCTCCGGAACGTAACACGCTTACGGGAGGTGGCGCTCCTCGGGTCCGACGTACTCAGACAATGGTCGGATCAGCGCGTTGCTCGCCACCTGCTCCATGATGTGCGCCGTCCAGCCCGTGACGCGGCTGGCGACGAAGAGCGGGGTGAACATGACGGTGTCGAAGCCGAGGAGGTTGTATGCCGGACCGCTCGGGTAGTCGAGGTTCGGCTTGATGTTCTTGCGCTCATTCATCGCCTTTTCGAGGGTCTCGTAGAGCGCGAGCATGTCGTCCGCATTGTGCTCGTCGATGAGCCGTCTCATCGCGGCCTCCATGGTGGGGACGCGGGAATCACCGTTCTTGTACACCCGGTGTCCGAATCCCATGATCTTGCGCTTCTCGACCAGCGCTGTCTCGAGCCATGCCACCGCGTTGTCGGCCGAGCCGATCTCGTCGAAGACGTGCATCACGGCCTCGTTCGCCCCGCCGTGCAATGGACCCTTGAGGGCACCGATCGCCGCAACGACCGCCGAATGCAGATCGCTCAGCGTGCTCGTCACGACACGCGCCGTGAAGGTGGAGGCGTTGAAGGAGTGCTCCGCGTAGAGCACCATCGAGATGCGGAAGACGTCGGCGGCGATGTCGCTCGGCTCCTCGCCGAAGGTCATCCAGAGGAAGTTCCGCGAGTAGTCGAGATCGTCGCGCGGCTCGATGGGGCCCTGTCCACGGCGGCGGCGCTGGTCGTAGGCGACCATGGCGGGCACCGCGGCGAACAGCCGCACGGCCTTGGCGAGGTTGGCTTCCCGGCTGGAGTCCTCGGCCTGCGGGTCGCTGGCACCGAGCACGCTGACCGCGGTGCGGACGACATCCATCGGATGCGCCGTGGTCGGCGTGAGGTCGATGGCGGCTTTCACCTGGGGCGCGAGGGCGCGCCCGGCCCGTTCGACCCTCTCGAAATCGGCCAACTCGGCCTCCGATGGCAGCTCGCCGTGCCACAGCAGCCAGGCCACCTGTTCGAAGGAGCACTTCTCGGCGAGTTCCTGCACCGGGTAGCCGCGATACAGCAGCGAGTTGGTCGCGGGGTTGACCTTGGAGACCGCCGTCACATCGACGACGACTCCGGCCAGGCCCTTTTTGATGTCGATGGTGTCCGTCATGCGTGCACTCCCTTGTGTCGTCGGTGGTCACTGCAGTCCGCGGCCGGCAGCCCGCAGCCCGCGGCTGGCAGCTGGTAGCCCGCGTGGCCCACTCCGCAGAATCCGCCAGTTGGCTCACCATCCCACTGGCGGATTCTGCGGAGTGAGCTAGCTCCCGCGGTTGTTGCTGAGGTCGAAGGTGAAGATGCCGTCGTCGAAGTTCGAGTATCCGGCGTAATCCACCAGTTCGTATAGTCGTGCGCGAGTCTGCATCTCGCCGACCGTCGACGTCAGCGAACCCTCGGCGATGATCATCTCGAGTCCGCGTTCGGCCGCGCCCATCGCCAGGCGCAGCAGTGAGACCGGGAAGATCACGATGTTGACGCCGACATCCGCGAGTTGCTGTGTGGTGAACAGCTCGCTCTTGCCGAACTCGGTCATGTTGGCGAGGATCGGCACGTCGACCGCGGCACGGATCGCCGCGAACTCCTCGAGGCTGCCCATGGCCTCCGGGAAGATCGCGTCGGCTCCGGCATCCACGAGCTTCTTGGCTCGGTCGATCGCGGCGTCCATGCCCTCAACGCCGCGGATGTCTGTGCGCGCCATGATGAGGAAGTTCGAGTCCCGGCGTCCCGAGACCGCCGCGCGAATGCGCTTCAGCGCGGTGTTCTCGTCGACGACCTCTTTGCCGTCGAGGTGGCCGCACCGCTTCGGATTGACCTGGTCCTCGATGTGCAATCCGGCGAGCCCGGCATCCTCGATCAGCTGCACCGTTCTGGCCACATTCATCGGCTCCCCGAATCCGGTATCGGCATCGACGATCGCCGGCAGGTCGGTGACGCGGGCGATCTGCCCGGCCCGTTGCGACACCTCCGTCAGTGTGGTGAGGCCGATGTCGGGGAGTCCGAGATCCGCCGCGAGCACGGCACCGGAGACGTAAACCCCCTCGAAGCCCTTGTCCTGGATGAGCTGAGCGCTCAGCGGATTGAAGGCCCCCGGCATCCTGAGCAGTCGCCCGCTCGCGAGCGCGGCGCGGAAGTTGGCACGCTTCTCGTGGGCCGGAATGGTGGTTTCCAACATCAGAACAGTCCCTTCGGCGGCGTCGGCAGGCCTGGCGCCCAGACGGTGAGGCCACCGAGTTCGGCGGCGGTGAGCTCGGGCAGGCGCTGCGCGAGCTCGAGGAAGCGCTCGATCTCGTCAGCGGGCAGCACGCCCCCCGCCAGCAGGCGGAACTTCTCAACGTAGTTCTCCCGGACGAACGGACGCGCGCCCAGCGGGTGGGCATCGGCGACGGCGATCTCGTCGACGATCGTCGTGCCGTCGCTGAGCCTGATCTCGACGCGGCCGCCGAAGGCCTTCTCGGCCGGGTCGTTCGAGTGGTACCGACGGGTCCACTCCGGGTCTTGGACCGTCGTGATCTTGTGCCACAGTTCCACCGTGTCCGGCCGGGCCGCGCGCTCCGGTGCGTAGGAGTCAACATGGTGCCAACGGCCGTCCTGCAAAGCGACCGCGAAGATGTACGGCACCGAGTGGTCGAGGGTCTCGCGGCTGGCTGTCGGGTCGTACTTCTGGGGGTCGCCAGACCCGGAGCCGATGACGAAGTGGGTGTGGTGACTGGTGGCCAAGACGATCGACTCGATGTTCGCGGGATCCTTCAGCTCCGGATGCTGCGCGCCGAGCCTGCGCGCCAGGTCGATCCAGGCCTGCGCCTGGTACTCCGCGGAGTGCTCCTTCGTGTAGCTGTCGAGGATCGCGCGCTTGGCTTCTCCCGCATCGGGCAGCGCCACCACGTAGCGACCCTCTGGCCCGTCGAGCAGCCAGGCGATGACGCCATCCTCACCCTCCCAGATCGGCGAGGGGCTGGTCTGACCGCGCATCGCCCGGTCGACTGCTTCGATCGCCATCTTGCCCGCGAAGGCGGGTGCGTAGGCCTTCCAGGTCGAGATCTCGCCCTTGCGCGACTGCCGCGTGGCGGTCGTGGTGTGCAGCGCCTGCCCGATGGCCTGGTAGATCGTCTCGACCGGAAGCCCCAGCAGTGTCCCGATCCCGGCAGCGGCACTCGGGCCGAGGTGGGCGACGTGATCGATCTTGTGGGCGTGCAGGCTGATCGACTTCGCCAGATCGATCTGGATCTCGTAGCCGGTGGCGATGCCCCGCACCACCGCCGCGCCATCCATGCCGGTGTGCTGGGCGACCGCGAGAACCGGCGGGATGTTGTCACCCGGGTGCGAGTACTCGGCGGCGAGGAAGGTGTCGTGGAAGTCGAGCTCGCGCACGGCGACTCCGTTGGCGAAGGCGGCCCACTCCGGGCTCGAGCGCACCATCGAGCCGAACACCGTGGCGCCCGGTTCGGACGGGTGGGCCTCGGACTGTCCCCGCGCGGCCACGACCGGCGCTCGACCGAGCGACGCCGTCGCGACCGCGGCGTTGTCGATCACGCGGTTGATGATCATCTCGGTGACCTCGGGCGTCACCGCGACCGGGTCGGCAGCGACCTCGGCGATCCGCCAGGCCAGCTGCCGTTCGCGGGGCAGGGTCTCGTCGCTGCGGAAGGTACGGACGGTGTGGCTGATCATGTTAGGCGCCTTCCTGGCCAGGGGTGGTCGGGTCTTCGGTGAGTTGGCCAGCCGCGGCGCGGACACGCAGCGTCGCGGTGATGGTGGTGAGCGAGCCGCGCAGGTGGACGGCGGTCGCGGATGCGGCGAGTTCGGCATCCCCGTCGCGCACGGCCTCGCAGATCAGGCGATGTTCGGCGGCGGCTCGCAGCAGACGCTCTGGGTTGTCATGACCGAGGCGGCGGGCCCGGACGAGATGGATACGCACGCTCGCGAGAGCCGCCCGCATCGCCGGGTTGCCGACCGCGTCATCCATCGCCGCATCGAAGCGGGCCACGACGGCGTAGTACGCGTCGGTTCCGCCGTCGGCGAGCGTGGTGCTCGCGTGGGCGAAGCTCTCGACCAGTTCGTGGAAAATGGCGGGATCGCGGCGCCGGGCCGCGAGACGCGCGGACTGCAACTCGAGCGCTTCGCGCACCTCGAACTGCTGCGCGATGCTCTCGGCCGACACGTCGGGGACGACGCCGGTGCGGCCGCGACTGGTATCGACGAGCCCCTCGAGGGCGAGCCGCGCGAGGGCGGACCGCAGGGGGGTCCGTGAGATGCCCAGCCGCAACGCCAACTCGGTCTCGCTGAGCGCGGTCCCGGGGGCGATCCGCCAGTTCAGGATGTCGTCACGCAGCGACGCGTACGCACGATCGCTGGCCAGCACACGGCGATGCTACGCCCGGACGGCCCTCTTGTATACAGAATGGCCTCCACTCGGCCCGGTGTGTGCTCCTGAGCGAGCTTCTGTATCCAGTCCTCAGCAGTCGCAGCTGATGACGCCGCCCGATGCCGGGCGCGGGCTCGTCAGCTCGTCGACCGTTCGCACCACCGGGCCGTCATCGTCGACGACCGGGTGCCCTTCGCGCGCCCAGTACTCGAAGCCTCCCATCAGCTCGCGCACCTCGTAGCCCAGTCGGCTGAAGTGGAGCGCCGCCCTCGTCGAGCCGTTGCATCCCGGCCCCCAGCAGTAGACGACCACCGGAACGCCTGGCGGGATCTCGGATGCGGCGCGCTCGGCGATCTCCGCCGTTGGCAGGTGGATCGCGCCGACCGCTCGCCCCTGATGCCACGCCGCGTGCCCGCGGGTGTCGACCAGCACGAACCGTTCGCCGGCGGACTGGGCCGCGGCGACATCCGACGGATCCGTCTCGTAGCGTAGCTTCGCGGCGAAGTGCTCGATCGCAGCCAACGTCGCGGGACTCGCGATGGGGTCGCTCGTGGTCAATGTCATGGCTCGACGCTAGCCGCGCATCCTCCCTGCGCCGAGCTCGCAACCGCCACGCCTCACCAATTCTCTGCCATCTCGCCGGCCCACCCCCTCATCGCGCCTCCCAAATCAAGGCTGGCGGACCGCGGTCGCCCCGGCTCGACGGATGCCACGGTGCGGGTGAGGCCCCTCAGCCTTGATTTGGGGGCGGGGCGGGGGCAGCGCGAGGAGGCGGGGGCGAGCGAACGGTAACCTGGGGGCAGTGAGCGACCCCGACGATCCTCTGCATCCCCGGTCGGCGGGCACCCCGAAGAGGCGGCGCCTCGTCGACCTGTCGCCGCTTCGCGCGTCACCCGCCTTCGCGCGACTCTGGATCGGCTCCGCCGTGTCGGGCATCGGCGCCCAGCTCACCCTGGTCGCGGTCGGCCTGCAGATCTACGACATCACGGCGTCCACCTTCGCGGTCGCTCTCGTCGGCGGCATCTCGCTGATCCCAATGATCATCGCGGGTCTCTGGGGCGGCGTTCTCGCGGACACCTTCGACCGCCGGGCCGTCCTCATCATCAGCGCCATCGCCGGGTGGCTCACCACGCTCGGCCTGATCGCGCTCGCGGGGGTTGAGCTCGCGACGCGCTCTGCTCCGGTCTGGCCGTTCTACCTGCTCACCACCGTCAACGCGGTCGCGGCCACGATCACCCAGACGACCAGAGGGTCGGTGACTCCGCGAATATTGCCGAAACACCTGATCGCCCCGGCGAGTGCCCTCAACGGAATCGCCTTCGGCATCATGCTGACTCTCGGCCCTGCCCTCGCCGGCGTTCTCGTGGCGAGCGTCGGCTTCGCCTGGACATACACCGTGGATGCCGTGCTCTTCTTCGCCGGGTTCCTGGGCATCTTCTCGCTGCCGAAGCTGCCTCCCCTTGAAGAAACAGCCGGTGCCGGATTGCGATCGCTGCGAGACGGTCTCGCGTTCCTGGTGAACGCACCCAACATCCGAGCCGGCTTCGTGATCGACCTGCTGGCCATGGGCCTCGGGCGCCCGTTCGTGATCCTGCCGGCTGTTGGTGCGCTCGTGATCGGAGGGGGGCCGGTGACCGTCGGCATCCTGACCGCGTCGGCCGCGATCGGGACCTTCCTCACCAGCCTTTTCAGCGGTCCGGTCGGGCATGTGCGCCACTACGGTCTGGCCATCGGCCGGAGTGTGATGCTTTACGGCGGGTTCATCCTGCTTTTCGGAGTCGTAATCGGAGCGATGGAGACTGGCTGGTTCGGCGCCGTCGGCCCGACGCTCCCACATGCCAATGTGGTGGCCCTGATCTTCGCGGCCGTCGCCTTGGCCGGCACGGGCGCGTCGGACGAGGTGAGCGCGATCTTCCGCTCGACGATGATGCTCACCGCCGCGCCCGACGGGATGCGCGGCCGGTTGCAAGGCATCTTCACCGTCGCCGTCACGGGCGGACCGCGCCTCGGCGACCTTTACATGGGCGTCTTCACGACGCTCGTGGCGCTGTGGTTCCCTCCGGTGCTCGGCGGATTGCTGATCATCGGCGGGGTCGGGTTGGTGCTTCGGCTACTGAAGGGCTTCCGCGAGTACGACGCGGCGAGTCCCTCTCCCTGACGCGGCGAGGAGGACCCGCGTTGAGCGGATGCCGCCCCTCAGCCGATCAGGAAGCTCGTGAACGTAGGCTGACTCCATGTCCACGCGCGGCGAGAAGCCCACCTGGCGCGCCCGCCTGCGTGGCTGGCTCCCGGCCGCGTGTGTCGGCCTGGCGTCCGTCATCCTCGGCCTTGGTGTCTCGGAACTGGTCGCCGCAGTGGTCGCGCCGGCGGCGAGCCCGGTGCTTGTTGTCGGGTCTCTCATGATCGACCTGGCACCCGGGTGGGCCAAGGAGACGGCGATCGCGCTGTTCGGCACGGGCGACAAGGCAGCACTGCTCACCGGTCTCGGCATCGTGCTGGCGCTGGTCTCTGCCACTGCGGGGGTTCTTGAGCGCGGGAAGCCTCCCCTCGGTCGCGTGATCATCGGGGCTGCGGGCCTCTTCGGCGTCGGGGCCGCGCTCACCAGGAGCGGCTCGGCGCCCTTCGACATCGTGCCCGCCGCGGCGGCGACGGTGGTCGCGCTGATCGCGCTCGGCTTCCTGCTGCGAGCGATGGACGAACCGACGAGACCCCAGCCGCCGAATCCGGCCGAGCTGCGCACCACGGGCGGTCGGCCGCCGAACGAGCTCGAACGGGAGCGGGCAGCGGATGCTCGGCGGCGCGAGGCGGCCCGGCTGACCCGCCGCCGGTTCTTCGGCATGACCGGCGCAGCCGTTGCGCTCGGAGCCGTCACCGCCCT
Source organism: Acidobacteriota bacterium (assembly GCA_019351995.1). Taxonomy (GTDB): domain Bacteria; phylum Actinomycetota; class Actinomycetes; order Actinomycetales; family Microbacteriaceae; genus Lysinimonas. Next base: position 162,548 of record JABBOD010000001.1, read on the forward strand.
CGGTGGTTACGCGCTGCAGGCTGGATCGCGCGCCGCCACCGCGGCCCGTAACGCCCTCCGACTGCCCGCGCCCGCCGTCACCGCCGCCCCGGTCCCGGCCGGCGCCGATTTCGGGATCTCCGGCGTGCCATCCGTCGTCGTCAGCAATGCGGAGTTCTACCGGATCGACACCGCGTTGCAGATCCCGCAGATCGACGCGTCACAGTGGGAACTGAAGATCACCGGAATGGTCGCGAAGCCCCTGACGATCAACTTCGCCGAGCTGCTGAAGCGGCCGCTCGAAGAGAGCTACACGACACTGATGTGCGTCTCGAACGAGGTCGGCGGCAACCTGATCGGCAATGCGAAGTGGCTCGGCTACCCGATCAGACACCTGCTCGCTGAGGCTGCGCCGACGGCGGGCGCCGACATGGTTTTCTCGAGGAGTTCCGACGGATTCACGGCCAGCACGCCCCTGACCACCCTGCAGGAGAGCGACCGCAACGCGATCCTCGCCGTCGGCATGAACGGGGACCCGCTGCCACCCGAGCACGGCTACCCGGTGCGGATGGTGGTCCCCGGCCTCTACGGTTATGTCTCGGCCACCAAATGGGTTGTCGAACTCGAGGTCACCACCTTCGCCGCGCACTCGGCGTACTGGACGCAGCGCGGCTGGAGCGCGCGCGGCCCGGTCAAGATCGAGTCCGAAATCAACGTGCCGCAGACCGGTGCGACGGTCAAGGCGGGCAGCCAGACCGTCGCAGGAGTGGCCTGGTATCAGCACACCGGCATCCAGAAAGTCGAGGTGCAGGTGGATGAGGGGGCCTGGCACGAAGCAACCCTCGCCACCGCGATCTCCGCAGACACCTGGGTGCAGTGGAAGTACGACTGGACAGCCACGTCCGGTCAACACACCCTGCGAGTACGGGCGACCGGCACCGACGGCACCGTGCAGACGTCCGCCGTTGCCGGCACGGTCCCCGACGGCGCGACCGGCTACCACGAGATCCAGGTTCAGGTCGGCTAGTTCCCGCTCAGCTCTTCAGGCCCGTGATCGCGAGCGTGCCGCCGAGCCCGATCATCATCACGCCGCCCACGGCACCCAGTCGTGAGAGGCGGCGGGGCGAGCGCGCGAACCAGAGCCGCGCGGCACCGGCAGTGAAGACCCATGTGCTGTCCATCACGAGGGCGAGCACGACGAAGACCAGCCCGAGTTCGGCCAGCTGCAGCGGGATCGCCCCCGCCGTGGCATCCACGAACTGGGGCAGGATCGCGACGAAGAACACGATCGACTTCGGATTGGTGATGCCCACCACGAAGCCCTCCCCGAGCAGCCGCAGCGTCGACCGCGGAGCCCCGCGCTCGATGGGTGCCTGCACATCGCCTCGATGCCTGATCGCCTGGATGCCGAGGTAGATCAGGTAGGCGGCTCCGGCCAGCTTGACGATGGTGAGCACCACGATCGATCCGGCGACGATCGCACCAACACCCAACGCCACGGCGGCGGTCTGGATGAGCATGCCGCTCGCATTGCCGATGACGCTCAGCAGCCCGGCACGACGCCCGAGCGCGAGGGTACGCCCGATGACGAACAGCACGCTCGGACCGGGGAGCGCGATCAGCAACGCGGACGCAATCGCGAAGGTGAGCAGGTGCGAGAGCGGAACCATGACGAGATCGTAGCGAGCACGCGATCGTCGGGACGAAAGGCCCTGGCCCCGACATACCCCAGGGGGTAACTTCCGAGAAAAGTACACGAAGGAGAAGGTTCTCATGGGCATCATCAAGTTCCTCGGTTCCACCCCCGGTCGCTGGACGCGCGGCATCGTCGGGATCGCCATCGCCGCCATCGGCATCGTCCTCGGCGGATGGTGGTTCATCCTCGCCGCCGTCGGCGTCGTGGTCTTCCTGGCCGGCGCATTGGACTTCTGCCTCTTCGCCCCGCTGCTCGGCAAGCCGTTCCGCGGGTCCGAACTCCGCGCCTCGTTCTAGGCGGAGGGCGACGCACGCGTGAAGATCGTCGTTGTCGGTGGGGTCGCCGGCGGTGCCTCCGTCGCGGCCCGGGCCCGAAGGCTCGATGAGAGCGCGGACATCCTGGTGCTTGAGCGGGGCCACCATGTGTCGTTCGCGAACTGCGGCCTGCCGTACCACATCGGCGAGGTCATCGCCGATCGCAGCAGACTGCTGCTGCAGACACCCGAGAGCCTGCACGAGTCACTCGACATCGAGGTTCGGGTCGGCCATGAGGTGCTCTCCATCGACCGGCCGACGCGCACGGTCACCGTTCGCGAGCTGTCGACGGGACGTGAATACTCCGAGAGCTACGATGCCCTCGCGCTCTGCGCCGGTGCCGAGCCCGCCCGTCCGCCGCTGCCCGGGATCGACCTGCCCGGCATTCACGTGTTGCGTCGCATCGGCGACATGGATGCCATCAAGTCCGAGCTCGATGCGGCCCTCGCTGCCGCCGGGGCCGGCACGCGGGCTGCCGTGCACTGCGTCGTCATCGGAGCCGGATACATCGGGCTCGAGATGGCGGAGAACCTGATCCATCGCGGTGCGATCGTCGATGTCGTGGAGATGGCCGACCAGATCCTGCCGCCGCTCGATCACGAGATCTCGGTCCCGGTGGAGCGGCACCTGCGGAGTCGTGGCGTCGCCCTGCACCTCGCCACCGCGGCCGCCGCCTTCACTCCGCGTTCCGGCGGCGGGCTCACGGTCGAACTCACCAACTCGACCTTCCTCGACGCCGATCTGGTCATCCTCTCCGCCGGCGTACGCCCATCGGTGGAGCTTGCTCGCGCCGCGGGAATCGAGCTGGGGCCGCACGGCGGCATCAAGGTCGACACCCACATGCAGACCTCCGACTCGCGGATCTGGGCCGCTGGCGACTCGGTCGAGACCGCGAACACCGTGCTGGCGGGCACGTGGATCGCCCCGCTCGCCGGACCAGCAAACCGCGAGGCACGGGTTGCCGCCGAGAACATCTGTGGCAGGTCGACCGAGTATCGCTCGACCCAGGGCACGTCGATCGTCAAGGTGTTCGACATGGTCGCGGGCGGCACCGGGGCCACGGAGCGCCAGCTTCTCGCCGCCGGACAGGAGTACCGCGCGGTGCACGTGCACCCATCCGGCCATGCCGGCTACTACCCCGGCACCGCGATGATGCACATCAAGCTGCTGTTCGCGCCCGACACCGGCCGCATCCTCGGCGCCCAGGTCGCCGGGTTCGACGGAGTCGACAAGCGCCTCGACGTCTTCGCCACCGCGCTCCGCGCCGAGTTGACGGTGTGGGACCTCGAGGAGTTGGAACTCGCATACGCGCCGCCGTTCGGCTCGGCGAAGGACCCCGTGAACATGGCCGGCTTCGTCGCGAGCAACGTGCTGCTCGGCGACCTCGTGCTCTGGTACGCCCAGGACTATCCGCACGCCATCGACGGTGCCCGCATCATCGACGTCCGCACGTCAGAGGAGTTCACGCTGTGGCATCTCCCCGGCGCCGAGAACGTGCCGATCGACACCATCCGTGAGGTGAGCGCCGAGTGGGACCGGGCCGCACCCCTCCGGCTCTACTGCACGGTCGGGTTCCGGAGCTACCTCGTCTACCGCTCACTCGTGCAGCGCGGATTCACCGATGTCGCCACCCTCTCGGGAGGTTCGGAGACATTCAGAGCCTGGCACGAACTCGAGCCAGATAGCGCCGAACCCACTCCCGCGGTGATGCCGTACGCCGAAGCCGTCGACGTGATCGCCGAGGCCGGCCATCGCCTCGCCATCGCGGAGGGAACAGGCGTCTCCGTCGACTTGGATTGCTCGGGCCTGGCCTGCCCCGGCCCGATCATGAAGCTCGCCCAGACGATGAAGCCGCTCAGCGCGGGGGACGAGATCGTGGTCCATGTCTCCGATCCCGGCTTCGCGCTCGATGGTCCCGCCTGGGCCAAGCGCAACGGTCACCAGTTGATCGGAATCACTCCGGAGGGTCCCGGCTACGTCGCGACCCTGCGCAAGGGCGGTGCGGCGCCGGCGCCGAGCGGTCACGCGCTCGCCGCAGCTGCGCCCGCACCCCCCAAGCTGTCGTTCGTCATCTTCGATGGCGACCTCGACAAGCTCATCGCGGCATTCATCATCGCCAATGGCGCGATCGCCATGGGGGAAGAGGTCTCGATGTTCTTCACCTTCTGGGGGCTCAACGCCCTCCGCCGCTCTGACCCGCCCAGGCGCAAGCGCAGCGCGCTCGACACCGTGTTCGGGGCGATGATGCCCCGGGGCGCCGAGAAGCTCTCGCTCTCGCAGCTGAACATGATGGGTGCCGGCGCGGCGATGATCAAGGGCGTCATGAAGAAGAACGGGGTGCATTCGCTCCCGGAACTGATCGCCTCGGCTCAAGCAGGTGGCGCCCGCATCATCGGCTGCACCATGACCATGGACCTGCTGGGCATCGCCGAATCCGATCTGATCGATGGGATCGAACTGGGCGGCGTCGCCACCTTCCTCGGCGAGGCCGCGGAGTCGACGTCCACTCTCTTCATTTAGCACCAACCCGCGCCCGGCAGCCGCCGAACGCGTTCACCGAAATCACTCACTGGATGGGCGGATGTCACCATGACGCGAGTCGTCGTGCTGGGAGCTGGGGTCTCGGGTCACACCGCAGCGCTCTACCTCAAGAAGAAGCTGGGCCGAGCGCACGAGGTGGTGGTCGTCTCCCCGAACTCGAAGTGGAACTGGATCCCCTCCAACATCTGGGTGGGCGTCGGTCGGATGTCTGCCACGAAGGTCGTCTTCCCGCTTGCTCCGATCTACCGCCGTACGGGCATCGACTTCCGGCAGGCCAAAGCCGTCGGGATCCTGCCCGAGGGTGATGCCGACGACCCACGTGGCGCTGTCGATGTGGTGTCCACCGCACCGGGGACCGTCGGCCGCACCGAGCGCATCCGCTACGACTACCTCATCAACGCCACCGGCCCGAAGCTGAACTTCGCCGCGACCCCTGGCCTTGGACCGGACGGCGGATTTACGGCGTCGGTGTGCACCCCCGGGCACGCCGTCGACGCTGCCGGGCGCTTGGCCGCGACGATCGAGAAGCTGAAGGCCGGCATCCGCCAGACCCTCGTGATCGGGGTCGGGCACGGCAGCTGCACCTGCGAGGGCGCCGCCTTCGAGTACGCCTTCAACGTCGAGCATGAGCTGCGCGCGGCGGGAGTGCGCGACCGGGCCGACGTGCTGTATCTCAGCAATGAGCACGAGCTCGGCGATTTCGGGGTCGGCGGAATGACCTTCAGCACGCGGGACGGGCAGGTCACCAGCGAGAAATGGATGGCGTCCCTGTTCCGCGAGCGCGGCATTCGGGCAATCGTCCAGGCGGCCCCCACCGAGATCGACGCTGACACCATCACCTACCGGCAGATCGACGGCAGCACGAGCACGCAGCACTACGATTTCGCGATGCTGCTTCCACCCTTCGGCGGGGTCGGACTGACCGCGACCGACCGCGCGGGCGTCGACATCACCTCGAAGATCTTCGCGCCATCGGGCTTCATGCGGGTCGACGCGGACTACCGCCCGCGGCCGTTCGAGGAGTGGACCGCCGCGGACTGGCCGCGGACCTACCAGAATCCGGAGTACGGCAACATCTTCGGAGTCGGGATCGCCTTCGCCCCGCCGCATCAGATCTCGCGCCCGTACGCAACGCCGGATGGTCTCGCGATCGCCGCGGCACCCCCGCGCACCGGGATGCCGTCCGGCGCCATGGGCAAGGTCGTCGCGCTGACGATCGCCGACATGATCCTCACAGGGGCGACCGTCCCCACGCGGAGCGCATCGATGAGCGAAATGGCTGCCGCCTGTATCGCCTCCACCGGAACGGGCCTGTTCCGAGGCACCGCGGCAGCGATGGCCATGTCGCCGATCGTGCCCGACTACTCGAAGTTCCCCTCGACGGGTCGGAATGCGAAGGAGACAACGGGCGATATCGGTCTCGCCGCGCACTGGGTCAAGCGGATGCTGCATACCGCCTTCATCTATAAGGCGAAGGCACTGCCGTTCTGGTGGCTGATCCCCGAATGACCGCCAACGCACACGACCGGAGACCCGCCATGGATGACGCTCAGAACCAGATCGATCACGCGCCGTTGCCCGACGCCCGCGAGTTGCGCCGCCGACGCAACGTCGTCATCCAGTTCGTCCATTTCGTGACCCTGAACTGGAAGATGTACACCCTCGCGAAGCGGCACCATTGAGGGGTGACGGCTGACACTCGATCAGTTCGTCGACACCGAGATGGTCGCCCCGTGCCGGGGAGACACGGAAAGGGGCAGGAACGCATGGAGACACTCCCCGCACTGAGCGGCAGGGTCGCCGTGGTTACGGGCGCCGCGCGCGGACTGGGGCGGGCAATCGCGCTCGATCTGGCCCGCGCGGGAGCCGATATCGGGGTCGGGCTTCGCGACCCGGACCGCGACGGTGGGCTGGTGGACGAGATCCGCGCCCTCGGTCGGCGGGCACTCCCGCTGGCGATGGACGTCACCGACCTCGTCGCCAGTCGTGCAGCACTCGACCGGGCCGTGCGCGAGCTCGGCTCGCTCGACATCCTCGTCAACAACGCGGGCGGCAGCATCATGGGCGACGCGCTCGACGTCACGGAGCAGGACTTCGACGCGGTGTGGGCGCTGAACACGAAGTCGACGTTCTTCCTGGCCCAGCACGCCGCGAGATACATGCGGGATGCCGCCGGCGGCTCGATCGTGAACGTCGCCTCCCAGGCGGGGCTGGTGGCACTCCCGGGCGAATCCTCGTACTGCATCAGCAAGGCGGCCATCATCCACATGACCAAGAGCCTCGCCGTCGAATGGGGCCGGTACGGCATCCGGGTCAACGCGGTCGCTCCGACGTTCATCGAGACCGACGGCACCGCGAACGCGCTCTCCGACCCCTCCTTCCTCGCCGACACCGTCGAGCGCATCGCCGCGCTGCACCGAATCGGCACGCCGGGCGAGGTGTCTGCAGCCGTCACGTTCCTGGCCTCGCCCGCCGCCTCCCTCATCACCGGGCACACCCTCGTCATCGACGGAGGGTGGACGGCGCGCTAACGCTCGGGTGGCTGTCGACGCTCCGGGCCCGGCGCGCAGACGGGCGCAGTACGCTGTCCCGGTGCGCCGCGCCCTTCTCGTCATCGACGTGCAGAACGAGTACGTGTCCGGTGCTCTTCCGATCAGCTACCCGCCCGTTGCACACAGTCTCGAGCGCATCGGGCGGGCACTCGACGCGGCCGACTCATGGGGCATTCCGGTGATCCTCGTGCAGCAGACCGCGCCGGAGTCCTCTCCGATCTTCGCCGAAGGGAGCGCCGGGGCCGCACTGCACCCCCTCGTCGCCGCGAGACGACGAGACCTGCTGCTGTCGAAGACGCTCCCGTCATGTTTTGCCGATACCGACCTCGACCGGTGGCTTCGCGAGAACGGCATCGACACGGTCACCATTGCCGGATACATGACCCAGAACTGTGACGAATCGACTGCTCGGGATGCCGCCCACCGCGGCTATCGCGTGGAGTTCCTGTCCGACGCGACCGGAACACTCGCGATGAGCAACGAGGCCGGAACGATCGGCGCCCGGGAGCTCCACGAGGCGGTGGCCATTGTTCTGCAATCCAGGTTCGCCGCCGTCGTCACCACCGAGCAGTGGTGTGAGGCACTCGCGTCTGGCGTGTCGCTGACGGGTTCGAACGTCTTCGCCAGCACCGCCGTCGCGCGCGGGTGACCCCCTGCCCGTCGACCTCCCGCGAGCGCGACACATCGACCGCGCGGTGAACCACAATGGTCAGGTGGATGAGCTCACCCGTATCGAACTTCTGGATGGCCGAACGCTCGACGTGAGAGTGAGCGGGCCCGAGAACGGTCTGCCTCTGGTGTTTCATCACGGCACGCCCGGTGCCGCCACGTCACTGTCTGCGCTCGACGTCGCCGCCGAGCGGCACGGGCTCCAGCTGATCACGGCTTCACGCCCCGGTTACGGCGGATCGACGCGGCACGCTGGCCGCAGCGTGGCCGATGTCGTCGATGACACCAACCAGGTGCTTGATGCACTCGGCCTTGAGAGGTGCGTCGTTGCGGGCTGGTCGGGCGGTGGGCCGCACGCGCTCGCGTGCGCCGCGCGACTCGATCGGACCCTCGCAACCCTCGTGATCGCCGGCGTCGGCCCGTTCGACGTCACCGATCTGGACTTCCTGGCCGGGATGGGCCACGACAACATCGAGGAGTTCGGTGCGACCCTCCAGGGCGAAGCACGGCTTCGCGAGTTCCTGGATGGGCAGAGAGCGGAGCTGGTCTCCGCCGACGCAGCGGGAGTCGTCGAATCGATGCGCAGCCTCCTCCCACAGGTCGACCGGGATGCGCTGACCGACCGGTTCGGCGAGGACGTTGCCGCGTCGTTCCGTGAAGCGCTTCGAGTCAGCGTCGACGGATGGCTCGACGACGATGTCGCCTTCGTGAAGCCATGGGGATTCGACCTCGGCGAGATCCAGACCCCCGTCTCGGTCTGGCAGGGCAGCGTCGACCTGATGGTCCCGTACGCGCACGGACAATGGCTCAGCCGCAACATCCCGGGTGTCACCGCGAACCTCCGCGAGGGCGAAGGACATCTCTCCGTGCTGCTCGGGTCGCTCGGAGAGATGCTCGACGACCTCGTGGATGCGGCCCTCCTGTAGCGGCACCCGATTAGGTTGGTCACGTGCAGCACTCCCGCAGTTATCGCAATGGCAAGCTGATCGATTTCGACTTCGCCCTCGACCAGATCTCCGAGCAGGTCGATGCCGGATGCATTGTCTGGGTGGATCTGGTCAGTCCCGACCGGGACACGCTCGAGGTCCTGGCGGTCGAGCTGGGACTTCACGAACTCGCGGTGGAGGATGCCATCAACCTGCGCCAACGGCCGAAGTTGGACCGATATCCCGATCACCTCTTCTTGGCGGCCTATGCCACCCGTTTCGACGTCCCGACAGGGGCGATCTCCGTTGATGAGATCGCCGCGTTCGTCACAGACAGCGCGCTGATCACGATCCGCCGAGACGAATCCATCCCACTCGACGACCTGATCGCGCGCTGGGATGACGCCCCCGAGCTGGCGAAGTCCGGGGTGCCCTTCCTTGTCCACGGCTTGCTCGATTTCGTGGTGGACGGCCACTTCGAGGCCGTCCAGCAGCTGGATGAGGAGATCGAGGAGCTTGCGAACCAGTTGTTCCTCACCACCGTGAACCAGGAGACGATTCAGAAGCGTTCGTTCAAGCTGCGCCAAAGTCTCGTGCTTCTTCGACGCGTCGTCCTGCCGATGCGCGAGGTTCTCAACACCTTCCTGCGCCGCGACCTCCACCTCGTGGACGACAACATGGGCTTGTACTTTCAGGACGTGTACGACCACGTCCTCCGTGCCAGCGAATGGACCGAAACCCTCCGCGATCTCGTCACCAGCATGCTCGAGACCAACCTCGCCATCCAGGGCAACCGGCTGAATATCATCACCAAGAAGGTCACCGGCTACGCCGCCATCATCGCCGTGCCGACCGCCGTGACCGGGTTCTACGGCCAGAACGTCCCGTACCCCGGATTCGGTCAGATTCCGGGGCTCCTCAGCTCGATCGCCCTCATCGTCGGACTGTCCGCCCTGCTCTTCGTCCTCTTCAAACGGAACGACTGGATCTGAGCAGTCCTTCCGGGGGTGATCACCCCGAGGAGACAACGCGCGTGTGCGACGTCAGTTGCCCTTGGTGCAGGTCTGCTCCGCGGCGGTCTGGCCGGTGACGTCGGAGGGGAGCACGACCGCTGATGCGGTCGGCGTCGGCGTCACCGGGGCCGGAGACGCCGTGCTCTTCGCTCCCGCCGCGGCGGGGGTCGGCTCGGGGCTGGCGGGCGCGGCCGACCCGCCCGGTGCGAGCACCGTGGCGCGGCCGAGCTTGCCGGGGAGCTGGATCGGCCGGTCGGCGAGGAGTGCCGCGTTCAAGATGCGGTCCGCGGTCGGCTCGAGCACGACGCGTCCCGGATAGGCGAGGCTTGTCGTCGTCGGGTACTGGACGAACACCATGTTGGACAGGCTGATCCCCTTGAGCGCGACCGCGATGGCCACCATCGTCGTCGGGTTGGAGAGCGTGTCGGAAAGCACCATGTTCTGGATCGCGGCGTTCGCCAGGTTGTACAGGGTGATCGGGTTGCTGAGCACCCCCGCACCCGTGACCTTGCGCATCAGGGCGGAGAGGAACAGTTGCTGATCACTGATCCGCCCCAAGTCGCTTCCGTCGCCGACTCCGTGCCGGCTTCGCACGAAGGCCAATGCGGTCGCGCCGACCAGGGTCTGCTGTCCAGCGGCGAGGTTGAGATTGACGTACGGGTCAACGACCCTGGTCGCCAGGCACACCGTGACTCCGCCGACCGCATTCGACATCCCGATCACACCGTCGAAGCTGATCTCCGCGGCGTAGTTGATCGTCAATCCGGTCAGCGACTCCGCGGTCAGCACCGTACAGGCGAGTCCGCCACGCGAGAGCGTTGTGTTGAACATGGTCATGCTCGACGAGGGGTAACTGCCGCCCCCGGGTCGTGGGCACGAGGGGACCGTGAGCAGAAGGTCCCGGGGAATGCTGATGACGGTCGCGTGCTGATGGTCTTGGGAGATGTGCAACACCATCGTCACGTCGTTGTTCCCGACGCCGGAGCTACCAGCCAGATCGGCCTTGTTCTGAAATCCAACCTGTCCGGTTCGCGTGTCGGTGCCGGCGAGGAGCAGGTTGACGGCGCCGCTGATCGCGCCCACCTGCGGCGGCGGCCCGCTGGAGTTCACGTGCGAGAGGTGAACACTCGCGTTGACGCTCGACAGCGTCTGCGTCACGGCCACGGCGGCGATCGACACCCCACTCAATGCGACAACGGCGATCACTGCCGCAACGAGCTTGACGGCTGCCACGCCCGACCGAGATCTCCGCTGCCGGCCGTGCCGAACGCTCGCGACCGCCGGGACCGCACGAGTCGACCGGGAACCTGACATGCACTTCTCCCCGTTCGAACCGAGCCTGCTCCGCAACCCCCGCTCACGGGGACGTCGCACTATCAGCTCTCCAGGATTCCAGATCCGCGCTGGATCAACGCCACCGCACGGCCCTCATTCCTCTACGTTCTCTCAGAAAGAGCGCGAGGTGTCGGAGATTCCCGCCGTGCCGACCTGGGAAGCGGGGCGTGAGCGGTCAGCCGACGCGCGGGTCGTTGGTGTTGATCGCGATTTGGCTCGTCATGAGGTCATCGGGGAGCTCGAGCGGGCGTCGTCCGTAGTAGTTCCTGCCCTTGCGCCAGAAGATGAAGATGGGGATGATCCCGATCACGAGGGCACCGATCCCGATGGCGATCACGATGGGGGTCGATGACGGGATCGCCTCGACAAAGATCCACACCATGAAGATCGCGCCGATGCCCGGCCACAGCCCGATGAAGATGAAGTTCCTCACCGACTTGAAGATGACTCTCCGGTACGCGACGACCACGGCGATCGCGGCGAGAGCGTAGTAGAACGCGATCTGCAAACCGATGGACGAAACGGCATCGGACAGGATCGTCCCGATGCTGCCCAAGAAGTTCGACCCGACGAACAGGATGAGCGAGACGCCGGTGACGATGATGGTCGCGAAGGCCGGAGTGCGCCAACGCTTGTTGGCACGCCCGAACACGAGCGGGATGGTGTGGTCGCGACCCATGGCGAAGAGCGTCCTGGTGACCTGAATGAGCGTGGTCTCGAGGGTTGCGATGGTCGACAGCGCCACGGCGATGATGAGGATCTTGCCGCCGATGCCGGGCCAGATCGCGTCGCCGAGGATGCTGAGCAGGTTGCCGTTGCTCCCCGAGATGGTCTTGGCGGGCAGGATCACCTGAACCGCGATCGTGAACACCTCGAACAGGAGGAAGACGATGATCACGCCGATGATTCCGCCGCGACCGGCCGCCTTGTGGCCGTTCTTGGTCTCCTCGTTGAGGTTGGAGGAAACATCCCAGCCCCAGTAGTAGAAGGCGGCGATGAGCGCGCCCGCCACGAACCCGCCGACTCCGTTGAAGTGGCTGAAGCCGAGCCAGCTCCACGAGAACGACGGCCCGGCGTGGTGGCCGGTTGCCGCGTGAACAATGGCGAGAACGGCGAAGAGCACGAGGATGGCGACCTCGATGGTGGACATCACCCACTGCGCCCGTGCCGTGACGCGAACGCCGACGAGGACCGCACCCGCCATGACCAGGAACCAGACCGCACCGACCACCGTGACGAGCAGCGTGTTGTTGGCCGCGCTCTCGCTGAAGAGCGAGACCGTTGCCGCGCCCGCCGGGAGTGCCCCGGCGACCATGAAGATCGTCGCCGAGACCACGAGGGCCCACCCGGCGAGGAACCCCAGAACGGGGTGAAGCGCTCGGCCGACCCACGAGTACGCGGCCCCCGCGTTCACATCGGCCCGCCCGAGGTACGAGAACGCCCAGGCGATTCCGAGCATGGGCAGTCCGCACCAGAGCAGAGCTGCCGGGCCTGCGACGCCGACCGCACCGATGAGCACGGCCGTGGTGGCGGCGATCGAGTATGCAGGCGCGCTTCCCGCGACCGCCATCACAATCGAGCCGGCAGCGGTGACACCGTCGGCACGCAACTCGTGGTGGTCTTCGCGGACCGGACTGATCTTTGTCATCGCACTCTCCTACAGCGTCGTAGCGGTAGGCAGAAGTTAGCAGCACCGCGCGGTCATGACAACTGTGACGCAAGGGATTTCGTGGTAACTGCCGAACAATATCGGTCGAATCGATGGCTCGGCAGGAGTTCGACGACTATTTCCGCACTGAATCGTCCTAGCCACATGGCCGCCGGATACGATCACCCCACCACCCGAAGGGATCTTCCGTGAGCGATCAGCCTGCCGCACTTCCTCCCGCCAACTGGTACCCGGCCCCCGATCGAGCTGGACAACTTCGTTGGTGGGACGGCACCGCGTGGTCCGAGCAATACGCGGCACAAGACCCCGCCGCGGAGCGTCAGGCGGCACAGCGAACGAGGCGTGCCGAGAAGGATGCGGGACACGCCGCCAAGCTCGCCGAGAAGGAGCACGACAAGAACGCGAAGGCATACGCGCACGCCACCGCCGCGTATCAGTCCGCGCTGGCGACGTGGCAAGCGCAGCGGGACGCCCAAGCCGCTCAGTGGGAGGAGGTGTCCACCTTCGAAGGTGACGTGGACGGGAGCGGTCTGCTCCTGAAAGCAGGCGAGAGACTGTTCGCCAAGATCGACGGGGCGGCCTTGATCGAGGAGAGGGCCGGCCAGGGGGAGTTCGTGGGACGCTCGCAGGGCATCTCGATCCCGATCGGTTCGCTGGGCGGTCATTCCCTGCGGTACCGCGTCGGCAGTTCTCGAGGACACTACGTCGCCGGCCCCCCTGTCCAGAAAGCCGTCGACACGGGAACCCTCTACGTCACGAACCAGCGTGTCGTCTTCGCCGGGTCGAACGCGACCCGGGAGTGCCCGTTCTCCAAGCTGCTGAGCTATCAGACCTCACCCAACGGACTCGCCCAGTTCTCGGTCTCGACCCGCCAAAAGCCGACGGTCGTCGAATACGGAACAGCCATCGCGGCATCCTTCGATCAGCACCTCGAAATCGCGCTCGCCCGCTTCAACGGCACCACCCAGCAGCTGGTGGATCGAGCGAAGGCAGCCCTCGACGCGATCGACGCCAGCCGACCTGTGGCGCCGACCGCACCGACTGAATAAGCGGCACCGACACCGGCGGGTCGTCGGTGTCGTCGATGTCAGCGCGGACGGGTCAGCGCGACTCGCCTGGCCTCATCGCTGAGTGATTCGTCGAGAGTGCGCAGCTGTGCGGAGTCGAATCTCCGCCTGACAGCGATCTGGATCAGATGATCCGCGATCGCGGGGTTTTTCGGCAGGAGCGAGCCGTGAAGGTAGGTGCCGATCAGGTTGTTGAACCTCGCGCCCTCGGTGCCGTCGGTTCCGTTGTTGCCGACTCCCACATCGACACGGCCGAGGGGCCTCACGCGCGGACCGAGCGTGGTTCGGCCACTGTGGTTCTCGTAGCCGATGATCTGGCCGAAGTCGTCACTTCGTGCCACGACATTGCCGATCATTCGGCGGGGGCTCGACATGGTTTCGATGTCCAGAACGCCGATCCCGTGCAGGATCGTGCCGCTGCCGGTACGAAAGGCATGCCCGAACAGTTGATAGAGCCCGCAGACCATGAGCATCGGAACCGCATCGTCGGCCATGGCGGCCAGGTCCGGGCCGAGCCTGGCCAAGTCGCACACCACGAGACCCTGGCCGCTGTCTTGGCCACCCCCGCCCACGATCAGGTCGGTGCCTGTTGGGAGGCGATCCCCCCGATTCACCGGGATGACCTGAGCGGCGTATCCGTGCCACTCGAGTCGGCGGGCGAGGGTGAGGACGTTCCCGCGGTCGCCGTAGATGTTCATCTCTCGGGGATAGAGATGGACGATCCGAATCGGATTCGTCATCCATCGATCCCGGCGAGAGGTGTCAGCGCCGCGAGGTGCCGCCGCAGTTGAAGCATGGCCGTGTATGTGCAGTAGATGCGGATGGTCCGTCCCGAGTTCGACGCGAGAAGGCGTTCCAAGGCCCGCCGCAGATTGGTCTCAACGGCGGAGGGATGGATGCCGTCGTAGCGCAAGCGGAGGGCCATGTCCGCGGCGCGCGTGCCGGTCACCATCGCCACGCCACTGTGCTGAAGCGTGCTGAAATCGACGTCCCACAACCAGGAGACATCCCGGCTGTCGCTGTCATGATCATTGACGGCGACGACGGTGGCGCAGTCGACCGGATCGAACGATTCGAGCGCGAGGCGGAAGCTGGCCGGATTCTTGACGAGAATCAGTTCAACGGAGGTTCCCCGCACCTCGATGATCTCGCCACGTCCAAATGCTGACGTCACGAGCGACACGGTGTCGAGCAGGGCCCGCTCGTCCACGGCGTCGCCCAGGATCGCCCGCACGAGGGCCATCGCCGCAGCGGCATTGAGTTGGTTGTAGCTGCCGCGCACTCGGAGGTCGACGGTATGACGCGCCCCGTCGAACTCGAACGTGGCGCGGTTCGTCTCGACCGCGGTGAGAAGCACGTCGGCAAGCTGTTCGGGTCGCTCCGGGTCGCTGTCTCGACTGTGGAGCTCGTCGTCGTTGGGGAACCGATCGCGCAGAGTCGGATCGATGCCGAAAAAGCTGACAGGGGTTGGCCAGACTGTGTCGGCGATCGCGGCAACCCTCGGATCGTCGCGGTTCAGAACCACCGTGCCGCTGGTGCGCTTCGCGATCTCCCCCAACAGCCGAGCAGTGGTGTCGATTTCGCCGAACCGGTCCAGCTGGTCCCGGAAGACGTTGAGGAGCAGGCTGTGTCGCGGTTGCACGTCGGCAACGAAGTGCACGCCGTGCGCCTCGTCCAACTCCAGAACGGCGATGTCGGCGCGAATCCTGCCGAAGGAGTCAACCCGTCCTAACAGCGCTGACGCCACTCCTCGCGAGAAATTGCTGCCGCTGGGGTTGGTGAAGACGTCAAGGCCTTGGCCGCGAAGCAGCTCGACAACGAGCCGGGTCGTCGTCGTTTTGCCATTGGTTCCAGAGACGACGACCACGCCGAAGGGAAGCGGGGCCAGGGCCCTGGCGACGAAACCCGGATTGAGTCGCTCGACAACCAACCCCGGCATCGCCGTCCCCCCGCCCCAGAGCCGGGTCACGAAGCGGGTGGTGCGACCGATCGCGACGGTCGCACCATCCAGCAACGGACGACGGCGTTGCACGGCTCGGCGATCATCAACGTCCCGCACGGCGAGAGGTTCTCGTGCGGCCCAGGTTCGTGACATGGTCACCCCTCCCGTCGCGCTCACACCGCTCATACCCGCCAACTCCGCGGGGATGCCGAAAGCGTACGAGCGTCACCACAAGGAACTCCTGAGGATTCAGGCGTCGACGCTGCTGTTTTTCTCAGTGAAGGTCGCGTCGCCGGGAAGCCAGCGCATGAGGGTGCCGCTTCACAAGCTCAGCCGCGTCGAGTGCCGCCCAGGCGATAGAAGACGAACGGCACCGCGGAGACGAAGCAGCTGATCGCCGGAACGATGGTGATGGAGAGCCACACCGTCTCTTGCATTCCGGGGGTGATGTGCACCCCTTCGTGGTACCCCGCGGCGACGATGAAGAGCCCGAACACCAGCACAGCGACCGCGGTCATGAGCTTCGAGACGAACGTCAGGGTGGCGAAGGAGATGCCGTCGTTGCGCACGCCGGTGCGCCTCTCGACGTCGTCGACGGCATCCGCAATCATGGTCGCCTGGACGACGAAGAAGACCCCGAGCGTCAGCCCGGTGAGGAAGATGAACACCATGACGACGGGAAGGCTCTGGAAGCCGGCGACGAACATCGCCAGGTAGAGGGCACTCGCCACGAGTGAACTCGCGATGGCGAGTGTGCGGCCCGAGGTGCGCCGCAACAGCAACGGCGTGAGGAACGACGCGATCACCAGACCGGCGATGATCGCGGCCCCGACATAGCTGAAGTAGCCCTCGTTGCGGTAGGCGATCACCACGAAGACCGCTCCACCCGCCTGCACGATGAAGCGACCGAATCCGAGGATCGAGCCCAGCAGCACGAGGAGTAGGGGGGTGTTCTTCGCGAGGGTGCTGAAGAGCTGTCGGAAGCCGAGCCGGGCATTCTCCGCGGCGATCGGCTTCTCGCGCACGAAGAAGAACGCCAGCAGGTACAGGCTCATCCCGGCGACGGCCGCGATCAGGACCGCCCGTGACCAGCCGTGTGCCGTGGTCGAGGGAGCGAAGCTCAGCGCGAAGGCGAACAGCGGCATCCCCAGGGTGGCCAGCCCGAGCGAGATCGCGCCGAAGGCCCGCACCCGCGACACCACTCCGGCGCGCGCCGCGCTCTCGCCGAATGCGGAGCCGATGAGTCCCCAGAGCGGAACATCACACGCCGAATAGGCGATACCCCACAGCAGATAGCACACCCCGAAGAACACCAGCTTCAGAGTCTCGGTGGTGTCCGGCACCGCGAAGAGCAGCGCGGTGAGAAGAGCGACAGGGGCCGCCGAGAACAGCACATACGGCCGCAGTTTGCCCCAGCGGGTGCGCGTCCTGTCGATGACGCTGCCGACGATCGGATCGCTGACCGCATCCACGATCTTGGCTCCCGTGATGATGCCGGTCACGACCGCGATGCCCTGGGTGCTGATGTGGGCGTACTGGATGAGATACACCAGCATGAACGTCGTCACCGTGGTCAGGATCAGGTTCTGTCCGAAGGCGGCTGTCACGATCGCGACCCCCTGCACCCTCGGCGAGGGGATCCGCGCGTGAGCCGTCTCGGTGCTCATTCAGCCCTCCAGCAGGATCGTGACGATCTCGAACGGCCCGAACTCGAGGCGACCGAGGTCGACAGCCGCGATGGGTCGCTCGAGCAGGTCGGTGAGGTGCGCCGAGCCGCCTGTAGGTCTCAGCGACCCTGTCACGTGCAGGGCCGTCGTGGTCGCGCGACCGAGGCTCTCGTAGAGCCGCAGCACCACGCCTCTGCCGCTCTCCGCGGGCTTGATCGTCTCGATGACGACCCCCGGGGCATCCACGCGGGCGACACTCTCGAGCGATGCCCCGTCGACGAGCAACAGCGGGTTATTCAGGCGATACCCCTGGCGAACCACCTTGGCCAGATCATCCGGCGCATAGGGGGTGAACGCGTAGCTGAATCGGTGGAGGCCGCGGTCCGCGGTCTTGTCGGGGAACGTCGGCGAGCGCAGCAGGTTCAGACTGAGCAGTCCGTTCTTGGCCCGGTGCCCGTATTTGGAGTCGTTGAGCAGCGCGAAACCACCGACGTCGTCGTGCGTCGCCACCCACTTGTGCGCGCACACCTCGAACTGCGCGGTCTCCACCGCGTCGCGCTCGGTGGTCACGCGATCCAGGTGTCCGAACTGGATCTCGCACTGCACGGTCGGACCAAAATGTGCCGGGCGGAACTCGGCGCGCAGCATCCGATGGCTCGTATGCCAGTCCACCAGGGTCTCGAAGCGCACGACGTCGCTGCCAGCCTCGAGCACCACCCGCTGCTCGACGGCGAAGGAACGGGACCGGTACAGCTGCCGCCGCGTCACGGTCACGGCGTCTCGCGAGTTCTCGACGCGGGTCACCCGCAGGGTGCGCGGGCGCTTGGTCGCATAGTCCTGCTTGATGTCCCAGGCGTCGAACGGCCACTGATACGGATCGCGGTGCAGCACGAGCCGGTTCAGCCCGCCGCCCGCGTGCTCGCGACCGGCAGCGTCGAGGCACGACACGATCTCACCGGTCGGCCCGAAGCGCAGCGTCAGCAGTCCGTTGCTCAGGGTGTCCTCGGTGTACTCGAGCTCGGGGTCGGGGTCGGCGGCCTCGAGCGCGGCGGCCGCGTACGGGGCGACATCCGCTCGATACCAGCGCGTGGCGACCTTGATGTGCTCGCGCCGCGGGAAGGCCGTGAGGTTCACGGCGGCGGGGCCGGCAGCGCCCGGCGAGCGAGGCAGCTCCGCACTCAGTTCGGCGATGTAGCTGTCGAGCGATGCGTCGATGCGTCGATAGGTCTCAACGGCCTCGCGGTTGACCCGCTCGATCGACGAGCCCGGCAGGATGTCGTGGAACTGGTTGAGCAGCACGTCCCGCCAATGCGGCTCGAGCACGGCTCGGCTGTCGTGACCCGTGACAGCGGCGAGCGCCTCGGCGTTGTGGAGCTTGCGCTCGATCATCCTGTTGTACTTCTTGATCGCTCCCTGCGTCGTGTACGTGCCCTGATGGGTCTCGAGATACAGCTCGCCGACGTGGGTGTGCGCGACGTCGAGCGTCTCCAGGTTCTCGAAGAAGGCGCGAGCGGTGGAGTACTCGACACGGGGCAGGCCGCGGAGGTTGTGTTGGCGGGCGAGCAACTCCAGGTGGATCTCGCCCGGACCGCCTCCGCCGTCACCGGAACCGTAGACGAGCAGTGCGGTGTCGAGCTCGCGCTCCGGGTACTGCCGCACGCCCTTCAGGAGCCCGTCGGCCGCCGCGCGACTGTTGTAGTCGCCCTCCGGTGGCATGTGCACCAGCACGGTCGAACCGTCGATGCCCTGCCAGTGGAAGGTGCGGTGCGGAAAGTCGGTGACCTTGTTCCAGGCGAGTTTGATGGTCTGAAACCAGTCCATCCCGCTCTTCTTCAGAATCTGCGGCAGGTTGCCGTTGTAGCCGAAAGTGTCGGGCAGCCAGCACAGGCGCAGCTGCTCGTCGCTCAGCCCGAACTCCTCCTGCAGAAAGCGCCTGCCGACGAGCGCCTGCCGCACCAGCGACTCGCCGCCGCTGAGGTTGGTGTCCGGCTCCACCCAGAACGAACCCTGCAACTCGATGCGCCCCTCGGCGACCGCCGCTTTCACCCGTTCGAAGATGGCGGGCTGCTCGTGCTTCATCCAGTACAGCTGCTGCGGTTGGCTGGTTCCGTACAGGTAGCCGTCGCGATCATCGATGGTGTTCAGCGCGCGGATGTACGTGCGCGCTGCCTTGCGGTGGGTTTCGCGCAGTGGCCACAGCCACGCCATGTCGAGGTGTCCGTGCCCGATGGCGCGGTAGACGAAGTCGCTGTCGGATGTTGCGGCCAGGGAGGCAGAGAGCGCTGAGCGGGCGCTTCCCACCTGGCCCGCCGAGAAGCGCGACCACGCGCGACGCAGACTCGTCCGGAGCTCGGCCTCGAGTGCGGCATCCTCGGTGGCTGTGGCCAACACGAGCAGAGTGAGGTAGTCGTAGTACAGCCCGAAGACCTGTTCGTCACGCACGGCCAGCCGGGCGCCGTGGTAGACGCCGCTGCCGTACGGGTAGAGCAGAAAGCCGTTGTACGCGACGTCGGCATAGAACTCGACGCGACCCGCTGTGGTGTCGACGTGTTCGAGCGGCCGGTCGCGACCGCCGCCGTTGGGCAGGTCACCCTGCAAAAAAACGGTGCTGATGGAGTCGATGACGTCACCGTCGGGGGAGTGGATCAGGCCCTCTCCGCGAACGCCGAGGAGCACGATCGCGCCCTCGACTCCGGCCGGAACGTCTCCGGTGATCCGGAGCCACGCACAGTCGAACTTGCGGCCCCACGAGGTGCCCGGTCGCAGCGGCGTGAACGTGAAGGCGTTCAGCTGATCGAACGCGATCGGCTCGGCCGAGCGCACGATCTCGGCGGACAGCGGGGCGACGGTCGTGTAGATCTGGTCACGAATACGTCGGAGGCGCCAGTACTCGCGGGGTTCGTCGACGGCGAGCCCGAAGAGCCACGACGCGAACCCACTCATGCGCGCCCCCATCACCGCTCGTGGGTGGCCAGTTTAACGCGCTGGGCGTCTCCGGCCCCCGGCAATCGGACAGCCGAAACCGATATTCTCGGCTCATGGCGCGCATTTACGACGACATTACCCAGATCTTCGGCGGCACCCCGCTGGTCAAGCTCAACTCGGTCACGGAGGGGCTGGGTGCGACCGTGCTCGCAAAGCTCGAGTTCTTCAACCCCTCCTCGAGCGTGAAGGATCGCCTCGGCATTGCGATCGTCAACGCCGCCGAGGAGTCGGGTGCGTTGAAGGCCGGCGGCACGATCGTCGAGGCGACGAGCGGCAACACCGGGATCGCACTGGCGATGGTCGGAGCGGCGCGGGGCTACAAAGTGGTGCTGACGATGCCCGAGACGATGAGCATGGAGCGGCGCCAGCTTCTCCGCGCCTACGGTGCCGAGCTGGTGCTCACGCCGGGACCTGGCGGCATTCGGGCCGCGGTGGAGAAGTCAGAAGAACTCGCCGCATCCATCCCGGGCGCGGTCCTGGCGCGACAGTTCGAGAATGCGGCGAACCCGGCCATCCACTATGCGACCACCGGACCAGAGATCTGGCAGGACACCGACGGCGACGTCGACATCTTCGTGGCGGGAGTCGGCACGGGCGGCACGGTCAGCGGAACCGGCCGCTACCTCAAGGAACAGAAGCCGGGCCTGCGGGTGGTCGCGGTCGAGCCCCTCGAGTCGCCTCTTCTGAATGGTGGCGAGGCCGGCCCGCACAAGATCCAGGGGCTCGGAGCCAACTTCATCCCCGAGATCCTGGATCGCGACGTCTACGACGAGGTCATCGACGTCAACATCGCGCAGTCGGTGGCAATGGCGCGTCGTCTCGGCAACGAGGAGGGGATCCTCGGCGGCATCTCATCCGGCGCCACGGTGGAAGCCGCCGTTCAGCTCGCCAGACGGCCGGAGAACGCGGGCAAGACGATTGTCGTCATCGTGGCGAGCTACGGCGAGCGCTACCTGTCGACCGTCCTCTACGAAGACCTCGTCGGCTGAGGTGTTCGCGCGAGTCCGTGAGGACCTCGCCACCGCGTTGCGCCGGGATCCAGCCGCGCGCTCACGGCTCGAGATCTTCCTCAGCTATCCCGGCGTGCACGCGCTGTGGTACCACCGGGTTGCCCATTCCTGGTGGAACCGCGGGGCCCGGTTGCCCGCCCGAATGCTCTCCAACCTGGCGCGCCGGCGCACCGGTATCGAGATCCACCCGGGTGCCGTCATCGGCCGTCGGGTCTTCATCGACCACGGCATGGGGGTCGTGATCGGTCAGACCGCGATCGTCGGCGATGACGTCGTGCTGTACCACGGCGTCACACTCGGCGGCGTGAGCTCGAAGCCGGGCCGGCGGCATCCGACGATCGGCGATCGGGTCTCGATTGGAACGGGAGCGTCTGTGCTCGGTCCGATCACGATCGGCGCTGACTCCCTGATCGGAGCGGCGGCCGTCGTGCTCAAGGCCGCCCCGCCGGACTCGCTGATCGTCGGCGCCCCCGCGACGGTGCGTCCCCGTAAGAAAAAAGGCTCGGCCGCCGCGGAGGCCGGGACGCAGCCGGAGGAGTGGTTCTTCGAGATCTAGAACGCCCCGTCGCCTGACAGACCAGAATCAGCGCGTCCAGAAGTCCTCGGGGCGTGAACCCGGTTCGAACCCGAAAGACTCGACCATCGCCATCGCCTCGGGGAAGTGCGCCGCGAGCTGCTCGGGTCCGTGGGCGTCGCTGCCGAATGACATCGCGCGACCGCCCGACTCTGCCCACCACTGCGGAATCCACGGTGAGAGGCTGCGGGTGTTCATCTCCAACGCCCGCCCCGAGGCGGCGATCGCGCGCATGGCCGCCCGGAATCCGTCTTCGAAGTGGCGGGGATCGAATGGTCCAGCGGACGCCACCGGCCAGGAACGCGCCGCGTAGTCGATGTGGGTGAACACCACGAAGGAGTCCGACCCGGCGACCATCCGCGGAATCTCGTCGAGATACGCCCACATGACGTCCTTGGCAGGCCTGAGGTGATAGAGCGTGGTGGGTTCCGACCGGTCGCCGTCACCGAGGGGGAGCATGTGGAGGGACCCGTTGACGCGGTCGATCGCACCACGGGAGAGCAACGCGGAAGCCTGCGCCTCCCAGAGGTGAGGCTGCCCGAACTCGACGCCGGTCAGGATGCGAAGCTGCGGGTACTCGGAGCGGCAGCGGTCAATCGCCGCCAGATAGCCATCGGCGTCGAAGGAGGGAAGCCTCACGTGGCCGGTCCCGTCGACATACTTCTGCGCGTGCTCGCCGATGTCCCCGTCGTCGACCCGCCAGGCGTCCTCGAGGTCGAGGTGCTCGGTAAACACGACGGCGGGAAGCCCCATGCTGACTGCCCGCTTACAGGTCCGGCTCATCGACCCCGCGGAAGCGGGATCCGATCCGGCATCCCACGACCACTCGCTATGGACATGCGCATCCGCGGGCAAGGTGATCATCTGCCCGAGAGTATTCCTGACAGTCGTCCTCGTCGGAGTGGATCGACGACATTCACCGGGATCGTGGAGGCCGGCCACATACCCCCGGGGGTATACTGGGGTGACCATCCACCGAACGAGGAGAACAAGAATGTGTCGAGCTGTGACCTGCCGCAAGTGCGGGAAGACGACATGGGCAGGCTGCGGCCAGCACGTCAATGAGGTGTTGCGCGGAGTGCCCAGCGCACAGCGATGCCGGGGTCACGAGAACGATCCGCCCGCCAAGGGCGGCTTCCTCTCACGACTCTTTTCTGGACGCTGAGCCCACCCCATGGAGCGCGCAACCGCCGACAAGCATCTCCTGATCCACGCCTACGGGGAAACATCCGAGACGCTGTCCGTCGCATTGCGAGCGGCTCGCAACGCGGCCAATGAGTTCGGGCCCGAGGTGGGGATCCACATCGTCGTGCAGGGGCCGGCGGTGGAGCATCTCACCACGCAGAGCGGCTTTGCCCACGAGATTCGGGAAACCGTGGCCTCAGATTCGATCGAAGTTGCCGCCTGCAGCAACAGCTTGGGTGCCGTCGGCATCGACACGTCCCAACTCGCGGACGCCGTGGGCAGTGTTCCGTCGGCAGTCGCCTACATTGCCCAGAAACAGTGGGAAGGCTGGGCCTACGTCCGCTTCTGAGCGGGAAGCAGACCACCTCGCGAGACGAAGTCGCCCATCGCATGAGCTGCAGGCGACGAGGGGTGGTGGCACCTCAGCAGGCTTCTGCCTGGGGTGCCACCACACACTCGGTCCCGCGGTCGGGGGGGTTCCGCAGGGTGATGGCTTTGTGACATTCGTCGGGGGCGACGCCACCGGGTAAGCGATCAGCAACAGCTGATGCCCGCCATATGGGGGACATCTTTCTCCACTATTGGGTAGTGACAATCGCCCAGGACCCTGGACTGGTGCTGATGTGAGCCATGTGAATCTCCGGCTACGTCCTCACGGATTCCCGCCGCCGCGCTCACGCTCCGCGGTGAAGTCCCGCGGGAGTCGGGTTCGAAGTGGCGAGGGAAGAGGAGGGGCATCGCGCCGGGTCCGGTGTCCAGTTTCGCTCGCCCACCAAGATGCAGCCGTGAGCTGTCTCCCTCGGCCTTGCGTCTAGGTGGTCGAGGCCTCCGGGCCGATCTCGACGCCAGCGTCCCGCTGCCTTGGTGTGTCGACGCGGGGGAGCGCCAGGGTGGCAAGCAGGCCAAGCAGGATGACTCCGGCAGCCGTCAGGACGGTTGCACGGGTCGCGGTGACCATTGCCGTTTGCGCGATCGCCTGCACGCCGCTCTGGCCCGTGAGGTGGTCGAGTTGCGGGATGACAGCGCCGGCGGAGTTCTGCACGACTGAGACGACGTTGGCCTGTTGTGCCGCGTTCATGGTCGGGTGGGCGGCGAGACCGGAGGCCAGGGCGGTTGCGAGGGTGGTGATGAGGAGGGTGCCCAGCAGCGCCACCCCCAGAGCGGAACCGAGTTGGCGGACCGTGCTCTGCAAACCGGAGGCCTGGCCGCTCTGATTGACAGGAACCTCGGCGAGGATGACACCCGTGAGTTGCGCGGTGGCCATTCCGACGCCGATGCCGTAGAGGAAGAGCCACCCGGCGATGGTCCAGCCGTTGACGCCAAGGCCGACGCTGAGTCCGAGTCCCAGAATCGCCAATGCCTCAAGAAGCAGACCGACCCGAACGACGCCGCGTGCTCCGATGCGGTTGGTGAGTTGCGGGGTGACCCCCGAGCTGAGGAACGTGCCGATCGCGAGGGCGAGGATGACCAAGCCCGTGTTGAGAGCCGTGTATCCCAGTGAACCTTGCAGGAAGAGGGGAAGGGCGAAGAGCATCCCGAACTCGCCGAGAGCGACCACGAGAGCGGCGATGGATCCGTATCGGAAGCTCCTGATCGCGAAGAGTCGAAGGTCGGCGAGCGTGGGTCGGCCCGCCTTGATGCGCGAACGCTCGTAGATCACGAACAGCAGGATGCCGACCACACCGATGAGGAACGCGATCGGAACGGGCGAAATGGTCCACTGCCAGCTCATCGACCCGAGGGTGAGACGGTTCGCGGAGGAGGTCCACCACCCGAAGCGCTGACCCTCGATGAGTCCGAAGACAATGGCACTCAGACCCACAACCGACAGCACGACACCGAGGACGTCTGCACCGCGGGTGGCGTGGTCGTCTTTCGTTTCGGGAACCCAGATGAGAGCTCCGACGAGGACGACGATCACGACCGGGATGTTGATCAGGAATGCCCACTGCCAGCTGAATGCGGTGGTCAACCACCCGCCGACGACGGGGCCGACGGCGGCCATACCCCCGATGGTCGATCCCCAGATCGCGAACGCGATGCCTCGCTCGCGACCGCTGAACAGCGCGTTGACCGTGGAGAGCGTGGCGGGCAAGATTGCCGCACCACCCAGTCCTTGCACCAGGCGGGCGGCGAGGAGCGCCGGGGCGCCGGTCGCGAGGGCGGCGAGGATGCTTCCCGCACCGAAAACGACGATGCCGACGACGAGCAGACGGCGGCGTCCGAATCGGTCGCCCACACGGCCGGTCGTGATCAAAAGTGCGGCGAAGACGAGAGCGTAGATCGAGTTGACCCATTCGGCGTCGGCCGAGGTCAGGCTGAGCTTCCGGATCAGCACCGGAAGCACAACGTTCACGACGGTGGCATCCATGATCACGATCGAGACGGCAAGCGCGACGATCGGCATCGCCTTCCAGCGCCGCGGGTCCGGAGACGCGACGGGAGCTGCGGCGGTCATCGCTTGACGATCGGGACGAGGAATGCGGCGAGGGCGACGACGCAGCCGATCGCCATCATGAAGGACGACACCGGATCGCCGTTGGCACTCAAGAACGCGGACCCTCCACCGAGGGCCGCGAGGACTCCGACGAGACCGATGACACTGGAGACGATCCAGAGCCGGGAACGCGAACGGATCGCATCCACCACCAACCAGACCGCGAGCACCGTGATCGCGGTCCCCAGCAACAGGTGGGCGTTCAAGAGAATCAGTGGCGCGGATGCCGCCCAGGCGTTTCCGGTCTTTGGCACGTCGAGCCACAGGGAGTTGGCGACGCCGACGACGACTTGGAGCAGCAGCACCACGATCATGGTGAGCCCGACTGTCGGCAGCCGGCGGGCCGCCCGGCTTGTCGGAGGAGTGATCTGAGCGGTGGATGAGGGGGAGCTCATGAGTGAGTGTTCCTTGCTGGGAAGTTTTACTGACACATTTGTCGGTATCCTACGCAGAACTGGACGGAGGATAAAATCACACGCAAGGAACACGGCCCGAGGGATGGTGCGAATGCCGAAGATCTCCGCCCCCACCGTCGCCGAACACCGGTCGCGGCAGCGCACGGCGCTCCTCCAGGCAGCGACCGACATTCTGGTGACCGACGGGATCAACGCCGTTACCCCCGCAGCGGTCGGAGCCGCCGCCGGCCTCGCGCGGCCGAGTGTGTACCAGTATTTTTCGTCCGGAGCGGCCATCATCGCCGCGATCATCGAGGACGTATTCCCCCGAGCAAATCAGATCCTTGCCGAGTCCCTCGCGGTGGCCGGCACGCCGGAGGAGCGCCTCGATGCATATATCCGCGAGACACTCCGCCTCGCGGCGGAGGGGTACCACCGCCCCGCATCGGCCCTCGCTGGCGCCGCTCTCCCTCCTGAATGCCTCACCCGGCTGATGGAACTTCACCACGAGCAGGCAGCACCGTTCATCCAGGCATTATCCGAACTTGGCATTCCCGATCTGCCCGTGACGGCCCGCCTGCTCGGCGGCATCATCGAAGTCGGGATGACCATGGTCGAATCGGGACAACCACTCGCCGTGGTGACGGAACGAACCACGGCACTGATCCACGGCGCGATCAAGATCCCCGCAGGCAGACAGCCCGTGTAGCTGCGAGCTCGGGCCCGTCGGCGGCACCGCGACCAAACAACGAGCCCAAACTCAGCCAGTTGGGGCTCCGGAAAAGAAGGGGAAAGGTGCCGATGAGGCTCTTGTTGAGCTATCCGACGAGATTCGCGGCTGAGGGCTGAGGGCGGCCCTGCTCACCAACGGTACCGACACCGTCCGTGCCGAGATCGCCGCAATGGATATCGGCAACGTGTCTATGCCCTCTTCAACTCGGCCGATATCGGGTTCGGGAAACCCGATGTTCGCGCTTTCTGACATGCCCTTGGCGCCCTCGCCGTAGGGGCGGAGGGGCGGAGGGGCACCTCACCAGGCTTTTGCCTGGGGTGCCACCACGAATCTTGCGGCGGCGAGTCGGCGCGCCGGT
>JABBOD010000049.1:0-14471 GCA_019351995.1 Acidobacteriota bacterium
TGGCGGTACCGGTGGGATTTGAACCCACGGATGGCTTGCACCATCACATGTTTTCGAGACATGCTCCTTCGGCCGCTCGGACACGGTACCGAGAGGGAGTCTAACGTAGCTAGCACGCTGCTCGGCACGACCCGGCGGCCTCTGTCGTGGCGAAAAAGCTCACAGCCCATTCATAGCCGAGCCCTATGCACCTCTTATCGCTCGTGGTGACCATTCGAGCATGAAGAACCCCCGGCGTGCACTGATCAACGGAGGGCTCGCAGTCGTCATCGTCGCCGCATTGGCGACCGCAGGCGTACTCCTATTCAAGCCCTTCTCCCCCACGACCGCATCCGCTACCGGAACGCAGCTGACCTCGACTGTTCAACAGGGGACCGTCAGCAGCACCGTCAGCGCGAGCGGATCGATTGAGCCGGCGAGCACCACCGCGGTCTCGTTCGCGGTGTCGGGGACGATCGCGAGCGTGGCTGTCGCGGTCGGCCAGACGGTGACAGCGGGACAAACTCTGGGGACGATCGATCCGAGCGCGCTGCAGGCCACCGCAACGGCCGACTATCAGGCCGAAGCCGCCGACTACCAGGCCTACGTCTACGCCGGGCAGAATCTGACGGCGGCTGAGGCGGTGCCCAACGCGCAGGTGTCCCAGATCAACTCCGCCAAGCAGGCCGTCACGCAGGCGCAGAACACATACAACAACGCCATCAACACCTACAACACCGCCAAAGCGCAACTGGCCGAGGCCACACTCACCTCGCCGGTCGCCGGGCTGGTGATCGCGGTGAACGGAACGGTGGGCAGCTCGACAGGGGGGTCCGGCGGGTCCGGCACCGGATCCAGCACATCGGCAGCATCCTCGTCGACCAGCAGTTCCGGGTTCGTGACCATCGCCGACGTCTCCCATGTCATCGTCACCGCGAATATCGCCGAGGCTGACATCGCGAACGTGTCGGTCGGCCAGGTCGCCGCAGTGACCTTCCCGGCGATGACCGGGGTCACCGCGACCGCGAAGGTCACCGCGATCTCACCGACGGCGACCGCATCCAACTCCGTCGTCACCTACGCGACGACGATCACGCTGGACTCGGTGCCGCCGAAGGTCCGGCTCGGCCAGACGGCGACGGTCGCCATCACGGTGGCGACAAGTGCTAGCACCGCGCTCTACGTGCCGGCGGCGGCCATCACGACCGCCAGCGACGGCACCTCGACGGTGAAGGTCGTCGACCCCAAGACGGGTGTTGCCACAGCCGTGCCCGTGACAACCGGGGTGATCGGAGATGCCGGGACCGAGATCAAGTCCGGCTTGACCGCCGGTGAGACGATCGTGATCGGGACCGTCTCGGCGAGCACCTCCACCTCGACGACCGGCTTCGGTGGCGGAGGGGGCGGCTTCGGTGGCGGGGGCGGCTTCGGTGGCGGCGGCTTGCGTAATCGCGGGAACGCCGGATGACGCCCGCGGCGGCATCGATCGACGACTTCGCGGCGGCACCCACCACCAGCTCGACGCCGGTTCTCGAACTCCGCGACATACGCCAGGTCTACGGGGAGGGCGAGGCGGCGGTGCATGCCATCCGCGGCATCGACCTCGAAGTGACCGGCGGGGACTACGTCGCGATCATGGGCCCGTCCGGTTCCGGCAAGTCGACTCTGATGAACCTTCTCGGATGCCTCGACATCGCCTCGTCCGGGCAGTACCTGCTGGGCGGCGTCGACGTGAGTTCGTTGGATGACCGCGCTCTCGCGAAGGTGCGCAACGAGCAGATCGGCTTCGTGTTCCAGTCGTTCAACCTCATCCCGCGCATGACAGCGCTGTCCAACGTCGAACTGCCGCTCATCTACGGCGGCGTCAAACGGGCGGAACGCCGCCAGCTCGCGCGGGAAGCGCTCGAACTGGTGGGCCTCGCGGATCGCGTCAACCACCTTCCGCAGGCGCTCTCGGGCGGACAGCAGCAGCGCGTCGCGATCGCCAGAGCCCTGGTGACCAGTCCGACCATCGTGCTCGCGGATGAGCCGACCGGCAACCTGGACAGCGAATCGACGGATGACGTGCTCGGCATCCTCGATTCGCTCTCGCGGGCGGGTCGCACCATCGTCGTGATCACCCACGAGAACAACGTGGGAGACCATGCCGCGCGCGTGCTCTCGATCCGCGATGGGCTGTTGGTCGCCGACCGCCGCAATCGCCCGCTCCCCACGGTGGAGGTGGCGGCATGAGCGTCTTCGAGACACTCCGTTCCGCGTTTCGCGGGATCACGGCGAACAAGCTGCGCTCGGCGCTGACCCTGCTCGGCGTGATGATCGGCGTTGGCGCGGTCATCCTGCTGCTCGCCGTCGGCAACGGCAGCTCCCAGCGGATCAGCGGGCTCATCACCGAGCTCGGCACGAACACCATCACCGTGCGCGCCGGCAGCGGTTTCGGTTTCGGGGGCGGAGGCGGAGGCGGCGGGGCCGCGACAACCGCCAGCAGTTCGAGCCCGAAGCTCACGCTCGACGTGGCGAACGAGGTGGCGAAGGCCGGACTCGGCCACATCGACGCCGTGGTTCCCGAGGTGCAGACGAGCCTGACGGTCGCGAATGGGGCGACCTCCCAGACCAGCGTGTCGGTGATCGGAACCACGCCGAACTACTTCACCGTCACCACCGCGAAGGTGGGAGCCGGGTCGGGATTCACGGCCGCCGATGTGACGAGCGCCGCGAAGGTGGCCGTCATCGGCTCGACGATCGCCAACACCCTGTTCCCCACCGGCACACCGGTCGGCCAGACGATCGACGTCGGCGGCAATACCTTCACCATCGTCGGCGTGCTGGCGACGCAGGCAAGCGTCGGCGTCAACGACCCGAACGCCGTGGTCGTCGCCCCGATCAGCCGGGTGCAGCGCAGCTTCACCGGATTCGGCGCCATCAGCTCGATGGTCGTCGAGGCGATCGACTCGAACTCGGTCACGGCGGCACAGGGTGAGGTTTCCGTCGAATTGAACCAGCTTCTCAAATACAACCCAGCATCTCTCACCGCGACGGCGCCGTACACCGTGACCAACCAGGCCACCCTCCTGCAGACTGCGGCCCAAAGCGCCCAGAGCTTCACCGTGCTGCTGGGTGCGGTCGCCGCGATCTCGCTGCTGGTGGGCGGCATCGGCGTGACGAACGTCATGCTGGTCACCGTCACGGAGCGCACCCGTGAGATCGGCATCCGAAAAGCGCTCGGAGCGACCCGTTCAGCGATTCTGGGCCAGTTCCTCGTCGAGGCAGCCTCCCTGACCCTGCTCGGCGGGGTGTTGGGGGTCGTGGCCGCGCTGTTCGGGGCTCAGTTCCCGATCAACGGGACGCAACCTGTCGTTCTCGGCTACTCCGTGCCACTGGCACTCGGCGTCTCGGTCGCGATCGGTGTCTTCTTCGGTGTCTACCCCGCGGCACGTGCCGCCGCGATGCGACCGATTCAGGCGCTTCGCTCCATCTGATCCACTTTTCACTGTGCACTTGACGAAAGGAATCACCCATGACTGACCCCAACGGCACCGCGCCGGACTCCGCACCGGCTCTCGCCAGTTCGATGGTGCCCGCACCTTCCGGGAAGCCCCCGGCCGCGCAGAAGTCGAACTGGACGAAGTACGGCACGCCCGCGCTTGCCCTGGTCGCCGCCCTGATCGTGGGAGGAGTCGCCGGCGTGCTCATCGGTCAGAGCACCGCGAGCAGCACGGCGTCGAGCGTCACCCGCGGCGGATTCTCGGCGGGGGGCGCAGGCGGTTTCGGCGGCGCGGGCGGTTTCGGCGGCGCCGGCGCGGCAGCGCGCGGCGGTGTCACTGCCGGAACGATCACCGCGATTAACGGCAGCACCCTCACCGTGAAGCTCGCCGACGGGTCGACCGTTCAGGTAAACACCAGCAGCAGCACCACCGTGACGAAAACGAGTCCCGCGAGCGTCGGCGCTCTGGCCTCCGGCGACACCGTGACCGTCATCGGCGCGAAGGACGCGAGCGGAGCCGTCACCGCAACCAGGATCTCCGACGGGCAGCTCGGTCTCGGCGGCTTCGGGGGCCGCAATCGCGCGGGCGCCCCCACCGCGGCGCCCGCCAACTAATCGCGGCTAGACGTCCAGCACCAGGCGGTTGCCGACCGCGCGCGACACGCACGGGAACATGATTCCCAGTTCCTCCTTCTCGGAGTCTCCGAGGACGGAATCGCGGTGCTCGGGAACGCCGTCAAGCACGCGCACCTCGCAGCTGCCGCAAACCCCCCGACGACAGGAGGCGACCATCGGGATCTGGTTCTCCTCGAGGGCTTCCAGCACGCTTCGCTCCGGCGGCACCGTGAACTGGACACCGCTCCGCGAGCACTCGACTTCCAGGCGCTCGGCCACCATCGGCGGCCGCTCGACGGGCACGAAGTGCTCGGTGTGGAAATGGGCGGGATCCGACGCCGCCTGCACGGCCGCGATCAGGCGTTCGGGGCCGCAGACGTATACCTCGCCGCCCAGCTGTTTCACCACCGACCCGACGTCCAGCCGTTCAGGATGCTCATCCCGCGCGTAGACCATCACCTGCTGCGGATACTGCTCGAGCAGCTCCGGGAGATAAGCCATCGTGCTGCGACTCCGCCCGAGATAGATCAACCACCAGTCTCGCCGCGCCGGAAGCGACTCGATCATCGCTCGGATCGGTGTGATCCCGATCCCGCCGGCGACGAACACGTAAGAGGCGGCATGAATCATCGGGAAGTGGTTACGGGGCTCCCAGACGGACACCGTCATCCCCGGCGCAAGCGAGTCGTGCACCCACAGGGAGCCGCCGCGCGATGGACTATCCCGCAGCACGGCGATCTCGTAGAAGCTGCGCTCTGCCGGGTCCCCGCAGAGCGAATACTGCCGCGTGTCGCCGTTCGGCAACTCCAAGGTGAGGTGTGAGCCCGGTTCCCACGGCGGAAGCTCATGCCCTCCGAGTGGAACCAGCCGAATACCCTTCACGTCGTCAGCGAGTCGGGAGATGCCTCCCACGACCATCGTGATCGCACCAGCCGGTGTCTGTGGCGCTTCGATGGGCGGCGGAACCGTGAGCAGGGCGGTATTGCCGAACGGCGACGCGGCCGTGATCGCCGCGGCACCGCGTTGCATAGACCCCAACCCCGCCTGCGCGCCGCCGGGGACGATCTGGTTGGACACCGTGGCCCGCGCCGCCACGTTGTTGTTCGCCATTCCCGTCGTCGCCGCGCCAGCCGCGGCCGGCTTCGAACTCATCACCAGACGCACGACGATGGCCGTGGCGGTGAGCGAGATGATGCCCACCGAGATGCTCAGGTACCACCAGCGACCGGCATCCGTTCCCGTCAGCCCGGCGTGGAAGGAGACCAGAAGCACCGCGGCGTAGTTGAAATAGTGCAGGAACTTCCAGAACCGCGGAGGAAGTCGATTTCGCAGGAGCGATGAACCGTAGACCAGCACCAGCAGGTAGAACGCGGCAATGCCAAGCGCGACCGGGATCGGTCGGTAAAAGGCGTGGCCGGGGATCAGCACCTGACCCGGTGTGAAGTGCAGCCACCCGTCGAGCATCAGCGACACCATATGGACGCCGATCAGAATCAGCGCGACGCTGCCGAAGTAGCGGTGCAGGTCCTGAAGATGGCCAGGGCTGTCGACCTTCCGGAAGATCCGGGTCGAGAGCAGCACTCCCCAGATCACCGACAGCGTCATCAGAATCCAGGCGATGATCGCGCTGGATCTCGTGACATACCACCAGATATGTGGGTCGTTCATCGGTAATCCTCCCAATTGGCGGACGTTCGAATCTCGCCCTCTGTCGTGATGATGAGGCCCGCAGCGTTGCGGCTCGGAAGCCACGCCAGAAATCCCTGCTCGGGTGGCATGAATGCCGCTTTGGTCAGGACCTCCGCGCGCGCGCCTGTCCCCGCGATGACGGTCGCCGTTGCGAGACCGGTGAGAGCCGGAAGCAGGGTGCGCGGGTCGAGCAGGTGGTGACGAGTCTCGCCGTCCGCGGTCCAGCTGCGACGGCGGGTCCCCGAGGTCGCGACGGCCCCCGAGGAGATTCGGATCGTCTCCAGGTGAATCGATGTGTCGTCTGGATGCTCCACCCCGACGCTCCACGCCCCGTCGAACGGTCCGGTGCCAGCCGCAACCAGGTCGCCTCCGATCTCGATGAGGGCACCGGATGCGCCGCCTTCGATGGCACGTGCCACCAGCAGA
Source organism: Acidobacteriota bacterium (assembly GCA_019351995.1). Taxonomy (GTDB): domain Bacteria; phylum Actinomycetota; class Actinomycetes; order Actinomycetales; family Microbacteriaceae; genus Lysinimonas. The sequence continues at coordinate 6,191 of JABBOD010000049.1, forward strand.
TCAGCGGCGAGTCCTTTGCCGATGCCGCCGGAGTCCAGGGTCATGCCGAGTGGCAGCTGCACCTCGGTGCCCACGATTCGAATGTCGCGCGGGTCGCCCCCGGGGCGGGACGACGCCGGGGCCGTGCTGACTCGATCAGCATGCTGAAACGAGGTGGCGTAGCCGACATCAACCAGCACGGGGAGGAGGGTGGGGTCGTATGCCCCGTCGGTCTCGACGAAGCCCTCTTGCATGGCCCTGATCATCTCGACGGTGGCGGGATCGACCTCGAGCGGCTCGCCGCCGGCACCATTCAGGCGACAGAGTTCGCTGTCCGGCAGGAACCGCGACCACAGACTCTCCAGGCGCGCGAGCTCGCCCTCCAACTCATCGATCAGACCACCTGGTCCCCCGACGACGGTCATCGTCACTCGTCCGCCCATCGCGGACGACCCCCTCGATTCGATCACACCGTCGCTCCGCCTCAGCCGCCCGAGGCGCCGGTCGACGCCTTGACCGGAGCAGGCGCGGGCGCGGGCGCCGCAGCAACCGGAGCCGGAGCCGGAGCCTTCGCCACCGGAGCCGGAGCCGGAGCGGCCTTCGCCGGAGCCGGAGCCGGAGCCGCCTTCGCGGCCGGAGCCGCGGCGGGCGCGGCCGGAGCCGGCGCCGCCGCCGCAGGAGCCACCGTGGCGACAGCCGTCGGGGTGGCAGTCCCCGTCGCGGTCGGCACCGGAGTCGTCGCGGCGAGGGGGGCGGCGGATGCCGTCATCTGGAACCCGGCGATCATGCCGACGAAGGCGACGGCGGTCACCGTCCCCACGACCGAACGGGCGCCGGCAGCCGGGTGATCGCTAGTCATCGGAGCCGCTTCCACCTGCGGTGTGATCGCTGCTGTGGTTGTCATCCGAATAGCTGTGCGTCGGGCTCGTCGTCGGGTAGGTCGACGGCGCACTTCTGTGCTCGCTCGCGTCGTCGCCCGACTTCGGCGCGGTCACGACGGGCGCGACCGGCGCGACCGGCTCAGCGGTCTCGGTCGGCTCGGGAGTGGCCGAACTCGTGTCAGCCTGCGGCGCTGCTGTCGCCTCATGGGTCACAGTGGGAGTCAGGACCGTGGGGGCGTCACCGATGTGCGTCTGGTTGAAGCTGGCGAGGGTTCCGGCGTTGGCCGCCATAGCGACGCCGGCCGTGCCGAGCACGCCGACGATGGACAGGGCAATGATAATCGGTGTCTTCATGCATTCGACGTTAGGGACGGCCCGTCGAAGAGCGCACCCGCGCACACCCAAGAAACGTCGAAGATCGACCCGGCGGATCCCCGACGCGGCGGTCTGACGCCCCCACAATGGACCATGCACGTCTTGCTGATCGAAGATGACCCGGCCATCACGGCAGGCATCGTCGATGCGCTGACCGGAGCAGCACACCGGGTGAGTCATGTCGGCACCGGCGGTGCGGGCCTCCGAGCCGTCCGCGACGAGGCACCCGACCTGGTCGTGCTCGACCTGGGACTGCCCGACATCGACGGGACGGACGTCTGCCGCAGAATCCGCGCAGACTCTTCGGTGCCCATCATCGTGATCAGCGCTCGAAGCGAGGAGATCGATCGCGTGCTCGCCCTGGAGATGGGGGCCGACGACTTTCTCGTCAAGCCGTTCGGCATCCGAGAGTTGATCGCCCGCATCCGAGCGGTGACTCGTCGCACCCTCTCCGACGGGCAGGAGGCGCCGAGCACCGAACGTCACCTCGGCCCCCTGACGATCGACCTCCGCGGTCAGCGCATCACGGTCAATGACACCCCCGTGCACCTCACGGCCATCGAATACCAGTTACTGGTGTACCTGTCGCAGGAGCCAGGCGCCGTACGGCCGCGGTCCGACATTCTGCGCGAGGTCTGGAAGACGGAGTGGTTCGGCGCGACCAAGACGCTCGACGCGCACGTCGCGGCGCTGCGCAAGAAGCTCGGGTCGCCTGCGTGGATCGAGTCGGTCCGCGCCGTCGGATTCCGCTTCGAGATCCCCGCATGACCTGGCGGTTCATGCTCGCCCTGATGGGGGTGACGGCCGTCGTGGTGCTGGTGCTCCTCGTACCGATCAGCGGCTACCTGGTGCAGACCGAGCACGACCGCATCACCACCGCGCTCGAGCGCGATGCCTTCGTCCTCGCCGGCAGAGCTGAACCATCGCTCGCATCCCCCAGCGCGGCCGGCGAGGCCGCGATCTCCGGGCTCGCGAAAAGCTACCGCGCGTCCAGCGATGGCGCCCGCGTCGTCGTCGTGGATGCCGACGGCACAGCGATCGTCACCAGTGACGACGACCCGGCGGCCGTCGGCTCCTCCTACCTGTCACGCCCCGAGATCAAGACCGCGCTCGACGGACAGATCGCGAACGGGACTCGGTACTCCAAGACGCTGGCCTTCAACCTGCTCTTCGTGGCCGTCCCGGTGCTCAGCGGCAATCAGGTGCTCGGAGCGGTGCGACTCACCTACCCAGCGCAGGTGGTGGCCGATGCCGCCAACACCAAGCTGACGGGCCTCGTCGTCGTCGCGTTGACGACCGTGCTCGGCGCCGGCGCCATCGGCTGGATCTTCGCCAGCACGGTGACCAGGCGCCTCCGCCGTCTCACCGAGTTGACCGAGCGCTTCGCCGAAGGGGACCTCGCGGTGCGGGCCGAGGAGCGCACGGGCGCTCCTGAGCTGCGTTCCCTCAGCCGCTCGTTCAACGCGATGGCCGAGCGGCTGACGGCCGCCCTCGACCAGCAGCGGCGCTTCGCGTCCGATGCATCGCACCAACTGCGCACCCCCCTGACGGCACTCCGGCTACGCCTCGAACGCGCGGGCGAGCTGGGAAGCGACTCGCCCCACGAGTCGCAGGAGCGGATCTCGGCCGCGGTCACCGAGGTCGACCGCCTGGACACTCTGGTCGAGGGCCTGCTGCTGCTGAGCCGCGGCGAGGGGTCGGTCGCCTCCGTGTCGCTGACCGACGTCGCCGCGATCGCGCGCGGACGGGTCGAGCAATGGCAGGCACTCGGCGAGGAGCATGGGGTGGACATCCGCTATCAGGGTCCCTCGTCGTCGATCGCGCTCGCCTCGTCGGCGGCGGCCGAGCAGATCGTCGACAACTACATCGACAACGCGCTCAGCGTCAGCCCGACAGGAGGCACGGTGACCGTGCGGCTCGACCGAGACGGTCATGGAACGACCATCCACGTCCTGGACGACGGACCCGGCCTCCCCCCCGCCGACCTGGCCAAAGCGTTCGAACGCTTCTGGCGCGGTCGAGACGACTCCTCGGGCACCGGTTTGGGACTCGCTATCGTCTCGCAACTCGCCGATGCGAGCGGCGCGGAAGTGGGGCTGGTGAATCGGGCACGCGGCGGGCTCGACGCGCGAGTCCGCTTCAACGCGGAGTGGACACCGGAGCGACGACGGGGGTCGCCCGTAGGCTGACCGCATGGCCCGCCCGACGTCCTCCTACGCCTGCACCGAGTGCGGCTGGTCGAGCGTCAAGTGGGTCGGCCGCTGCGCGGAATGTCAGGCGTGGGGAACGGTCGTGGAGCGCGGAGCTCCAGTCGCGGCGATGCGCGCCGCATCCATTCCCGAGGGCCGCGCCGCGCGCCCGATCACCCAGCTGGGCACCGAAACCGTTGCACCCTGGCCGAGTGGCATCGCCGAGTTCGACCGTGTGCTGGGCGGCGGCATCGTGCCGGGCGCGGCGATCCTGCTCAGCGGCGAGCCCGGCGTCGGCAAGTCGACCCTGCTGCTCGAGGTCGCCTCGCGCGCGGCTCGCACCGGCGTGCGCGTGCTCTACGTGAGCGCCGAGGAGTCCGCCAGTCAGGTGCGCCTGCGGGCCGACCGGACCGGTGCCCTTGACGATGAGCTCTACCTCGCCGCGGAGACCGACCTGGCGACGATCCTCGGCCACGTGGATGCCGTGCGCCCCGGCCTGTTGATCGTCGACTCGGTGCAGACGGTGTCGTCCTCACTGTCAGATGGCGCGCCCGGCCAGCCCGCGCAGGTCCGCGAAGTCGCCGGCACCCTCATCCGAATCGCCAAAGAGCGAAACCTTCCCCTGCTGCTGATCGGCCACGTCACCAAAGACGGCTCGATCGCCGGCCCACGGATGCTGGAGCATCTTGTCGACGTCGTCTGCAGCTTCGAGGGCGACCGTCAAACAGCGCTGCGGTTTGTGCGCACCCTGAAGAACCGCTTCGGACCGACCGACGAGGTCGGTTGCTTCGAGATGACCGGCGACGGGATCGCCGAGGTTGCCGACCCGAGCGGGCTGTTCCTGTCGCGCGGCGGCTCACCCGTGAGCGGCACCTGCGTCACGGTCGCCGTCGAAGGGCGCCGCGCGCTGCCCGTCGAGGTGCAGGCCCTCATCGTCTCCACCCAGGCGCCGCAGCCACGTCGGGTGGTCAACGGGGTCGATGCCTCCCGGGTGGCCATGCTGCTGGCGGTGCTCGAGCGACGATGCGCGCTCAAACTGTCGAGCTCGGACGTCTACGTCTCGACGGTGGGCGGCATCCGCGTCTCCGAACCGGGCGCCGACCTTGCGATCGCCCTCGCGATCGCCAGCGCCGTGAAAGACCAGGCCTTGCCCGCCACGCTCGCAGCGGTCGGCGAGATCAGCCTGGCCGGCGAGATCCGGCCGGTCGCCGCCGCGAAGCAGCGGGCGGCGGAGGCCAGACGACTCGGGTACACCACCATCGTCGACAACGAGGCCGGACCGCTTGCCGCCGCGATCCGGGTCGCGTTCGCGAGCACGGCGCCGGGAGACCGGGTCGACGTGCCGGCGTTTTGAGCGCCGACCCCGACCTCCCCGCCCGCCTCGCTACCGCACGATGGCGATGTTGAATGGTCCACCGAGCCGCATGATCCCGAAAAACAACAGGAAGTAGTGCTCGGGGCCGCGTGCCGTCTCGATGCCGCCCAGGTCGAGCTGCTGCTCGACCGGCCAGCCCAGGCTGACCAGCGCGCCGGAGACGAGCGACTTCGCCTCGGCGTCGTCTCCCGAGAGGAAGAGCTGCGTCGGCTCCGCCAGGGTATCCGGCGCGATCAGCGTCGAGATGGCGAGCGTATTGAGCGACTTCACGACCCGCGTCTGTGGCAGTGCGGACTGGATCGCCTCGCCCAGGCTGGCATTCGGGTAGACGAGATCGAACTGCGGGGTGACCGCGTTCGAGATGTCCAGCAGCACGTGCCCGGCGAGCTCCCCCGCCAGCGCGGTCAGCGCCTCGACGGCGACGGCTCCGGGGAGAGCGCTGACCACGAGCTCGGCACCGGTAAGCGCCTCCGGGACCGCGAGGGCCGAAGCAGGCAGGTCGGTCTTGGCGTCTGGGGTCCGCGAGCCGAAGACGACGTCGTGACCTGCCGCGACCAGGCCGGTGGCGAGCGTGGTGCCGGCGACGCCGGTTCCGAGTATGGCGATACGCATGATGTTCTCCCTCATTGTGACGTTCCGGACCTGTCGTCCGGTTATTCTGATTTGAACTACCGGGCTCCCTCAGTTATTCCAATTTGAACGAAATGGATTCCGCCCCATGGCCAGGATGCTGGACGACGACGAGCTGCGCGCCTACATCGCCCTCGTCGCAGCGGGTGACCTGATGCAGCGGTCCGTGGCCGCACAGCTGTCCGAACACGAGCTCAGCACCCTCCAGTTCTCGATCCTCGCGACGCTGCTCGCGCATCCCGACGGACTGCGGATGCGCGACTTGGCCGAGCGCATGGTGATCTCACGCAGCGGCCTCACCTACCAGATCACCCAGCTCGAGATACGCGGATTCGTCGTGCGCACGGCGTCGACGGACGACGATCGAGGTGTCGAGGTGCAGCTCGCCGAACCGGGCCGGGAGCGAGTACGCGCCGCGTTCCCCGGCCACCTCGAACTCGTGCGGGGAGTGTTCCTCGATGTCGTGGAGCCCGGTCAGATCGCGCCGCTGCGAGCCACACTCGAGCAGGTCGTCGACAAACTGAGAGCCCGACCTCTCGCCAAGCGCTCGGTCGGCGGCTCGGACTAGGGGCGAGCCGCAGCGCGCGCGTCAACCTGAGCCGCGGTCGCCAGCGAGCCACGCGCGCCGAATCCCTCTGTCGCGATCGCCCCAGCCGCGCTCGCCCAGCGCACGGCATCCGCGAGCTCACGCCCGTTGGCAAGACCGACGGCGAGGGCCGCGGTAAACGCATCCCCCGCACCCGTCGTGTCGACTACCGACGCACGTGACGGAGCGACCCGGGTGGCAGGCGACCCCGTCGCATGGATCTCGGTGCCGTCGCCGCCGCGCGTGACGACGACCGCTCCGGCGCCGGCCGCGAGCAGGGCATCCACTCCCCCGAGGGCCTCCGCCTCGGTCTCGTTCGGCGTGACGACGGATGCCGCGGCCAGCAGCTCGGCCGGCAGGGGCGCGCCCGGGGCGGGCGCCGGGTTGAGCACGAAGCGCCACCCCTTGGCAGACGCCACTCGCGCCGCCGCCAACACGGACTCCAGGGGGATCTCCAGGCAGGCGACGACCACGGCATCCGGCGCGTCGATCGCGGTGAGCGCGTCTTCGACGAGCGACGGGGTGACCGCGCCGTTCGCCCCGGGGACGATCGCGATCGAGTTCTCGCCGCCGTCATCCACCAGGATGATGGCCACGCCGGTGGCACCCTCGACCGTCGCGAGTCCGCGCAACTCGATCCCGCGGCCGCTCAGGTCCTCGCGGGCGGCCACGCCCCAGTGATCGGAGCCGACCGCGCCGACGAAGTGCACCGTCGCACCGAGGGCGGCAGCTGCTGACGCCTGATTGCCGCCCTTTCCACCCTGCACCTCGGCGAACCGCCCCATTGTGACGGTTTCGCCGGGCCGCGGCATCCGGCCTCCGACCGCGACCAGGTCAACATTGACGGAGCCGACGACAATGACGGGAACAGTAGTCACGCCGTCGATCCTGGCACGCGCGCGGGAGCGCGGGCGTCGGCTACTTCAACAGGAACTGCTTCGTACCTTTGGCCGTGACCTTGCCGAGCTTCACGTTGAGGTGATAGCTGGCGCCACCCGCGGTGACGGCCGGGCGGGCCCCGGTGCAGGTGGTGGTGGATGAACGGGTGCGGTCCCACGCGAACGGGGTGGTCGAGAGGGCCTTGGCGGTTCCCGGATCGAGCACCTGCATGAGCGGGGCCTTGTTCGTCTGGCAGTCGGTCGAGCTCCAGATGAGGTCGGTCCCGCTGGTGATCGTGTACACCTGGGCGTCCGTGCCGACATCGATCGTGCAGGCGCTCGCGCCGTTGTTCGTGATCGTCATCGACAACTGCGGGTTGACCCCGGCGGCGTAGCTGGAGGCATCCGTGACAGCGGTGACGGTGATGACCGAGGGGTCGCAGGCCGTCGTGCTGCTGCCCGTTCCCGTTGTGAACCCGGGGGAGGGGTTGACCGGCTGGCCGCTGGTCTGAGTGCCCGTCGGTGTCGTCGTCGTGCCACTCGATCCCGGTCGCGTGACGATGAGCACCACCACGACGATGATCGCGACCAGCACGAGGAGAAGAAGCAGGCGGCGACGCCAATAGACCGACGGCGGCTGCGGGCCGACCGGGTTCTTGATCGTCGACATGGCGACAGGGTAATCCCGTGGCGCAGTCCAACGCTGTTGACCCGCCGTGGTGCAAGTGTCGAGCGCTCCTAGAGCTGCTTCAGCATCCGGGTGTTACCGAGGGTGTTCGGCTTCACGCGGGCGAGGTCGAGGAACTCGGCGACGCCTTCGTCGGGTGAACGCACCAACTCGGCGTAGACATCCGCCGAGACGACACCTTCGCCGATCTCGGTGTAACCGTGGTCGGTGAAGAAGCGGGTCTCGAAGGTGAGGCAGAACAGGCGGGTCAGTCCCAGTTCGCGAGCATCTGCCTCGAGGCGCTCCAGCAGGGCGTGGCCGACACCGCGCCCGCGCCATCCGCCCGTCACGGCCAGGGTGCGCACCTCCCCCAGGTCCTCCCACATCACGTGCAGTGCGCCGCAGCCGAGCACCTCGCCGGCACCGTTCTCGGCGACCCGGAACTCCTGCACCGCCTCATAGAACACGACGCGGTCCTTGCCGAGCAGGATGCGCTGCTGCACGAGCGGCTCGATCATCGCCTCGATCGCCGGCACATCGGTGGTGCGGGCGCGACGCACGCTCATCGTCGGCGCGATCTGTCCACTCGGCGCTTCAGGATTCACCGTGCCACCATACAAGTTTGCGGAAGGACGGTCCGCCGCGGTGTCGCTTCGACGCGACGCTCCGTGCACGACCTGTCGCCGCGTGCCTTCGGTCGCCGGAGCATCATGCGAGCGGC
>JABBOD010000049.1:14617-16296 GCA_019351995.1 Acidobacteriota bacterium
GCTCCGACCGCGGCCGGCAACTCCTCGCGACCCGGCTGACGGCCGGTCGTGAAGACGAACTCGCCGAGTCCATCCGGCACGGTCGTGAAGTCGACGTGAACATGGTCACCCGCGGTGAGCTCACCGTGCAGGATCTTCTCGCTCAGCGCGTCCTCGATCTCGTGCTGCACCGCGCGCCGCAGCGGACGGGCCCCGAGAGTCGGGTCCCAGCCGATGTCGATCAGGCGCGACTTGGCGGCATCCGTGATCTCCACCGTCATGTCACGGTCGAGCAGACGCTCCGAGAGACGACCGATGAAGAGGCCGACCACCTGGAGCAGCTCCTCCTTGCTGAGCTGCGGGAAGACGATCGTCTCGTCGACGCGGTTCAGGAACTCCGGCTTGAAGTGCTTCTTCAGCTCCTCGACCACCTTGGCGCGCATCGCCCGGTACGAGTTCTCCGAGCTGCCCTCGAGCGTGAAGCCGACGGGACCGCCGGTGATGTCCTTCGTGCCGAGGTTGGTCGTCATGATGATCACGGTGTTCTTGAAGTCGACGACGCGACCCTGGCCATCCGTCAGGCGTCCCTCTTCCAGGATCTGGAGGAGCGAGTTGAAGATGTCCGGGTGCGCCTTCTCGATCTCGTCGAAGAGCACCACGCTGAACGGCTTGCGGCGCACCTTCTCGGTGAGCTGCCCGCCCTCTTCGAAGCCGACGAACCCGGGAGGGGCACCGAACAGCCGCGAGACGGTGTGCTTCTCGCCGTACTCGCTCATGTCGAGGGAGATCAGCGCGTTCTCGTCGTCGAAGAGGAACTCGGCGAGCGCCTTGGCCAGCTCGGTCTTTCCGACGCCGGTGGGGCCGGCGAAGATGAACGAGCCGGAGGGACGCTTCGGGTCCTTCAGGCCGGCCCGGGTGCGCCGGATGGTCTTGGAGAGAACCGAGATGGCCTCCTCCTGACCGATGACGCGCTCGTGCAGAGCCTTCTCCATGAAGATGAGGCGCGAGCTCTCCTCCTCGGTGAGCTTGAAGACCGGGATGCCGGTGGCGTTCGCCAACACCTCGGCGATGACGCCCTCATCCACGGTTCCGGATGCCGCGACATCGCCCGCACGCCACTGCTTCTCGAGGCGCAGCCGCTCGCCGAGCAGCTTCTTCTCCTCGTCGCGCAGGGACGCGGCCTTCTCGAAGTCCTGGTCTTCGATCGCGGCTTCCTTCGTGGCACGCACTCCGGCGATTTTGTCGTCGAACTCGCGCAGTTCCGGCGGCGCCGAGAGGATCGACAGGCGCAGGCGAGCGCCGGCCTCGTCGATCAGATCGATGGCCTTGTCCGGCAGGAAGCGGTCGGCGACGTAGCGGTCGGCGAGGTTCGCCGCGGCCACGATCGCGCCATCCGTGATCGACACCTTGTGGAACGCCTCGTACTTGTCGCGGAGTCCCTTGAGGATGTTGATCGTCTGCGGCAGCGTGGGCTCGTGCACCTGCACCGGCTGGAAGCGGCGCTCGAGCGCAGCATCCTTCTCGAAGTGCTTGCGGTACTCGTCGATCGTGGTCGCCCCGATCGTCTGCAGCTCACCGCGCGCGAGCAGCGGCTTCAGGATGCTAGCCGCGTCGATCGCGCCCTCCGCGGCACCCGCACCCACCAGGGTGTGGATCTCGTCGATGAAGGTGATGATGTCGCCGCGGGTGCGGATCTCCTT
>JABBOD010000091.1 GCA_019351995.1 Acidobacteriota bacterium
GCGTGGCGGGGCGCGACGGCAGCGGTGCAGCGGCGGCGCGACGGACGACAGCTAGGTGAGCTGAATCGCGTGGAACGGGACGTCGCCGAGCCGGGCCCGACCCTGCAGCTCCTCGAGTTGGAGCACCACCGAGACCCCCGCCGCGACGAGCCCGGCGTCGCCGAGGAGTCCCAGCGAGGCCTCGAGCGTTCCGCCCGTCGCGAGCACGTCATCCACGACCAGCACGCGGGTGCCTTCCGGCAACTCGTCCGCATGCAGCTCGAGGGTGGCCGAGCCGTATTCGAGCTGGTAGTCGCGGCTGACGGTCGCGCGCGGGAGCTTGCCGGCTTTGCGGATCATGACGACGCCGGTGCCCGCGATGACGGCCGCGGCGGCGGCGAGCACGAAACCGCGCGCCTCGACTCCGGCGACCACGTCGAACGTGCCGGCAAACGGAGCGATCAGTTCGTCGATCACGAGACGGAGCGCCAACGTATCCGCGAACACCGGCGTCAGATCGCGGAAGACGATGCCGCTGCTCGGAAAGTCCGGGATGACCGCGATCAGGCGATCGAGGGCGTCGGACGCTGCGCGGGATTCGGGAGGCACCCGCTCAGCATGCCACGCCGCATTTCTCGGCGATCATGGAGCAAGCGCATAGGTTCCCGCGTCGGGGCCATCGTAGAATATGGGCCATGCCCGGCTACGTCATTGCCATCATCGTCATCGTCGTCCTCGTGGTGATCATCGGCCTCTACCTGTTGTCGACATACAACAGCCTCGTTCGGTTCGGGGTTCGCGTCGATGAGGCCTGGAGCGATATCACCGTGCAGCTCAAGCGCCGAGCCGATCTGATCCCCAACCTGGTGAGTTCGGTGCAGGGCTACGCCACGCACGAGAGTTCGGTGTTCGAGAACGTCACCAAGGCTCGTGCCGCCTCCATCAGCGCGCAGACACCCGCCGAGGCATCCGCCGCCGAGAACCAACTGCAGGGCACCCTGAAGAGTCTGTTCGCGGTTGCCGAGGCCTACCCGCAACTCCAGGCAAACCAGAACTTCCTGCAGCTGCAGGCCGAGTTGGTCGATACCGAGGACAAGATCCAGGCATCGCGCCGCTTTTACAACGGCGGGGTTCGCGAGCTCAACACCAAGATCAAGTCCTTCCCGAACAACCTCTTCGCCAGCACCTGGGGGTTCACGCCCCGAGACTTCTTCGAGGTCGACGACGCTGCCGCGATCGCCGAGCCGCCGAAGGTGCAGTTCTGATCTCCCAGCTTCCGGTACCGCACACTCCAAGGAACGCTTCGCATGTATAGCGCGATCGCCGCGAACAAGCGCAACACCGTCGTGATCATCGCGGTCTTTCTCGTGATCATCGGCGGCCTGGGTGTCCTTGCCGCGTGGCTTCTGAATAGCTGGTCGATCGCGATCGTCGTCTTCGTGATCGCGGCCGCATACGCCGTGTTCCAATACTTTCTGGCGGGGGCCGAGACGATCGCCCTGAGCGGCGCGCGAGAGATTCAGAAGTCCGACAATCCGCGGTTGTATCGCATCGTCGAGAACCTTTCGATCACCGACGGGTTGCCGATGCCGAAGGTCTACATCATCAACGATCCGGCGCCCAACGCCTTCGCCACCGGTCGTGATCCCGAGCACGCCGCCGTGTGCGCCACGACCGGTCTGCTCGATCTGATGACCGATCGAGAGCTCGAGGGGGTCATGGCGCACGAGATGGGCCACGTCAAGAACTACGACATCCGCGTCTCGTTGATCGTCTTCGGGCTGGTCCTGGCGGTCGGGCTGATCTCGGACATCATGTTCCGGATGATCTTCTTCGGCAGCCGCTCGCGCGACAGCAACATGGGTGGCCCGGCGATCCTGGTCGTCATCGTGATCGGACTCGTGGCCGCCGTTCTCGCGCCGATCACCGCCGCGGTCGTGCAGGCGGCGATCTCGCGCCAGCGGGAGTACCTGGCCGACGCGACCAGCGCAATGACCACGCGCGATCCCGAGGGCCTCGAAACGGCCCTGGCCAAACTCCAGAGCAACGCGCGCCCGGTCGCCCGCACCAATAGCTCGATGGCGCATCTCTGGATCGCTGATCCGAACCGTCCCGGCCTGATGAGCCGCCTGTTCAGCACGCATCCTCCGATCCCGGATCGCATCGCCCGACTGGCGTCGAACGCGACCAAGTTCTGAGGGGCCGAGACGCGGGCGTCAGCCGCTAGTCGATCGGCGAGGTTCCCAACGCCCCAGCGAGCGAGCGGGCGGCGCCGCCGCGGTCCCGCACCTCGATCGTGCCGAGACCCTGCCACGCCGCCGTCTCCCGCAGCAGGGGGACAAGCCGCTCCTCCATGCCGGCCGGCGCGCCCGCCTCGTGCCACGCGGATTGCACCCGCAGCACGCCGTTCTGCCGATCCGACTTGAGGTCGATACGGCCCACGAGGGCCTCATCGACCAGCACCGGCAGGGTGTAGTAGCCGAAGATCCGCTTCGGCGCGGG
>JABBOD010000050.1 GCA_019351995.1 Acidobacteriota bacterium
GTCGCGGACTTCAGCTCTTGTTTCTGGTGGGTTCAAATCCCACCGGTACCGCCACGAAAAACCCCTGTCTGATCAGGGGTTTTTCTATGCAGTTCGCAGCGTGCTGATGGTTTTGACAACAATCTGACACGGCTCGAGCTGATCCCACCGGTGCCGTGCTGATCGAAACCATGTCGGGCTGATACTTCCGCTTGGTCTCGTGATGTGTTGTCAGGGCGTCGACCACGGGCGTGCAGGGGAGTCTCGGGTTGATCTGTCCCGAGCCCACGGCTCTGCCAGCCGATAAAGGAGGGCCTCTCGATTGCGGCCGGTGAACCGCGGGTTAGACCCAGCGCCGACCTGCGTGCCGCGGAGGCTATGACGGCCAGCGGGAGGCCACCGGCTGGCCGTCGAGCCAGGCCAGGCGGTCGATGTATATCTGTCTTCGTGTCTGCTCTGTGTTCCACGCGTGGTACGCGATTAGGTCAGGGGAACCCGACTGCAGCAGCACCGAGTTGTGGCCGGGGCCAAGGAGTCCGGTGATCTCGGTGCTCAGCACGTCGGCACGGTCTGCGGGGGCGTGATGCCAGGGGCCGAGTGGATGCTCCGCGCGAGCGACGGAGACGCCGTAGCCGGCGCCCTCCCACGAACCGCCGCTGAAGAAGAGGTAGTAGTTGTTGTCTCTCCGCACCACGGTCGGTCCTTCGAGCGTGTGCCAGTCGAAGACGCGACCGTACATCGAGCGCGCGCGTTCGTAGATCTGCCAGTCGGAGTCGGGAACGAGGATGGTGGTGGTCGAGTCGTCAACGGATGTCATGCTCGTCAATCGCTTGGCGGCGAGTTGGGTGCCCGGGCGCTCGGCGTCGAGCACGTCTCGCGCGAAGAACAGGTACCAGGTGCCATCGGCGTCGAGGAACGGGTGCGCGTCGATCGCGAAGCTTTCCTCTGGGGTGAGGTTGACGCCGGTGTCCTCGAATGGGCCGAACGGTGACTCCGCGACGGCGACCCGGATGTGGTGGCCGTGGATTCCGTGACCGACTGAGTAGTACATCCAGTAGCGGCCGGCGGCGAACACGACCTCGGGCGCCCAGTACGCCTCACCGAGTGCGGGATCAGCCCCCGTGAAGACGGTGCCGACCGACGTCCAGTGTTCGAGGTCGCTCGAGCGCAGGGCCTCGAAGCCAGGAGTACCGAGCGAGAAGTCGTTCGAGCCGTACGCCACGTACTCGTCGCCGAACTTTGTCAGGAACGGATCGGCGAAGTATCCGTCGAAGACGGGCTTACGCATCGCCGCGGATGAGGTCGCTGAAGCGCGCGGCTGCGCTTGTCGGAACTCTCTTGAGGCTGCCGTCGTCGAGTTCGTCGAGGCGCACCAGCCCCATGCGTCGAAGGAATGGTGTCTTACGCGCTTGCCCTATGAGGGTCGCGTTTGGGGATGATCGCGCCGCGATGATTGCTTCGTCGACTGCGAACTCTTCCACGTTGCGTCCTTCGGAGGCGTAGGACCAGTCGACGAAGTCCATGATTGGCCACCAGGTGTAGCCGCGCAGGTCGAGGCCCGCCTGGCGCAACTCGTGGACCCGCGCCACCGAATCCTCAAGCCACTGGGTGCGCACCGCGTCCACACCTTCGATACTCGTCTCGGTGATGAGCATCGGCAGGTGGTAGCGGTCGGCGAAGCGCGTGAGGATCGTCGCGAGGCCGTCTGCACCGAGATTGGTCGCGATCTGCGACACCACCCCGTCGGCGTAGGACAGTGTGCGGGGTGAGAGGTCGGGGTAGTAGTTGACCCCCAGGATGTCGACCTCGGGAACATCGACGCGCAGCCGGTCGAGCTCAAGCACCGTCGCTCCGTTGCTGATCAGCCAGCTGTAGCGCTCGTGCGACGGATCGACGCGTCCGAGGAGGAGGTCGGTGGGAAGCATCCCGATCGCCTCGAGCTCTCTGGCGTGTGTATTCAGTTCGGGTGTTGGCGTCAGGTAGAGACTGGCCGCCTCGACGTGCACGATGACCACGTCGGGATTCGCTTCACGCGCGGCCGTGATGGAACGTGAGATGCCTGCGACGATCGCGAGGGTGACCTTTGTCCACCCCGTCCACCCGGTCAACGCTGGGGGCCAGACCCCGCGGAGTCCGCAGAAGGATGCGGTGGTGAGCGGCTCGTTGAGGGGAGTTAGGTGATCAACAATGCCGCGGTATCGGGAGGCGAAGGCGCGCGTGAAGCGGGCGACGGCATCCGGATAGTCGGGGTCGGCAAACGAGTCGGTAAGCCAGGTTGGCGTCCCGTAGTGGACGAGGTCGGCGATGACTGTCAATCCGAGTTCGACCGTTGCAAAGGTGAGGCGCTCGTCGAGCATGGCCCAGTCGAACTCTTCGCGTCCGATGTGCACGAGCGGCCAGTTCACTCCGTAGCGGATCGATGTCGCACCTAGCTCGCGAACGGTGCGCAGGTCGGACTTCCAGTTTTCGGTGTGTTCGGTGAGGTTGTATTCGTCAAGCGGCTCCATTCCGGCTCCGGGTGCCGGGTAGACGCAGGTGTCCTCGATGCCGCCGATCCAGGTGAAGGAGCCGGCCGTAAATGGATTTGCCATGGATTACTTCAGTCCGGTCGTGGCGACACCCGCGACGAAGTATTTCTGCGCGAAGAAGAAGCCGATGGCGATGGGGAGGAGGGAGATGGTCGCGCCTGCCAGCAGCACGGCGTGATCGGTGATGTGCTGGCCGCCGAACAGGGTGAGTCCAGCGGGCAGGGTGAGCATGTCCGGGGATGTCGTCACGACGAGCGGCCAGAGCAGGTCGTTCCAGAGGTTCATGAAGTTCAGGATCGCCACGGTCGCGATGGCTGGTTTCGCCAGCGGCAGGATCACCTGCCAGTAGATGCGCCAGTGGCTGGCGCCGTCGATGCGGGCCGCCTCATCCAGTTCGGCGGGGATCGACATGAAGAACTGACGGAACAGGAAGATGCCGAAGGCGCTCGTCGCCCGCGGGATGATCAGCCCCTGGTAGGTGTTCAGCCATCCGAAGTGGAAGAGCTCGATGAACACGGGGATGAGGGTCACCTGGAATGGCACCATGAGGGTGACGAGCACGAGCCAGAAGGCGATGGTGCGTCCTCGGAAGTGCATGCGCGACAGCACGTAGGCGCACATCGAGTCAAAGAGCAGGGTTGCCGCCGTCGTGACTCCGGCGAAGACGAAGGAGTTGAGCACGAGGCGGAGGAACGGCAGTTGCTGCCAGATCCCGATGTAGCCGTGCAGGGTGACTGACGTGGGAAACAGGCTGGACGGGCTGCCGAAGAGGTCGGCCTCGGAACGGAACGACCCGGAGATCATCCAGATGAACGGGATCAGCGCGGCGATCAGGCCGATGCCGAGGAAGATCCACTTGGAGGTGGATCGCAGGGCTTGGAATGGGTTTCGAACCTGTGGTCGGTTTATCGGGTCTGCTCGGCGAATACGCGGCGTGTCAGTCGACATCGTTGTACCTAAAGAATCGGAGCTGGAGTGCGGAAACGATCACGATGATCAGGAACAGAACGAAGGAGATCGCGGAGGCGTACCCGGTCTGGTAGTTCACGAACGCATCCCGGTAGAGCAGGTTCACGAGAGTGTCCGTTGTGAAGATCGGGCCGCCATCGGTCATGACGAACACGAGATCAAATACCTGCAGCGACTGGATTGTCAGGATGAGGGTGGCGAAAAGCATGGTGGGTCGGATGCCGGGGATCGTCACGTATCGGATGAGTTGCCCACGTTTCGCGCCATCGAGTTCCGCAGCTTCATATCGCTCTTGGGGGACGCCCTTGAGGCCAGCCAGCAGGAGGATCATCGCGAACCCGAGGTTCTTCCAAATATTGACGAAGATGACCGTCGGAAGGGCGAGGGACGTCGAAGTCAGCCAGGCGACTGGTGGCAAACCGACGAGATCGAAGATGCCCCCCACGAATCCGATGGACGGGTCGAGCAGAAACTTCCAGACAAGGCCGATCGTGACGAGCGACACGATTGTGGGGAAGAAGAAGACCGAACGGACGATTCGGTTGGCGAGGCTCTCCCCCTGCAAGAGCAGCGCGAGGATGAAACCGACGACGATCAGTACGAGGACGGATGCGATCGTGAACTCGAGCGTGATGCCGAGCGCGTTCCAGAACTGCTGGTCCTTGAACAGGGTGATGTAGTTCTGAAGACCGATCCATGTGCTGTCGCCACCGATCGTCACGTTCTGGAAGCTGTAGACGAACGACTGGACGATCGGGTAGAGCACGAAAGTCCCGAGGATCGCGAAGCTGGGGACCATGAACAGGATCGCTGGCTGCCAGCGACGTCGTCGACGGCGGGGCGTGGCACCGCTGGAAGGAGAGGGGGTGCCCGCCCGCCAGGAGCGGACGGGCACCCGGTCTGAAACAGTCACTACTGAGTGCATCCCGTCAGGCTGTTGATCGTCGATGTGGCGGCCGCGGTAGCAGAGGCCACCGAAGTTCCGCGCGTGATTTTGCCGATCATTGGGACGTAGGCATTGGCGTCAACTTGCGTCGCGTTGGTGAGCTGCGGCAAGTACAGACGAGCGTCCGGGACTTGGCTCGTGAAGACCTGCACCGTCGGGTCAGCCTTCAACGCCGCGTCATCACCCATATCGGTGCGCAGAGGCGGGAAGCCTGTCGTCAGCGAGAACTTCTCCTGCGTCGTCTTCGCGGTGTAGTAAGCCAAGAACTCTTGTGCCTGCGCCGGGTACTTGGTCTTGGCCGAGATGGCGAGCGGAGCAATGGATCCAAGCGTGACATGGCTTCCGTCGGAAGCCGCAGGGACCGGCGCAATGCCGAGGTCGATGCCGGCCGACTTGTAACCAGGCGCTGCCCAAGGACCGTTCAGCTCCATGGCCGCCTTACCGGCCGAGAAAAGCGAGTCGGCTTGGGCACCGGTCTGGCCGACCGGGGAAATGTGGTCGTTCATCACAAGGTTCGCCCAGGTGGTCAGCCCCGCCTGGTTGGCGGCGCTCGTCAGCACGCTGCAACCCTTGGAGTTCACGATGTCGCCTCCCGTCAGCCACTGCAGGATCGGCCACATCTGGATGGTCTGGTTGTCAGCCAGCGACAAGCCGTACTGGGTTGACCCCCCGTTCAAGGTCAGCTTCTTTGCGTCCGCCTCGAAATCGGCGACCGTGGCAGGTGGGTTGGCGATTCCCGCCGCCGTGAACATCTTCTTGTTGTAATACAGGCTCAGCGTTGCGAAGTTGGCCGGGATCGCGTAGAGCTTGCCCTTGTAGGTGAGCTCTTTTACGGCAGCGGGCGCAAGCTGGGACACGTTGACCTTGCTCGAACCGGCTCCGGTCACGACCGGAAGAAGTGAGTTCGTCTTCACATAGTTCGCGATCACGTTCGGGTCGGAACTCGGTGCGGCGATGTCAGGACCGCTGCCGGTCAGCCACGCCGTCGGAAGCTTCTGTTGGATGGTGTCCCAGGACTCCACCGTCTGCACCACCTTGATGTTGGGGTGGCTCGCATTGAAGTCCTTGACGATCTGGGCATAGCCGGGCTGATCTCCTCCGGTGAAGCCCGTCCACATGGCTAGGGTGACCGGGCCGCTCGTGCTGGTCGAGCTGGTCCCCGCGCAACCGGTGAGCGCCAGCGCGGTCGCCGCGAGAGCCGCGGCGCCGATGATGAGTTTCCTCTTGTTCACTGTGTTCCTCTTCTTTGAGTAGTGCTGTCGATTATGGAGCTGTTGATGACGGTGATTCGGGCCTTCGACTCGTTGCTGGTTGGGGGCGCCCGATGCTTTAACGTTAAAGCATCGACGCCAAAAGTACCGTCTTCGCGTGGAACCCGGGGTGGAGCAACGATGTGCTGAATCGTTAAAGCTAGAAGTTAGCACGACGAATCTCGCAGTTCAATCGAAAATGTGCGGATTGCTACTCTGCGTGTTTTCCGCAGGACTCGCGCTCCACAATGCGGACCGCCAACTGCTGCTGACCTGGTCCGTCGGCATTCCCGGCGATGATGTCGAAGAGCCGCTCCGTTGCGTTGAGCGCCATCTCTTCCGCGGGCACATGCACCGTGGTGATCCCGGGCGAGGTGAGCCGCGACAAGCCAAAGTCGTCGAAGCCAACGATGGAGACATCTTCGGGCACGCGCACCCCGTGCTCCTTAAGGGCCGTCAGGCCGCCGAAGGCCATGTCGTCGTTCGCGAAGACAACTCCATCGAACTCGACGCCCGCGACAAGCAGGCTCTCGATGGCCGCATAGCCGGATTCCTCGCTGAAGTCGCCGTCGACGACCGTCGAGTGCTCGGCGACCCCGCGGTCTGACACTGCGGCCAGGAAGCCGAGTCGCCGATCGATCCCTGTCTGATGATCGAGCGGGCCGGTGACATGCACAAGGTGGGTGCGCCCGTGGGCGACGAGCAGGTGATTGGTGATATCTCGGCTCGCGGCGACGTCATCGATGCCAACCGAGATGGCGTTCGGCAGGTAGGGAAAGTTTCCGATCAGCACAACGGGGAGCCCCGTGGTGACAAGCGCCTCAAGGCCCTCGTCGGTCACGGCGGCACTGGTCACGATTGCGCCGTCCGCACTTCGTGAACGCACGACCCGCTCGTACGCGGCGACCTCGCGCTTTTCACCAGTGTCCGCCGTCGTAGAGAGAAGAACTTGAACGTCCCTTGCGTTCGCGGCTGCCGAGATCCCCGTGAGCACATGAGTGAAGTAGAGGTGCCCGAACACATGCTGGGAAGTATTAGGCACAATAAGGGCGATCGCGCCGGCTCGTTGATTGCGTAAAGCGCGGCCGACAGAGCTTGGAACGTAACCGAGATCAGCCGCCGCATTCCGAACGGCCTCCTTGGTCTTCTCGCTGATCCGCGAGTGATCGGACAGGGCCATCGACGCGGCCGCCGAAGTGATCCCGACGCGCTCAGCGACATCCTTCAGCGTCACGGACGCTCGAGGCTTTGGCGTCATAGCAGAGCTCCCTTGAGATGCCACGATTATGCCCCAGAATGTTCGGCAAATGATTTATCGATTAACCCTGCCGTGGGGAGAGGCGGCAAACGGGGCGAGCGCATGACTCTCGCCCCGTTTGTCTCGCTCACACCGGCCGGCTAATTGATGCGGAACACCTGCGCGACGTTGCCGTTGCAGGTGTAGATCTGCAACTGGGTGCCGTTCGTGGTGTTACCGCTGGGGTCGTCCAGGCAAAGTCCTGAAGGTGGGTTGAGGAGGGATCCGTTGGACTGCGGCACCCACTTCTGCCCGCCGACGCCGTTGCAGTCGTAAAGCTCGACCTTCGCGCCGATGGCTGTGCTGTTGCCGTCGATGTCGAGGCAACGCCCGAGCGTCTGAAGACTCTGATTCGCGCCGAACGTCCACTGTTGGTCGAGAGCAAGAGGCGAGAAGGTGGCCACGGTTAGGCAGTCCCAGAGTTGGACGGTCGCCAAGTTTCCGCCAACGTCGTTGCCAGAGACATCGACGCATTTGTTGCCGTTGCCGATGATCGGAGTTCCGCGTGTGACCGAGAATTGCTGGGCGGAAGTCCCGTTGCAGGTCCAGATCTGAAGGACGGTGCCATTCGCAGTGTTGCCGCTCGGGTCGTCGAGGCAGAGCCCGGACTGGGGGTTCATGATCGTTCCGTTCTGCTGCGGCACCCATTGCTGGCCACCGACGCCGTTGCAGTCGTACAGTTCGAGCTTCGTTCCCGCTGCCGTCACGTTGCCATCGACATCCAGGCATCGCCCAAGCGTGCTGAGAGTTCCGTTGCCCAGGGCGCTGGGAGACCAATGTTGGTCGGCCGCGAGCGTCTGGCAGTCCCACAGCTGGACCGCAGCGAGATTGCCTCCGATGTCGTCTCCGCTTACGTCGACACATTTGCCCCCGGGGCCGACGATCGTGGACCCGGGCCCGCCTCCGGTGCTCACAGCGGAGTAGCCGACGGAGACGATGTTGGACTGCACGGAGTTGTCAGCGGCATCCGTCGAGTAGCCCGCCGTCATGACACCTTCGTAGAAGCTCTGGGTTCCGCGGTTGCTGTTGTCGCCCCCAGTGCCGAGAACGATCGAGCCTTCTTGGTGCATGGGCGAGTAGCCGCTTGGTTCGGTGCCGCTGTACCAGGTAGTCAGAGATCCGCTCTGTGAGTTGCCGCCTTTGAGGGCGAAGGTGTTCTGGCCGTTGTTCTTAAGGAGTGCCGTCACGAACTTGCTCGCGTTGCCCGTGTTGGCGGTATTGACTGCGGTGCCGCCTTCGAAGACGCCGTTCTCGAGATCCGCTTCGACCCACGGGCCGTGACCTGAGCTGCCCGGATCATTGAGGAGCGCGAGGTTGAGCGCGTCCATGTGGCTTGCCCCCGTATCCGTTTCCGTACTCTCGACATTCCCAAAGTCGGAGCAGCAGCCGTCGTTGACGTTGGTGCCGCTGGCGACTTCGTACATCGACTCGGGCGCACCGTTGGTGGCGACTCCGGTCGTGCTCGCGCGGCGATATCCGACCCCCGGCGGGAGGTAAATGCCGTAGACGTTGTTGCCGGCCACGGTAACTGGGAGGGCGCTCGCGTTGGCAGCCACATTGGCGCCGCCTGCCGCGCCGGCCGGCTCGACCGTCAGGTCATTGTGTTGAGGCGACTGGTCGTAGATGGTCGTGATGGTGCAGGTCGTTCCGGAACAGAACGTGTTCTGCGCGGCCGCATTCGCGTACCCGCCCGGACTGACAACTCCCACATTCAGGTTCGTTCCGTCTGATGCCCGTGTCACCTGGTAAAGGCTCCCGTTGTACGAGTCATAGAGGGCGCGCACCGACGAATAGGCGGCGACGCACGGGGAGCTCGCGCTCGCGTAGATGTCACACGGCAGCGGCACAAGTGCTTGCGCGGTCTGCGGCACGGCGAAGAGGGAACCGACGGTCAGCGCGAGCGCTGCGAATCCGACGATAACAAAGCGGCGCCAGCGATGGCGACCTGGGACGGACAGTCGGACCAAGGAGAGCAATGACATGGGATTAGCCCTTTCTTCAAGCAACGTTGCTGTGAATTGGCGGCGACAAGCCCCTGTGAGCACCAGGGTGCTTAATCGTTTAATCACAAAGAATGTAGAACGAGCTGTCTATCCGCGTCAACAACAGACTTTGCATGTGCTTGAAGTTCTGCAACTGGAGCCAGTCAAATGTGGAGGGCCCCTCGCGGGTATTGGGATCCAGCAGTCGGGAAAATATCGCTTGGGTCTGATCTTGAATCGGCCTGGGTTTCCTTCCGCTACTCCCGCCCTCGCGTCCTGTTATCTATCAGGGGCGGATCTGAATCCGACCGCCGGGCTGATGCCGACCGAGATGTTACGTCTCAGGACATCTCTGACAGTTCTGCATCAATTGATCTCTGACGCTTCGGCGGTGTTTGGTCCTGACACTTCTCCTTGATGCTGGGGGATGAGTCGTGTTGAGCCTTTTGATCCTTGTGTCCGTCTCGCGATCACGCAGTGGCCTCCGGATGCGCCAAGGGGTGCGTTGACGACGTTCTGCCGAATCGAGCCGAACGGTCGTGCTGGACAGATTCTTGAGCGATGCCACAGGTAGATGCGGCGAAACCCGAAGCAGCCCGACGCAGCAAGCAGGTGCCTTTCCACCCCGCTCAAAAAACGCGCAGGCCGCCACGCTGCGGGAAACCCAGTACCAGTTGGTTGGCAGCCGCGCACCGGGTCATCACCGTCCTCGACGACCGCGTGTCACTGGGTCTGCTGTCCGAGATCCTCTCTGTTCGAGACGCCCGACGGGCGCATAATCACCCGGCCCGCATAGCGGCCCAGCGAGCTCGCCTCCCGCTACGCCGACCGGTACGGCCTCGGTGTGCGGTTCTGCGATGGGGCTTTCGTGGTGGAGATGGACGACCGGGGTTACTCCACCGAAGCGCCCCTCGCGGCATAACAGCAGTGGTCCCCTCGGGCGCTCGCGCCAGCCACTGGCCGCCTCGCCGCGCACGATGCGCGCTTTCGCATCCTCACCTTCAGCCGTGGCCCAGGTATGGGCACGGCGTCGGGCCCTGAGCGGTTTCGCCGCATCTGTGTCGATGACCGCCGCCCGCGGTTTTCACATCCTCACGCCAACCCGTCGCGTAGTCCCGGGTAGCAATCGCATTAGCACCGAGAACCAACCCGCCAACGACAAGAACGGACACACAAATGCGAACCGTCCACAACCCGATCGACGCCGACACCTACAAGGACTTCATCCAGGTCGACCTCGGAGACCCTGCCACGCCGGAGCAGGCGCTCCTGCTCGACCTGGCACTCGGTGACCAGAACACCCCCGGCTCGAACCGGGCATGGACCCGCTGGATCGACGGGTGGACCCTGAAGGAGACGTTCTCCTTCGGCGCCGGCACCCCTGCTCAGCAAGGCACTCTCCGGGCCACGCTGGGCGACCGGTACCTCATGGGTACCGCCTTGGACCTTCACGATATGGCGGCTACCATGCGGGCCGAGCTGCGTTCCCGCACCGACCTTCCCCGCAAGGGATACCGGATCACCGTCAACACCACCGGCATCAACTGGGGCATCAACGTCTGGGTCGACTCCGGGAACCTGACCCGAGGCGAGGCAGCGGATGTCTGGACTGCGGCCCGACAGATCGCCGCGGGCCACGAGTTCCGCTGCACCCGCACCGCGAACGACGCCGACTACCTCGTCAGCGAGTACGACCGCCTCGGCCTCCGACGGCGCTGACCACCATCCACCGCATCAACCGACCAGAAAGCTGAACAACAATGACCACTCCTCCTCTCGCAGATGCCGAAGGACACCAGGAGACGGGTGACAACCCGTATGCGGACCCGAGCTGGGAGCCAGCGATCGTTTGGGTCCTTCGTAAGCTCCACTGGGAATGGCCCGAAGCTGGCTTCACCGAAGAAGAGATCGACGAGATCCCCGATCTCGACCCGCTCCCCTCCGAAACCGAGCACGGTGTGCGCCTCAGTTACGGACAGTACGGTGCCGCCCTCGCCATCACGATGGCCATCGAGGACGACGACGACTACGCGGTGGAGACCGTCGCGGAATCATCCGTGCTCACCTTCGCCCTCCGACGGCTCGGATTCGATCCGGCCGTTGGGGTCGCGGAATGGGCGGCCTGGAAGGCGAGTCGGCCAGCAACAGTGCCCTTCATCGCGTCTACCTGACTCGGTGGATCCCGAGCGGTTATTCGGATCCAAATCTGTCGAATAGGAAGCGACGCCCTGCCTGGGCAGGAGATCGCAGAAGACCGGGGGAACCTGCAAGACGAACGTCTCCGGAACGATGGTGGACGCCTTCAGTCGCATGATGATTGGGAGGCTCAGGCGCTCCTAATCACCCAACAGTGCGAACTTGTGGTCCGGCGTTGAGTGCTGTGGGCGAGCGAAGAGGGTGTATTTCGCCAACATGTATTGGAGGAGCCCTTCGGCGCCACCTTCGCGTCCGAGTCCTGACATCTTGATGCCACCGAAAGGGGACGCCGCGTTCGAGACGATCCCGATGTTGATGCCCATCATCCCCGTGTCGAGTTCGTCGATGGGGTTGCCGAAGAGACGTTCAACGGCTCCGTGGCGACGACGAGATTTCGAAGCAACTCGACCGACGCGTCGCGGATGCCGTCGAAGACATGCCTGTCAGTCCATGCTTCAACTTCGGGCGTGATCCGTGTTCGGATCGGCGAAACCCCCATCAGCCTTCGCTGCCTGAAATCGACGTCAAGCCCGATCCAGCTTTTTCAGTGTTGACCATCGGGCGAGGGATCGTTCCGCGGGGTCGGTTGAGCGTCGTCGTGGACGGCGGCCCTCCCGGGCTAGGAACTGCTCGTAGTCCTGCCAGCGTGAGGTTGTGTGCTCATCGTGTGGGTCCCACTGGTAGTGGGGGAGTGTGTTGAGCAGATCGATCTGGTAGTTGCACAGTCGGTGCACGTTGGTGCGTTGTCGGCGTATCCAGGTCGCGAGGGCTGCTTCGGCGGGGTCGGTGCTCTTCTCTCTGGGCGGGCGGGCGTGGGGGGTGGAGAACGTCTCGACGTCGTGGAAGTGGCGGAGCCAGTTCCGTTCACTTTGTGGCAGCTGGGTGAGGTCCCCGGTCGCATCAGCGCGGTGCAGGCGCGCGGATCGGGGAGCTGCGGGTTCTGGTTGTGGGTGCCAGGTGTTGCGGAGTCGGTCGTGACGGTTGGGCACAAGGGGTTCCGTTCTGGCACGTATCTCGTGCCCGGTTCCTTATGCGCGGCCTGGTTGTTGCGGGTGTGACCGGTTTCGACGAAATCGTGGCGACCGTTCCGGATACGGTCGTCATCCACCGCCTGGAGGCGGGCTGGTAATGCGACCGAGAGGTGACAGATGGGCAACAGGCGACCTGTGGCGGAGGATCCGGAGACGGCGGCGATGATCGAGGAGGCGATCGCCGAGGCGAAGACGAGTAGCAGTCTGATGTGGTTGGCGGATCGTGCGGCGAACTTCCCGGACCCGGATGATTTCGATCCGGACGAGGGGCCGTCGGCGTTCACGGAGCGTCAGCGGGATGTGATCGCGGCCGCGATCCTCTACTCCTGCGACCTCACGACCGACGGCCTGGGCCTGGACGAGGTCGACCTCACCAGGCGGGTTAGCAAGGGCGAGCCGTTCGATGTTGAGGACACGCAGGTGTTATCGGAGCTGCCGTCACAGTTTTGGTCGCAGATGGATCTCGCATTTGTTGCCAGGTTCAGGAGCGCCCTGACGGTGGTGGCGGATCGGTTCCGTAGCCAGTGGGCGATGCCGGGAAATGTTGCTGAGGAACTCGCAACCCGGATCGTGTTGGAGGGCGCCGTCGCCCAACTGGATGTCTGGGAAGTGGATATCCCCGAGTGCTGGGTGTCGAACCTTCAAGAGGTGGTGTTCGAGGACCCGGACCACGAATCCCTCTACGACGCCGAACCCGTCCCCGCGGAGGTGGCGAAGGCGATGGGTTTCGCCCCGATGGGGTTCCAGGACCTGTTCGACGCGTTCCGGGACACCGAACCTGTTGACTACTGAACCTCCCGGCTGTGGCGACGCGGCGGGTCGGGAACGGGGGCAGGGTGTGAATCGCCCCGACCTGCGGGTCAGGTCACTGGCGTTGCTGGGGTTGTCCAGCGAGACGGAGCTGGGCGACAGGGTGACCGAGATTGGTGCCGGTGACGAGGGGGTGTGGATGGTCTGGACCCTGTCGCAGACGATCTATCTCGTCCAATGGACGACACTTCACCGGGAGCTGGTCCGGTTCCCTCGGTGGGAGACGGTGTGGATCTCCGACGACACCGGCCAGGAAATCCAACTTGATGCTCGCCCGTTGCCGATTGTTGAACTCGTTCGGGTGCGGGTGGGTGAACGGGGCCAGTTCCGGGTCGACACCGGTCAACCTGGACGGGACAACAGCCCGCTGCACTCAACCCCGATCGTGGCGATCTTCCAGCTCCCCACCGAACCCGCCTGACCTGGAGGCGGTATCACGGGTGAACGGCGGAGCCTTGGACTCGATGGATGGTGCCACCGGCGGGGGGTTCCACATCGTGACAGTGACCAGCTGGCACCTGATCGACCTGCACCAGCAAACGACCGTGGGTTTTCGCGTCGGCCGAGCCGAACTCGTTCCGTGGCGTCTGCGGTATCGAGCTGGGTCGGATGACCGCGACGCAGCTGCTCAAGAGCCTTGCCGCCGGGCCACTTCGTGCGGACGAGGCCAGCGTTCGTTTCGTCCGTTTGCTTGGAGCAGGAGTGGGTCACAGCGTGGCGTATCGGATTGACCTGCACCTGCACCTGCACAGTGTGGCCCGGGAGGTGGTGTTCATTTGCCCGGCCGGCTCCCACGGGCGACGGGATGCGACGCTGAGATTTGTGGCTCGCAGGGAATGGGCGAGTGCCGCGCATAGGGGACGTTGTCAACGAAAGGACAACCTCTCTCATGTCGAACAAAACCACCTCCATCAACCAGATCCCTGAGTCCCGCCTCCTGCTCCCTGACGAGACCTACGCTGCCGTGTATCGGGCGAGGCAGTCCGCGGACGCGGAACACGCCGCCATCCTCGACACCGTGCTGCAAGCATGGCTGGCAGCGATCCCGAACGGGATCGGGTCGATCCTTGACGACCGGCGTTCTGGTGCTCCGTTCACGGAGTTCGTCTCGTTCCTGACCCCGGAGTGCGATCTCATCGTTGTCGGCACCCGGAATGCAGCGGCTGTGGCCGCCCGGTACGCGCAAGTGCACGGTCTCGCCGTCGGTGTTCGCGATGGAATGTGGCGGGTCGAGATGGTCGCTTTCGGAATGGAGAACTGACTGCCCGGCAGCGGCAGCTGCCCCGGGTCAATAGCTTCCACCAGAGGCCCGACATCAGTGGCGCACCACAAGTTGCACTCATCGAGCGCCACGGTGGAGCATCACGAGCCAGTCCCTGTTCCGGCGCCGGTACTCGTCGCTCTTCCCCAAGTTGTGGGTTGCGGCGTCAGCGACCGCTTCGTCGACATCCTTGACGAGCAGCTCAAGCAGCTCTTCGGTGGTGTCCGGGTTCTGCGCCACAGCGGCACGAACCGTGGGCTCACCGTCGAAGGCGAGGATGACCAACACCTCACGGGACGATGAACTCAACGCGGCGCAGATCCGATCAGCAGTGTCCCCGCTGCTGGCGAGGTGATCCTGGTCTGAGCTGGCGAGGTTGATCTCGTCTGCGTCGTGGTGTTTGGCGGAGTAGCGACCGCGCGTGTCTCGTGGCTGGTCCGAATTGTTAGCAATTGTCGTCATGCCAGTCATGAGTGCGGCGGCCAAGCGGGCATGGTGTCCGTGGAAAGTTGCCTCTTTACTGTCCGACCGCTGACCTTGCGGTCAGAAGACGCGGCCTAGGTCCTTCCGGCACGCAGATCGATATCGAACGAAGGCGGGCGAAGGAGAGGAAAGTGGACTACCGGATCAAGCGCAGCGCAGGAGGATATGCCGGGCAAGAGCCCGACACGTAGCCCGCGCAGCGAGATACGATCACCGGCCGGAAAAGCACCACCTTGGGCTGAGCGTGGTCCCGTTCCGCGTGCAGTTGGACAGATTCAGCGCGTCGGAACGGCGCTCTACCGGGCGGGCTTTGATCTGGCGCAGTTCGGCGGCCGGTCCTGGATCCACCGATGGGCGTTGGGTTGGGGTCGGCGCGTTAAACGGAGAATGCCTTTCTCATCAGGGAAAATAGAGCTTGTCGAAGGACCTATTGACCCGAGAAGGAAGGCATCTCGTAGGTGCAAGTTTCTCACGCCGCTAAGGCTGCTGTCGCATCATTCGATGACCCGAACCTTGTGTCGTCCGTGGGCCTCCTGCCGATCATGCGCCTCGCCGAGAAGGCAGGCCTTCGCGATCTCGCCGACACCTGGTTGAGTGTCCCGACTGACAAAGGTGCAAACGCCGGCACGAAAGTCTCCTCATTGGTGGCGGGGATGGTGGCCGGGGCGGACTCGATCGATGACATGGCGTTGCTGCGCCACGGTGGGATGGCCAAGCTCTTCACCTCCTGTTATGCCCCGTCGACGTTGGGGTCGTTCCTGCGCTCGTTCACGTTCGGGCATGTCCGCCAGCTCGACGCCGTCGCCGCCCGGGTGCTCGTGAATCTGGCCCGGGAAGCGCCGATCGTTCCGGTCCCCTCTGACGGCGGTCTGGTGTTCGTCGATGTCGATGACACGATCATCGAAGTGCATGGGCATCAGAAACAGGGCGCCGGGTTCGGCTACTCCGGTGTCCGCGGCATCAACGCTCTCCTCGCGACCCTGTCCACCGAAACTAGCGCCCCGGTGGTCATCGCCCAGCGTCTGCGGAAGGGAGCGTCCGGGTCACCGCGCGGTGCTGCCCGGATCGTCGCCGACGCACTCAAGACCGTCACCCGCATCCCAGGGACATCCACGGCGCCGGTATTGTTGCGGGCCGATTCGGCGTATTACGGCTTCCAGGTCGTGAACGCGGCCCTGCGCGCCGGGGCGGATGTGTCGATCACCGCCCGGCAAGACCCGGCCGTGAAGCGCGCGATCAGCACCATTGCGGAGGATGCGTGGACTCCGATCGAGTACACCGACGCGATCTTCGACGAGGGCACCCGGGCCTGGATCTCTCGGGCCGAGGTCGCGGAGGTGCCGTTCACCGCGTTCACCTCCCGGGCCAAGAAAGACCACGTCCCGGGGCGTCTGGTGGTGCGGCGGATTCCCGAGCTGAACAAAAAGAACCTTCAGCACCCGACGCTGTTCGACACCCACCGGTTCCACGCCTTCTTCACCACCAGCACCTTGGACACGGTCACCGCGGACC
>JABBOD010000017.1 GCA_019351995.1 Acidobacteriota bacterium
TCTTAGTCCTGCTCGGTGGGCAGGCCATCGGGGGTCCGCTCATGGGGTGGATCGTCTCTACCTGGGGGCCAGCGGTCGGAATGGCCGTCTCCGGACTGGTCCCCGCTCTAGCAGCGCTGGCCATCGCGATCCACCTCGCTCGGCGCCACCAGTTGCGCGTCCGAGTTTCGCTGAGTCACGGAAACCCGCTGGTCGCCATCATCGGAAGGACGCAGTCCGGAGAATCCCTGATCGACGGGACCACTTCATAGCGGCTGGCGTCGACGCTCGTTGAAATCTAGGCCGGTTTCGCCAGGCCGTCGACAGGCCCCCAACTCGACGGGGGCCACACCGTCACATCACGACGTCAGGGAGGGATCGCCATGTTGCGGAACAGGTGCTGCCGAAGGCGGGCATCTCCGTCGTCGGAATGTCCCGTCGCGGGTCGCGGGGGCCCGGTGGGGGAGGGGACATCGAGGTGTCGATCGCGGGACACGGGACATCGGTCTTTGGACATCGACCCGCCTCCGGTCCGGAATGTCGGCCCAGCTCGGGACATCCGGGACATGTCAGGCCCCGCTGAGACATCCGCTCCAGAGCGACACGTCGCACCGTTGCGTCCCGAGCAACGCTCGGTCGCCCACCTCGAAAGACATGACGCAGCACACGAGGAGGCGCAGCCTCCGAGAGAGGCGAAGGGCGAAGCCCTGAACCACCTGTATGCGGCCACGTCCGAAGATCGAAGCCGGGGGCCGGGTCGCGCAACACGATGATCGCTGCCGCGGCGAGCGGCCCCGGCCGAACGGCCGGCAAATCAAGAAGAGACGCGGGCGGTGGGCGTGTATCTCAGTTGTAGAGTTCTGGCCGCCGGTCGGCGTGGACGTCGTTGCGGGGGCTGATCGACTTGTCCCTCGCGAGCGCCAGGTTGATGGTGGCGATGGCGGTGTGGGGTACACCGAGCCGGATCGGGGTGACGGGGTATCCGTCTGCATCGGTGATGACGGTGCCGCCGAGCCAGTCTTGGCCGCGTTCTCGTCCTGTTCGGTCTGCCGCGGCGATGTACATGCGGTTGATTGCGCTGTTGGATTGCACGCGCACGATCTCGCCGGGCCGCTCGCCGTTCGGGCGTGGGTAGAGGGGCCAGTTCACCGGTGCGCAGAGCAGTTCGGTGCCATTGAGTGCGACCTTGCGGACCCACTCCGGGAACTCGAGGTCGTAGCAGATCATCAGTCCGAGCCGTCCGTACTCGGTGTCGACGACCGGTGGAGGAGCGTCGCCTGGTGTGAATCCGCACGACTTCTCGGCGTTCCAGAGGTGTGCTTTGCGGTAGACGGTCAGTACCCCGCTGCGGTCGACGATCACGGCGGAGTTGTAGACGTGGTCATCCGCGCCGCGTTCAGCGAAGCCGCTGGCGATCACGATCCCGAACTCGGATGCCAACTCGATGAGGTGGTCGACGTATGGCGCGTCGAGTGCTTGGGCCGCAGCGCGCAACTCCTCCTGATCCGCGAACAGGTAGCCGGTATTCGCGAGCTCGGGGAGCACGACGATCTGGGCGCCCGACCTCACCGCATCCTGAATGCCCGCGTCGATAGCTGCCAGTGATTGGGTGGCGTCGCCGATCACGGGCGCCAGCTGGATGCAGGCGACCGTGACCGGCGTGCCGCTGCTCACTGTGCGGCACCCTCGAGTTCTGCGTCGCTGGCCGCGCGTGCCTTCTCTTCCGCCGGGCGGTCGAGGCTCCGCGAGAAGATCAGGTAGAGGCCGCCGGAGACGATGAGACCGACGGCGAAGGAGAAGTCGGAACCGCCGAGCAGTTGGGCGATGGGGCCGGTGAAGAAGCTCACCGAGAAGAACGGGATCATTGCCAGGAACCCGACGGAGTAGGCGACGACCCCGCGCCAGGCCCAGTGACCGTAGAGACCGTTCGGCTTCAGGATCTCGGCGATCGCGTACTTGCCGTGCCGCACGAAGTAGAAGTCGACGAGGTTGACGGCGGTCCACGGCACGAGGAAGTACAGCATCAGGAGAACGAAGCTGTTGAAGCTGGCGACGTAGTTGTCGGGGATGACCAACGCGATGATGAGCGACACCACGCCGACCACGATCAGACCGATCACGCGCAGCCGAACTGTGGGCTTCACGGCTTTGAACCCGTCGATCGCACTGGATCCGGTGAGCATGGCGCCGTACGCGTTGACCCCCATGATCGAAATGAGCGCAAGCACGGACACGAGCACGGTGATCGTGCCGAATCCGGGGAACAGGAGGTCACCGACCTGCCGCAGGGCCAGGATCGGGTCGGCCTTCGGGATGTAGCTCGCCAGGAGGGCGCCGAGCGACATCAGCCACACGGCGGACAGGGCCGCCCCGGCGTACACGGAGGTGATGAGCTTCGGTGCCGAGACCTTGGCAGGCAGGTAGCGCGTGTAGTCGGAGACGTAGACGGCATAGCTGATGTTGTATCCGGCGGCGATCGAGAACTGCACGAGGAACGCGACAGTGTTCCATCCCGAGGTGGCGACCGGCGCCCCGTGCACGACGGGAACCGTGGAGAAGTGCACGATCGCGATGACGGTGATGATCGCGAAGACCACCACGAGGATGTAGGTGAGCCAGCGCTGCACGAAGTGCAGCAGGTCATGCCCGACCACCGCGATGATGATCGACAGGGCGATCAGCAGCGGATACCAGAGGAGCTTGCTGTCCAGCGCGATGAGGGCGATTCCCTGGGTTGCCAGGATCGTGTCGAAGACCAGGAAGCCCACGTACACGAAGACTGTCGCGGCGAACGGGACGATGGCGCCGCGACTGCCGAACTGGGCACGCGACTGGATCATCTGAGGTAGGCCCATCCGAGGACCCTGGTTCGCGTGGAAGGCCATGAAGAACGTGCCGAAGCAGGCGCCGAGGAAGATCGCCAGGACGCTGAACCAGACACTCAGCCCGAGGGAGGGGCCGAGGAATCCGGTGACCAGTG
The DNA here is from genome assembly GCA_019351995.1 of Acidobacteriota bacterium. Taxonomy (GTDB): domain Bacteria; phylum Actinomycetota; class Actinomycetes; order Actinomycetales; family Microbacteriaceae; genus Lysinimonas. The sequence goes on from JABBOD010000017.1 coordinate 2,960, forward strand.
TTGGCAGGACGAAGTTGCCGGTGAACCAGAAGGGACCCTGGTGCCACACCTTGCCGTGTCGTTCGGAGTGGGGGATGTAGTCGATGGAGTGCTGCTCGATCACGCTTTCGCGATTCGTTGCGACCTCGGTGCCAGACATCTTCGTCCTTTCGGGTTGTCGTTGCAGGGGGGTTGTGCGGGGTTAGTTTCCGGCTGACGCGGTTTCGGTGGTCATCGCGGAGATGATTTCGTAGGTGATGTGGGAGGCTGCGATCGCCGTGAGCTGCGCGTGGTCGTATGCGGGGGCGACCTCGACGACGTCAGCGCCGACCAGGTTCACGGTCCGGAGGGCGCGGATCATGGCGAGGAGCTCGCGGCTGGTCATCCCGCCGGCCTCAGGGGTTCCGGTTCCCGGTGCGTGCGCGGGGTCGAGCACGTCGACGTCCACCGAGATGTAGACGGGCCGGTCGCCCAGGCGCGTCAGCATCCGCTCGATGGCCCGCGGCAGGCCCTCTGCCTCGATCTCGGGGCTCGAGATGATCGCGAAGCCGAGCCTGGCGTCGTCGCGCAGGTCTTCCGGCCCGTAGAGCGGCCCGCGGGTACCGACGTGCGTGCTCGCGGTGAGGTCGATCAGGCCCTCCTCCGATGCGCGCCGGAAGGGGGTGCCGTGCGTGATCGGGGCACCGAAGTAGGTGTCCCAGGTGTCGAGGTGCGCATCGAAATGCAGCACGGCGACGGGCCCATGCTTCTTCGCGGCGACCCGAAGCAGGGGGAGTGCGATCGTGTGGTCGCCGCCGAGGGTGACCAGTCGTGTGCTCCCCGAGCTGAGTTCGGTGGCACCCCGCTCGATCTGGTCGACGGCTTCGAGGATGTTGAACGGATTTGCGGAAATGTCCCCGGCATCCGCGACCTGCTGCGAAGAAAACGGCTCAACATCCTGAGCGGGGTTGTACGGACGCAGGAGACGGGAGGCTTCCCGGATGTGCGATGGGCCGAAGCGTGCTCCGGGTCGGTAACTGACACCGCTGTCGAACGGGACGCCCACGACGGCGATGTCCGCGTGGCCGACGTCGCGCAACTGCGGAAGCCGGGCGAAGGTGGCAATGCCTGCATACCTCGGGCTCAGGCTCGCATCCGGTGGTCCGACGGGGGAATCTGACATCGGGGCCCTCCCTTGGACCAACGCAACCGCGATCAAAAATGTAACTGTTATGCAACTTCTGATGCCTCAGAGACAAGTTGCGTTCGAAAGTCTCCTCGTGACCCCGAGCCATGTCAAGACCTCTGTATGCAGCCGAGAGGGACGGTGCGGTCCTTATACTGAGGGCGGTTCATCGCCCCGACGTCGTGTGAGAGGTGGCAACAATGCGCCCCGTCCCGCCGTCCCCGTCGATCGGGCCGACCCGCATCGGCCCGCGCCTGCGCGAGACCCGAATGGCACAGGGCCTCACCATCGGCAATCTCGCCGACGCGACCGGGCTGACCAAAGGATTCATCTCGCGGGTCGAGCGCGACGAGACTTCGCCCAGCGTCGCGACACTCGTCAACCTCTGTCAGGTGCTGTCGCTTCCGGTCGGGGCGCTCTTCGAGCCCCCGGAACACGAGGTCATCGAGTTCGCGACGGCCCCCTTCATCAATTTCGGAGGCACGGGCGTCGTCGAGCGCATGTTGACGCCGCGCACCGAGTCCCGGGTGCAGGTCATCCGATCGCAGCTCGCCCCCGACGCAGACGGCGGCGACGATTTCTACACCATCAGTTGCGATGTCGAGGTCGTGCACGTTCTCGCCGGGGCGGTCACGATGCGTTTCCCTCACGGGGAGGTCGAGCTCAAAACGGGCGACTCGATGACCGTTCCTGGTCGCGAGCCCCACACCTGGGTCAACCGCTCGGATGCCCCAGCCGAAGTGATCTGGACCATCGTGCCGGCATCGTGGAGCGGCTCGTCCCGCTCGCCATCCTGATTCGCACGAGCAGCCACGGTAAGGAGAAAATGTGTCGAACGCACAAGGGACGCAATATATCGACGACGATCGCAGCAGAGTCACCCAGTGGAGTTTCACTGCGGCGGGAGATGCGACCGGCCCGCACGTGCACGAGTTCGACTACATCGTCGTGCCCGTGACGGGGGGTGAACTCACGGTCGTCGCGGGCGACGGCACCGAGAGGCCCATGACGCAAGTTGCGGGCACACCGTACAGCGGGCAGGCAGGGACCAGCCACAACGTCGTCGCGGTCAGCGACACGCCGATCGTCTTCGTCGAGGTGGAAATCAAGACGCCAGCGACGCGGGCGCAATGATTGCCGGGGTACTTGCCGAGTGGCGTGTGTGACGTTCTGGGCAGGCCAGGAGCCGATTCTGCTTGGAGCAGTCGCCAGCAATCACGATTGTGTTGGCCGATCCCTCACGCCTTCGAGCGAAACAACCCGAAGTCAGACAATCCGGTCACGTCAACGATCTCGACGTTTTGTTGAGTTCCCAGCCGTTCTGCAATCCAAACCGCCAATGAAGAGGTCGGGGGTTCGAATCCCCCTGGGTTCACCGTTGACGGGGATTTCCGCCTGATCGGGTGGGGATCCCCTGTCAGTCGGCGCGCGGGGCAGCGCCATGCACCACGAGCACGGGGCACGTGGCGTGCTCGGCGCAGGCGGCGCTGACCGAACCCAGCAGCAAGCCAGCGAAACCGCCATGACCGCGGCTGCCGACGACCAACATCGTGGCACCGACTGCACGCTCGAGCAGAATCTTCGAGGTCGATCCCGGTGACACGCGGCGGCTCACCCACTCGGGGATCTCGGCGCCGAACATCTCATGGGCGACACCGTCGAGCATCTGCGCGGCTTCATGATCCGGCGCCCACTCGGCGACCGGGTAGACCACGCCGCCGGGAATGTATGGGGGCCACTGATAGGCGCTGACCAGTTCGAGTTCCGTCGACAGGGTCGTGGCCATCCGGGTGGCCCAGCGAAGAGCCTCCAGCGAACCGTCGGATCCGTCGATCCCGACGACGATGCGCCCGTGCCTCTGTGCGCTCTGCGGTGAATCCATTGCTCGGCCTCCTTGAGGTTTCACGATCTCGTGTCGACTCGACGGTGCACAGGGTCCAAGGTCCCACCCGCCGTCCACGCGGCCCGGGGACTGCGTGCGGCAGCCTCGCGCAGAATCCGCCCCCGCCACGACGCCGTGGGACTTAGGCCCCTGGCCCCGGCGGCTCGTCGCGGGTGGAGTGGGAGCAGTTCGAAGGGAGCACGGCATGACGGCGGATGATGAGGCCACCTGGACCCCGCAGGGCCCGACCGAGCGGCTTTCCGAGGGGCACTGCTGGGAGGTCTTGGGCGGAGGAATGTTCGGCCGGCTGGCCGTCAGCGTCGAGAACAAGCCCTTGATCTTTCCGGTGAACTACGGGGTTCAGGGCAGAACCATCGTCTTCCGGACGGCACACGGCACCAAGCTCGCCGATCTGATGGAGAACGCGCACGTGGCGTTCGAGACGGATGAGCGCGACCACGGGACCGCCCGCAGCGTTGTCGTGACTGGTGAGGCGGAGACCCTCGCCGACCCGTGGGAGATCGATGCCGCGGAACGGCTCGGACTCCCCGACTGGATTCCGACGGACCGCTACGTCTGGGTCCGCATCCGTCCCACGAACGTCACCGGGCGGATGCTGCACCGGCATGTCGAGGTCAGCCGGCTTCCCAACGAATAACTCGCCATGGGGACTTCGGTCCCTACCTCGCCGCCGCGTCAGGTTCGACGATTGAGTCGGAAGGGGACACCGCATGATGGTGACGACGCAGGATCGAATGGCACGCAAGGCCGTCAGCATCTACTACGGCGGTCGGAGATATGTCACCCGCCTGCCGAACGCGCAGATCTTCCTGCGGCAGGCGCTTGACGTTGCGCGCCGTCATGACTGCGAACTGGTGGTGCTGCCCTATGAAGGCGGTGTCGAGTTGCTGCTCATCTCCGAGACGATGCCATTCTCGGTCGGCAGCGCCGAGCCCGACGAACTGGATTCGGCGGCGATTCTCGTGGCACCAGGCGTCGCCGCCTGTGTCGATGCGCCCGCCGTCACCGCAGCGGAGAGTGGCAGCCCGATTCTGGTCAATCGTTCCGACCGCTCACCAGCGTTTCCAGCCATGTGAACGTTTCGCATTGTTGCCGAATTGTTACCGCTAATGGTGTCCGCCGACCCCTGAACGGGTCCAGACTTCCTAAGCCGCCCATCAAAGCCGAGGGCGACCACTGAGGAGTGTTCCCCCTCACCACCAAGAAAGGGAGTGACGTGAAGACTTCTTCATCGATCTCGATCATCGTGGCCGTTGCAGCCTCCGCGCTGCTGCTGGCCGGCTGTTCAAGCAGCGGCACCACCACCGGAAGCGGTTCGACCGCCTCCACTCGTGCCTGCGTCATCCTGCCGGACACCGCGTCCTCGCCGCGTTGGGAGAGCCTCGACCGCCCCGCGCTGACGAAGGCCTTCACCGACGCCGGCTTCACGGCCGACGTGCAGAACGCTCAGGGCGACACCACCAAGTACGCGACCATCGCGCAGCAGGAGCTCACCAAGGGCTGCGGCGTCATGGTGCTCACCGACCTCAACGGTGCGGCGCTCGCCGTGACCCAGAAGGCCCAGAAGCAGGGCATCCCGGTCATCGCCTACGACCGCCCGATCACCGACGGTGGTAACCCGCCGAAGATGGTCGCCGACTACTACGTCTCGTTCGACAACACCAAGGTCGGCGCACTCGAGGGCCAGATGATCGTCGACGGCCTGAAGGCTGCCGGCAAGGACCCGGCGACCGCCAAGGTCGTCTACATGGGTGGAGACCCGGCAGACGGTAACGCGAAGCTCTTCCACGATGGCGCTGTTGCGGTCATGAGTGCGGCGGGCATCAAGCCGGCCGCCGAGCCCACCGGTGTGTGGGATGGCGCCAAGTCCGCGACCAACTTCGAGCAGGCGCTGACCTCGCTCGGCGGCAAGGTCGACGCGGTGTGGGTCGCCAACGACACCAACGCGGCGGGCGTCATCACGATCCTCGACAAGAACGGCCTGACGGTTCCGGTTTCCGGCCAGGACGCCTCGGTCGCGGGTCTGCAGAACGTGCTGCTCGGCAAGCAGACCGGAACGGTCTACAAGCAGGTCAGCCTCGAGGCCAAGGCCGCGTCGGATCTCGCGATCCAGCTGCTGAAGGGCCAGAAGCCCAGCATCTCCAACTCGCTGTACGGCAAGCCGTTCGTCGCCGTGACTCCGGTCGCGGTGGGCCCCGCCCAGGTCGAGACCGTCGTCACCAACGGCGACGCGAAGGCCTCGGACATCTGCACCGCCGCCGTGGCGGCAGCTTGCGCCAAGTACGGCGTCAAGTAGTCGTTGCTGGACGATTAGCGTCAAGTAACATCAGCATCACCTCATGAAGTTGGGGCTCCGCGCCCGTGCCGCTCCGGGCGGCGCGCGGAGCCCTTCCTTCGTGTGAAGGGCCACGGAGCGACGTGCTGAACCCGCTCGCAGATCCCCGGGACATCGCTGTTCCGGAACCGAAAGGAAACCCCCATGGATGAGCCCATCATCGAGCTCAGCGACATCAAGAAGAGCTTCGGCCCGGTGAGCGTCCTCAAGGGCGTCAGCCTCAAGGCCTACCCCGGCAAGATCACAGCCCTGGTCGGCGACAACGGAGCCGGCAAGTCGACCCTCATCAAAGGGCTCGCCGGTGTGCAGCCCTACGACTCGGGCGTCGTGAACTTCAACGGCACTCCCGTGCACCTCACCAACCCGCGTGAGGCCTCCGCTCTCGGCATCGAGGTCGTGTACCAGGATCTCGCCCTGTGCGACAACCTCGACATCGTGCAGAACATGTTCCTCGGGCGCGAGGAGACCTCGTTCGGCACCTTCGACGAGGGCGAGATGGAGCGTCAGGCCTCCGAGACCTTGCAGTCCCTCTCTGTCCGCACGGTGAAGTCGGTGCGCCAGCGCGTGTCATCGCTGTCCGGTGGCCAGCGTCAGACCGTCGCCATCGCGCGCTCGGTGCTCAAGTCGGCCAAGGTCGTCATCCTCGACGAGCCGACCGCCGCTCTCGGCGTCGCGCAGACCGAGCAGGTGCTCAACCTGGTCAAGCGACTGGCCGATCAGGGCGTCGCGGTCATCATGATCAGCCACAACCTCGTCGACGTCTTCCAGGTCGCCGACTACATCAGCGTGCTCTACCTGGGTCAGATGGTGGCCGAGATTCAAACCAAGGACACCACGAGCGACGACGTCGTCGGCTACATCACGGGCAGCAAGACCTACACGGGAGTTTCCGCATGAGTGAGACCAAGAACGCAGACACCGCCGTCGACACGACCGCGCTCGCCGCCTCCGGCATGATCGGCAGCGGGCAGGAGGGTGGCGTGCTCGATCAGGCGCGCGCCTACATCCAGCGTGTTCGCGGCGGCGACATGGGCGTGCTCCCGGCTGTTGCCGGATTCGTGGTGCTCTGCATCCTCTTCGCGGTGCTGAGCCCGTACTTCATGACCGATCGCAACTTCGCGAACCTTCTGACCCAGGCCGCGAGCTACGTCATGCTGGCGATGGCGCTGGTGTTCGTGATCCTGCTCGGCGAGATCGACCTGTCAGCCGGTGTGACCGCCGGTGTCGCGATGTCGATCTTCGTCGTTCTCTCGAACCCGGGTGGGATCGCGATGAACTGGATTCTGGCGCTGATCCTCTCGCTCCTCACCGGTGTGGCCATCGGCGCCTTCATCGGCTTCTTCGTGGCGCGGGTGGGGATCCCCTCCTTCGTCGTCACGCTGGGTCTGTTCCTGGGCTTCCAGGGCCTGCAGCTGCTCATCATCGGGACCGGCGGCCTCTACCGGATCCAGCAGCCCGAGATCCTGGCGATTCAGAACAACAACCTGCCGGTCTGGGGCGGCTGGCTCATGCTCGCCGTGATGCTGCTGATCTCGGGTGGTACCGCGGTGCTCGACCGCCGTCGTCGCGTCCGTGCCGGAGTGCCCAACCGCACCGTCGTCCTGGTCTGGATCAAGCTCGGGGTCATCCTCGTCATCGGTGGTCTGTTCGTCGCGCTGCTCAACCAGAACCGTGGACAGGTGAACTATCTCGCCGGCAAGGTCGTCGGGGGAAACGTCATCGAGGGAGTGCCGATCGTCGTCCCGATCACCCTGGCCATCCTCTGGGCCGGGACGTTCATGCTCGACCGCACACGCTTCGGGCGCTACCTGTACGCCATTGGCGGCAACCCCGAGGCTGCCCGTCGTGCTGGCATCAAGGTGGTCGGGATCAAGTGGGCCGCGTTCGGCATCTGCTCCACCCTCGCCGTGGTGTCAGGTTTCTTCACCGCGAGCCAGATCGGATCGGTTGATGCGTCATTCGGCCGCGACATCGTCCTCTTCGGGGTGGCGGCTGCGGTCGTGGGTGGCGTGAGCCTCTTCGGTGGGCGCGGGCGTCTGATCCACGGTGCCGTTGGCGCCCTGGTGATCGCGGTCATCACGAACGGCCTCGGTCTGCTCAACCTGGGCGGCGGGGTCAACTACCTGGTCACCGGCGGCGTGCTGATCCTGGCGGCGACGGTCGACGCGGTGTCGCGCGTGCGCGGTGGCGGCTCGCTGACTCGCTGATTCACCTCACAGAACGCCCCCGCCGGCCTCGAGGCCGCGGGGGCGTTCTGCTGTGCAGGAGCGGTCGATTCAGCGCCGCACGTTACCGCTTAGGCCGGCCAGCGAGGCGAGCAGCACCGGTCGGGCGGCGAACCAGCCGCCGACCATGAGCACGACCGAGCCGGCGAAGATGCCGAAGCCCAGCCAGTTGACCTGGTCGGATCCGCCGTACATGTGGTTGAGGTTGCGCAGCGCACCCGTGGCGAGCACCAGGGTGACGTGCACGACGATGAACGCGGTGAAGTAGATGAAGATCGGGTAGTGCAGCTTGCGGGCAACCTCGACCGGGTAGAACCTGTCGAACGGCTTCCAGCGTCCCGCGAGCCCCGGCACCATCCGCAAGCCCGTCAGGATCGCCAGAGGCGAGGCGATGAACACGGTCACGAAGTACGTGAGCAACTGGAGGGCGTTGTAGTTCACCCAGCCGTCTTCTGTCGGCCAGTTCAGCGACGCGTACTGCAGGCCGGCCGAGACAGCGTTGGGGAACACATCCCAGTTGGTGGGGACGATCCGCACCCACTGGCCGCTCACGAAGATCAGCACGAAGAAGACCACCCCGTTGAGGATCCACAGCGAGTCCATCGAGAGGTGGAACCACAGGTGCAGCGGGATCCGCACGGGTTGGCCTTTGGTTTTCAGAATGCCGGTGTTCCTGCGCGTCCAGTACGCCGCGGCCCGTTTGGTGGTGTGAACCTGCCACCCGGTGCGGATGATGAAGAGCATGAAGAACGAGCTGAGGAAATGCTGCCAGCCCAGCCAGGCGGGGAACCCGACCGGCGCCCAGGACGGAAGAGCGGAGTGGCCCGGATAGCTGTGCAGGAAGTCCTGCACAGCGGGGAGCGCTCGGATGCCGCGGGCGGCGAGCACGATCAGGAACAGCCCGACCAGGATCAGCGGGACGATCCACACCAGCTTGAACCAACGGCTGCGGGGGGTCTGTGTTGCGGCAGGGGTACTCATCGATTCGAACCTAGTCAGTCGCGCGGCATGGACAGCGCCAGGAACGCCGAGACGGCGGTGCCGACCCGCTCAGGATCGTTCAGCCACGGCATGTGGCCACCGTCGACTTCGAGCAGTTCGGCTCCCGGGATCGCGTCGAAACTCGCCCTCCCGGTCGCCGGCGTCATGACGATATCGTTCTCGCCCCAGACCATCAACACCGGAACGCCGATGGTCGCAAGCTCATCATGGCTCAGCGCGGTCAGCGGACGGGCGGCGAACGGGGTCATCAGAGCGCGAAACAGGCTCGCCACGCTGGGCGCGAAGTCGGAGCGCTGTGAGGCGAGATAGCCGATCTCGGTGATCTGGTCGGGGTAGCCGTCGAGTCCCCGGGACCCGATCCGCCTCTCTGACCGCCTGCGATAGAAGTGCTCGGACGTCGACAGCCCCAGGATGCCGGTCCCCACCACCGGCACGGCAAGCGCCCGCTCGGCGGTGGCGGGCCTGGCCTCACCGAACGCGGCGCCGGGCGCGCCGAGCAGCACGAGCCGTCGCACTTTCGCCCGTCGACGCAGCGCGAAATACAGCGCGAACTGTCCGCCGAGCGAGTGCCCGATCAGGTCGACCTGCGTCAGCTGGAACGCGTCGAGCACGTTGTCGAGCACGGCGACGACATGAGCGCGGAGGTCGGTGCCACGCGGCAGCACCGACGGCCCCGACAGCCCGTGGCCCGGCCAGTCGACGGCGAGGATCCTGCGCATCGGCAGGGCGGCAACGAGGGGGAGTGCGAGCGCATTGACCGAGGCGATGTCGTGCAGAAGCACGATCGGGGGGAGCGCGACCTCCGCGACCTCCGCCGCTGGGTACTCGATGACGCGCACCACGAGGCCACCGGAGGTCCTCACCGAGTGCTCGACCATGGTCCGCCCGTAGTGCGCAGCCACGGTGATCTCGGCGGCCCGTATGCGCCCGTCGAGAAGCGCCGGATCAGCGGTGGCCATCAGCCTTTCCGTGCTTTGACGGCCTCGATCAGTTGGGGCACGACAGTGAACAGGTCGCCGACGATGCCGAAGTCGGCGACGTCGAAGATCGGGGCGTCGCCGTCCTTGTTGATGGCGACGATGGTCTTCGCGGTCTGCATCCCGGCCTTGTGCTGGATGGCGCCGGAGATCCCGACGGCGATGTAGAGGTTGGGCGACACGGTGACCCCGGTCTGTCCGACCTGGTAGCTCTGGGGCACGTAGCCGGCATCGACCGCGGCGCGCGATGCGCCGACGGCGGCACCGAACGCGTCGGCGAGTTCCTCGACCAGCACGAACTTCTCCTGCGAGCCGAGTCCACGACCACCCGAGACGACGACCTCGGCCGCCTGCAGATCGGGTCGGGTGGATGCCTCGGTCTTCTCGTGTCGCGCGGTGACCCTGCTGGTCGGCGCCGTGTCGCCCGAGATGTCGAGGGCGCTGACGGTGCCGGCGCCCGCGGGGGCCGAGCCCTCGACCGAGTGCGGGCGCATCGAGATGATGGGGATGCCGCGTCCCGCCCCTGACGTGACGGTGAACGCCCCGCCGAAGGCCTGCTGAGTGACCGTGATGCCATCACCGCTCGAGCCGACGCCGACCGCGTCGCTGAGGTAGGCACCGCCGACCCGGACGGCGAGCCGCGCGGCCGCTTCCCGACTGTCCAGGGAGGTCCCCACCAGCACGGCGGCCACGTCGCCGGCAGCCACCGCGGCGGCGAGAGCCGCGACGAGCGGGGTGACCAGCGCGCCGCCATCCGGCACGGTCGCCACCTGCACCGTGGCGGCGCCGAGGCTGCCGAGCGCCGAGGCGAGTGCCGCGGCATCCGAGCTGGTGACGACGACGGCGCTGGGCTCGCCGAGCTGCGAAGCCGCGGCGAGAAGCTCCGCGACGTTGGAGGCGGGGGTGGAATCGGTGTGCTCCGCGAGCACGAGAATCGTGGACATCAGCTTCCTCAGTTCGGCGTCAGATGAGTTTCGCGGCGGCGAGGTAGTCGGCCAGCTGCGTGGCGGCGGTGCCGTCGTCCGTGACGATCGTGCCGCCCGTGCGGGCCGGACGTGCGGTGACGTCGTGCACCACCGACCAGGAGTTGGCGGCGCCCGTGTCCCCGGCGGCGAGACCCAGATCACCGAGCCCCAGCACCTCGACCGGCTTCTTCTTGGCACCCATGATCCCCTTGAAACTCGGGTAGCGGGCCTCGGCGATCTGTTCGTTCACCGACACCACCGCGGGCAGCGATGTCTCGACATCCACGTAACCGTCGTCGGTCACCCGTTCGCCGGAGACCGTGCTGCCCGAGACGTGCAGGGTGCGCAGTGCCGTCAACTGGGCAACGCCGAGACGCTCGGCGAGCATCGCCGGAACCGCCGCCGTCCGTCCGTCGGTGGACTCATTGCCGGCGATCACCAGATCGAAACCACGCGGTGCAAGAGCCGCCGCGAGCGCGGCAGAGGTCTGCACGGCGTCCGAACCGGCCAGCCCGTCATCGACAAGGTGGATCGCGCTGTCGGCGCCCATCGCCAGGCCCTTTCGCAGGCTGTCCAGTGCGCGCTTGGGGCCCATCGTGACCACCGTCACCGTGCTCCCGGCGTTCGCCGCCTGGAGCTGCAGAGCGATCTCGACCGCTTTCTCGTCGACCTCGTCCACCACGACATCCGAGCTGCGATCGACCCGCTTCGTTGACGGATCGAGACGGCGGTCGCCCCAGGTATCGGGGACCTCTTTCACCAACACTGCGATTTTCATCGGTTCCTTCATCCTCGTCGTCGAGCGGTCTGGTTGTGGGGGCAGCTGGCCGTTCCTTTTCTGCCCTCTCAGCCTAAGCCGCGCCGACGGGGATATTTACTAGGAGGTCCTAGTACATACTAGGACCTCCTAGTATTCTGACGACGTCGGCCGATGGGACCGTCGAGGAGGCACCATGTTCAGGCTCGTATGTTCACGCTGACCCGCGACCAAGTCGCGCTCGTCGATGCCGTCCGCGACTTCGCGACGAACGAGCTGGCGCCACACGCCGCCGAATGGGACGAGACGCACTACTTCCCGATCGAGGTTCTGCGGGAAGCGGGGAGGCTCGGCCTCGGCGGCATCTACGCCAGCGAGCAGTTCGGCGGTTCCGGGCTCAGCCGCTCGGACGCGGTGCGGATCTTCGAGGAGCTGGCCGTCGGCGACCCCACGATCGCCGCGTACATCTCCATCCACAACATGGTGGTGTGGATGATCGATCGCTTCGGTGACGCCCGTCAACGAGCCCGGTGGCTCCCGTCGCTGACCACGATGGATGCCCTCGGCAGCTACTGCCTCACCGAACCGGGCATGGGGTCGGACGCCGCGGCGCTGCGCACGCGGGCCGAACGTGTCGGCGATCAGTACGTGCTCAATGGTGTGAAGCAGTTCATCTCGGGGGCGGGCGCGGCGGCCGTGTACGTGGTGATGGCGCGCACCGCCGAGACCGGGAGCCACGGGATCAGCGCGATCCTGGTCCCCGCCGATGCGCCGGGGCTGAGCTTCGGCCCGCTCGAGAAGAAGATGGGCTGGCACGCTCAGCCGACCAGGCAGGTGATCTTCGACGACGTCCATGTGCCCGTCGCCAACCGCCTCGGCAGCGAAGGGGACGGCTTCGGGATCGCGATGGGCGCCCTCAACGGCGGTCGCCTCAATATCGGCGCCTGTTCGCTCGGCGGCGGTCAGTTCGCTCTCGACAAGGCGGTGGCGTACCTGAAGACCCGCGAGGCGTTCGGCTCCCCCCTGATCGAGAAAGAGGCGCTGCTCTTCCAACTCGCCGACATGCGGATGCAGCTCGAGGCGGCGCGCACCCTGCTGTGGCGTGCGGCCGACGCACTGGATCGGGGTGCCGACGACGCTGTTCCGCTCTGCGCCATGGCCAAGCGCATGGCCACCGATGCCGGATTCGAGGTCGCCAATGCCTCACTGCAGTTGCACGGCGGGTACGGCTACCTCACCGAGTACGGCATCGAACGGGTGGTGCGCGACCTGCGCGTGCACCAGATACTGGAGGGGACGAACGAGATCATGCGACTCATCGTGGGTCGCGATCTCGCGGGAGCGTGATGGCTGACGTAGCTGAGCATGTCCGACAGGACGACGAGGTCCTCATCGAGCGTCGAGGCGCCATCGGTCACCTCATCCTCAACCGCCCGCGCGCGATCAATGCGCTCAACCAGGCGATGGTGCAGCGCCTCGCCGACACGCTCACCAGCTGGGCTGATGACGACGCCGTCCACGCGGTGGTGCTCACCGGCGCCGGAGACCGCGGGCTCTGCGCCGGAGGCGACATCGTCGCCATCTATCACTCGCTCCGAGACGGTCACGATGCGGCGGCCCGCTTCTGGGCCGAGGAATACGCCCTGGATGCCGCCATCGCCAGCTATCCCAAGCCCTACGTGGCCCTGATGGATGGTCTGGTTCTGGGTGGGGGGATCGGCCTGTCGGCGCACGGTCGCATCCGCGTGGTGACCGAACGCACCCGGGTCGGGATGCCGGAGGTCTCGATCGGCTTCTTCCCCGACGTGGCGGGCAGCTGGCTGCTGGCACGTGCGCCCGGCGAGCTGGGAACGCACCTGGCGCTGACCGGAGGGACGGCATCCGGCGCCGACGCGATCGCGCTCGGACTGGCGGACCACTACGTGCCGAGCGACCGCATGCCCGCCATGCTCGAGGCCCTCGAGACCGCGCAGCTCGAACCTGCCGAGCCTCGTGGCGCGGTCGACATCGTCGCGGGGTTCGCCGTCGAGCCCCCACCTTCCGAGCTGGTGACGCAGCGGGACTGGATCGACGCGGCCTACGCCGGTGACGACGCACAGACCATCGTCGACCGTCTTTCGGCCGCGCGGGAACCGCGCGCGCGAGAGGCCGCGGCGACGATTCTCAGCAAGTCGCCGACCTCGGTCGCGGTGACGCTCGCCGCCCTCCGGCGCGCGCCCTCCCTGGCCGACGTGCGCGCAGCACTCGACCAGGACCTCCGGATCGCCACCCGCTTCACCCGCGGCACCGAGGTGCTCGAAGGCATCCGCGCCCAGGTGATCGACAAGGACCGCACCCCGCACTGGAACCCGGCGACCCTCGCCGAGGTCACCCCGGGGACCGTCGCCCAGTACTTCGAAGAGCACGTCTAGGGAGCAGCAATGAGTACGATCGCCTTTCTCGGTCTCGGCAACATGGGCGGACCGATGGCCGCCAAGCTTGTCGCGGCCGGGCACACCGTGCACGGCTTCGACGTGGTGTCCGCGGCGCTGGAACGCGCCGGGACCACCGGCGTGATTGTGGCCGCGGATGCCGTCTCGGCGGTCGCGGACGCCGAGATGGTCATCACGATGTTCCCGAGCGGCGCGCACGTGCTGGACGCGTATCGCGAGGGGCTCCTGGCGGCGGCACAACACAACACCCTGTTCATCGACTGCTCGACGATCGACGTGGCCGACGCGATCACGGCTCGGGAGCTGGCCGTCGCGGCCGGTCATCGGGGAATGGACGCCCCGGTCTCCGGCGGCGTCATGGGTGCCGAAGCGGGCACGCTCACCTTCATGGTCGGCGCCCAGGCGGAGGACTTCGAGTCCGCACGCCCGATCCTGGACGTCATGGGTGGCCGGGTCGTGCACTGCGGCGAATCGGGGGCCGGGCAAGCGGCGAAGATCTGCAACAACATGATCCTGGGCGTGTCGATGATCGCGGTGGCCGAGGCGTTCGTGCTGGGCGAGAAGCTGGGGCTGAGCAACCAGGCACTGTTCGATGTCGCCTCCGCGGCATCCGGGCAGTGCTGGGCGCTCACCACCAACTGCCCGGTCCCCGGCCCGGTTCCGAACAGCCCGGCCAACCGCGACTATCAGCCCGGCTTCGCGGGGGCGCTCATGGCGAAAGATCTCGGCCTCGCGCTGAATGCACTTGAGCGCACCGGTACCGCTGCCGAACTCGGCCCGCTCGCCGCGCAGATCTACCGCCGATTTGCCGACGAAGGCGGAGCCGGCCGCGACTTCTCGGGCATCATCACGGTGATCCGCGACAACTCTGAAAAGGTGAAGGGATGAGCGACTACGAAACGATCCTCACCGAGACCCGCGGGCGCGTCGGCCTCATCACTCTCCACCGGCCGGAAGCGCTGAACGCGCTCAACCTGCCCCTCATCGACGAGCTGGTCGCCGCGGCGACGGACTTCGACGTCGACCCGGGGATCGGGGCCATCGTGATCACGGGGTCCGAGCGCGCCTTCGCCGTCGGCGCCGACATCAAACAGATGTCCGAGCAGGGCTACATGGACGTCTACCTCGCCGACTTCTTCTCGGCGGCCGACCGGCTCGCCGCGGTCCGCACCCCGCTCATCGCGGCCGTGTCCGGCTATGCGCTGGGTGGCGGCTGCGAGCTCGCGATGGTCTGCGACATCCTGATCGCCTCGGAGACCGCGAAGTTCGGTCAGCCCGAGATCAACCTCGGGGTGATCCCCGGGATCGGCGGATCGCAGCGGCTCACCCGCGCCGTCGGCAAGGCGCTCGCCATGGACCTCGTGCTCACCGGGCGCACCATGGACGCGGCGGAGGCGCTGCGGGCGGGCCTCGCGGCTCGAGTCGTCCCCGTCGAGCAGCTGATGACCGAGGCGATGAGCGTCGCCGAGACCATCGCCGCGAAGTCGCTCCCGGTGGCCATGCTGGCCAAGGAGGCCGTCAACCAGGCGTACGAGACGACGCTCAGCAGCGGTCTGCGGTTCGAGCGTCGCATCTTCCACTCGCTGTTCGCCACGAACGATCAGAAAGAGGGCATGCGTGCCTTCATCGAAAAACGCGCCGCCGATTTCACGAACAGCTGACCAGGGCCACAATTGACCTCCTGACCCACTTTCTGCTCACACGCAGCCCTTGGAGCCCACCATGACCGACACCACCACCGTGACCCCGACCGACGTGCTCGGCGGCCGCACTGACCGTCTCATGTGGATCGGGGGCGAGCAGGTCGAGTCCCTCACCGGTGAGTGGCGTGAGGTGAAGAACCCGGCCAAACGAGAGACCGTCATCGCACGGGTCCCGGCGGCCGGCACCGTCGATCTGGATCGTGCGGTGAAGGCGGCGCACGAGGCGTTCCCGGCGTGGCGCGCCCGGCATTTCACCGAGCGGTCGCGGGCGCTGAATCTGATCGCCGACGAACTCGAGAAGCGGACAGAGGAGTTCGCGCGCCTGACCGCGATCGACACCGGCAACGCGATCCGCACCCAGGCGCGCCCCGAGGTCGGGGTGCTGATCTCGTTGTTCCGCTACTTCGCGGGGGTGGCCGGCGAGGTTAAGGGCACCGTGCTTCCGGCCGGTGACAACCAGCTGCAGTACACCCGTCTCGAGCCGCTCGGCGTGGTGGGCTGCATCCTGCCCTGGAACTCGCCGCTGATGATCGCTGGGTTCAAGATCCCCGCGGCGCTCGCGGCCGGCAACACGGTGATCATGAAGGCGGCGGATGACGCGCCCCTGACGATCCTGCTGCTCGCCGAGGTCTGCAACAACCACCTGCCCGCGGGTGTGGTGAACGCGCTGACCGGGCGCGGCAGCGTCGTCGGCCAGGCGATGGCCGAGCATCCCGGCATCGACAAGGTCTCCTTCACAGGCTCCACCGAGGTGGGCAAGGGCGTCGCCCGCACGGCGGGGGAGCGGATCGCGCACATCTCGCTCGAGCTCGGCGGCAAGAACCCGTCGATCGTGTTCCCGGATGCTGCCTCCGCTGGCAATATCGACGACCTCATCGACGGCCTGCTGCTCTCGTCCCGCTTCGCCCGTCAGGGGCAGAGCTGCACGGCGGGGTCGCGGCTGTTCCTGCACGAGGACATCTACGAGGAGGTGCTGGGCACGCTGAGCGCGCGCCTCGGCGCCATGAAGGTCGGCGACCCGTTGGACGAGGCGAGCGACATGGGTGCGATCATCAACGCGAGCCAGTTCGACTCGATTGCCGGCTACCTGAGCGAGGGTCGCGAGAGCTCGATCATGACGACCGTGCTCGGCGGCGACGTGCCGAGCAGCGGCCCGCTGACGGAGGGGTACTTCCACCTGCCGACCGTGTTCGGCGGGGTCAGCAACGACTTCCGCCTCGCGCAGGAGGAGATCTTCGGCCCGGTGCTGGTCGCGATCCCGTGGCGCGAGGTCGATGATGTGGTCCGCATGGCCAACGACTCGAACTACGGCCTCGCCGCCTACGTCTGGACGCACGACCTCGACAAAGCGGTCACCACCGCGAACCGGATCGAGGCCGGGTGGGTCCAGGTCAACCAGGGCGGCGGCCAAGTCGTCGGACAGAGCTACGGCGGCTACAAGCAGTCCGGCATCGGCCGTGAGGTCTCCCTGGAGGGCATGATGGCCGGCTTCACGCAGACCAAGCAGATCAACATCCGTCTGAAGGGCTGAGTCGATGCCCGAGTCGGCGACTCTTCCGCTTGCCGGCATCGTCGTCCTCGACCTCACGCGAGCGCTGGCCGGTCCGTACGCCACGGCCCTTCTCGGTGATCTCGGGGCCACGATCATCAAGGTGGAGAGCAAGAAGGGCGGGGACGCCACGCGCGCGTGGCCGCCCTTCGAGGGCGAGCACAGCCTCTACTTCGACTCGGTGAATCGCAACAAGTCGTCGATCGCGATCGACTTCTACTCGGTCGAGGGCACGGCGCTGCTGCGTCGGCTGGTGCTCGACGCGGATGTGGTGATCGAGAACTTCAAGCCCGGCACCATGACCGAGATGGGTCTCGACCCCGCGGAACTGCGTGCCGAGAAGCCGTCGCTGATCGTGGCATCCGTCAGCGGGTTCGGATCCACCGGACCGCTCGCCCAGGCCGCGGGACTCGACCAGGTCGCGCAGGGGATGTCTGGCTTGATGTCGATCACCGGCGAGGATGCGCGGCATCCGATGCGGATGGGCGTTCCGATCATCGACATCTACGCCGGCATCTTCACGGCGGTCGGGATCGCGGCGGCACTGGTCGGACGCGAACGGACCGGAGGCGGCATCCACGGTGTCGGCCGAACGGTCGAGACCTCGCTCCTCGAGGCGGCGATCGCGGTCTCGGCGTTCCAAGGCCAGCGCTACCTCTCGACCGGCGAGATCCCCGAGCCGCAGGGCAACAACCATCCCGTCCTCGCGCCGTACGGTGTCTTCGCGACCGGGGACATCCCGATCATCATCGCCGCCGGAAACGACCGGCACTTTCGGCAGCTGGCCGAGTTGCTCGGCGAGCCCGGGTTGGCGGACGAGCCCGAGTTCGCGACCGGGCGCTCCCGTTCCGGCCACCGGGACGCGCTCACGGCACGGCTCGAAAGCCTTCTCGCGACCCGCCCCGGCCTGGAGTGGGTCGACGAGCTGCGGAGGATCGGCATCCCGGCTGGTCCGATCCTCAACTACCAGCAGGTGTTCCAGGATCCGCAGGTGCGTCACCTCGACATGGTGCGGCAGACCACCCGGCGGGACGGGAGTGCGCTGCCTCTGCTGCGCGGGCCGATCACCGTCGACGGGGTTGCCCCCGGCATCCACAAGGCGCCGCCCGCCCTCGGCGAAGACACCCGCGCGGTCCTCGACGGTCTCGGGTTGACGGCGGAGCAGATCGAGGGCCTGCTCGCCGCCGGCATCGTCACCGAGCCGGCCTCCGTGCCCGCCAGCTGATGCCCGAGCTCCGGGTGGGTGTCGATGGCGCCATCGCGACGTTGACCATCGACCATGCCGACCGACGCAACGCGGTCACCGGAGCCATGTGGGACTCCTTCGCCCCGCTGCTCGCCGAGCTCGCCACCGACGACACCGTGGCGGTGCTCGTCGTGCGCGGGGCCGGTAGCGACTTCTCGGCGGGCGCGGACATCACCGATCTGCCGCAGATCCTCCGGGATCCGGCGGCCGGCGACGGGGGGCACGTCACGGCGGGGGAGACCGCGCTGGCGAACTTTCCGAAGCCGACGATCGCCGCGATCGACGGCTACTGCGTCGGCGGCGGCTGGGAACTCGCGGGCGCCTGCGACATCCGGATCGCCTCCGACCGTTCGATGTTCGGGGTGACGCCCGCGCGGCTGGGCATCCTGTACCCGCTGTCGGGAATGCAGCGCCTCGTCCAACTCGTCGGGCCGGCCGTCGCCAAGCACCTGATCCTCAGTGGCGAACTGGTGGATGCCGAGACCGCCGCTCGCTGGGGCATGGTGTCGCGGCTGCTGCCCCCCGAGGACTTCTGGGAGGCCATCGACGCCTTCGTGCAGACCGTGGTCGGCCGCTCGCGGCTCACCCAACAGGCGAGCAAAGAACTCATCGATCTGATCGCGAGCGACGACCAGCGGCTGACGGAGCGGGCGGCGTTCTGGGATGCCGAGGTCGCCGCGAGCGACGAGGCCAGTCTCGGTGCCGCGGCTTTCCTGGCGCGCGAGGCACCCGCCTTCGCCTGGCGCCGGATACGGTGAAGATGTGACCCAGGTTTCCGAGCTCTTCGACCCGACCCGCTGGACCGAGGCCGACGGCTTCGCCGAGCTCGCGGACATCAGCTACCACCACGACACCAGCGGCCGCATCGCGCGCATCGCCTTCAACCGTCCCGAGGTGCGCAACGCGTTCCGCCCCCAGACGGTCGACGAGCTGTCCCGCGCGCTCGACGACGCCCGGCAGAACGTGCACATCGGCGTGGTGCTGCTCACCGGCAATGGGCCGAGCCCCAAAGACGGCGGCTGGGCGTTCTGCTCGGGAGGCGACCAGCGCATCCGGGGTAAGTACGGCTACGAGTATGAACCGACGTCAGGGACGGACGTCGGCGCTGGCGTCGCAGGCGAGGTCAGAAATGACCTCGCCCCCCAGCTCCAGCGCGCGGGTCGTCTTCACATCCTCGAGGTGCAGCGACTCATCCGGACGATGCCCAAGGTCGTCATCGCCGTGGTCCCCGGCTGGGCGGCAGGCGGCGGTCATTCGCTGCACGTGGTCTGCGACCTCACCATCGCGAGCGCCGAGCACGGCCGCTTCAAACAGACGGATGCCGACGTCGGCTCCTTCGACGGCGGCTACGGCAGCGCGCTGCTTGCGCGCCAGGTCGGGCAGAAGTTCGCGCGCGAGATCTTCTTCCTCGGCCAGGAGTACAGTGCGCAGCGCGCCTACGAGATGGGCGCGATCAACGCGGTCGTCCCGCACGCCTCACTCGAGGCGGTGGCGCTCGAGTGGGCGGAGACGATCATGGGCAAGTCGCCCACCGCGATCCGCATGCTGAAGTTCTCGATGAACGCCGTCGACGATGGTCTCGCCGGCCAGCAGGTGCTGGTGGGGGAGGCGACCCGGCTCGCCTACGGCACCGACGAGGCCGTCGAGGGCCGGGACGCGTTCCTCGAGAAGCGGGCACCGGACTGGGGCCCGTTCCCCTGGCAGTTCTAGCGTTCGGCGGACGTCGGCTCCAGCAGCACCAACGGAATCTCCCTCTCCGTCTTCTGCTGATATCCGGCATAGTTCGCATACTTCGACGTGATAAGAGGCCACAGGCGAGCGCGCTCCTCGGGGTCCGCGATGCGGGCGGTCATCGCGATGGGCGGGTGCCCCTCGACCACGACCTCCACATTCGGGTCATCGCGAAGATTGAGGAACCAGGCCGGATGGCGGTCGTCTCCGCCGCGGGAGGCGACCACGACATAGGCATCGCCATCCCTCAGAGGTGAGGTGAGCATGGTCGCCCGGCGCTCGCCGCTGCGGCGCCCGGTCGTCGTGAGCTCGAGCACTGGCATGCCCGAGATGTTCCAGCCGGCCCTGCCCCGCGTGAGTCGCTGCACGAGGCGGTGTGACGATTCCATCAGTTTGAGAGATCGGGTGCTGGGCACGATCGGAGCCTACCTCCCTCCCCGCGTCAGCGTCGCACCGGCACTGCTCGACGACGCGCCACGCCGACGGTCGAGCTCGCGACGTAGCATCAAGGCATGTCATCGCAGACCGCAGTCATCGTCGACGTCATCCGCACGGGATCGGGTAAGGGCAAGCCCGGCGGCTCGCTCTCGGGTGTGCACCCCGCCGACCTGCTGGCCGGGGTGCTGAGCCAGCTGCTGCAGCGCAACGGTCTGGAGTCGACCCAGATCGACGACGTGATCGCCGGCTGCGTCAGCCAGGCGGGCGAGCAGACCGGCAACATCGGCCGCACCGCCCTGCTCGCGGCCGGCTTCGCCGAAACGGTGCCAGGGATGACGGTCGACCGCCAGTGCGGCTCCAGCCAGCAGGCGGCCGCGTTCGCCGCCCAGAGCATCATGGCCGGCGTCAACGACGTGGTGATCGCGGCGGGTGTCGAGTCCATGAGCCGCGTGCCGCTGGGATCGGCGCAGGGCCCGCAGAACCCGTACAGTCCCGGCATCCGCGCTCGCTATCCCGACGGCCTCGTGAACCAGGGTGTCTCGGCCGAACTGATCGCCACCCGGTGGGGTTTCAGCCGCGAGCAGCTCGACGAGTTCTCGGCGGAGTCGCATCGCCGTGCGGCTGCGGCCTGGGCTGTCGGCGCGTTCGCCAACGAGGTCGTGCCGGTTCAGCTGGCGGACGGGAGCTTCGCTATCGACGAGACCGTGCGTCCGACGACCACGGGGGAGGGTCTCGCCGGTCTCGGTGCCGCCTTCCGCACCGACGAGCTCGCCGCACGCTTCCCGGAGCTCGGCTGGTCGATCACCGCCGGCAATTCGTCACCGCTGACGGATGCCGCCTCCGCCGCCCTGATCATGAGCGAGTCGCGCGCGCTCGAGCTCGGTCTTACGCCGCGGGCGCGGTTCCACAGCTTCGCGGTCGTGGGGGATGACCCCCTCCTGATGCTCACCGGACCGATCCCGGCGACCCGCCGCATCCTGGAGCGCTCCGGTCTGTCGTTCGGTGAGCTGGATGCCTACGAGGTGAACGAGGCGTTCGCCTCGGTCCCGCTCGCCTGGGCCCACGAGTTCGACGCGGAGCCCGCCAGGCTGAACCCGCGCGGCGGCGCCATCGCCCTCGGCCACGCCGTCGGTTCCTCGGGAACTCGGCTGCTCGCCACGATGCTCAACCACCTCGAGGCCACCGGCGGTCGCTACGGCCTGCAGGTCATGTGCGAAGGCGGCGGCACCGCCAACGCGACGATCATCGAGCGCCTCTAGCCCACCATCCGGCGAGCGCGGGGTCTGCGGCCGAGCGCGGGGTGCGCAGGGGCCGCGCTCGGCCGCAGACCCCGCGCTCGCGAACCGGCTGGCGGCGGGCTCGTGCTACTCCTCGAAGTCGCCCGCGTCGCGGCGAAAGCCGTGCAGCAGCGCGTTGAGCTGCGCGATCTCGCCGGCCGCGAATCCGGTGCGGCGAAAGATGTGCCGATTCAGTTCGGCCGTTGCGGCATCCACCCGCGCTCGTCCGGCATCCGTGATCTCGACGAGCGTCGCCCGCCCGTCGGTCGGATGCGGCACCCGCTTCACGAGGTCCGCCGCCTGCAGCCGGTCCACCGCGTTCGTGACGCTGGTCGGGTGCACCTGCAGGCGCGCGCTCGCCTTCGCCATCGGCAGAGAACCGTGCCGCGTGAAGCTCAGCAGACGCAACAGCTCGAAGCGCGCAAAGGTGAGGTCGAACTGCTTGAGCACCGCCTCGATCCGTGCGAGCAGGATCTGCTGGGTGCGCATGATCGCGGTGACGGCAGCCATGCCGTCTGCGGCATCCGCCCAGCCGTGCTCCTGCCACTGGCGCTGCGCCTCGGCAATCGGGTCGGACGGCAGGGGTGCGGGGTCTGCCATTCCGTCATCCTGCCATGAGTGCCGACGTTGACGGATCGCGGCGCGTCCGGCCGGGTTCCGCTGCTCAGGCCGCGTCGGCCGCGGCCAGGCGCGCGAGGCGGGCACGCGCCGCATCCTCCGAACTGGAGCTGGAGCCCAGTGCGCGGTGCACGATGCGCAGCACGATCCTGGTGAGCGTCGTGGCCGGCCACCAGGCGCGCCGCAGGCCGAGCAGGCGACGATATTCGACGGGGATCGACGCCACCGCGCCCGCGAACAGGATGCGGTATGCGGGCCCGAACCCCTTGCCGAGCGGCGGGTTCCGGATGAAGCGCACCGCCTCGTCGACGCGAGCATCGCGCCGCAGCGTGCCGTCGGTGCGAAACGTCTCGAGCTGGGCGCGCAGCTCGGCGGCCGAGTGCGGCGGATTCGGCGCCCCGACCAGTTCCGCCGCTTTCGCCCACTCGTCGACGTACTGATCCGCCCCGCCCGGGATGGGGCCGCCCCACACCTCGTGGGCCCCCAGGAACGCTTCGGTGAATGCCAGGTGCACCCAGGCCAGCAACTCGGGATCGCCCGCGGCGTACGGCACCTCGTTGCCGTCCCGGTCGAGGTAGGTGCCGACCACGCGGTCGTGGAACCGCGCCACCCGCGCCGACTCGACGCGCGCGTATTCGGTCGAGCCGAAGGTGACGCCCACCAGCCAGCGGATGGTGCCGGACAGCCGTCCGAGCGGGTCCTCCTGGTAGCGCGACCAGTCGTGCACTCCGGCCATCGCCCCCGGGTGCAGCGTCTGCATGAGCAGCGCCCGGATCCCGGCGACCAGCGTCGCAAGTCCCCCGTGCACTTCCCAGGCCGCCGAGCCCTCGCCGAAGTAGCCAGCATCGTCGCCGAGCTCGATCTCGTCGACCCAGTACGGTCTCCCCGTCTCGGTTCCCGAGAAGGCGGTGAGCAGGTGCGAACGCAGGGCGTCCCACCGCGATGCCGGCTCGCGGCCGTCGTCCCGATCGCGGCTCATCCCTCTACGGTACGTCGCCCACCTGGATGGCGCTGCCGCAGCTCGGTGCCCCATCAGGCGGATGATGGGGAGCATGATCTCGACCCTGCTCGCGCGCGAGCTGCGTGACGCCGGCTTGGTGTGGACGCCGGCATCCGGCGACAGTTTCCAGATCGCGCTCGACGATTTCGATGGCGACGTCTTCACGGTCAGTGACATGACGATCGAGGCCCACGCGTACTCGACCGGGACGGTGCTCGGCTTCAACGGCACGACCGAGTGGGCGCTCGACTCCGTGGCGCTCGACGACGCGCTGTGGATGCCGCGCGAAGACCAGCTGCGGGAGCTGCTGCGCGGCACCTTCCGTTCCCTGGAACGCTCGGTCGACGTCGCCTCGCGCGTCGCGTACACCGTGGTCGCCCGCATCGGGGACACGGATGCCGCCTACGTCAGCGAAGATCCGGCCGAGGCGTACGGCCGCGCGGTGCTTTCGCTCATCCGATCGGCGCGGGAGCTGTAGCACCTCGTCGCCGACGCCGAATGCTCCGCCGCGTCAGCAGCGTCGTCGCCGTTGCGGCTGCGGCGAGGACGAGCCAGGGGATGAGCACCCCGAGCGCGACCAACACGGTGGCCCAGAAGGCGACGAATCCCGACCACCCGGTTCCGAGCCCCGACCAGAAGTCGGCGGGCTTGATCGCGGGCGCCGCGGCGGGTGAACGCAACGCGAGGGTGATCGTCGACATGGCGATCTGGTCGGCGAGGCCGCGCTGCTGAGCCTCCATGCTTTCCAACTCCCCCTGACGGTCGCCGATCGCGGTCTCGATCACGATCAGATTCGTGGTGTCGGTGGCGGTGGATTCGAGTTGCAGCAGCCGAGCGATGGTGGTGCGCGCTGCCGTGATCCGGGCGTCGAGGTCCTGCGTCTGCCTCGTGACGTCGGCCGAGGCGAGCTGCACCTGGTCGGCTCGTCCGAGCTTCTTCAGCGCGTCGATGGTGTCGCTGAGCTTCGTCGCCGGGATGCGCAGCACCAGCGTCGCGCTGCCGGGGTCGCCGTTCGCCGCGGCGGTTTCGGTGCGACCGTCGACGCGACCCCCGGCGGCCTCGACCAGGGAGGAGGCGGTCGTGGCGGCCGAGAGCGGGTCGGCCGCGGTGATCGTGACGGTGCCGGTGATGACGACTGCGCGATCCGCCGTCGGCGTGGTGGCCGCGATCGTCCCGCTGCCGACGGCGACCTTCGAGCTGACGCCGGGTGGCATCGGCGCGATCCCGCTCGAGTGGGTTCCGGCACCGATCGAGGGTCCCGAGGATCCCGAGCTCCCAGAGCCCGCCGAGCCGACCGCGGAGCACCCGGCCAACGAGAGGCAGCCGATGAGCAGGATCGCCGGGATGGCCGCGCGCGATTTCGTCATAGTCACGACGGTAGGGAGAACTCCGTCAGCGCACATCCCAACGTTTCCCCCGTGTCGAACGTCGGAGTCGCCCGAGCCTCGCCTGTGCGCTGCCTGGAAGGATGACAGTCCGGCGGGACACGGGCATAGCGTCGAAGCGAGCGGGACGGCACAGGGCCGCTCCGCACGTCGGCTCATCGGGCCGTCGCAGAAGGGATGACGACATGGGAATCATGGACGACGCCAAAGACCTGGCGCAGGAGGCCGGGCACCAAATCGGCGAGGCGGCACACGACACCAAGGAGCGCGTCGCCGACAAGCACGAGGAGGTCACCGCGAACGCCGACGTGAAGTCCGCGGAGGCGCATCGCGACTCGGTCGAGAAGAAGAACGAGCTCAAAGAACGGCTTCGCGAGAACTAGGTTCCGAATGCACCCCGCGCCGGGGAGAACGATCTAGCCTGGATGCCATGGGGCGACTGCACGGAGTGATCCGGCGGCCGCCCCTTTTGCATGTCGCCTCCGACCAGGGTGAGGGGCCAGCCGTGGTGATGATCCACGGGATCGCGTCCTCGTCGGTCACCTTCGACAACGTGATCCCCTTGCTCGTCCCGGCTCATCGTGCGATCACGATCGATCTGCTGGGGTTCGGCGGCTCACCTGCTCCCGACGACTCCGAGTACACCGTCGAGGAGCATGTCGCCGCGCTGGCCCGCACGATCGACTCGCTCAGGCTGCGTGGCCGCTTCGTGCTGGTCGGGCACTCCATGGGTTCCCTGATCGCCGCCCGCTATGCGGCCACCCGCGGCGCAAGACTTCGTGGCCTCGTGCTGGTGAGTCCGCCGATCTATCTGGCCCCGCTCGCGATCGGTTCGAAGCGGGACCGCACGGCGATGGGCCTCTACCTGCGGGTCTACGAGTACCTCCGCAGCAACAAGGAGTTCACGATCCGCGCCGCCGCCGGACTCTCCCGGCTGTCGCCGATCAAGAATCTGCTCGAGGTCTCGGAGACCAACTGGCGAGCCTTCGTGCTCTCGTTGCAGAACTCCATCGAATCGCAGACCTCGGTCAGTGACCTCGCGTCGGTGCGGGTGCCGGTCGAGGTGGTCTACGGATCGCTTGATCTGTTTCTGGCGCCATCCGGGATCCGGGTGGTCGAGCAGTTGCGCGGGGTGACGGTGCACCGGGTGGACGGGGGCGACCACGTCATCCGCCCCCGGATGGCCCGCGTCGTCGCGACCGCGATCGCGACGTGCTCCGCCGACACCTAGGCTCGAAACCATGGAACAACGCACTCTCGGACGTACTGGCCGCCCCGTTTCGGTGATCGGTCTCGGCACCTGGCAGCTCGGCGCCGACTGGGGTGACGTGTCAGAAGCGGATGCCGCGGCCGTACTCGACGCCGCCCACGCCGACGGCGTCACCTTTTTCGACACCGCCGACGTCTACGGCGATGGCCGCAGTGAGACCATCATCGGCGCCTGGCGGGCGGGGCTCTCCGATGCCGATCGCGCCGGCGTGACGGTGGCGACCAAGATGGGGCGCCGCCAGGGCCAGACGCTCGAGAACTACTCGGCCGCCAACTTCCGCGCCTGGAACGACCGCTCGCGCGCCAACCTCGGCATGGACACGCTCGACCTGGTGCAGCTGCACTGCCCGCCCACCGACGTCTACCGCAGCGATGCCGTCTTCGACGCGCTCGATGCCCTCGTCGACGACGGCTCGATCGCGGCCTACGGGGTCAGCGTCGAAACGGTCGAGCAGGCGCTGCTCGCCATCGCCCGGCCGAACGTCGCGAGCGTGCAGATCATCCTCAACGCGTTCCGCCTCAAGCCGCTCGACGAGGTGCTGCCCGCCGCGATGGATGCCGGGGTCGGCATCATCGCGCGGGTCCCCCTGGCGAGCGGGCTGCTCTCCGGCCGCTACCGTCATGACACCGCCTTCGCCGCGGACGACCACCGCAGCTACAACCGCAACGGGGACGCCTTCGATGTCGGCGAGACCTTCTCGGGCGTCGACTTCGACGAGGGCGTCGAGGCTGCTCGCGAGTTCTCGGCGCTCGCCGAATCGGTCGGACTCTCACCGGCCAGCGCGGCGCTGGCATGGGTGGCCCAGTTGCCGGGCGTGAGCACGGTGATCCCCGGTGCGCGCAACGTCGCCCAGGCGGCGTCCAACGCGGCGGCGGGATCGGTTCCGGCGCTCGGCGAGGCCTTCACGGCATCCGTCGTCGAACTCTACGATCGGCGTCTGCGTGCGGCGATCCACTCGCGCTGGTAGGGAATGAATCCGGTTCCGGGTACCGTTCCTTCCGAAAATGACTGACACGTCACCTACCTGAGGAGCTTTCTCGTGACCACCCGTCTGATGATCATCGTTGGCAGTGTCCGCCCAGGGCGGGTCGGCCTGCCGATTGCCACCTGGGCGAAGAACCGGGCAGAGGCCCACGGTGAGATCGAGGTCGACTGGGTGGACCTGGCCGAACTCGCGCTGCCGTTCATGGACGAGCCGAACCACCCGCGCATGCGGCAGTACACGAAGCCGCACACCATCGCGTGGAGCGAACGCGTGGCGTTGGCCGATGCCGTGCTGTTGGTGACGCCGGAGTACAACCACAGCTTCTCGCCGGCGCTGAAGAACGCGCTCGACTTTCTCAATACCGAGTGGTGGCGCAAGCCGGTCGGATTCGTGAGCTACGGCGGCGTCTCCGCGGGGACGCGCGGTGTGGTGGCGCTCACCACCACCACCTCCGCGTTCGGCATGGTGAAGGTCGGTGCCAATGTCGAGATCAACTTCCCGCAGAAGATGCTGGTCGACGGCGTCTTCACTCCGGGTGAGAAGGAAGAGGCGCTGATCGAGAAAGAGCTCGGCGAGCTCGTCGAGCTCTCGGAACTGCTGAAGCCGTCGCGGCTGAAGGGCTGAGACGCACGCCAGGTCTCGCGCGCGCTCAGCTCGGCTGCACCGGCACGGGCTCGGTGTCGGGGAGCGGGCTGGCGTCGCGTCCGCGCAGGTCGGGCAACCTGCCGTGGAAGAGCACCGGGACGAGAGTGCCGACCGCGGCGAAGGCCACCGCGACGATGAATCCGCCGAGGCCCGCGCCTCCGCCGTGGTGTGTCGTCACGTAGTCGATGAGGAAGCCGGCAACCGCTGAGCCCGCCGCCGCGCCGATCAGCTGCCCGGTGCCGACCCAGCCGTATGCCTCGGCGGTGTCGCTGAAACGCACGCTCGAGGACACGACCGCGAACATCACGGCGAGCGCGGGCGCGACGCCGAGGCCGCCGATCAGCAGGGCGCCGCTGAGCGTCCAGAACTCGGCCGCGGTTCCCGTCCAGATCAGGATCGCGACACCCGCCAGGATCGATCCGGCCAGGACGAGGACGATCCGGCGCGCGAGCGCCCACGGACCGATCGGAAGATGGCCGAGCAGCAGCCCGCCCAACAGCGAGGCAACCGCCCAGATGGCGAGCACCAGGCCGGAGGTCGAGTTGCCCTGGCCGAAGGTGGCGACGACCCCGGCTTCGGTCGCGGCGAGGGCGCCGACGAGGAGAAAGCCGATGAGGGTGGTGAGCAGGACCTGCGGCCGCTTGAGTACCGCGCCGAGCTTGCGCTTGCTGCGCGGGATTCGCACCCGCCCGACCTCGGGGGAGAGCAGGAACCACAGGCCTCCACCGAGCAGGGAGACGACCGAGAACAGGATGCCGGCGGTGGTGGAGATCTGCGTGGCGATCAGGGTCACGACCACCGGGCCCGCGATCCAGATGATCTCCTGCGCGGAGGCGTCGAGCGAGAACAGCGGGGTCAGCTGCCGCGAGTTGACCATCTTGGGGTAGATGGTCCGGACGGCCGGCTGCACCGGTGGGTAGCTGAGACCGGCGATCAGACCGGCCACCATGAAGCCGATCAGGGGCAGCGGGGCCAATGCGACCGTCAGGAGCGAGAGGGCGCAGACGCCGGTGGTGAGAATCAGTACCGGCCGCATGCTCCATTGCCCCATCCACCGACTGGTGAGCGGGCCGGACACGGCCTGACCGACGCTCGTCGCGGCCAGCACCAAGCCCGCTGCGCCGTACGAGCCGAAGATGTGGTGTATGTGGAGCAGGAATCCGAGCGAGAGCATGCCGCTGGGGAACCGGGCGGTGAGCTGCGCGGCGATGATCCGGGCGACTCCCGGGGTGCGCAGCAGGCTCACGTAAGCGTTCACAACCTGTCAACTCTAGACCCCGACTGCTCTGCTGGGGACTGTCGGAAGTCCCCTTGAGCCTGTGGAGAGATGTGGACAAGTCGGCGGACTTATCCACATCCTGTGGACGACACGCCCACTACATGTAGTGGTTGCCACTCTGTCGGTGCCCCGATATATAGTGGTGAAACTTCCTGGCCGGGGGATGGGATAACGGTCATCGAACGTTGCATTAAGCAGGCCACATGATGGCCGGACAGCCGTGCTGACAAGCACAGAAGGAGTGGGTCAGGTGACCATCACGGTCGTGAAGCGCAACGGTGAGCGCG
The DNA here is from genome assembly GCA_019351995.1 of Acidobacteriota bacterium. Classification (GTDB taxonomy): domain Bacteria; phylum Actinomycetota; class Actinomycetes; order Actinomycetales; family Microbacteriaceae; genus Lysinimonas. The sequence continues at coordinate 32,113 of JABBOD010000017.1, forward strand.
AGGCATACGACGCCAACAAGATCAACATCGCGATCGAGCACGCGAGCCAGGGTCTCGACGAGAACATCACCTGGGTCACGCAGATCGCGAGTGAGCTCGAGCTCACCCTCTTCGACGGCATCACGACACAGCAGCTCGACGAGGCCGTCATCCAGGTGGCGCTGCAGAACGTCAAAGACGACCCGCAGTTCGACACTGTCGCTGCGCGCCTCCTCCTCAAGACCATCTACAAGGGCGTGCTCGGCGACTACACCACGGCTGACGAGCTGAAGGCGCTGCACGTCGCCCACTTCCGTGCCGCCATCGAGCGCGGCGTCGCCGAGAACCTGTTCGATTCGCGCTTCACCGCCCTCTACGACCTCGAGCGCCTGGCCGGGGCACTCGAGCCGTCCCGCGATGAGCTGCTCAAGTACATCTCCGTTGTCACGCTCAACAACCGCTACGGCATCAAAGCCCGCAACGGCGAGCCGCTCGAGGTGCCCCAGTACTTCTGGATGCGCATCGCGATGGGCCTCGCTCTCAACGAAGCAGACCCCACCCGTGTTGCGCTCGGCTTCTACGAGAAGATGTCGAAGCTGGAGTACATCGCGGCCGGCTCCACTCTGGTCAACGCGGGCACCGCGTACCCGCAGCTCTCCAACTGCTTCGTCATGGAGATGCAGGACGACATCGAGAACATCGCCAAGAGCGTGCGCGACGTCATGTGGCTCACCAAGGGCACCGGTGGCATCGGTCTCTCGGTCACCAAGCTGCGTGCTCAGGGTTCGCCGATCCGTTCGAACAACACGACGTCCACCGGCCCGATCCCGTTCATGCACACCATCGACTCGGTGTTGCGGGCCGTCAGCCGTGGTGGCAAGAAGTTCGGTGCCCTCTGCTTCTACATGGAGAACTGGCACATGGACTTCCCGGAGTTCCTCGACCTGCGCCAGAACTCCGGCGACCCGTACCGTCGCACCCGCACCGCCAACACCGCGGTCTGGATCTCCGACGAGTTCATGAAGCGCGTTCAGAACGACGACGACTGGTACCTCTTCGACCCGCTGGAGGTCACCGACCTCAACGAGCTCTACGGCAAGGCATTCTCGGAGCGGTACGCCTTCTACGCCGCCGAGGCCGAGGCCGGGCGCCTCCACATGTTCAAGAAGATGGGCGCCCGCGAGCAGTTCAAGTCGATCCTGATCTCGCTCCAGACCACCAGCCACCCGTGGTTGACCTGGAAAGACACCATCAACAACCGCGCCCTCAACAACAACACGGGCACGATCCACCTCTCCAACCTCTGCACCGAGATCTGCCTCCCGCAGGACGCGGAGAACATCTCGGTCTGCAACCTGGCATCCATCAACCTCTCGACCCACCTTGCCCTCGACAGCAACGGCACCCTCGGATTCGACTGGACCCGCATCGACGCCAGCGCCCGCAGTGCGGTTCGTCAGCTCGACAACCTGATCGACATCACGGTGTCGTCGGTCGACGAGGCGGATCACGCCAACATCACCAACCGCGCGATCGGTCTCGGCGTCATGGGCTTCACCGATGTGGTGGAGCGTCTGGGCCTCAGCTACGAAAGCGAGGAGGCCGCCGCGCTGATCGACGAGGTCATGGAGCACGTTTCCTACGCCGCGATCGACGAATCGGCCGACTTGGCTCGGGAGCGCGGCAGCTACCCGAACTTCGCCGGAAGCCGGTGGGCGCAGGGGCTCGTCCCCTTCGACTCCATCGCGATCACCGAAGCCGACCGCGAACTCCCGATCAAGGTCGACCGCACCACGCGACTCGACTGGGACGCGCTGCGCGCGAAGGTCAAGGGCGGCATGCGCAACGCCACGCTCATGGCCATCGCGCCGACGGCATCCATCGGTCTCGTCGCCGGGACCACGCCGGGCCTCGACCCGCAGTTCTCGCAGATCTTCAGCCGGTCGACCAGCAACGGCAAGTTCCTCGAGGTGAACCGCAACCTGGTCGGCGACCTGCAGAGGCTTGGGATCTGGGGCGAGGTGAAGGAGCAGATCCTGCGGTCGCAGGGTGACATCCAGAACATCGACATCATCCCGGACTCGATCAAGGCGATCTACAAGACCAGCTTCCAGCTGTCGCCGTACGCGTTCCTCGACGTCGCGGCGCGGGCACAGAAGTGGATCGACCAGTCGATCAGCCGCAACATGTATCTCGAGACGCGCGACCTCGGCGACATGATGGACATCTACTACGCGGCATGGGAGCGGGGCGTCAAGACGACGTACTACCTGCACATGAAGCCGCGTCACACCGCCGAGCAGTCGACGGTGAAGGTCAACAAGGCCGAGGACATTCTGGCGAAAGACGCGGTGGCCAAGGCCGCCACGGCGTCGGAGGCCACCGGCAACACCGCCGCACCCGCGGCTGCGCCCGTTCGTCGTGGATTCGGAGGATTGAGCAAGTGAGTACAAGTACCGTCAATCAGATCAGCGGCTATGAGGTCCCGGTGGACCCCATGGACGACCTCCAGTGCGAAAGCTGCCAGTAATCATGGGAATTCTCGGAACCGGCCTGCAGGACGGCCTGCTGCTCAAGCCCATCAAGTACCAGTGGGCGATGGACCTCTATGACCAGGCCGTCGCCAACACCTGGTTCCCGAATGAGATCCAGCTCGGTGAGGACATCGCCGACTTCAAGAAAATGACCGACGAAGAGCGTCACGCGGTCACCTTCCTGATGAGCTACTTCAACCCGAACGAGCTGCTCGTCAACAAGGCCCTGGCCTTCGGCGTGTACCCGTACGTCAGCGCGGCGGAGTGCAGCCTGTATCTCGCCAAGCAGATGTGGGAAGAAGCCAACCACTGCATGAGCTTCGAGTACGTGCTCGAGACCTTCCCGATCGACCGCGAGGCGGCGTACAACTCGCACGTCGACGTGCCATCGATGGCGCGCAAGGAAGAGTTCGAGCTGAAGTACATCCGTCGCATGACGGAGCAGACCCTCGACATTGCCACGGTCGAGGGCAAGAAGGATTTCGTCCGCAACCTCGTGGCGTACAACGTCATCCTCGAGGGCGTCTGGTTCTACTCGGGCTTCATGGTGGCGCTGTCGTTCCGCCAGCGGAACCTGCTGCGCAACTTCGGCTCGTTGATGGACTGGGTGGTGCGCGACGAGAGCCTGCACCTCAAGTTCGGCATCAACCTCATCCTCACCGTGCTGGAGGAGAACCCCGAGTTGCAGACCGAGGAGTTCGCGACCGAGATCAAGAAGATGATCACGGATGCGGTCGAGATGGAGGAGCAGTACAACCACGACCTGCTGCCCGGTGGCATCCTCGGTCTGAACGCCAACTACATCAACCAGTACGTCAAGTACCTGGCCGACCGTCGCCTCGAGGAACTCGGTTTCGAGCCCGAGTACAACGTGGTCAACCCGGCGAAGTGGATGGCGACTGCCAACGACACGCTGCAGCTCGTCAACTTCTTCGAGTCGACGAACACCTCATACGAGTCGAACGCGTCCGCGACCTCGGGCACCAAGAAGTAGCCCCTGCTTTCCCTTCCTTTCCTTTCCCGTGAGAGTACGTAGTTTTACGTACTCTCACGGCTGAGAGCGGGGCAAAGTCCGTACTCTCACGGCTGCACAGGGGCGGCGGCGCGCTAGCTCGCAGAGTGGTCGTGCTTGCCGGCGAACTTGAACGCCAGCCGGCCGTGTGAGAAGCCGCCACCGGCTCGGATCGCGGTGGCGACCCAGGCGGCTTCGGCGAGTTCGGCATCCGTCGCACCCGCCTTCTTGGCCTGCTTGCTGTGCCAGTCGATGCAGTACACGCACTGTGTCGTGACGCCGACGGCGACCGCCATCAACTCGCGGAACTTCAGCGGGATCTCGCGACCCTCTTTCGCGAACACCGCCGCGTCGAAGGCGTCGAACGCCGCCAAAATGTCGGGTGTGTGCTTCTTGTAGTCGGCGGTGTGCTTGCCGTCCTCGGCCCGGTCGAAGTAGTGGTCGCTCACACCGTCGACGCTACCGCCGAGGGCGCGTGATCGCCCGGCTCGAGCATGCCGAGGGGTCGCGAATGGCGGTAATACTGCCGCGATGGGCACCAGACGCGACCCTTCGGCAGGGTTAAGTCAGCGCCTTGTGGATGCGCTGGAGCGAGACCGTGCCGGCGGTGCCGAGGTGCTGGGCGAACAGCGACAGTCGCAGCTCTTCCAGCATCCACCGCACGGGAACCAACCGCGCGGGGGTGACGGCCGTCAGCGGCAGGGTGCCCCCCGCGTCCGTGTACAGCGCGATGGCCTGCTCGACCTCGGTGAGCCAGACGCGATCGCGCCCCGGAGCGTCGCCGAGCTTGCCCACGCGGTGGGTGATCCCCGCCAGATACACCGGCACGCGGCGCAACTGCGTCACGCCGGTGATGCGCAGAAACCCCGGATGCACCAGTGCGCTGAGCTGCGCGCGGGCATCCGCAAGCGGGGCCATCACGCTCAGGCTCGCCGCCCCCGCGATGGCGCGGTCTGCCTCCCGGGCGGCACCGAGCACGCGCGCGCCGAGCGACACCGTCGAGAACAGGGCGTCCACGAGCTTGCCGTTGACCTCGGCGCGCAGGGTCTCGAACTCGGCGCGGGTGAACGGGTGGCCGCCGTCGGATCGTGCCGCCGCGGCATCCGCGATCTGGTCGATTGTGGCAAGGAGGGCGTCACCGAAGAGAGCCGCCGTCGAGCGGTACGGGCTCGTGGCGAGTTGCAGCTTCTCGGTCGCGGTGAGGTGTTCCTGCACGTAGCTGAGCGGGCTCGGCACGGTGAGCGCAATCAGGCGCCGAATCCCGCGCGGATGCTCGCGCGCCTGATCGGCGGCGGTGCCGAAGACGCGGATCGCGACACTGCTGCCCTCGTCGACGAGGGCCGGGTAGCCGGTGATCGAGCCGCTCGAGATCGCGGTTTCGAGCTTGCGGGGGAGGGTGTCGACGTCCCAGTTCGTGAGGCCAGAGCGCTCGAGACGGGGCGCGGCGACACCCGGGACACCGGGAACTCCGCGTGGAGCGGATGCCGCGGTCACCTTCGCGACGCTCTGGCGAGAGCGCTCGGCCAGGCGGTGTTGGAGGGCCACCAGGCTGGTGGAGGTGGCGACTCGCGTGCCCCGCTCGTCGACGGCGGCGAACGTCATGCGCAGGTGCGCGGGGAGTCGCTCGCTGTCGAAGTCGGTGGCCGCCACCACGGTGTAGGTGTCGCGTCGGATCTGCTCGGCGAGGTACTCGGTCAGGCGCGGACGGGTGTCGGCGGACTCATCCAGCGCGTATTCCGACAGCAGCCTTCTGGCCCAGTCGGCGGCGGGAACCACGTTGCGGCGGATCGCCTTGGGCAGGGTCTTGAGCAGCGCCGTCACCAGCTCCTCCTGCAGGCCCGGCACGAGCCAGTCGAAGCCGCGGTCCTCGAGGTGCGCGAGCAGCGCGAGCGGGATCTCCAGCGTCACCCCGTCGTCGTCCGCCCCGGGCTCGAAGCGGTACCGCAGCGGCATCCGCTGTTCGCCCTGGTGCCACTCGCTCGGGAAGGCATTGGCATCCAGTTCCGCGTCGGGTTCCTCGTCCAGCAGTTCGCCGCGAGACATCGTGAGCAAACCCGGCGACTCGACGCGTGCGGCCTTCCACCAGGTCTCGAACCGGCGCACATCGGTCACGTCGCGCGGGATCCGCCGCTCGTAGAACTCGACGATCACCTCGTCGTCGATGAGGATGTCGCGCCGTCTGGTGCGTTCCTCCACCTCGCTGAGCTCATCCCGCAGGGCGGCGTTCGCCCGCGCGAACTCGAAGAGACTGTTGCGCTCGATGCCGTACGGCCAGTCTCCGTCGACCATCGCGTGCCGGATGAACAGCTCGCGCGCCTGCGGTGCGTCGATCCGCGCCAGCTGGATGCGCCGCTTTGGCACGATCGGTACCCCGTAGAGGGTGACCTTCTCGTCGGCGACCGCCGAGCCCTGACGCTTCTCCCAGCGGGGTTCGCCGTAGCTGCGTTTCACGAGGTCGCCCGCCAGCGGCTCAGCCCACGCCGGATCGATCGCGGCGACCGTGCGGGCGAACAGCCGACTCGTCTCCACGAGCTCGGCCGCCATCACCGCGGGCGGACCCTTGCGGGCCAGCGTCGAGCCGGGGAAGATCGCGAACTTCTGGTTGCGGGCGCCCAGGTACTCCCGGCTCTTGGCCTCGCGGCCCTCGCGGGGCTTCTCCTTCGGGTTGCTCTTCGTGACACGCTCGTCGCGGAGCCCGATGCGGCTCAGCAGACCCGCCAACAGCGACTTGTGGATCGCATCCGGATCGACCTTGCTCGAGTCGGCCCGACGCCCGAGACGGGTGTCGGCACTGGCGTCGCGGCGAGGCCCAGAAAGGGACCTCGCTCCTCGCTCCAGCGTGCGATAGAGGTCGTGCCACTCGCGGATGCGCAGGTAGTTCAGGAACTCGCTCTTGCACAGCCGGCGGAACGCGCTGCTCGACAGCTCCCTCTGCTGCTCGTCGAGGTAGTTCCAGAGCTTCAGCAGCCCGAGGAAGTCGCTCGTCGGGTCGGAGAAGCGCGCGTGCAGCTGGTCGGCCTGTGCGCGCTTCTCGAGCGGGCGTTCGCGGACATCCTGAATGCTGAGGCCGGCGACGATCGCGGCCACCTCGCGAACGACACCGTTCCGTTTCGCTTCGACCAGCATCCGCCCAAAGCGCGGATCGAGCGGCAGAGCCGCGAGGTCGCGCCCGACACGGGTGATCTGCCAGGGAGCCGACCGAGCAGCCGACCGCAGCGCGCCGAGCTCGAGGAGCAGATCGACCCCATCCTGGATGCCGCGCGAATCCGGCGGCTGCAGGAACGGGAACGCGGCGATGTCACCCAGCCCGATGGAGATCATCTGCAGGATGACGGCCGCGAGGTTGGTCCGCAGGATCTCCGGATCGGTGAAGGCCGGCCGCTTCTCGAAGTCCTCCTCGGAGTAGAGCCGGATCGCGATCCCGTCACTGGTGCGCCCCGCTCGCCCGGAGCGCTGGTTGGCGCTCGCCTGACTGATCGCCTCGATCGGCAACCGCTGCACCTTCGCCCGGACGCTGTAGCGCGAGATGCGTGCGGTGCCGGCATCGATCACATACTTGATGCCCGGAACCGTGAGGCTCGTCTCCGCGACGTTGGTGGCGAGCACGACGCGCCGCCGCACTCCCTGGGCACGTTTGGTCTCGAAGACGCGATGCTGGTCGGCGGCGCTCAGCCGGCCGTAGAGGGGGAGAACCTCCGTCCCGGTCGCCGCGGGGAAGCGGCCACGGATGGCGTCCTCGGCATCGCGGATCTCGGTCTCTCCGCTGAGGAACACGAGAACATCACCGGGCGCCTCGCGGCCGAGTTCGCCGAGCGCATCGACGATTCCGTCGAGATAGTCGCGGTCGTCGCTCGGGACGTCGTCGGGGTCGTCGGAGTCATCCAGGCGCTCGGCGACCAGCGGTCGGTAGCGGATCTCGACCGGGTACGTGCGCCCGCTCACCTCGATGATCGGCGCCGGGGTGCCGCCGGCATCCGCGAAGTGCTTGGCAAAGCTCTCCGGGTCGATCGTCGCGCTCGTGACGATGACCTTGAGGTCGGGGCGGCGGGGGAGCAACTGTTTCAGGTAGCCGAGCAGGAAGTCGATCGTGAGGCTGCGTTCGTGAGCCTCGTCGAGAATGATCGTGTCGTAGCGGCGCAACTCGCTGTCGCGATTCAACTCGGCCAGCAGCACCCCGTCGGTCATCAGTTTGATCCGGGTGTCGCGAGTGGATCGATCGTCGAAGCGCACCTGGTACCCGACAACGGTGCCGAGCTCAACATCCAGTTCTTCCGAGATGCGTTCGGCGATGCTCCGGGCGGCGATCCGTCGAGGTTGGGTGTGTCCGATGTGTTCGCGGCCGAGTTCGAGGCAGATCTTCGGCAACTGGGTGGTCTTGCCGGAACCCGTCGAACCGGCCACGATGACCACCTGGTGGTCGGCGATGGCGCGCGCGAGTTCGTCCCGCGCGGCGCTGACGGGCAGCTCGGGCGGGTACGAGATCGTGAACGGGAGAGACTCGGTCATCAGCCCTTCACGATAGCCGCCGCGCTCAGCCCCTGACGGGCGCGGTGAACCTCAAGGCGAGCACCGGGCAGAGGTTGACCGCATCCTCTGCGGCGTCGTCGAGATGCGCCGGGACCGCAAACTCCGAACCGGTGCGCGCGAGCGGGTAGCCCCAGTTGTCGCGCCGCAGCAGCTCGGGGAGCAACTCGATGCACGAGCCGCGCGCGTCACAGCGCGTCCAATCGATGTGCAGGGTCCTGCCGGGCATCACGCGACCTCCTGGCACAACCCGCGCGCGTGTGCGTGCACGTCGTGCTCGAACGCCTCCAGAGCACTCATCACCATCCGTGTCGTCCCGTCCGGGTGGTGACACGCGCCGCGACCGATGACGAGACCACCCAGTTCGCGCAGTTGTCGGGGGAGCGAGGCATCGCGGTCGCGCCGGGCGAGTCGGCCCATGACCTCGGCGATCTCCGGGAGGCCGTTCGCGCAGGGGCCGCACTGTCCCGCGGATTGACCAGCCAGATAGTGGGCGATTTCGGCGGCGCGCACCACGCCGCAGTGCCCACGGCTGAGCACGATCAGAATGCCCGCCCCGGGGGCTGCCCCGAAGGGCGCGAGTCCGGCCGCGGAGATCGGTGCGTCGAGCGCCTCGCCCGTCGCCCACGCCCCGTGGTAGCCGCCGACCAGCACGGCTCGCACGCTCTCGACGGCGACGCCGGTCGCCTCCAATGCACGACGCAGAGAGGTGCCGCCCGCGGCCTCGACGACGCGGCGAGTCCCGTCGACCGCGACGGTCAGCAGTCTCGTTCCGGGATCGTCGGCGGTCCCGACGGAGCGAAACCACGCCGCACCGAACCGGACGATCACGGCGATGTGGGCGAGGGTCTCGACATTGAGCACGAGGGTCGGGCGTCCCGCGATTCCGGCGATACTGAGGCGCACGACGTGATCGCGGGGGATCGCGCGCCCCCGCTCGATGGCGTTTGCGACGGCAGAGGCCTCACCGGAGACGAAGCGATCCTCGGTGGTGCGCACGCGCACGCCTCGGGCGTCTGCACGTTCGGCGATCGCGCGCTGAAGCGGGGCGAGTTGCCCGTCGGTCGTGACCAGGTGCGCCTCGCTCGCGCGGAGCACGCCGGCGACGAGCAGCAGGCCGTCGAGAACGAGGTGCGGCGACTGGTGCAGCAGGGTGGCATCCTTGGCGCTCATCGGCTCACCTTCCGACCCGTTCGCGACGACGATGGCGGCTCGACCGGACTCGGCCGCCGACGCGACCTTGCGCCAGGTGGGGAAGGCGGCGCCACCCCGTCCGGCGAGCCCCGCCTCCTCCAGCGCAGCCGTCACGCCGTCGACACCGCCCAGCCCGTCGACCGCCGGCAGCGGACCGAAGGTGGCCAGGTGCGTCCGCAACGAGGGGTCCCCTGTCGCCAACAGCCGACGGACTCCGACGGGTGGCGCCACGAAGGTCTCCTGCTCATCGGTCAGGGCGTCGAACATGGTCATTGGATCTCCTTGACCTCGGGTGCGGGCGCGATTCGACTCGGGTCGATACGACGATCGAGCCTGGTGGCGCCGCGGAGTTGGAAGTGGGTGGACAGCCGCCAGATCACCGAACCGGCGACCGCGGAGAAGCAGGCGAGGGCGAGCAGAATGAAGAGGCCGCTTGACGCGTCTGTCCCGGTTCCGATCGCGTGGAACAGCGCGATGGGCCACATCGCGTACGTCGCCCAGTGCACCACGCGGAAGGCGCGTTGTCCGATCGACCGCCGCAGGAGGCTGGTGACGACGATCGCGATGATGAGGTCGAACGCCACCGCGCCGAGCCCGAGCCAGAACGGCCGGTACGCGCCGACGAACGGCACGAAGTAGTCGATCAGGTTCAGCTGCGCGTAGGGGTCGAACAGCAGCGAGACGATGTGGATCAGAATGAAGACGGTGCCGATCAGCGCGCTATTGCGGTGCACGAGGGTGACCGCGAAGCGCGGCATCCCGAAAGCCGGGCGACCGGAGCGGGTCAAGATGCCCAGCACCACCGTGATGGTCATGAGCACGAGGGCCACCACACCGGTACCGCGCCCGAGCGCCCAGAGCGCTTCGCTCATCGCCAGACCTCCCACTCCGTTGAACCTTCTTCGGCGGGCCAACCGCCGAGCACGATGACACTGCCATCGGCGGAGACGAGCCGAGCCGGCAGCCGATGTTCCGTCAGCCGCTGAGGGGCGCGCGCGCCCCACACGATGGCGGCCGTGCTCAGCGCGTTCGCGACAAGACAGCTCGGGCCGGCGACCGTGGCGCTGCGCCAGATCGACGGCGCGGAGGTGCCGGTCACCGGGTCGATGATGTGGTGCACGATCGCCTGGCCCCGCCGCCAGCTCCGGCGCTGCGTGCTCGAGGTGGCGATGGCGGTCCCGCCCTGCACGGAGATCTGACCTGACGGATCGCCAGGAAGATCCTGCACCGTCACCTGCCATCCCCCGTCGGGCGTTGCCCCTGCGGTGGCGACGTCGCCCCCCAGGCTGACCAGAGCGCCGACCCCGAGCTCGCTCGCCACGCGGGCCGCTGCCCGGTCGGCGGCGACCGCCTTGGCCGTGGCGCCCAGGTCGAGGACGAGTCCCGAAGGCACCGTGAGGAGCTGGCCGTCGAGGTGCAGATAGCGCCACCCGGGCCGAGTCGAGGCGATCGCGCGCACGGGGCCGTCATCATCGAGAACCAGACGGATGTCGCGGTCGTAGCCGATCGCATCCATCGCCGTGCCCAGTGTGGGGTCGACGGCGCCATCGGTCAGCTCGGCCGCCATCAGAGCCGCGCGGATCAAGGCCGCGAGGGTGGCGCTGATCGGAGCAGCCTCGATCGCCCGCCCGCGGAATGCGGCCAGTTCGGAGTCGTCGCGGAAGCGGCTGCTCGCGAGTTCGACGGCCATGGTTTCCTCGTCGACGATCGCCCTGGCGGCCTCGAGTGCATCGGGCTCGGTGACGACGAGCCGACCGGTGGTGCTCCAGAGCTCCCAGTCGGTGCCGACCGGCGCGGGCTTATGAGCCGTTCGACGTGACATGGGATCCACCGCCGTTGCCGAACCCGATGCCGCTCTGGCTGTTGAAGCCGTTCTGTTGCTGGTTCAGCTGGTTTCCGTCGTCTCCCTGGGTCGTGCCCGAGACGGTCGAGGAGGTCGAGGAGTGCGACGACGCTCCCGCCCAGACCGAAATCCCGATGAGCGATGCCAACGCCGCGCCGCCGAAGCCGAGCATCGTGCTGATCTGCCGCGCGGTGCGGGTTCCCGTTTCTCGGACGTTCATGTCTGGTCCTCGTTCCTCGTGATCTCTGAAGTCTGGTCGCGGCTGTTCCCGCACCCCTATGGGATGGGTCGGAGGCGCCTGTGCGTCCCCCCTGCGAGGTGTGAACTCTTACATCTGCGACGGCTCACGATCCGGTGGAACTGGCGTGGCTCGAAGAACCACTGCCGGACTGGACGGAGGAGGACGTGGACGAGCTCGACGAACCCCCGATCGCGGAACTCGATGTCGAACTCGAGGTGCTGGACCCGGTGGCAGCCGTCGACCCGTGCAGCATGATCCCCACGCCCAACGCGCCGGTCGTGACGATTCCCAATCCGGCCAGGACGGATGTCACCCGACGGGCCCCCAAGCGCCCTGCGTCTCGCACGTTCATGTTCTGCACCCTTCGCTTGTCCCCCCGATCGTTGTCGCGTCATCTTGATGATTCCTCTGAGCACGCGGTGAACTCGCGCAGTGTCGCTCGCCCCGTGCCCCAGCGGCTCCGCGGAGATCATGGCAGGCTGTTCGAGTGACGACGACACCGGTTCCCACTCTTGCTTTCCATGACGGACACACCATTCCCCAACTCGGATTCGGGCTGTACCGGGTCGCCCCTGACGAGGCAGAGCGGATCGTTTCCGACGCTCTCGAGGTCGGCTATCGCCACATCGATACCGCCGCTTTGTACGGCAATGAGGTCGGCGTCGGACGGGCGATCGCCGCGTCCGGCATCCCCCGTGACGAGCTGTTCATCACGACCAAGCTGTGGAACTCCGACCAGGGCACGCAGTCCGCTTTCGACGCGATCGATCTCAGCCTGGAGAAGCTCGGGCTCGAGAGCGTGAACCTCTACCTCATCCATTGGCCGGTGCCGTCCCGAGATCTGTTCGTCGAGACCTGGAAGGCGCTCGAACAGATTCAGGCGGATGGCAAGTCCACGTCGATCGGCGTGTCCAACTTCCGCCTGTCCGACCTCGATCGCGTGCTCGCGGAGACCGATACCGTACCCGTGCTGAACCAGATCGAGTTGCACCCGCTGTTCACCCAGCTGCCTCTGCGCGAGTACGGCGCGGCCCACGGCATCCTCACTGAGTCGTGGGGTCCGCTGGGTCACGCCCAGGTCAACATCTTCGACGAGGGGCCGGTCGCCGCCGCAGCCGCGGCGCACGGGGTGTCGCCGGCGCAGGCGATCATCCGCTGGCATCTGCAGAACGGTCTCGTGGTGATTCCCAAGTCGAACTCGCGCGAGCGGATGGCGCAGAACTTCGACGTGTTCGGATTCGAGCTGAGCGACGCGGAGGTGTCGGCCATCAGCGCGCTCAACCGCGATCACCGCTCGGGCGGCCACCCGGACGAGGTCGGCGCGTAGTCGGAATCGGCCCCGACCATCGGGCCCAGCCGACTCAGAGGACCACGCGCTCGCTTCGCGGTGTCGCGACCAGCGAGTCGCCGAGCCCGGCGTCCGCGAATGCGGCCTCGAAGTCGGCCCGGCTTTCGCTGAAGTGCTCCCAGTCCTCGACGTGAAGGCCGACCACGCGCGGGCGGCCGAGGAGGCGGGCGGCGGTGGCGGCATCCTGCGACGTCAGCGTCAGTGCAGCGTCGATCTCGGGCACGCGCGCGGCCCCCGCGAAGAGCAGCGCGATCTCGATGGAGGGGAAACGCCCCGCGATCTGTTCGACCAGCGGCAGTGACGCGTTATCCCCGCTGACATAGACGGTCGGCTCACCCGGCTTCTCGAGCACGAATCCCACCACCGGGCCGACCAGCGGGAGCGAGCCGGGCGGTCCGTGCAGGGCGGGCACGATCGTGACGGTTGCGTCACCGATGCGGTGTTCTTCCCAGTCGTCGAAACCGAGGACCGAACCGCCGAAGAGATCGGAGGCCGCGAGATGCGTGCTGAGCGTCAGAGGCCCGGTCGCCAGCAGTTCCATGCCCTCCCAGTCGAGGTTGTCCTTGTGCCCGTGGTGCGACAGCAGCACCAGGTCGATGGTGCCGAGGTCGCTCCGCGAGATCCCCGGTCCCGCGGTTTTCACGAGCGTCGTCTCGTCCGGATCGCGGTAGCTCTGCGGCGGGTCGAAGGTCGGATCGGTGATGATCCGCAGCCCACCCCACTCGAGAAGCGCGGTTGGTCCACCCAGGTACGTCACGGCCGTCGTCGACATACCCTGACCCTATGACGAACCGGCTGCGGGATGCTGTCAGCCCATACCTGCGAGCCCACGCGGACAACCCGGTGAGCTGGTGGCCGTGGGGCGAAGAGGCTTTCGCGGAGGCAGCGGCGCGTGACATCCCGGTGTTCATCTCGATCGGCTATTCGACGTGCCACTGGTGCCATGTGATGGCTCGCGAGAGCTTCTCCGACCCCGCGCTCGCCGCGTTCCTGAACGACAACTTCGTGGCCATCAAGGTGGACCGGGAGGAGCATCCCGAGGTGGATGACGCCTATCTCGCCGCCGCCAGCGCCTTCACCGGCAACCTGGGTTGGCCTCTGTCCGTGTTCGCCACGCCCGCGGGAGCCGCGTTCTTCGCCGGTACCTACTACCCGCCGCGGCCGGTCGGGGAGACCCCGTCTTTCCGGATGGTGCTCGACGCGATCCTCGAGGCGTGGGGCGAGCGGCGCGGCGAGGTCGAGGGTGCGGCCGGCGCGGTGCTGGAAGCGCTTGCGGCGGCTCGGGTGGGGGTGCCGTCCGCCCTGCCGACCGCCGTACAGCTCGACGCGGCGGTCGCCAGACTCGCGCGATTCGAAGACCCGGAGTTCGGTGGCCTCGGCCGCGGCGCGAAGTTCCCGAACGCACCGGTGATCTCCTTCCTGGCGTCGCGGGCGGGTGCGGGCAACGCGGACGCCGCGGATTTCGCCTCCCGCCTGCGTGCCAGGCTGGCAGAGTCCGCGCTGCGGGACCCGGTCGATGGCGGCTTCTTCCGCTACGCCGTGCAGCGTGACTGGAGCGAGCCGCATTACGAGCGCATGCTCAGCGACAACGCGCAGCTGCTGTCGGCCTTCTCCGCAGCTGCTGCGGTGGCCGATGTCTGGGCAAACGAGGCCCCGAGGCGAGCAGCGACTCGAGACCGGGTCTCGCCAGACATCGGGCACTCCGCTCCCGTGCCGTCCGCGGTCGCTGCGGGCGTTGCCGACTTCCTGCTGAACGTGCTGCGCCTGCCGAGCGGCGCCTTCGCGTCGGCTCAGGACAGCGAAAGTCCGATCGACGGCGTGCGCAGCGAAGGCGGGTACTACGCGCTGGGTGCTGCAGGTCGCATCGCGCAGCCGCGCCCCGCACTCGACGCCAAGGTGCTGACCGGGCTCAACGGCCTCGCGATCGGGGCGCTCGCGTCCGCCGGGGCACGGTGGGGGCATCCGGAGTGGATCGCCGCCGCGCGCACCGCAGCGGATGCCGTTCTCGGCATGCATCTGCCGATGGGCCCCGACGGGCCGCTCGCACGGGCTTCTCTCGACGGCCGAGCCTCGGATGCGGTTGCCACGCTCGAAGACATCGGCGGCCTGGCCGGAGGGCTGTTACGGCTCTCGCTCGCGCTCGGCGAGGTGCGGTACGCGACGACGGCCCGCGCGCTGATCGAGCGGACGCGACGGGCAGACGGGAGCATCGGGGCGCCCGGCGGCATCGACCCCGTGCTGGCGGCTCACGGTCTCGCCGTCGCACCGGATCTGGATGACGGGGCCACCCCATCCGGAGCCGCCTTGCTGGCCGACGCCGCCCTGCTGCTCTGGGGCATGACCGGCGCCGACACCCACCGACGTCTCGCCGAGGACGCCATCGCGCCCGCTCTCGCCAACGCTCTGGACCAGCCGACCGCGTTCGGGGCCGCCCTCGCTGTCGCGTCGCGGGTCAGGTCACCGCTGCGGCAACTGGTCGTGGTCGTCCCCGATGAGCAGAACCATGAGCAGAACCACGAGCAGCACGGTGAGTTCGACCGCCTCGCACTGGTGAATGGCCCCGAGGTGACCGCGGTGGTCACCAGCGCTCAGAGTGTCGCATTCGGGAACGCCGGCTTCGAACTGTTTCAGAGCCGCGGTCTTCTCGGTGGACGGGCAACTGCGTACCTCTGCACGCACTTCGTGTGCGCGCTGCCCGTGAGCACGGCGGCCGAACTGGCGAAGCTCCTGGCCTGATCTACCGTTCCCGCAGTTCGAGGGCGATCGGGACGAACTCCTCCTCATCGATCTGTTTCGAGCGCACCAGTCCCGGTTGCGGTGAACACACGCTCGGATGGGATGGCGGAGTCGCCGCGCGCTCAGATCCAGCTCGGGAACCAGTAGTGCAGGCGGGTGTACCAGATGGGAATCGGCTCGCCGGTCCACATCGGCAGGAAGAAGATGCTGAGCAGCACGCAGAGCCCGAGGAAGACCCCGACGGTTCGCAGCCCGACGACGCGTCGGCGGCGCAGGTCGCTCGCCTGCCCGATCAGAATCCCGATGACGGCCACCAGGCCCAGGATCAGGTACGGCTCGAAGGCGATCGTGTAGAACTGGAAAACCGTCCGCGTCGAGTAGAACAGCACCCACGGCAGATAGCCGGCGGCCAGGGCCGTCAGGATGAACGCCTCGCGCCAGACCGCTTTGCGCTTCCACGCACCCCACACCGCGCGGCCGAGCAGGAAGAACGCGGCCGCGGTCGCGGCCCACCAGATCAGGGGATTCGCGAGATCCAGGATCTGCGAGGAGTTGCCGTTGCCGACATTCTCGTAGAACATGCTCGTCGGCCGCTGCAGGAACAGCCAGGTGAGGGGAGCCGCCTGGTAGGGGTGCGGTGTGTGCAGGTTGATGTTGTAGTTGTAGATCTCCGCCTGGAAGTGGTACCAGCTCTGCAGGCTCACCGGCACCCACGACAGCACCCCGGACCACGCGTTGCCCGCCAACTCGGACCAGTGTCGGTCGTAGCTGGTCGTGTGGAGGAACCAGCCGGCCCAACTGGCCACATAGGTGACCGCGGCGAGCGGCACCATCAACAGGAAGCTCACGGGACCCTGCTTGAGCAGGGTGCCGCCCAACCAGAGAGGCAGGCCCCGTTTGCGGCGGGCGAGCGCATCGGAGACGAGCGAGTAGACGGCGAAGCCCGCCAGGAAGTAGACGCCGCTCCACTTGGTGGCGCTCGTGATGCCGAACATGAGCGCCGCGGCGAGCATCCACGGGCGCCACCACAAGGCGGGACCCCAGACGGTGGATCGTCCGGCGGCGGAGCGACGCAGCATCCACTCGTCGAGTCGTCGCTGGCTCCAGCGCCGATCGAGCAGCATGAAGATCACGCCGATGAGGGCGAAAAGTGCGACAAGTCCGTCGAGCAGGCTCACCCGGCTGAGCACGATCGCGTTGCCATCGATGGCCAGCAGGCCGCCGGCGATCACCGTCAGCAGGTGCGAGCGGAACAGCATCCACGCGATCACCATCGTCAGAATCACCAGCAGGATGCCGCAGATCGCCGTCGAGAACCGCCAGCCGAAGCTGCTGCCACCGCCGAACAGGAACAGCCCGACCGAGATCACCCACTTGCCGACCGGGGGATGCGCGAGGAACTCGGGACTGGTCGTGTAGTGGTTCGGATCGCCGGCGTTGAAGTACGAGTTGGCGTCACTGTTCCAGGTGCTCTCGTAGCCGAGGTGCATCAGCGTCCAGGAGTCTTTGACGTAGTACGTCTCGTCGAAGACCAACTCGTGCGGGTACGACAGGTCCCACAGGCGCAGGAACGCCGCCACCAGCACCACGATCAGCGGGCCGCCCCAGCTCCACAGGCCGCGCAGATCCTGCCGGCGCATCAATCGGTGCCACAGATCGTCGATGCGGGAACCCGTCAGCTCGGCGATCGTCACCGGGACATCGTATTCGGCGACGCCCGTCTGCAGGCTCAGGCGTGCTCCGGGCGCGGTGCCATGCGTCAAAGATTCAGGAGAACTCGTCGATCCCGGGGCGAGGTGGGTCTCCTTCGCCTCCTTTGTCCTGAATCCATGACCGCGGTCTCCCGGACGCGGGTGCCTACGCGGGTGCCTACGCGGGTGCCGACGCGGGTGCCGACTCGGCGCGGCAGAATGGCGGGGTGATCATCCTCGCGGCGACGCCGATCGGCAACCTGGGCGACGCCTCCCGCCGGCTGATCGAGGCGCTGGGTCGCGTCGAGATCATCGCGTCGGAGGACACCCGCACCACCATCCAGTTGCTGAACGCGCTCGGTGTCGAGAACCGGCCGCGGCTGATCGCGCTCCACGAGCACAACGAGGGTGCGAAGGCGGCCGAGATCGTGCAGTTCGCGCGCGAGACGGACGTGCTGGTGCTCAGCGACGCCGGGATGCCGACCGTCAGCGATCCCGGCTACGCGCTCGTGGTCGCCGCGGCGGCCGCGGGCGTCACCGTGACGGCGCTCCCGGGGCCGAGTGCCGTGCTGATGGCGCTCGCGGTCAGCGGACTGCCGACCGACCGCTTCGTGTTCGAGGGCTTCCTGCCGCGCAAGGGCAGGGTCGCGGCGATGAAGCTGCTGGCATCCGAACCCCGCACGCTCGTCTTCTTCGAATCGCCGCATCGGATCGGGGATGCCCTTGCCGACCTGGCGACCGCGTTCGGCCCCGACCGGCGCGCCGCGGTGTGCCGCGAACTCACGAAGCTGCACGAGGAGGTCGCCCGTGGCACCCTCGCGGAGCTCGCCGAGCGCTTCGCCGACGGTGCCAGAGGCGAGATCGCGCTCGTCGTGGAGGGGGCGCCACCGGCATCCGCCTCCCTGGATGACGGAGTGGCGCGGGTGCTGCAGCTCGTCGCCGATGGCACGCGGCTCAAGGAGGCGAGCACCGAGGTCGCCGAGCTCACCGGCCTCGGCCGCCGTGAGCTGTATGAGGCGGCGCTGCGCGCCCGCTCCCCCTCCCGTTGAGCCGAAGGGTCGCTATTGGGGCGTATGGAGCCCGTCGAGCCACCAATAGCGACCCCTCGGCGAAGTCGGGACGGCGCGTCACATTCGCGGGCCCACCGTAGAATCGTGCCCATGGCATCCGGTGACTCGTTCTACGTCACGACGCCCATCTTCTACGTCAACGACGTGCCGCACATCGGTCACGCGTACACGGAGGTGGCTGCGGACGTGCTCGCGCGCTGGCATCGGCAGGCCGGTGACGACACCTGGCTGCTGACCGGCACGGATGAGCACGGACAGAAGATCCTGCGCACCGCGACCGCCAACGGCGTGACGCCGAAGGAGTGGGCCGACCGGCTCGTGGAGTCGGCGTGGAAGCCGTTGCTCGAGACGGTCGACATCGCCAATGACGACTTCATCCGCACCACCGACGCCCGCCACGAGACCGGTGTCGCGGCGTTCATCGCCCAGTTGCACAACGACGGCCACATCTATGAGGGCGAGTATGAGGGCTACTACTGCGTCGGCTGCGAGGAGTACAAGCAACTCGACGACCTGATGGAGACCGAGAGCGGCGACTACGCCGGTCGCCTGCTGTGCAAGATCCACGCGCTGCCGGTCGAGGTGCTGAAAGAGAAGAACTATTTCTTCCGCATGAGTGACTTCCAGCAGCAGCTGCTCGACCTCTACGCCTCGCAACCCGACTTCGTGCAGCCCGAGAGCGTTCGCAACGAGATCATCCAGTTCGTGAAGCAGGGCCTCGAAGATCTGTCGATCTCGCGCTCCACCTTCGACTGGGGCGTGCAGGTTCCGTGGGATCCGTCGCACGTGATCTACGTCTGGTTCGACGCGCTGCTCAACTACGTGACCGCGGTCGGGTACGGAGACCCGGAACGGCGTGACGAGTTCCGCCGCCGCTGGCCGGCCACCCACATCGTCGGCAAAGACATCGCCCGCTTCCATGCCGTGATCTGGCCGGCCATGCTGATGGCAGCGGGGCTCCCCGTGCCGCACCGCGTCTTCGGGCATGGCTGGCTGTTGGTCGGCGGCGAGAAGATGTCCAAGTCCAAGCTCACCGGCATCGCTCCGCAGCAGATCACCGATGTCTTCGGTTCCGACGCCTTCCGCTACTACTTCCTGCGCGCGATCCCCTTCGGCAACGACGGCTCGTTCAGTTGGGAGGATCTGTCCGCCCGCTACCAGGCCGAACTCGCCAACGGTTTCGGAAACCTCGCCTCGCGGGTCGTCGCGATGGTGACGCGCTACTTCGATGGATCGGTCCCGGCGCCCGGCGAGTACCTGGATGCCGACCTCGCCATCCAGCGGACCGTCGCGACCGCAGCATCCACCGCCGATGCCGCGATCGAGCGACTCGCGATCCACGAGGCGATCGCCGCCGTGTGGACGATCGTGGACGAGCTGAACGGCTATCTCACCGAGCAGGCCCCGTGGGTGCTGGCCAAGGATCCGACCACCGCGGCTCGGCTCGGCACGGTGCTGTACACGGCATCCGAGGGTCTGCGCGCGCTTGCCGTGCTGCTCAGCCCGGTGCTGCCGAAGGCGACCGCAACACTGTGGTCAGCCCTGGGCGCGGAGAGTGCGCTGGGCGACCTCGCCGCGCAGCCGCTGCGCGCTGCCGGGGAGTGGGGGCAGCTGCCGAGCGGGAGTCGGGTCTCTGCGCTTGCCGGGCTCTTCCCTCGGATCGAAGAATCCGGGCCCGCCGCGGCCGGAGCGGCGTGAACGAACCCTTCCTGCGAGCGCGCGGCGCCGGGTCTGCGGGTCCAGCGGAGGGCAGCCGTGACCTGGACTGGCCACCGCTGCCCGAACCGCTCGAGGTGGCGGTGTACGACAATCACACGCACCTGGAGATCGCCGACGGGAGCAGCCCGCTCGACTGGCGCGAGCAACTCGATCGGGCGTCCAGCGTCGGAGTGCGCGGCGTCGTGCAGGTCGGAACCGACCTCGAGACCTCGCGGTGGAGTGCCCAGATCGCCTCCCACGAGCCGCGCGTGCTCGCGGCGGTAGCGCTGCATCCCAATGACGCCCCGGAACTGGAGGCGGCGGGACTGCTCGACGAGCACCTCGCCGGCATCGCCGAGTTGGCCGGACGTCCACGGGTGCGCGCGATCGGCGAAACCGGGCTCGACTTCTTCCGCACCCCGGACGAGGCCGGGCAGCGCGCGCAGTACCGCTCCTTCGAGGCGCACATCGCGATGGCGAAGGAGCACAACCTCGCCATGCAGATTCACGATCGTGATGCCCACACGGCCGTCATCGAGACGTTGCGCCGGGTCGGCGCGCCCGAACGCACGGTGTTCCACTGTTTCAGCGGCGACCGCGAGTTCGCCCAACTCGTCGCAGACTCCGGCTGGTATCTCTCGTTCGCGGGTACGGTCACCTTCAAGAACGCGCAGCCGCTGCGAGACGCGCTCGAGGTGATCCCGCGCTCGCGCATCCTCATTGAGACGGATGCCCCCTACCTGACGCCCACGCCCTTCCGCGGGCGGCCGAACTCGGCGTACCTGATACCCCACACCCTGCGGGCGATGGCCGCGCACCTCGGCATCGACGCCTCGACGCTCGCCGAGCAGATCAGCTCGAACACCGAGCTCGTCTACGGTCACTGGGACGATCACCCGGTCGACTCGCCGACCGCGCTCGTCGGGGTGCGTCCGTGAGCGCCGCGTGACCTTGCTCGGGCCCGCGGAGATCCGGGATCTCGCGGAGCAGCTTGACCTTCAGCCCACCAAGAAGCTCGGCCAGAATTTCGTGGTCGACGGTAACACGGTGCGTCGAATCGTGCGGGTGGCGAAGGTCGAGGCGGGCGACGAGGTTCTCGAAGTGGGCCCGGGGCTCGGGTCGCTGACCCTCGGCCTTCTCGAGGCGGGTGCGCTGGTGACGGCCGTCGAGATCGATGAGCGACTCGCGACCCAGCTGCCGCTGACCGTCGCCGAGCTCGCTCCGGATGCCGCGGGCCGTCTGACCGTGATCACCGACGACGCGATGAAGGTCACCGAGTTGCCCGGCGCTCCGGTCCGGCTGGTCGCCAACCTGCCGTACAACGTGTCCGTGCCGGTTCTGCTGCACCTGTTGCAGAGCGTCCCGAGCCTGCAGACCGCACTCGTGATGGTGCAGGCCGAGGTCGGTCAGCGGATCGCCGCCGACCCCGGCTCGAAGGTTTACGGCTCTCCGAGCGTGAAGGCCGCCTGGTACGGGAGGTGGTCGACGGCCGGACAGGTGAGTCGTCAGGTGTTCTGGCCGGTTCCGAACGTCGACTCGATCCTCGTGTCGTTCGAGCGCATGGCCGAGCTGCCGGGGTCCGAGCAGGAGCGGGTCGACACCTTCGCCCTCGTGGATGCCGCCTTCGGCCAACGCCGCAAGATGCTGCGGCAGGCGCTGAGCGAGATGTCCGGCGGATCGGCGTCGGCATCCGCTCGGCTCGAAGCCGCCGGCGTCGATCCGACGCTCCGTGGTGAGCAACTCTCGGTTCACGACTTTCTTCGCGTCGCTCGCGCCTGACCCGGCGCCTCCGCCTCGGCGATTCGAGGGTCCTCGCGCGTCACCTAGGGTGGTGTTCATGGTCCGCAGGGTGCACGTCAAGGCTCCGGGCAAGGTCAACGTCTTCCTCAAGGTGGGGGCTCTGCTCGACGACGGATATCACGACGTCGCGATCGCGTATCAGGCGGTTTCGCTCTACGAAGATGTCCGCGTCTCCGAGGCGGATGACTTCCGGGTGAGCGTCGCCGGCACGGTCGAGTTGAGCCGCGTCCCGACCGACGGCAGCAACATCGCGATTCGGGCCGCCCGCCTGCTGGCGGCGAAGACCGGCTACCGCGGCGGGGCGGACATCGAGCTGACGAAGCACGTGCCCGTCACCGGCGGCATGGGCGGCGGATCGGCGGACGCGGCAGCGACTCTGCTCGCCTGCGACACCCTCTGGGGCACCGAGGTCCCGCGCGAAGAACTGCTGGAACTCGCCCGCAAGCTCGGCTCGGATGTGCCGTTCGCCTTCACCGGCGGCACCGCGATCGGGACCGGCCGCGGCGACGAGCTGTCCCCGGCGCTCGCCCAGGGCACCTTCCAGTGGGTGCTGGCACTGGCGGACTTCGGCCTCTCGACGCCGGCCGTCTACCGCGAGCTCGACGCCCACCGCGAACGCCACGCGCAAGACATCTTCCCGGTCGACCCGCGGCCATCCGTCGACACGGATGTGCTGCAGGCCCTGCGCGCCGGCGACCCGACCATGCTCGCCGAGGCGATGCACAACGACCTCCAGGCGCCGGCGTTGCATCTGCAACCGAGCCTCACCGAGGTCATCGAGCTGGGCGAACAGAACGGCGCATTGGCCGGCATCGTGTCCGGCTCCGGACCCACTGTCGCCTTCCTGACCCCGGATGCCGACGCCGCCCTCGAGCTCCAGGTCGCCCTCTCCGCGGCCCGCCTCGCGGTGGTGCGCGCCACCGGGCCGGTGCACGGCGCCCGCATCGTCAGCGACTGACCCTCGCGCCGCGCGCCGCGCGCCGCGTTTCGCGTCTCGCGTCTCTCGCCGCGTTTCGCTGAGAGTACGCATATCTCCGTACTCTCAGCGCTGAGAGCGGCGCTGACCACGTACTTTCAGCGGTGGCAAGGGCGCGGCGATGGCGATGGCGCGGTCGCTTCAGGCGTGTAGGTGCGCCCGATCGAAGGCCGCCTGCACGGCGGCGTAGATCGCCACCTGACCGGCGGTTGTCGGGTGCACGTCGTCGGACTGCATCCATTCCGGATGCCCACCCAGCGGCTGCCCGATGTTCAGGAAGACCCCGCCGACCGACGTCACCGCGGTGCGCACCTGGTGATCGATGTCGGCGAGCTGCGCCGGGACGGCGGTGTCGCCCCAGATCGTGCTCAGCCCGATGATCTGCGCGTGGGGGAGCGCGGCGCGCAGCTCCTTGAGTTGCGCCAGCGTCTCCGGCATCAGGCTGCTGTTGCTTTCGCCGAAGTCGTTGCTGCTGCCCTCGATGATGATCGTTCGCGGATGCAGCGCCACCGCCTGCGCGACCAGACCCGCGAAGGTGCCGCCGCATTCCGAACTGTCGCCCATCGCCAGGAACCCCGCCCCGTCGCAGGCGAGGTTATCGAGCCGCCAGTCGTCGTGTACGGCCATGAGCGCAGGCCAGGCTTGGGCGGGGGTGAGCCCGTGACCTCTCATGATCGAGTCGCCGATCGTGACCACGCTCGGGTCGGCGACCAGCGTCTCGGCTGAGGATGATGAGGGCGTGGCCGAGCATCCGGCGAGCACCACGGCGGCAGCCGCGATCGCGGCAATCGCACCCGGGCGGAGAACTCTCACTATCGGAGGGTATGGGGCGAAATCCCAGTGCCCGCTGTGAACGTAGGCTCGAGGGATGGCACACCTCCTCGGCGCAGAGAACATCTCGCTCGAGTACCCGACCAAAGTGGTCTTCGAGAACGTCACCGTGGGCATCGATGAGGGTGCTCGGATCGGCGTCGTCGGTCGCAACGGGGACGGGAAGACGACCCTGCTGAGGCTCCTCGCGGGGCGCATGCAGCCCGATTCGGGGCGCGTCACCCGCCGCGGCGGTGTGACGATCGGCATGCTCGACCAGTCCGATGCACTCGTGACCGGGCTCACGGTCGCCGAATCGATCGTCGGCGACCGGCCCGAGTACGAGTGGGCGGGTGATGCTCGCGTGCGCGACGTGATCGCGGGGCTCGTCGGCGATATCCCCTGGGATGCCCTGGTCGATGACCTCAGCGGCGGTCAGCGTCGCCGGGTCGCGCTCGCCTCCGTGCTCACGCACGATTGGGACATCGTCTTCCTCGACGAGCCGACCAACCACCTGGACCTCGAGGGTGTTGCGTGGCTCGCGCAGCACCTCACCAAGCGCTGGCCGACGAACTCGGGCGGATTGGTGGTGGTGACCCACGACCGTTGGTTCCTCGACGAGGTCTCGACGGACACCTGGGAGGTCCACGACGGGATCATCGAGCCGTTCGAGGGCGGCTATGCGGCCTACATTCTGCAGCGAGTTGAGCGCGACCGGATGGCGTCGGCGACCGAGTCGAAGCGCCAGAACCTGATGCGCAAAGAACTCGCGTGGCTGCGGCGCGGGGCTCCCGCCCGGTCGACGAAGCCCAAGTTCCGGGTGGATGCCGCTGCCGCGCTGATCGACGATATCCCGCCCATCCGCGACTCCGTCTCTCTCGCGAGGCTCGCCGTGTCGCGGCTCGGCAAGGACGTCGTGGATCTACTCGACACCACCGTGACCTATGACGGTCGCGAGGTCCTGCATCCGATCGAGTGGCGCATCGCGCCCGGCGAGCGCACCGGCATCCTCGGGGTGAACGGTGCGGGCAAGTCGACGCTGCTGGGCCTGGTCGCGGGCACCATCGAGCCGACAACCGGTCGAGTGAAGCGCGGCAAGACCGTCAAGCTCGCGATCCTCGATCAGCGACTCGACGAACTCGCCGACATTGCGAACGACCGGGTCAGTGCGGTGATCGCGCGCGAGCGCACCACCTTCGTCAGCGGCGGGGTGGAGCTCACCCCCGGCCAGTTGCTGGAGCGGCTCGGGTTCACGAGCGCGCAACTGTCGACTCCGGTGAAGGATCTCAGCGGCGGCCAGAAGCGCCGACTCCAGCTGCTGCTGATCCTGCTGCACGAGCCGAACGTGCTGATCCTCGACGAGCCGACCAACGACCTCGACACCGACATGCTCGCCGCGATGGAGGACCTGCTCGATTCCTGGCCGGGCACCCTGCTCGTCGTCTCGCACGACCGGTACCTGCTCGAGCGGGTGACCGACCAGCAGTACGCGGTGCTCGACGGCAGGTTCCGGCACCTCCCTGGCGGGGTGGAGGAGTACCTGCGCATCAGGGCCGATCAGACCGCAGAACGCCGCCAACCGGCGGCGGGAACGTCCGGCGGCGCAGATGTCGCGGCCGGGGCCGGAAGCGGCTCGCGCTCCCCGCAGCGCGCCAGCGGGCTCACGGGCGCCGCGAAGCGGGATGCCGAGAAGGAACTCGCCGCCGCGAACCGTCGACTCGTCAAGTACACCGACCAGATCGCGGCGAAGCACGCCGAGTTCGCCGCCCACGATCAGAACGACTATCAGGGGCTCGGCGCGCTGCAGACCGACTTGGCGAAGCTCGAGTCCGACGCCGCCGCACTCGAGGAACGCTGGCTCGAGCTCAGCGCCCTGCTCGAGGGCTAACAGCCAGCGAGCGCGGGGTTGGCGCGCCACCGCGGGGTGCGCGCGCCCCGCATTCGGGCGCGAACCCCGCGCTCACCGGCCTGAGGCGCGAGGGTTCAGGCCGCCCGGCGCAGAGCCGCGGAGCGGATCGGCAGCCACACCGTGATGCCGAAGATGATCAACGCGAGGGGCACGTGCACCCCGATCCAGCCGTCCTGGTGCGCATCGGTGATCAGGTGGCCGATGATGGTCTGCACGATCAGCAGCACGAACAGCACGATCGATCCGATCATGAGCGGACGCTGAGCTGAACGGAACGCGATGATGGCGACGATGGCGGTCGCCAGCGCGAGCAGCAGCGTCACGTTGCCGATCATGCTGTGTGCGGTGATCCAGCCGTCGCGGTTCTTCTGGGACACGAACTCCCCGGCCGTGATCGCCTGCGCGAAAACGCCGAGCGCGGTAACCCCTGCGAGCGGCGCGAAGGCGCGAGAGATCGGCGAGGCGGTGGAGGAGGGGGATGCGGCGGTGGTCATGTGGCGATGTTACCGGGCGCAGATGGAGCCGCGGCTCATCGCCGGCTCTCGCCCGCACGCGTGCGGACGTGGAAGGCCGTCCCACGCGGACGCCCCCCCTGATCGAGCGCGGGGTGCACGAGTCCACGCGGGGTTTGCGCGACCCGCACTGGCGCGCGAACCCCGCGCTGGCAGGCACGGGTGCAGGCACGGGCTGCGGCCCGTTGACTCAGTCGTAGTCGAGGCTGAGCTTGCGGAGAAGTACGCTGAGCCGGTCCTGGTCGGCGGGGGAGAGGGCCTGGAGCAGGCGGGCCTCGTCGGTGAGCAGCTCGCTGATCGCGTCATCCACCGCTCGTCGACCCCGGTCGGTCATCACGACGAGCACCCCGCGCCCGTCGTGCGGGTCGGTGTGCCGCTCGACCAGACGACGTTCGACGAGGCGGTCGATGCGGTTCGTCATCGTGCCGCTGGAGACGAGTGTCTGCTGCAGCAGCGCCTTCGGGCTGAGCTGGTATGGCGAACCCGCGCGACGAAGGGCTGCCAATACGTCGAACTCCCACGGCTCCAGATCGGATGCCTCGAAGGCCGTGCGTCGCGCCCGATCGAGGTGCTTGGCCAGCCGGGCGACCCGGGAGAGCACCTGCATCGGTGCGAAGTCCACGTCCGGGCGCTCGCGCGACCAGTCGCCGACGATGCGGTCGACTTCGTCGGAGGTGGGCATCCGTCCAGTATCCCAGCCGGCGGTTGCCTCGGCCGTCTGACATCTCTCCCGTCTGGCAGACTTATTGGGCGCCGGATGCCCACAGCATCGCGTGCGCGATCCGCTGTGGTGTAACGGCAGCACTTCGGCCTTTGGTGCCGTAAGGTCCGGGTTCGAATCCTGGCGGCGGAGCATGGGAGGGTTTCCGATTACTCAGGTGTTGCGGTTCCGATATCTAGTTTCGCGTTCGT